>NZ_JAGSOH010000071.1 GCF_018139625.1 Actinospica acidithermotolerans | reverse complement strand
CCCCCGGCACGGGCCAACTCGATCGCACGGCGCCGGAACTCCGGCGGATGAGCCTTCGGCATCACAAACTCCCTCCGGCGACCAGTGTCGCCTCACTCAAGGAGTCCGGGAAACCGGGTCAAGCTCAGTGTGCCTATAGCCGTTAGCTTCGCTGTCCCGGTGGCCATTGACCTCTACATGATCTGGGCTGTCCGGACAGGCTGTGATGTGTTCCTCGCTGTGGCCGTGGCCGTTCTAGCCAACGTGGCCGGTGTCCTCACGACAGGCAATCTCCATGACGTGTCCGTTTGGGTGTCCGTCGCGCTCCATGGCTGCTTTCCGCTGATCGTGTGGCGGATGCACAGACAGCCGCACAGCGAGCCTGAGAGGTTGTCAGCGCCGGACATGGCCGATGACCCGCCGGACAGCGCGAGCGGCCTTGAGAGCGGCTGTCCGGACGAGGTTTGGTCAGCGTTCGATGATGCGGCCAAGCGTCCGGCGCCCGCTGAGCCTGTCCGGCCGGACGTGTCCGCGCTCCGCGACGCTTTCCGGGCGCTGTCCGCCGATGGCCGAGTGACCGGTAAGGCGATGGCCGATCACTTCGGAGTCAGCGAGCGAACCGGCCGCCGATATCTGGCCATGGCCACCGCGTAGCCGGTTACTCTCCGCGCTGGCCGGCATGGGTTCTAGCAGGTCAAACCCCCTGTCTCATGCTTACTCAGCGTGAGCCAGGGGGTTTCGTGTTTTCGCGAGGCGTCGTGTCAAGCAACGATTCGTCCGTGGAGTCGAATAGCACGCGCAACGACTACCCGGACGGCGCAGCAGACGAGCGTGACGCGGCCAGCGTGCGGACACTTGCCGTATGGCTGATTTGAAATGGGCACCCGCAATACATGTGAAGCTCGCGAAGGGCTACGAGGTCCGCGACGTCGATGGCAAGTCGCACGCGGAACTGAAAGACGTCAAGGTCGCACTCGACAATGGGTTCATACATATCGACAGCGGCTTGGGCGCCGACAACTCCACCCTTATCGACGTCCGCCCGGCGTCGGCCGTGCTGTCCCTCGCCTACGAGAGACATCGACCGGTGCCCGGGATGGCCTGGGTTTGAGCAGTTTTATGCCAGCGGGCCGGTACTCAGCTACGCGGGGCGCGCTGTCTCCCATAGCGCGTTCACGTGGTCCGCGTACGCCGCATACAGTCCGCCGTCCCCGGCGCGCTGGATACGGTAAGTGGGCGAGTCATGGCCTACAGCGGCGGCGATGTGCGTGCACACGATCTGTTGGTCATCGAACGCCCACACGCTCAGCGAGATATGCCGATCGCTGAACCGGACCTCGACCCCGGGCACATCGCGCAGCGGCTCTAGCTCGCTCAGGCTGATCGCGATGCGCGAACGGATCGTGAGCGGCACACCCTCGACCAGTTCCCGCGAGTGGGTCACTTCGCTGTCAGGGTCGCCGAGTAGGAACCGCACGCGCGCGCCCGCTGCTGCCTTGTCTCGCAGCGTCTCCCGTAGGTGCGGAACGGTGAGCCATAGAAAGTAGCTTGTATACCCCGCGAACGTCAGCTCTCGCGTAGCGCCGTTGACCAGCTCGCCCCACACGGGCGAGGGCAGCGCGGAACGCGTGGGGTACGCCGCCAAGATCTCTTTAAGCCCTGGCGAGCGCCGTATAATGCTCTTGATGCTTGGCCAGATCATTTCCGGTTCCGTTCCGAGTGCTTTGGCTGCTGCTAGCCGCTGGCGCGGGTGCGGTACGCGTCTATCGTCGCTGAGCCATCGATCAACTGTCTTCACGTCAACCCCGCTGACCTCGGCGAGCGTGGCTCTCGTGAGCTCAGCGGCCTTCATAGCGTCTCTCAGCGCATCATTGGTCATGCGCTACCCCCTCCATTAGGGACGTTTAGGACACTTCTAACGGTACATCAGACGTTCCTAAACGTCCCGAGAATGCAGTTCAAGCGTCCCACCTGGCCAAACACCATGTGACTGTGAGGACACGTAGCGAGCACGCGATTCAGACCTTTGATGAGCGACGGCCGGTCATCGTCAGGCCGTCCGAGATCCGGTCCGGGGATTGGATGCGCGACCTTGGCAAACTCCGACAGGTCGAATCGGTCAGGGCGACGGATGCGCCGTGCGCCGACGGGTTCTGTATCCGATTCGTGGGCGGCGTTGACGGCCAGTACGCCACGCTGAGCGTCCGTGAGCACGTCTCGGTTACCGTGTGGCGCACGCTGCCCGTGCACGGCTCTGACGGGCGTTCTGGGGCGTCTAGCCGTGCTCAGGCTTGACGGGTACGTGAACGGCGAGCCGGTGCGCGCGGACTGCGAAACTCCGGACTCCCTCGTTCTCGCCGCCGCCTCGTTGCTTGGCAGCGTTGACGGAAACCGGCTGTTGGTCGTCCTCGCAACGCTCCACAGTGCGGCGCTTTCGGGGCGCACGTGGGGGTGGTCCGCTGAAGGGTTCACGCTGACGCTGTGTACTCAACTGGATGGGACGGCACAATGAAAACCGGCCCGTCCCTGCCTAGTTGAGTTAGGCGGGGACGGGCCGTTCGGCTGTTTTCAGCGGCTACGCCTCCACGGCGTCCGCGCCGATCAGACCAGCGCACTTGAGCGTCACAACAGCGGAGCGCGCGGCGTCCAAGTGCGTACTCGGCGAGAGCCTGATCAGGTGGTTAATCGTGTGGAGGGGCTGACCGTAGTGGAACGCGTGCACGGTCCACATGCCCTCGTGCTGCTCGCCAATCGGCCTGCCATTGAACACGATGAGCTCGTATCCGCCGGTCAACCGGTAGTACAGCGCATCAAACTCGCGCTCGCCCCACGCGCTGATGTGCTGCTGGTATTCGTCCTGGTCCATCTGTCCATCTCCTAGACTTGGTACATGAGCAAAGCCCGTGTACGTGCGCCGGAACTCGTTGGCCGTGGTGGCTGGATCAACTCCGAGCCGCTGACCTTGGAGGCTTTACGAGGTCGGTGCGTCGTGATTGACTTCTGGACGTTCTGCTGCGCCAACTGCCTGCACGTGCTCGACGAACTGCGCGAGCTCGAGTCCGAGTTCGCGGACGTGCTCGTCACGGTCGGGGTGCACTCGCCGAAGTTCGCGCACGAGGCCGACCACGACGCGCTGATCGCGGCGTGCGAGCGGTACGGCGTGCACCACCCCGTGCTCGACGATCCTGAGCTGACCACGTGGAAGGCGTACGCCGTCCGCGCTTGGCCGACGCTCACGGTCGTGGACCCGGCGGGGTACATCGCCGCGCAGATGTCCGGCGAGGGCCACGTGCACGGACTGCGCTCGCTGATCACGGAGCTGGTCGCCGAGTTCGACGCCAAGGGCTCGCTGCGCCGCGGCGACTCGCCGTATGTCGCGCCGGAGCCCGAGCCGACCGCGCTCCGCTTTCCCGGCAAGGTGATCGCGCTGCCCGGCGGCACGTACCTGGTGTCCGACACCAGCCACCACTCGATCGTCGAACTCGCCGACGACGCGGCGGCAGTTCTGCGCCGTATCGGCTCCGGCGAGCGAGGCTTCGCCGACGGCCCGGCCGCCGACGCGCGCTTCAACGAGCCGCAGGGCCTGCTGCTGCTTGACGACCACACCGCGCTGGTCGCCGACACGGTCAACCACGCCCTGCGCGAGATCGACCTCGCCTCCGGCCGCGTACGCACCGTCGCCGACACGCGCGAGTCGGCCCAGGCGAGCCCATGGGACCTCACCTGGAACGCCGCGCGCAGCCAGGTCATCGTCGCCGCGGCCGGCATCCACCAGCTGTGGAGCTACGACCCCGGGTCCGGCAAGCTCGACCAGTGGGCCGGCACCACGAACGAGGGCCTGGTCGACGGCCCGCTCGCCGAGGCCTGGTTCTCCCAGCCCTCCGGCCTGACGACCGGCGCCGACGGCCGCATCTGGATCGCAGACTCCGAGTCCTCCGCCCTGCGCTCCGTGGACGCCGAAGCCGGCACCGTCAACACCGTCGTCGGACAGGGCCTGTTCGACTTCGGCCTGCGCGACGGCGACGCCGCCCAGGCGCTCCTCCAGCACCCCCTCGGCGTCACCGCCCTGCCCGACGGCTCGATCGCGATCAGCGACACGTACAACGGTGCGATCCGCCGCTACACGCCGGCCCGCGACACGGTCGAGACCTTGATCACCGGCCTGAAGGAGCCCTCTGACGCGCTCGTCACCCCCGACGGCGACCTGCTCGTCGTCGAGTCCGCCGCCCACCGGCTGACCCGGGTCAAGCTCCCCGAGGAGGCCCTGCAGGTCGAGGCGAGCGCCTACCGCACCCAGCGGCCGGCGACCGAGGTCGCCCCGGGCGAGTTCGCCCTCGAGGTCGTCTTCGAGCCCCCGCCCGGCGAGAAGATGGACGACCGCTACGGCCCCTCCACCTTCGTCAAGGTCTCCGCCTCCCCCGCCGAGCTCCTGCTCGACGGCAAGGGCGGCACCGTCGAGCTCGGCCGCACCCTCCTGCTCAACCCCCAGGTCGCCGAGGGCGTCCTGCACGTCGCCGCGAAGGCCGCCTCCTGCGACGACGGCGAGTTCCCCGCCTGCCACCTGCACCAGCAGGACTGGGGAATCCCGATCCGCCTCGTCGAGGGCGCCCCGAGCAGCCTCTCGCTGATCCTGCGGGGCTAGCCGGGGCTAGTCCTCGAAGGTGTCGGCGAAGTAGCCGTACACGTCGGCGATCACCTCGACGTGCCCGCTGGTCTGGCCGTCGTACACGGGGAACTCCGTCGGCGACGTGGAGATCTGGGTGAAGTTGGCGACGGTCTGGCCGACGCCGAAGTTCACGCTCGACGTCTCCCAGCCGGTCGATCCGGCGCCCAGGTTGCCGCCCGAGGTCGGCTCGGTCGCGGTAAGGTTCGCGGCCAGTGCCTCGGCGCCTGCGAGGTCGGCGTCCGCGCTGGCCGTGGGCACTGCCAGCTCTGATCCCCACGAGACCGGCTGGGTGGTCCGGGTGTCGATCAGGCGGGTCGGGGTGATCGGCACGTAGGTATAGCCGGTGGCCGTGTAGTAGCCCGTGACGTCGACGATCAGGTCCGCGGTGCCGGGGGACCCGTTGTAGAGCTGGATCGCGCCGTTCTCGATCGGCACGATCACCGTGTTCGAGATCGTCTGCCCGGCCGTGAAGTTGAGCGTCGACGCGGTGGGCAGCTTGGCGCCGCCGGGGTACGACGTGATGAAGCCCGCGGAGGCGGTGTTCGTCACGGTCACGTGGGCAACGACGGCAGCGCTGTTCGTCTGCGTGAAGAGCACGTCGCCGATCTGGCCGGTGACGTTGAGCGTTACCGACTTGTACGCACCGACCTTCGCCTTGGCCGCCCCGGTGCCGTTTCTCGTGTCCAGCAGCCGGGTCGGCGCGACGGGCGTGTAGCCGTAGGGCTCGCCTTCCGTCAGAGACGTGGTGTAGAAGCCCTCGATGTCGGCGACCAGATCCACACTGGAGCCGGCGTGGCCCGAGGTGTTCCGCAGATCGACGTAGCCGTCCGAGCCGACCTGCGCGATGACCGTGTTGGCCACTGGCGCGGTGCCGTAGTTCAGGTTCGAGACACCCGGCACGGCCGAGTCGTCTGCGTACGCGGTGATGTACCCGCCGGCCGTGCCGTTCACCGCGGTCAGGTTCAGGGCGACCGCGCTGATGCCGCTGGGAAGCGTGTTCGGGCCATCGGCCGCTCCGACCACCTTCAACCGCAGCGTTCCGCCCGCCGGGACCTTCGCGACCGATGCGCCGATTCCCTTACGGGTGTCGAGGATCCGGGCCACGTCGGTCGGGTAGTACAGGGTGCCTGCTGTCGTGAAGGACGTGCTGGCGGACCCCGTGTCGCCGGACGAGTCGGCCACGGTCTCCGTGATCGTGTACGTGCCGGGGAACTGGTAGAAGTGCGTGGTCGGGTCGGTCGAGTCCTCGGTCCTCTGACCGTCCCCCCAGTCGACCGTGTATGTAACCGGTGCGGCGGGATCCGCGGGCGACGGTTACCGCACTGGTACAGCCGCCTGCGGATCAGACCTCGAGGAAGGCGTTCAGGGAGGCCGCGAGGATCCACGGGTCGTCGGCGCCGACGAGTTCCCGGGCGGAGTGCATGGACAGGCCGGGGACGCCGATGTCGAAGGTCTCGATGCCCAGGCGGGTGGCGGTGAGGGGGCCGATGGTGGTGCCGCAGGGCTGGTCGTTGCGGGAGACGAAGGTCTGCCAGGGGGTGCCGGCCTTCTCGCAGGCGCGGGCCCAGACGGAGCGGCTGGCGCCGTTGGTGGCGTAGCGCTGGTTGACGTTGACCTTCAGCACGGGGCCGCCGTTCGGGCGGGGGCGGTGGCCGGCGTCGTGCTTCTCGGGGTAGTTGGGGTGCACGGCGTGCGCCATGTCGGCCGAGGCGACGAAGGAGCCTGCGTACGCGCGGGCGCGGGCGTCGATGCCGCCGCCGCGGACCTCGATCAGCCGCTCGAGGACGGCCTCGAGGAAGGGGCCGCTGGCGCCTGAGGTGGAGTTGGAGCCGGTCTCCTCGTGGTCCATCGCGGTGATGACGGGGATCGGGGCGTCGGCCGGGAAGTCGGCGACCGCGGCGGCCAGGGCGGCGACCGAGGCGTGCACGGACACGAGGTTGTCGAGCCTGCCGCCGACCACGAACTCGGCGTCGCGGCCCAGGTAGGCCGGCGGGTTCACGTCGTAGGTCATCAGGTCCCAGCCGAGCACCTCCTCGGCGCGCAGGTTGTGCTCGGCGGCGATGAAGGCGAGCAGGTCGCCCTCGTGCACGTCGCCGAGGCCCCAGATCGGCGCGAGGTGCTGCTGCGGGTTGAGCTTGACGCCCTCCGCGTTCACGCCGCGATCCATGTGGATGGCGAGCTGCGGTACCCGCAGCAGCGGGCGGTCCACGTTCACCAGCGGCTCGCTGCCGTCGCGCAGCACCAGGCGGCCGGCCAGGCCGAGGTCGCGGTCCAGCCAGGAGTTGTGCAGCGGGCCGCCGTACACCTCGACCGCGATCTGCCGCCAGCCCAGCACGCCGGTATCCGGCACCGGCTTGACCCGCAGGTTCGGCGAGTCGGTGTGCGAGCCGAGGATGCGGAACGGGCGCGCGGCCTCGGCGCCCTCCGGCAGGTACCAGGCGACCAGCGCGCCGCCGCGGATCACGTACCTGGCCCCGGTCGCCGCCCCGTCCGCCCAGGAGTCGGTCTCGGCCAGCCGCGTGAAGCCGGCCCGCTCCAGCCGGGCCGCCGCCTCGGCCACCGCGTGGAACGGGGTGGGCGCGGCGCGCAGGAAGTCGAGCAGGTCGTCGGTGTGCTTGCGGTCGAATCCGGTTGCCATGCCGACAGCCTAGTCAACCGGCGTGCGGAGCTCGGCGCGGGCATCCTGATGGCGGACCGCCCAGAACGGTCCGGACCTGGACCGCCCAGAACGGGTTCGGGGACGTGGGCGGCTCAGAACGGTTTGGGGACGAGCAGTTCCACGTTGCGGTCGCCGACCGCGCCGCGCCTGCCGTCCGAGCCGGGCTCCGGGCGGGCGCGCTGCTGCCAGTCGTTGATGCCGAGCAGCCGGGACAGGCCGGCCAGCTCGACCGGGGAGGAGAGGTCCCAGCTCGGCTGTTCGGGTCCCGCGTGGTCGATGATCGTGCCGAAGACCGAGAGCGTGCCGTTGCCGTTGTCCACGAGTTCGACCAGCCGCGCCTGCTGCGGCCAGTCGATGTGCGAGGCGGTGTTCAGCTCCCAGAAGCCGCCGGGCACGGCGGACTCGGGGTGCCGGGCGTGCGCGGCGACGCCGTTGACGTGCGTGTGCCCGTTCACCCAGAGCACGACGTTCGGGTAGCGCAGCAGCAGGTCCCTGACCCGCTCGCCGAGCACGCGGTGCTTGTCCGGCTCCGGCTCGGTCAGCCAGTTGTCCATGGTCGCGCTGGTGTGGTGGCTGAACAGCACGATCAGCCGGTTCGCTCCGGGGCCGTCCACCAGGCGGCCGTCCTCGTCCAGGTAGCGGGAGGAGTGGCCGAGCAGCTCGGCCTCCAGCCAGCGGTACTGCTTCTCGTCCAGCGAGCCGTTCGCTCCGCCCACCGGGTTGACGGTGTCCAGCACCACGCAGCGGATCGGCGGTCCGTCCGCAGCCTGTGCGTCGAAGGCGTAGTACGCGGTGCCCTCGGCCCGGTTGGTCTCGGTGAAGCCGTGGCCGACCGGGGCGCCGAGGGTGTGGAAGTGCTCTTCGACGACCTGGGCGCGCGTCAGCGGCCGGCGATCCGGATCCGGTGTCACCCGGCGGAAGTCGCCGGCGAAGAGCGTCTTGATCGCGTGCGGAGAGATCCGGAACAGGTCGATCGCCATCCGGACCAGGCTCGTGCCGGTCGGCAGCTCGACGGCCTTGTGGTCGCCGGTGGCGTACTCGTCGCTGCCGAATACGTGCGGCAGGTTGCCCTGCAGCAGCGCGTCGTGGTTGCCGTACGCCGAGTACCACGGCATCCGCAGGCCCTCGGCGGTGAACTGCGCGAGCGCCTTCTCCAGCAGGCCGCTGATGATCGGGAAGCCGTGCAGCGCACGCGGGCGATCCTCGATCTGGCCCTGCGGCGTGCCCTCGGGATGCCAGTAGTGCACGTCGTAGTGCGTCCAGTCCATCACGCCCTCGTACGTGCCGATCTCGCCGGAGTCGGGGCGCAGCGGGCCGCCGTCGAGCACGTCGATGAACCAGCGGTACTCGTTGTACTGGCTGTTGTCCGCGTTGTCGCCGGTGCTCACCGCGAAGGCGATCGGCAGTCCGCAGACCGGGCCGACCCCGATCTCGTTGATCCGCCGCACCATCGAGTCCGCGACGTGCACGGAGAGCATCTCGTTCGCGCGGTAGGAGCCGGTGACGTTGGCCAGGCCGGCGAAGCGCGATCCCGGATCGTTGTAGCGGTCGAGGAATTCGACGCGCGCCGGGGATTGGTGGTCGACCAGGTGCACGTCGGTCAGCTGGGCGAACGCGAGCAGCGGCCGCGGCGTCGCCGGGGCGGAGGGGCGCGCGGCCAGCTCCGTGCGCACCACGTGCGCCTCGCCGGGGCCGGCGACGATCGGCCGGAAGCCCCCCTCGGCGGCCGGACCGGCTATCAGGGTCCGCTCGATCGTGGTTCCCCGCGGCGCGATCGGCACCACCGCACTGAACTCTGCTTCAGTCACGGGGGAACGATACCCCGCGAATCAGCTCCCATACAGCGAAAGTCGGCGCCCGGCGCCATGCGCGCCGCCGGGCGCCGACCGTCGCCGACCGTCATCCGGGCGGCCGCTCCGCACAGCGGCGACCCGGATCGGCTTCGGCCGCTCTCTCTCCCTAGAAGGCCGCCTCGTCGAGGTCCATGAGCGACAGGTCGGTGGCCTCGACCACGGCGCGGGTCGCGGC
The DNA here is from genome assembly GCF_018139625.1 of Actinospica acidithermotolerans. Lineage (GTDB taxonomy): Bacteria > Actinomycetota > Actinomycetes > Streptomycetales > Catenulisporaceae > Actinospica > Actinospica acidithermotolerans. Next base: position 30,928 of record NZ_JAGSOH010000071.1, on the reverse strand, counting down.
CAGGTGCGGCAGCACGTTGCCGGCGAACCACTTCGCCGCGGCGATCTTGCCGCTGTAGAAGGGCACGTCCTTGTCGGAGGCCCCGGCCGAGAGCCGGTCCTGCGCGATCACGGCCTGGCGCAGCAGCAGCCAGGAGACGATCAGGTCGCCGGCCGCGAGCAGGAACGCCGAGGTGGACTGCGCGGCCACGTGGATCTGCCGCGGCTCCTCCATCGCCTTCGCCGCCTGGGTGAACAGCGTGTTCAGCATCGCCTCGAGGTCGGCGAGGCCGGCCGCGAGCCGCTCGCGCGCCGGGGCCAGCGCCGAGCCGCCGGGGGCGTCGGCCAGGAACTTGTCGATCTCGCCCTTGATGGCGGTGAGCGCCTGGCCCTGGTCCTTGACGATCTTCCGGAAGAAGAAGTCGAGGCCCTGGATCGCCGTGGTGCCCTCGTAGAGGGTGTCGATCTTGGCGTCCCTGATGTACTGCTCGATCGGGTAGTCCTGCAGGAAGCCGGAGCCGCCGAGGGTCTGCAGCGAGTGGGCCAGCTGCTCGTAGGACTTCTCCGAGCCGTAGCCCTTCACGACCGGCAGCAGGAAGTCGTTGATCCGCTCGGACAGCTCGTCCCGCTCGCCGCGGGCGTTCGCGGCCCAGATCTTGTTCTGGTACGAGGCGGCGTAGAACACCAGCGCGCGCATGCCCTCGACGTAGGCCTTCTGCTGCATCAGCTCGCGGCGCACGTCGGCGTGGTGGGTGATGGTCACCCGCGGGGCCGCCTTGTTCGCGGACTCGGCCAGGTCGGCGCCCTGGACCCGGTTCTTGGCGTACTCGAGCGCGTTCAGGTAGCCGGTCGAGAGGGTCGCGATGGCCTTGGTGCCGACCATCATCCGGGCCATCTCGATGACCTGGAACATCTGCGCGATGCCGTTGTGCACCTCGCCGACCAGCCAGCCCTTGGCCGGGTGCTTCTCGCCGAAGGTCAGCTCGCAGGTGTTGGAGACCTTCAGGCCCATCTTGTGCTCGACGTTCGTCACGTACGCGCCGTTGCGCTCGCCGAGCTCGCCGGTCTCCCAGTCGAAGTCGTACTTCGGCACGATGAACAGCGACAGGCCCTTGGTGCCGGGTCCGGCGCCCTCGGGGCGGGCCAGCACCAGGTGGATGATGTTGTCGGACAGGTCGTGCTCGGCCGAGGTGATGAAGCGCTTGACGCCGGTGATGTGCCAGCTGCCGTCCTCCTGCCGGACCGCCTTGGTGCGGCCGGCGCCCACGTCGGAGCCGGCGTCCGGCTCGGTGAGCACCATGGTGGCACCCCAGCCGTTCTCCACCATCCGCTGGGCGATCTTGCGCTGCTCCTCGGTGCCGTTCTGGAAGACGATCCGGGCGAACGGCGCGGTGCAGGCGTACATCCAGACCGCCGGGTTCGCGCCGAGCACGAGTTCGCCCAGGGCCCAGATCAGCGCCGGCGGCGCCGGGGTGCCGCCCATCTCCTCGGGCAGGCCGAGCCGCCAGAACTCGGTGTCGGTGAAGGCCTTGTACGAGCGCTTGAAGGCCTCGGGCAGCGGCGCGGTGCTGGTCGCCGGGTCGAAGACCGGCGGGTTGCGGTCGGCCTCGACGAAGGAGTCGGCCAGCTCGTTCTCCGCGATCTTCTCCATCTGGGAGAGCACGTCGCGCGCGGTCTCCACGTCTACCTCGGGGTAGTCCGCGGAACCGAAGGTCTCCGCGCCGCCGAACACGTCGAAGAGGTTGAACTCGATATCCCGCAGGTTCGCCTTGTAGTGCCCCATGAACTGGTCCTTTGCGATGGAGGCCGTGTCTGCCCAGAACTTGTACCCGGTAGTAACCAATAATGCTACTCATCGGTAACTTCGCGCAAGGTGCGCCTGCTCACGTACGCTCTACGACCGTGTACGGCTATCCGGAAGACGACAACGGCGGGACGCAGATCCTGCAGCCCTCGCTGGCCGACGCCATCCGCGCCTTCGCGACCGGATCGATCGGCCCCGAGGACTTCCACGCGGTGTTCACGGTCTCGAAGATCTTCTGCCCGCGCGGCGAGCGGCCCGGCTTCCTGGCGCTGCACGACACCCCGCAGCCGGTGATCCCGATGTTCTCCTCGCTGGTCGAGCTGCGCCGCTACTCCGGCGAGAAGTCCCGGCACTTCGTGGTGACCGGCGCCGAGGTGCTGGATCTGCTGCCCGGCGGCTACGGCATGATCCTCGACATCGAGGGCGAGCACCGCGTGGTCTTCGACGCGCAGGCGGTCGAGCAGATGATCGACTACACCATGAAGCGGATGTACGGCGGCTGAACAGCCGCGGCCGGGGGTCGCGGAGTGTAGCCAAAGCGGCCGCGCGCGGGCTACCTTACTGACACCGCGTCAACGCCTTATATCGGAGTCGTGATGTCGATGAGCTCCGCCGCACCCGGTTCAGGCCTGCTCGGCGAACTGCTGAAGCACCAGCTCGGCCGCGCCCCGCTGGGTACCGCGCTGCAGTACGGACAGCACAAGCTCAGCTGGCGCAAGCTCGACTCGCGGATCCGCCGCGCCGCCACCGGCCTGCGCGCCGCGATGGTCCGGCCCGGCGACCACATCGGGGTCCTCTCGCCCAACCACCCGGCGTGCATCGAGGCGCTGTTCGCGGCGGCGCTCACCGGGACGACTGCGGTGCTGGTCAACTGGTGGCTGCCGGAGGAGGAGATCACCGAGATCCTGCGCGAGCGGCAGGTCAAGGTGCTTTTCGTCGCCGCCGAGCTGAGTGAGATGTTCGAGCGCATCCGCCCGCAGCTCGACGAGCTCGACTCCGTCGTGATGATCGGCCGGCCGAGCGGCAACCCGTACGCCACCGACGACTACGAACTCTGGCTCGAGCTGCACGAGACCGGCGAGGGCATGTACGAGGCCGCGCAGTTCCACCCGCATGTGGACGACCCGATCGTGCAGGTCGAGGAGGCCGACGGCGAGCGGCTGGCGCTGAGCCACCGCACGCTCCAGCTGGCCGTCGCCGCCGAGCCGCCCGCGGTCGGGGAGAGCAAGGTCGTCTCCGAGCCGCTGTTCCGGATCCAGGGGATCACCGCCGCCCTGCACGGGCTGCGCGAGGGGCTGCACACCGTGCTGGAGCACTCCGAGCCCATCGAGGGGATCTGACGGGGCATCGTACGACGCCGCCTCACTCCCCGCTCGAACTGATGGTCATTTGAGTGGATCACCGCACGACACGCGCGCAAGTCGTCCGGATACGTCACATGATTCACCTATGTTCCGAGGGTGGATACAGCGACCCTGCTCCGCCGGACCCCAGCCCGCTGCCTCGTGCTCGCCGCCCTGCTGCTGAGCGCGGCGGCCCCGGCCGCGCCCGCCGAGGCGGCGACCCCGTCGCCGCGGGTGGTGAGCGCGCCGGGCTTCGACACCTGCGCCGCGCCCTCGGTCAGCGCCATGCGGGCCTGGTACCAGACGACGCAGTACCGCGCGGTCGGCGTCTACATCGGCGGCGGCGACCGGGCCTGTCCGGCCGGGAACCTCAGCTCGGACTGGGTGGGCTCCGTCTCCGCGCAGGGCTGGTCGCTGATCCCGATCTATGTCGGGCTGCAGGCGCCGTGCGCGGGCGGGAAGGCGCTGAAGAAGATGACGCCCGCGCTGGCCGCGCAGCAGGGGACCGCGGAGGCGGACGACGCGGCGAACCAGGCGGCGTCGTACGGCATCCTCGGCGGCAGCCCGGTCTACTTCGACCTCGAGGGCTTCCGGCAGGACAACCAGGCGTGCGTGAACACGGCGATGGCCTATCTGAGCGCTTGGACCCGAGAACTGCACTCGCGGGGTTTTTACTCCGGAGTCTACGGATCTGCGGCTTCTGGGATGGCGACACTGGCCGAGACCGTCGCGACGCAGCCCTCTTTCGCGGCGCCGGACGCGGTCTGGATCGCACGCTGGGACAGGCAGGTGCGCACCGCCGACGGCTCGGTGCCGGATGCGATGTGGAGCAACCACCGGCGGATCAAGCAGTACCAGGGCGGGCACGTGGAGAAGCACGGCGGCGTCGCGATCGAGATCGACGGCGACTTCCTGGACGGGCCGGTGGCGCGAACCTGAGGCGGCGGCCGGACGCAGCCGGGTGAACGCGCACGCGCCCGGCTGACGGGGTGTCAGCCGGGTGCGTGTCCACGGGTGTCCTACCAGGCCGGGCGGCCCTGCTGCGGGGGCTGCGGACGGCCGTAGGGGTCGTCGTCGTACTCGGGGCGCGGCGCGGGCCGCTGCGGCGGACGGCCGCCCTGGCTCTGCTGCGGATAGCCGCCCTGCGGCTGCGGCTGCGGCTGCGGCCGCGGCTGCGGGCGCATCGGCGGGCCCGGGCGCTGCTGCGGGTAGCCGCCGCTGCCGTTCGGACCGCCGGCCGGCATGCCCTGGCCGCGCGGCGGAATCGCCGGTCCGCGCTGCGCCGGGGGCATCCCGTAGCCGTCGGCGGGGATCTGCGGCAGCACCGTGGTCGCACCGGCGGCCGGCGCGCCGGCGCCGTACGGCGAGGCGTAGGGGTCGGCGGAGGTCTGATAGCCGCCGGACTGGTACCCGCCGGTGTCGTAGCCGCCGCTGGAGCCGAGGCCCGCGCCGGCCATCGGGCTCGCGCCGTAGGCGCCGGACGAGAGCGGGCTCTGGCTTGCGCCGAAGCCGGCCACGGCGTTCTGCTGGCTGCTGGAGAGCGGGTCGTCGGCCATCCCCAGCGGGTCGTCCTCGATCGCCTTGCGGGCCAGCTCGCCCACGCACAGCGCGAGCTCGGTGGCCAGGTCGAGGGCGCGCGAGGAGTGCGCGTTCTCGCGCATCCACCAGCAGGCGATCTGCACGATCGAGCCGGCGGCGTGCGGGCACAGGATGATGGCGGAACGGATCAGCACCGGGCGCGGGGCACCGCCGCTGACCCGGAACCAGACACCGTCACGGAAGCCCAGGGCGGGTTGGCCCACGGAGTCGGGGAGCACCACTTGGTACTGCCGCTCGAGTTCGCGCATCGACTGGTCGTACGGCGGCAGACTCATGCGCGTGCCGTCGCGCGGAAGATGGGTGGGTACGTCATGACGCCGCCTCAGACTAGCCGCTTGTCGGGGTGGATACCGGCGTGTAGGAGGTGCACAAGGTATCTGGTCCGAAGGTACTCAACAAGTGCGGTTTCCAACAGTCCCCCCAGTACGGCTCTTGTTCCGTCGCTCCGCTCGAGTGCCGACCTTTGCGGGCAATACGGACGTATCTACGGGATCGATGACGCTTATTGCGGGGCGATCTTCGCGAGCAGGTCGCCGATCCGGCTCGCCGGCTCGGCGTCGGTGGCCCGCTCGGTCAGGTACAGCGCGTCGAATCCGCCGGTGTCGGAGCCCTCCGCCGTGTACACGACGAGCGGGGTCCGGGCGAGCAGCCCGCGGTCGCGCAGCCAGTCCACCACCCCGACCCGGCGGCGCCGGATCTGCATGAGGTCAAGCAGCACCAGATCGGGCGGCGAGGCCACCGCGGACTCCCGGCTCTCCGCGTCCGTGGTCGCGTGCGCCACCTGCATGCCCTGGCGCTCCAGGATGTCGGCGATCGCGTCGGCCAGATCGTTGCGGGCCTCGACCAGCAGCACCCGCGGCAGCCGGACCTCGGCCGGGCACAGCGCGGTGAGCAGCAGCGAGGGGTCCGGGCCGAGCTCGTGCCCGTCCGGCGAGCGGCCGATGCCCGCGGTCACCAGGAGCGGCAGGCCGGCCTTGGTGGACGCGGCGCGCACCTCGCGCAGGCCGCGCCGGGTGATCGGCGCGGAGACCGGGTCGACGAACACGGCGAAGGGGTGCGCCGCGCCGCTGCCGTTCGCGGCGAGCGTCGGCAGCCGGTCCGGCTGGCCGAGCGGCACCGGGTCGTAGCCGCGGGTGCGCAGCATCTCGCCGGTGTCCGGATCCGGATCCGGCCACAGCAGCAGCCGCGGCAGCTCGGCCGCGGGCTCCGGCTCGGCGACGGGTGCGGGCGCGGCGGGCGCGGCCGCCGCGTAGCTGCGCCGGCCGGGCGCCGCGGCGGTCTTCTGGCTCGCCGGGGGCGCCGGCTCGGGTTCCGCGGCGGGCGGAGCCTGCACGGTCTGCGTGGCGACCGGCAGCGTGACCCGCTGCGCCGGCGGCTCGGGCACCTGCGGCAGCGACGGCGAGGAGGAGGACAGGTCCCCGTCGGACTGGGCGCCGCGGCGGCGCCCGCGCGGCTGCACGCCCTGCGACGGGGCCACGTAGGAGGGCGGCTGCATCAGATCGGGCATCCGCTGCGTGGCATCCGCCTCCGGCATCTCAGCCTGCTGCGGCTCCTCGGCCGGCTGCCACGGCTGCGGATCGGGATCGGCGGGCTGCGGCGGCGCGACCGGCTCCGGCGGCGCGGGCGCCTCGGCGGGCTCGGGCTCCTGCTCGCGCACCGGGACGATCCACTGGGTGTCGGTCGGCTGGGCCGGCGCGGGATCCCCGGTGAGGCTGCGGTCCGGCTTCGACCAGACGTCGCCGGTCGGCATCGGCCTGCTCGGGCGCAGGTCCATCGAGCCGACCGAGCGGGCCAGCGTGGAACGGGACTGCGCCGGGATGCGGGCCTGCAGGTCGGCGCCCTCAGCGGCGGGCGCGCCGCGGCGCCGGCGGGAGGCGCCCGCGGCCTGGCGGCCGTTCGCCTCCGGCACGGTGGCCTGCGGCTCGGCCTGCTCCCGCTCGGCCTCCGCGACCGCGGCCGGCGAGGCCTCGGCCGGCTCGGCGACCGCGGTGGCGGCCGGCTTCGCGGCCGCGGCCGGCGCGGGCGGGCGGATCCGGGCCGCGGCGATCGGATTGCGGGACGCGCCGCGGATCCGGGTCGGCAGCGCCGAGCGGACCGGGCCCTCGACCGGCTTGGGCTGGTCCCGGCGCTCCGGCCGGTTCGGCTGGTCGACCGGCACCTCGATCACGTGCGTGTTGCCCTTGCCGGCGATCCGGTGGGTGGTCACGGTGCCGCCGTGCCGGGCCGCTATGGCCTGCGCGATCGGCAGGTGCAGCGGGCCGCCGCCGGTGTGCGGGCCGCGGATCTCGATCCTGGCGAGCGCGCCGCGCCGGGCCGCCGTCACCACGATCTTGCCGCCCACCGGGGAGACCGAGACCATGTCGGCCAGCAGATGGGTCAGCAGCTTGACGAAGAGCTCGGCGTCGAGGTCGACCTCGACCTCGGCGCAGTGCGCGGCGATCTCCACCCCGGTGGCCGCCGCGGCCGGCGCGGCGGCGTCCACGGCCGCGTCCACGACGTCGCCGAGCTGGACGGTCTCCGGCGCGTACTCCAGGCTGCCGAGCACCGACTGCTGGAAGTCCACGACGTCCGCCGCCAGCGTCGTCAGCTGGTCCAGGTCGGCGCCGATCTCGTCGAGCATCGGCAGCGTGGCCGAGCCGTAGCCGCTGGCCGCGTATTCGGACTCGGCGTAGTCGGCGGTCTCGCGCAGCCGCGCCGCCACGTCGACGAGCGAACCGCGCAGATCCTTGTCGAGCACGTGGGTGAGTTCGGCGGCCTGCCGGGCTGCGGTGCGCGCGGCGCTGTTGTCCACGAACGTCATCACGGCGCCGATGATGTTGTCGCCCTCGTAGACGGGAGCGGTGGTCAAATCCACGTAAACGGGGCCGCCGTCGCTGCGCCAGAGCACGCTGTCGACGGCGCGGTGCTTGGCTCCGGTGCGCACGCTGTCGAGCAGCGGGCACTCGGACTCCGGCAGCGGCGTGCCGTCCGCGCGGGAGTGGGTGAGCAGTTCGTGCACGTTCTGTCCGCCGAGGTCGGCGGCCCGGTAGCGCAGTATCTTCGCGCCGGCCGGGTTCACCAGGACGATCCGGCCCTCGTGATCGACCCCGATGATGCCCTCGGAGGCGGCGCGCAGGATCAGCTCGATCTGCCGCTGCTGGCGGCGCAGCTCCGCCTCGACGTCCAGCACGCCGGTCAGATCGCGCACGACGAGGAGCGTGAGCTCGGACTCGTCCTCCTCGGTCAGCTCGGCCGTGGTGACCTCGGCCGGGAAGACGCCGCCGTCGGTGCGCCGGGCGGCCATCCGCTCCGGCGGGCGGCGCACCGGGGCGCCGACCAGGTCGCGCGGGTCGATGCTGCCGGATCCGGCGGGCAGCGCGGCCGGGGCGGATCCGGGGGTGGCCACCGTGCGGCCGATTCCGGGCAGCAGTTCGGCGATCGGCTTGCCCAGCAGGCGCTGCGCGCTCTCGCCCTCGAACAGGCCGAGCGCCGCGGCGTTCGCGTTGACGACGGATCCGGCGGCGTCGACCAGGAGCAGGGCGTCGGGGAGCGCGTCGAGTATCGCGGCGAGCCGAGCGGCGCCCCGGACCGGGGTTCGGTTTGTGGGGCCCACCGGGACGTCCCTCCAGTCGCGCTTGTGCGTTCCGCCGTGGGTCCGACTATCCCATATGTCGGCCGTCGGCGGGAGAATCTCTCCACAGCGCGACGAGTCGCCACGGCCCCGGAGTAGCGTTTGCGCGGCAGGCTATCGGGGTTCCGGCCGCATGTGAACCCCCGCTCACGATCTTCGAGCGGCCCCGGCGTGTCGCCGAGAGTTCACCTGTGTATATGTGGACACTGATGAATGGTTCGGATTCTCCGGCGGGGAAAGGAAAACGCCCGCGCGAGGCGGGCGTCTCCACGAGCGGAGGCTGAGGGATTTGAACCCTCGATGGGCTTGAGACCCAAACCGCATTAGCAGTGCGGCGCCATAGACCGGACTAGGCGAAGCCTCCAACTGTCCCGCACAGCATACCCGGACCGGTCCCCGCGCACCAAAATCTTTCCCGCCGCGTCCCGGCGCGCTCAGTCCCGCGGCAGCGGGTGGTCGGCCAGCCGCATCGGGGCGAGTTCGGCGTACGGCGTCCAGCGCAGGTCGGAGGCCTCGTGGTTGAGCCGGACCTCGGTGCCGGGCAGCAGCCGGAAGGCGTAGCGGAAGTCGAAGTGGTGGTGCATCGGCTCGGAGCGCGCGTCGTTCGCCGGGATGCCGTGCACGTCGATGTGCACCGGCAGCGCGTCGTCGCCGCCGATCCGCATCACGTCCTCGGCCCCGATCCCGCATTCCTCGGCCAGCTCCCGCAGCGCCGCGCCGACCAGGGACTTGTCCTCCGGCTCGCAGTGCCCGCCCGGGGTGAGCCAGCGGCCCAGCACGCCGTGTTTGATCTCCAGGACCCGGTCCTGCTCGTCCAGCAGCACTATCCCGGCGGTGACGTGTGCCGGGTAGCGCCGCCGCGAAGTGAAGTCGAAGCCCTTGGCCAGCGTTTCGAGGATCGGCGCGAGCGCGGACCCCTCGGAGGGGTACCGGTCGATATAGCCGCGAACCGTGGTCTCGATGTGCTCCAACGCGATCGTCATCTTCGCCTCGTCCCTGCTCGAAGAAGCGGGCATGCCCATAGAGGGACAGCTTACGGTCTGATGCGGCGTCACGCCCGGTTCCGCCGGGGATTCGCCACGCCGCGGGTCAGCTCAGCCGCGCCTCGTACCGGAGATCCTCCAGCAGTCTCTCCCCCCGCCGCTCCGCGTCCGGCAGCCCGCGCGCGGCGAACCACGAGGTCACATTGGCCACGTCGCGGCCGAGGTAGTCGCCGCGGTGCGGGTTCGCGGCCAGGTCGACGATCTGCGGCAGGTCGATCAGCACCAGGCGGCCGTGGTGCACGAGGATGTTGTACGCGGACAGGTCGCCGTGCGTGTACCCGGCCCGGGCGACGTAGCCGAGCGCGGCGCACAGCTGGCCCCACAGGTCCGCGAGCTCGTCGGGCTCGGGACGCAGCGCGGCGAGCCGGGGCGCGGCCGAGCCGTCCGGATCTCCGATGAATTCGATGAGCAGTTCGGTGCCGACCCGCTGCACGGGGTACGGCACCGGGGCGCCGGCCTCCCAGAGCGTGCCCAGCGCCGCGAACTCGGCGACGGCCCACTGCTCGGCGATGACCTTCAGGCCGAAGCGGGTCCGGTTGGCGACCGCGCGGTCGAGCCGCGACTCGCGGGTGCGCCGTCCGTCCAGGTAGCTCGCGTCGCGGTGGAAGTTGCGGTGGTCGTTGCCGCGATAGATCTTCTCGGCGAGCAGGCAGGTGGCCAGGGCGGGGACGCCCGGGGCTGCATCCGGGTCGGGGTCGCGGGCCTCGTCGGCGTCGAAGCGGCCGGACGCGAAGTCGTAGGCGTCCTCGTTCGGCATCCAGCGCTCGACCAGGTGGACGTCGGCCTCCTTGCCCGTCTTCACGACGCCGAGCCGGCTGTCCACCGCTCCGTCGGCGACCACCAGCCACTCCGGCCGCGGTTCCGGGCCGAGCTCGCCCTCGCCCCAGGTGGACCAGCGGTCCGCGCCCGGCGGCAGCGGCCGCTCGTGGATCTTGTCCTCGCGCCCCTCGGCGAGGCGCTCGCGCTCGCGGTCGGTCAGCCGCCCGCGGCGCAGCAGCTTGCGTTCGGCCTTCTGCTGCTGCTCGCTCAGGACGCTGCGCCCGCGCACCCGCTCGGTGTCGAGGTAGTCGTCCGCGAGGTATTCGCCGTACTTCTCGTAGAGGTTCTCGGCGTCGTCGTCAGCCGCGGCGCCGCCGGAAAGGTCGGAACTGTCGTGCAGATGCACTGGAGTGGGTCCTTAAGGGAGATCCGATGGAGGTGGAGAGCGGCCAGGTGACCGCGGCCTTCTCGGCCATGGGGCACCTCCTCGGATCTCGGGACCGCACCTGCGGCGGTCGACGTCCCGTAGTGTCCAGAACCCGGCGCGGCCCGGCAACCGGTTTTTCCGCGCCGGGCCCCGCCGGCTTATCGGTTTGCGGACCTCCCCCCGGAACCATGTACACTCGACCAGTCGGCAACCGCGGGCCAAGGCCCGGGGCGAGTCGCACTGCGCCCGTAGCTCAACGGATAGAGCATCTGACTACGGATCAGAAGGTTAGGGGTTCGAATCCCTTCGGGCGCACTCAGCAGGATGAAAACGCAGGCCAGATGAGCGATCACAGCTCATCTGGCCTTTTTCTTCGCCTCTCGGCCCTTCGGCGGTGTGACGTACGGCATGTATTCGCCAGGACGGGTCGACCATGCAGTGTGCTCTTGCCGGCGCACGTTAGTGAGCAGACTTCGGGAGCAGCGGCGCGTGCTCGTGCTGCACTACGTGGCCGGCCTGACGGTGGAGCAGATCTCATGTGACGTGGATCACATCGCTGATCTGCGAAACCCGCGTAATGAACGGCTCCGAGCGGGGTCGATTGGGTGCCGCGCCAATCGGCGCGGCAGCCGATCGCGGCCGACGGGCCGCCGGGGAACGGAAGTCCCTCATGCCCATCATTACGGCGGAGCTGAACGCCAAGGTGATCGCCGGCGAGGCCGGCTGCCTGGACGACGAGGTCGCGCTGCACTACGACACCGCCGATCCGTACGCGGTGACGCTGCAGTTCCTGGACGAGGACCTGTGGGGCGAGGACTCGGTCTGGTGGTTCGACCGGGAGATGCTCGCCGCCGGCGTCCGAGCCCCGGTCGGCGAGGGGCGGTTGAAGGTCTGGCCGCTCGGTGAGAAGGCGGTGATGCTCGAACTGCACACCGACGGCCTGTGCGACCTCGTCGCCGTGCCGGTCGAGGAGCTCCGGGAGTTCCTGCGGCTGACCTACGTGATGGTGCCCGAGGGCGCCGAACCCGAGCAGTGGGACATCGACCAGCTCTTCCAGGAGATGACGGGCTGATGGTCTCCCGGGGAGTGGTCTTCGTCATCGCCGTGGCGATCCTTGCCTCGATCGCCGCGATGGCCGTCGCGTTCGCCGAGCTCGGCATCGCCTGAGGCAAGGGCTCGCGACGACCTGGCCGCCGGCCGCTTCGAGAAGGCCACCTTCACCTGGCAGTGCCAACAGAGGCCGCGCGCGACGCGGAGTCCAGCGGGATCGGCTCGAACATCGGCGGCTCGTCCACCGGGAAGAGCGCGGTCGGGCCGTAGAGCCAGTCGATGAACGAGTAGTCGTGGGTGGACCGCCCGCGAGCAGCGCGTTGCGTTGCTCGCGGGCGGCACCTTCGAGGTGCCCCGCCTCGTCGAGCAGGCCGTAGTCGTCGAGGATGCGGGTGCAGTTGGGCGCGAGCTGGATGCCGGCCCCGACCTCGCCGAAGGACGAGGCCTGCTCCAGCACGCGCACCCGCAAGCGGTGCCCGGGTCAGCGAATACGCCGCGCCGGGGCCGCCGATCCCGCCGCCCACGACGATCACGTCCGGGGTGGTCAGCTCGCTCAGGTCATCTCATTCCGCTTCAGAGCCAGGGACCGAGGTCGGGTGCGTAGGTCAGCGTGTGCGGACGCCCGGCGAGCCACGCCGTCACCTCCGGCTGCGGCGCTTCGGCGAGAGCGCCGGGAATCTCCGCCATGCCGCGCTTGGCGAGGATGTCGGCGGTTAGGGCCGCGTTGAAGTCGTCGGGCAGATCGGCGAACGAGACGCCGGTGCCGAGATCGACGACGTGAACGCAGACCTCGCGAGCGCGCATCCACGGCGTCTCGGTGGTGCGGACCGTGCGGCCCTGAGCAGTGACGACCTCGTGCCGCCACTGCTTCCCGCTCAGTCGATCCATCGCCTCGGCGAGCCCGTCCGCGGACTCGCGAGTCCACCGCGCGAGCTCCTGGCCGGACAGCGTCAGCCCCTTGGCGATGCCGTCGGCACGGACCTGCGGGGTGCGGTACATCGGGGTCTCGATGCCGGTCGCGGCCCAGTGGATCAGGTTGCTGATCGCCTCCGCATTGGCCGCGACGTGCGCGATGAGCTGCTTACGGTTCCAGCCCGGCAGTAATGAGGGCGCAGCGAATCTTTCCTCGTCGAGACCGTCGAGACCGGCGAGCGCGTCCTGGAACAGCTTCGTACCCTGCGTCATCCACTGCCGTGCGTGGGAGAAGGTGCGAGCCACGGTCACACCTTCACGATCACGTTCACACACGAGCCGATGCCCTCGACCGAGGTCTCCACGGTCTCGCCGCCGACGAGGTAGACCTTGGGGTCGCGCGCGTGGCCGACGCCGGCCGGAGTTCCGGTGGCGATCAGGTCGCCCGGCCGCAGCGTGATGATCGTGGAGATGTACTCCACCAACGCGACCGGGTCGAACAGCAGCGTCCCGGTGTTGTCCTGCTGCATCACGACACCGTCGAGGACGGTCTTGACCTCCAGTGTCGGGCGGGTGCCGCCGGGCAGCTCGTCGGGCGTGACGACATACGGTCCGACCGGCGTCGACGAGTCCCAGATCTTGCCCTGCGTCCACTCGACGGTGCGGAACTGCCAGTCCCGTACCGAGACGTCGTTCATCACGGTGAATCCGGCGATCGCGGCCTCGGCCTCCGCGCCGCTCGCCCGGCGCACCTGCCTGCCGATCACGACGACGAGTTCGACCTCCCAGTCGAGCGCGGCGGTCTCGGCCGGCTTCTCGACGGGGTCGTGGGCGCCGCAGAGGGTGTCGGCGAACTTCGGGAAGAGCGTCGGGTGCGACGGGAGGTCGCGGCCCATCTCCTTGATGTGGTTCGTGTAGTTGTGGCCGACGCAGACGACCTTCGACGGGGCCGGGACGACCGGCGCGAAATCGGCGTCGGCGGCCGGGTACGTAGCGGCTTCGCCGGCTGGGATTCCCGCCTTCGTCCGCCAGTCGTCCTCGGCAAAGAGCCGGCCGAGATCGGCGTATCCGAGGTCGACGAGCACGTCCTGTTCGGCGCGCACGGCCCGGGTGGCTTCTCCGAGGCGGATCGTGGCGAGCTTCATCGGGCATCCTTCTGGGATCGGTGGAGCCGGAGCGCGTCGAAGACCGGCGCGTCGGAGAAACGGAAGAGATCGAGGGCGCCCTCGTCCGAGTCGGTGCTCCCGGCCTCGGACTTGGCGGAGAAGGGCTCCCAGGACGGCACCACGAACAGGTCGCCGCGGGCGACGGACCAGGAGGCGTCGCCGACCGTCACGACGCCCGAGCCGTCGAAGACCTGGTAGACCGAGGAGCCCGTCTCGCGCACGGGAGCCGTCTCGGCGCCGCGGGCGACGCGGTGGAACTCGGCGCGGATGGTCGGCAGCACGTCGGAGCCGTCGTTCGGGTTGGTGAAGCGCACCGCCGCGTGGCCGGGCTCGACGGTGCCGCCGAACCCCTCCTTCTCCAGCAGCAGCTGATCGGCGAGCGCGGCATTCGTGTACTGCCACTTGTAGGACAGGAGCGGCGTGCCGGGACCGGCGTGCTCGGCCGAAAGCGGGCGCAGCCCCGGGTGCCCCCACAGCCGTTCGGACCTGGATCGGGCCGGGGTGATCCGCTCCTCGTCGCCGATCTGGTCACGCCCGAACTCGAAGAACTGCGCTTCGGCGAGGTACTGGAACGGGATGTCGAGGCCGTCGATCCACGCCATCGGCTCGGCGGTCGCGTTGTGGTGGGCGTGCCAGTTCCAGCCGGCCTGCGGCAGGAAGTCGCCGCGGTTCATCGGGACCGGGTCGCCGCCGACGACGGTCCACACGCCGCTGCCCTCGACGACGAAGCGGAATGCGTGCTGCGTGTGCCGGTGCTCGGGCGCGTCCTCCCCGGGCATCAGGTACTGGATCGCCGCCCAGAGCGTCGGCGTGGCGAACGGCCGGCCGCCGAGCGCCGGGTTCGCGAGCGCGATGGCTCGTCGTTCGCCGCCGCGGCCGACCGGGACGATCTCCCCGGCCTGCGCGGCCAGCGCCCGCAGCTTCTCCCACCGCCACACGTGCGGGACCGCGCGGCTGCGCGGATGAGCCGGCATGAGTCCGCCGATCTCGGTCCACAGCGGGACCAGCAGCTCCTGCTCGAAGCCGCGGTACAGCCGCTCCAGTGCCGGCGTGACGTCCGGCTGGTCGGGCGAATCGACCGCCTTCAGGCTGATCGGCGAGTGAACGGCGCTCATAGCGGCTATGGTGGCCGTCAGCGCCAGATTCAGAACAACCAATTCTGCTGTCCAGAACAGAATCGCTCAGCCATGAAAACGCCGCCGTCGTACGCGATCACCAGTGTGGATCACGCGCTCCGTCTCGCCGCGATGCTCCAACTGGAGGGGACGCTGACCGTCGCCGACGCCGCACGGCGGCTCGACGTGGCCCGGTCCACGGCGCACCGCCTGCTGCAGATGCTCGTCTACCGGGACTTCGCGACGCAGGACGACACGCGGGTCTACCACGCGGGCCCGGTCCTTCAGCTGGCCACGCATTCGCGTTCGCAGACCTCGCTGCTGCGCGCGGCGGCGCTGCCGCACCTGCGCCGACTCGTGGACGTGCTCGACGAGTCCGCCAACCTCACGATCCGCACGGGGGCGACCGCGCGCTTCATCGCCTCGGTCGAGTCGAGCCAGGCCCTGCGCGTCGGTTCACGCGAGGGCATGGTCTTCCCCGCCCACCGCACGTCGGCCGGCCTGCTGCTGCTCGCCGAACTGTCCTCGGACGAACTCGCGGCGGTCTACGCCGAGCCGCGCGACGAGAGCGTCGACCTGCCCGACCTGGCGAAGCTGCGGACCGAGTTGGCGCGCATCCGGCGACAGGGCTTCGCGGTCAACCAAGGCCGCTCGGAACGGGGCGTGGTGGCGCTCGGCGTGCCGGTCCGGGACACCGACGGGACGGCGATCGCGGGGCTGTCCGTGTCGATGCCCTCGGTGCGCTACGACAAGGAGCGCCTCGTGCTCCTCGTCGCCGCGCTGCACAAGGCGGCCGGGGCGGTCGAAGCCGATCTCCGGACACGGTGACCGCGCCGAGGCCAGGTCCGGGCAAGTCCGCCTCCACGACGGCCGCGTCCCGGCCGACCCGAACGACGGACTCGGCTTCCGGGCCGAAGAAGTTTGGGCCGCCGCATCCCGGCAACCCGTGGCTCGTCCGGCAGCTGACAAGGAGGATTCGTCATGCCGAGAGGTTCGAACGCGAAGCGCGAGCGTCAGTACGAGCACATCGAGGAGAGCCAGCGGGCCCGGGGCACCAGCCCGCGCCGCGCCAAGGAGATCGCCGCGCGCACCGTCAACAAGGAGCGGGCGCGCAGCGGCGAATCCAAGTCGGCCAGCCGGGAATCGCTGCGCGGCAAGTCCCCGAGTGAGCGCGGCGGCCGGCGCTCGCACAGCGGTTCCGGCGGCCAGACATACCGGCAGCTCTACGCCGAGGCGCAGCGCCGCGGCGTCAAGGGCCGCTCGTCGATGAACAAGGCCGAGCTGGAGCGCGCCGTCGGCTGATCTGTTCGCGGCACCCGCATTCCCGAGCACCGCTCGCCCCTGTGGCGGGCGGTGCTCGCTCTGTGCGGAGCGGCCACGGGGTAGAGACGGGCTGGAGGCCCTGGTCTGCGAGCGTTCACGCCTTGCAGTGTCGAATTGCTTGGCCATCGAGGTATTGATTTGCCGGATTAGGGGTAATTTGGACCGGGAGAATACATGCGAGGCTCATATCGAGGTGACCCGTCATGCTCGTCGCTTTCGCGGCTTCCGCGTTCCCTCCGCTGGCACTCGGCTTCTTCGGACTGGGTACCGGCTATCTGATCTACGGGCCCAAGATCTCGGGGAGCGACTTCTCGGGCTGTTCCACCTGCTCACGGGGCTGTGGCTGATGTACCTGGCGTACGCCGTCGTCATGAACACGGCGCTCGGATTCCACTGGAAGGTGCGAGATGCCGCCTGAAGCCGACGAGCCCCGGGTCGAGTCCCCGAAGCGCTACGCGGTCGGGTTTCCCGGGATCGGGCACGCCCTGCAGTACGCGTACGAGGAGATGGGGCCGGCGCGCGGGGTGCGCGCGCTGGGCCGGATGAACCAGGCGGACGGGTTCGACTGCCCGAGCTGCGCCTGGCCGGATCCCTCGCCGGATCACCGGAAGACGGCCGAGTTCTGCGAGAACGGCGCGAAGGCGGTCGCCTGGGAGGCCACCCGAAAGCGCGTGGACGCGGAGTTCTTCGCCGCGCACTCGATCGAGCAGCTGCGCGCCATGGACGACCACGAGCTCGAATGGCAGGGCCGGCTGAGCGAGCCGATGTACCTGGCGTCCGATGCGACGCACTACGCGCCGATCGACTGGGAGGACGCGTTGCAGCTGCTCGGTGAGCGGCTGCGCGGGCTTTCGGACCCGAACCGCGCGGTGTTCTACACGAGCGGACGCGCCAGCAACGAGGCGGCCTTCGCCTACCAGCTGCTGGCCCGCCGCCTCGGGACCAACAACCTGCCGGACTGCTCGAACATGTGCCACGAGTCGTCCGGCGCGGCGCTTAGCCAGACCATCGGCATCGGCAAGGGGATGGTCACGCTCGAGGACATCGAGAACGCCGCCGAGCTGATCATCATCGCCGGGCAGAATCCGGGCACGAACCACCCGCGCATGCTCACAGCTCTGGAGAAGGCCAAGAAGCGCGGAGCGCGGATCATCGCGGTCAACCCGCTGCCGGAGGCCGGATTCACCCGCTTCCGCAACCCGCAGACCCCGCGCGGCCTGGTCGGGCCGGGCACCGAGATCGCCGACCGGCTGCTGCCGATCCGCGTCAACGGAGACCTGGCGCTGTTCAACGGGCTCAACCGGGTGCTGCTGGAGCGCGAGGAGGCGGTTCCGGGCGGCGTGTTCGACCACGAATTCCTGGACCGCTACTGCGACGGCCTGGAGGCCGCGAAGAACCACTGGCGTTCGCTGGACTGGGCGCTGATCGAGCGGCTCAGCGGCCTGACGCGCGAGCAGATCGAGCAGACGGCCGACGAGGTGATCTCCGCGCGCAGCGTGATCGTCTGCTGG
Source organism: Actinospica acidithermotolerans (assembly GCF_018139625.1). GTDB lineage: Bacteria > Actinomycetota > Actinomycetes > Streptomycetales > Catenulisporaceae > Actinospica > Actinospica acidithermotolerans. Next base: position 13,288 of record NZ_JAGSOH010000071.1, on the reverse strand, counting down.
GCGATGGGACTGACCCAGCACCCGAACTCCGTGCCGACCATCCGCGAGATCGTCAACTTCCTGCTCCTGCGCGGCAACATCGGCCGCCCCGGCGCCGGTCCGGCGCCGATCCGCGGGCACAGCAACGTCCAGGGCGACAGGACGATGGGCATCTGGGAGAAGATGCCGGACTCCTTCCTCGACGCGCTGCGCGACGAGTTCGGCTTCGAGCCGCCGCGCGAGCACGGGATGGACACGGTCGATTCGATCCGCGCGATGCGCGACGGCAAGGTGGACGTGTTCTTCGCGCTCGGCGGCAACTTCGCGTCCGCGACCCCGGACACCGCGGTGACCCAGGCGGCGCTGGCGAAGTGCGGCCTGACCGCGCACGTCGCGACGAAGCTGAACCGCTCGCACGTGTGCCACGGCCGCGAAGCGCTGCTGCTGCCCTGCCTCGGCCGCACCGAGCGCGACGTGCAGGCCGGTGGCGAGCAGTTCGTCACCGTCGAGGACTCGATGAGCATGGTCCACGCGTCGCGCGGCCGGCTCCTGCCGCCGTCGGCGAACGTGCGCAGCGAGGTCGCGATCGTCACCGGGCTCGCCGAGACGATGTTCGGCGACGACCTCGGCTGGCGGGCCATGCGGGACGACTACGCCGTGATCCGCGGGCACATCGAGCGTGTCGTGCCCGGCTTCCACGCGTACGAGGACCGGGTCAGGCAGCCCGGCGGATTCGTCCTGCCACGGCCGCCGCACGACTCGCGCGACTTCAAGACAGAGACCGGCAAGGCCCGGCTCACCGTCAACGAGCCGACCGCGACCGAGGTCCCGGACGGCTGCCTGCTGCTGCAATCCGTGCGCTCGCACGACCAGTTCAACACGACCGTCTACGGCTATGACGATCGCTACCGCGGGATCCACGGCGGACGCCGCGTCGTGTTCGTCAACCCCTTCGACCTGCGCTCGCGCGGTCTCGCGGACGGCGAGAAGGTCGACCTGATCAGTGTCTGGAAGGACGGAGAGCGCCGCGCCGACGGCTTCCGCGTCGTGTCCTACCCGACGACGAAGGGCTGCGCCGCGGCGTACTTCCCGGAGGTGAACGTCCTGGTGCCGCTCGACTCCGTCGCCGAGACCAGCAACACGCCGGCCTCGAAATCGGTGGCGGTACGGCTGGAGCGATCGGCACAGCAGTAACACGAGAAATACAGCAGTAGTGCGGTGGCCTGGTGGAGCAAGCGGCGCGGCGCCCTCGTCGCTAACGCCAGGCCCAGCAGACTGTGTACGCCAGATTCGGGTAGTCCGAGTTCTCCCACCACGTGGCACCGTCGTTCCCGCAGAAGCTCGGGTCGTCGTACGTGTTGGTGCGTCCGGTCACGTAGACGTTCGAGGTGCTGCACGAACCGGTGTTGGTGAACGTCGGGTGCGTGTCGGTGCCTCCCTTCTCCAGGCATTCGTTCTGCGTGGCGTCGCCGGCGGCGTCGGGGTAGTTCATCGACAGGCAAAGGAGCACGTCCAGGCTGGAGTCGCTGTCGATCGGGTAGTAGCGGTATTCGTCGTAGTTCGGCCAGCCCTTGCACTTGCTTGAATCGGTCGTGCCCCGATAGGTGGCCAGGACCTTGAAGTTCCCGGTCTCGCAGCTCTCGACGTCCCACTCCGAACCGGTGCCGGACTGCCCGTACACGCAGTCGCCCTGTGACGCGTGGAAGGCGTCGCCGCCCGAGTTCTGGTAGCTCAGACACAGGACAAGATCGTCGGCAGACGACGACACGGCCTCGTCCTCGTCGGTGACGCCGTCGCAGCTGCTCAGATCCGTGGTGTCGTCGTTGATCTTGACCACCTCGAAGGCGCCGGTCGTGCAGTCCGTCGAGACGAGATCGGGGGTCGTGCTCGTGCCCTCGTCGTAGAAGCAGTCGCCGACCGAGGCCTGTGCCACAGCGTCCTCCGTCGGCGAATCCGAGGTCGTCACGGGGTCCGGTGCGGGGTCCGAGTACGTGGTGTACGGGTCGTACGAGTAGTCGGAACCGCTGGTCGTCGGCGAGGGCGTCGGCGTATTGCTTGAGTGGTTGCTGAGCGCGATCACCACGATCAGGACCAGGACCGCCGCTGATACCGCCGCGGCGATCACGCCCGCGTTCTTGGGCGGGGTCGGCGCTCCGGTCGTCGTCCCGCCGCCGCCGGAACCCGGCTGGCCGGGCAAGCCGGTGTACCCGGGCGAGTACCACGGAGGCAGAGGCGCATTCGCGCCGGCGCCGGACGGTGCGATGGACTGCTGCGACTGGTCGCCCTTGCTCCCGCCGAGGGTGAAGCGCAGCGTCGGCGACGCGGCCGCGAGGTTGGTGATCTGGGTGGCCTGCGTCGAGGCGATCGCGATGACCGGGCCGAGCGCGTCGGCCCAGCGGCCTAGGTCCGGGCGCGCGGCCGGGTCCGCCGAGAGCCCCTCGCGGGCCAGATCGCCGAGCGTGGAGCTGGTCAGGGCGAGCGCGGACGGATCGGACGTGGTCTGGCTCCGGGCGAACAGCCGGACGGCGAGCAGCGCGAACTTGTACGCGTCGCCGGCCGCGGTCGCCCGCTCCTCGCCGGCCGGCAGCTGCCAGTCCGGCGTCTCGGCCTGCGGCAGCACGCTCGCGCCGCGCACCCGCATCGCGTCGCAGTCGATCAGGAAGCACTCGGGGCGCGGATCGGTGCAGAACAGCAGGTTCTTCGGCGACAGGTCGCCGACCGCGATCCCCATGCGGTGCAGCCGGATCAGCGTCCCGGCCAGGTCGTGCAGCAGCGTGATCCGATCGCGGTCGCTGACCTGCAGGCCGACGCCCCCGATGTACGCGTCGTCGTTGAGCAGGTACTCGAAGTTCGCCAGCCGCCGCTCGCCGCTGGACTTCAGTCCGCGCAGGTCGAAGTGAAAGCGGTCCGGGACGGACCGCATCAGGAAGCCGCGCGCGGCGCCCGACTCCTCGACCACGGCCGACGGCCACGCGGTCGTCTCCGCGAGCCAGCGCGCCTCGCCCGGCTCCGAGCCGCCCGCGCCCTGCAGCTCGACCATCGCCGCGAGGGCCGCGGGATCGAGATCGGGGAGCACCTCGGGCCGGTACTCCTTGTAGACCGACTCCCAGCCGTCGATGCCGGGAGCGGGAGCCGGAGGGACGGAGAAGGTGCTCGCCGCGGCCGGGCCGCGCACGACGCGGTGGACGGTGCCCTGCCCGCCGCGGCCGAGTTGATCGCCGAGCACCAGGTCGGTGCGCCGGACGGTTCTGACGCCGCGTATGCCGTTCGCGTCGCTCGGGGCCATCGTCCCACCTTCGAATACGAGCTTTCCAACACCGGACTCGGTTCGGATCGTCGCACCCGCGCACGGGGACCGGTCCCCGCATTTGCTGAGCAAGCCTAATTAGTCCCAGACTGGGCCCATGAGCGATGCCTTCCTTTCCCAGACCATCACCATCGGCACCGAGGACGGCGAGATCGAGGCCTACGCGGCCCTCGTCCAGGACGCCGCGCCGCGCGGCGGGGTCGTGGTGATCCACCACATGCCCGGGTACGACGAGGCGTCCAAGGAGATGGTGCGCCGGTTCGCCTCCCTGGGCTTCAACGCCGTCATGCCGAACCTGTACTGGCGCGAGGCGCCCGGCGCGGCGCCGGACGACGCGGCGGCGACGGCCCGCGCCAACGGCGGCGTGCCCGACGCGCGGCTGACGATCGACGTGGCCGGCGCCGCGGCCTACCTGCGCTCGCTGCCGAACTCGAACGGGAAGGTCGGCGCCATCGGGCACTGCTCGGGCGGACGGCAGGCCGTTCTCGCGGCCATCACCGTGGACATCGACGCGGCCGTGGACTGCTACGGCGCCTTCGTCACCGGCACCGTGCCGGAGGGCTGGCCGCTGAAGATCACCGCCCTCAACGAGCGCGTCACCGAGGTGCGCTGCCCGATCCTCGGCCTGTTCGGCGCGGACGACAAGTACCCGACCCCGGAGCAGGTCGCCGACTTCGAGCAGCTGCTCAAGGGCGCCGGCAAGGAGTACGAGTTCCACTCCTACGAGGGCGCCGGCCACGCGTTCTTCGCGGTGGACCGGCCCTCCTACCGCCCGGAGGCGGCCAAGGACGGCTGGGCGCGGATCGCCGCGTTCTACGGCAAGCACCTGGGAGCCTGATCCCCGTGTGCACCTATATCACCGAGATGGTGGCGACGGAGGGTAGCGGCAAGGGCGCCGACGGCTGGTTCAAGCTGACCGAGACCTCGGTCTACTTCGACCACCCGGTGCACGCCCCGGCCGAGCACACCCTCAACATCGACTTCCGCAACCCGGGCGAGGGCGCGGGTGCGCGCGTCGCCGTCGAGCTGACCGCGGAGACCGCGCGTGAGCTGGCCACGGCGATCCTGCGCACGCTGGACCAGGTTCCGGAGGGCCTGCTCTAGATGGTTGATGCCGGGGGTTGGCGTAGGGATTGCGGATCTTCGGTTTGCTCCCGGTGGATCACGAAGGGTGTCCACGATCGGCGTATCTAACCCAGGCTCACCTGCGAGGTTGCCGTGGACGCCGACTTGGACACCCTTCTGATTGCACTGTACGTGGAGCTGACCGATCAGCTCATGCCTTCACTCGGATTCGCCAGGCCCGCGCTTGGCGCTGCCCCGCACGTTACCGACGCCGAGCTGGTCTGCCTGGCCGTTGCGCAGGCGCATCTGGGCTATGGATCCGAGCGTCGGTGGCTGCGGGCCGCGCCCAAACTGGTCGGGCACCTGTTCCCGCGCCTGCTGTCGCAACCGAAGTACAACCGCAGGCTGCGTGCGCTCAGCGCTCTGATGCTCCAGGCGATGAGGTACCTGGCCGAGCACACCGCCACGTCGTTCGACGTGGTGCGGTTGATGGACTCCACCAAGATCATCTGTGGTATGTCGCGGGAGACGGTCAAGCGCTCGAACCTGTTCGGGTACTGCGGGTACGGCTACGACGCCTCGCACTCGCTGTACTTCTGGGGGATGAGATTGCTGCTGCTGGTCACCGCGGACGGGTTGGTGACCGGATTCGCGCTGTTCAGCCCCAAGCAGCACGGCGAGGTCGAGGCGGCACGGATGATGTTCGCCGTGCCGGCGAACCGTCCGGCACCCGGCACGACGGTCGTAGCGGACAAGGGCTTTCGCTCCCGCCCGTTCGCCACCGAACTGCGTGATCTGGGCTTGACGCTCGTACGCGAACCGTACGAGAACGAGGCCGATCCCGGGGTGTATCCCCAGTGGCTGCGGCAAAGGGTCGAATCCGTGATCGAGTCCCTAAAGGGCCAGCTCGGCATCGAGCATCCCGGCGCACACCAGCCCGACGGACTGTTCACCCGCGTCATCCAGCGCCTACTCGCCCTGAACACCGCCATCTGGCACAACTGGCGAATCGGTGCAGCCCACAAGCGCTCACTGATCGCTTACGACCACTGAACACAACCTGAGCTGCACCGATCCAGGCATCAACCATCTAGCCCCGCGCTTCCCAGGTTCCCTCAGGGGTATGCGAAAGGCAGGCGGCGCCCGACGGGCCCCGCCTGCCTTCTCGTGACTCGGAAGCCGAGCGCTCAGCCGTCCATCTGGCCGGACAGGTTGATCGGCTTGGATCCCTCTCCGGCTCCGCCGATCTGGCCGTCCAGCCGGATCTTCTTCGGGTCCGGCGGCCCGCTGGCCGCCCAGAGCAGGTGCGAGACCTGCAGATAGGTGTTGTCCGGCTTGCTGACGTACTTCAGCCGGCCGAGGTTCACCGACGCGCCCGGCGCCTGCAGGTCGAATGTGCCGTAGCCGAGCGCGTGGCCCATCGCCGTGCGCTGGTAGATCATGTCCGACAGCTTGCCCAGCGGCAGCGACTTCACCTCGCGGTTGACGATGCCCTCCACGACGATCAGCCGCTTGTTGGTGAGCACCATGTAGTGGCTGAGGTAGAGCAGCACCTGCAGGAAGACCCACAGCGTGTACAGCAGCAGCGCGAACCAGAGCGCCGCGCCGACGCCGCGGGTCTTGCCGACGTAGCCGAACAGCGCGATCAGGCCCGCGGTGACCAGGAAGGCGAACAGCCGGGTTACCGCAGAGCCCTTATAGAACCCGGTCAGGGTCTTGTAGTCCCAGATCGTGGAGAGCGCCCACGCCGCCCACAGCACCCACACCAGCACCAGCACCTCGCGACCGCGCCCCGAGGAGGAGCGGACCGCGAGGTCGGCGTAGCTCGTCGCGACGAGTCCGAGCACGAACACGGACACGGGCTCGAGCAGCGTGGCGGGGTGGAACCGCGCGTGGAACACCAGCTTCTCGCTCGGATCCAGGTACTTCTTGATCCAGCCAGGCGCCTGGTCGGCAGGAGTCTGGGAGAAGTCCGTGATCGACATCGCGCCTCAGGCGTTCGAGTGGAACGAGAACACCGAGAACAGCGTGTGGATCGAGCTGGAGATGAAGTCGAAGGCGTTCCCCACCAGGCGGGTCGAGGACGTCGGGTCATGGACTATGTAGAAGACTAGGAAGATAACGATGCCCCACTGGATGGCGGGCTTTGCCTTCGGCATGGGCCTCTCCTCGTCCCCTCCGACTCTGCTGATGTCGGCACCAGCGTAGCCTGAATATCGTTCCCACAGCGGAAGATCGGCCTCGACCGTGCTCGGCGGTTCGGCCGTCCCTCTCTCTACGGCACTACCCGACGAAGCGGCCTCCGGAAACCGGATTCCGCGTCACAATACCGAGATCGCGGTCACGCTGCGTGAGCCCGTTCGCGCGCCCGTCGCGCGCTCCCGCCGCTGACCTCGGCGTCGTCGAATCCTGAGACATGAAGGGGCCCCCGCGAAGCCTGCGGCTCTCGCGAGGGCCCGTCGGATCCCGGCTGACCTGACGTCCGGTCAGCCGGCCACGCCGTAGAGCCGGTCGCCGGCGTCGCCGAGGCCCGGGACGATGTAGCCGTGCTCGTTGAGCCGCTCGTCGATGGCGGCCGTGACGACCGTCACAGGCACGCTCGAGTCGCCGAGCGCCTTCTCCATCGCCGCGATGCCCTCGGGGGCGGCCAGCAGGCAGATCGCGGTGACGTCCTCGGCGCCGCGCGAGGCGAGCAGGTTCACCGCGGCGATCAGCGTGCCGCCGGTCGCCAGCATCGGGTCCAGCACGTAGCACTGCCGGCCGGAGAGGTCGTCCGGCATCCGCGTGGCGTAGGTGGACGGGGTCAGCGTCCCCTCGTCGCGCACCATGCCGAGGAAGCCCACCTCGGCGGTCGGCAGCAGCCGGACCATGCCGTCCAGCATGCCGAGGCCGGCCCGCAGGATCGGCACGACCAGCGGCTTGGGGGCGGCCAGCCGGACGCCTGTGGTGGGCGCCACAGGTGTAACGATCTCGACCGGGGATACCCGGACGTCCCGGGTGGCCTCGTAGGCGAGCAGCGTCACGAGCTCGTCGGCCAGCCGACGGAAGGTCGGTGAGTCGGTCTGCTGGTCGCGCAGCGTGGTGAGCTTGTGGGCGATCAGCGGGTGGTCGGCGACGTGGATACGCATGTCGAAGAGTGTATGCGGCTGGCGGCCCGCCCGGCTTTCCAGGTTGCCGTCCCGGTCAGCCGGGGTAGGGTCTTGAGGAAGGAATCGGGGTGACCATGAGCGAGCGACGTGGCACGGGACCGGACGGGCAGGGCGGCAAGAAGCGGGCGGCGGCCCGCGGCAAGCCCCCGGGCGCCTCCGGAAAGCCGGTGACCAAGGCCGCCGGCTCCTCCGCCAAGCCGGACACGCCGCAGCAGCCCGAGGACCGCAATCTGCGCCGGGCCGTCTTCCTCGCCGAACTCGCCGAGGCCAAGGAGCTGCGCAAGCGCGTCGCGCCGCGCAAGACCCGCAACGCCGAGCTGCACGCGCGGCTGCTCCGTACGTTCCGGTACTGACCCGGCCGACTGATCTGCGCGCGGGAGAGCAGTCCGTGTGCCCGAACCAGTGCCGGAAACGGCCTCTTTCTGCGACGATGCCATTGAGCAGACGACGCCGCCGTGCGCAGAAGCGGGTGGAGCCCGCGGGCGGCGCGAGGCCGGAAGGACGGGCATGGCATCAGCCGGGCAACAGGCCCCGTTCGACGAGGATCTCGTCGATTTCGCGGTGGCCGTGTTCCAGGAGGACGGTCGCTGGTTGGCCGCGCCGCTGCCCCCGCACGTCGCGGAGAGCCTCGACCTGTTCATCCACGCCGTGCGCCAGCAGGCGTCCGAGGGCCCGACCCTCGGGCTGCTCGGGCTCGGCGACGAGTACTTCATCGCGCTGCGCCTGGTCGGCCCGGAGGAGCGGCTGTTCATCTCCGAGCAAGCCGCCGCCGAGGAGGACGAGGTGGCCGCGCAGGTGCTCGACCGGCTCGGGCTGGCCGGCGATCAAGGCCGGGGTCCGGCCGGCGACGACGCGATCTTCGCCGATCTCGGCCTCGACCCGCTGGAACTCCAGCTGGCCTGCGAGCAGCTGTTGGATGAACGAGCGCTGAGACTGACCGACCTGGTGGCACACTTGGCTGGGCGCATCGGCTTCGCACGCCAGTTCACCGACTGCGCTCGCCCGGGATTCGGTCCCGCGGACGGATACTGAACTACAACGAGCAGCACGAACAGTACGTGAGTACGTGTCGGAGAGAGGGGAGAGTGGGCAGACCGTGGCCTATTTCGCAGCTCTGCTTGCGCGCTACGCGGACGAGTGGCAGGCGCGCGACGTCGACTTGGACGAGGTCGACGACGGTGTGGGCCTCGTCGAGTTCATCCGGGAGGCCTGCGAGGACGAGGAGCCGGACACGGCCGTCGTCCTGCTGGAGCGGGAGGACGCCTGGTTCGCCGTGGTCCGGCTCGACGTCGACGAGGACCCGCGGGTCTTCGCCTCCGACCTGGCCGGCGTGAGCCGCTCCGGTTACGCGGACCTGCTGACCGCCGCCACCCTGGTGCCGGTCGGCCCGGACGGCTCGCCGCTGGAGGCGGCCGTCCCCGCGGCGGACGAGGCGGACGAGATCGAGCTCGGCGAGGACCCCGAGGTCGAGCTCGAGGACGAGGAGTACGCCGGTCCCAGCACCCCGAGCGGGCCCGCGGGCGACGCGGCGCTACTCGCGGACTTCGGCCAGCCGGCCAAGGAGCTGATCGGCCTGTGCGACGGACGGCTGACCCCGGCCGACGCGCTCTCCGAGATCGCCGGCGTGCTCGGCGCGGCCGAGGAGCTCGAGGCGGTCCGCTGAGCGCGCTGCCTTCCTGGCTGACCGCCCGGTACGAGACGTGGATGAGGGCGGCCCTGGAGCAGGCCGTCCTCGCCCCCGCCGGCGGCGACGTGCCGATCGGGGCCGTCGTCGTGGATCCGGACGGCCTGGTGCTTGGCCGAGGCCACAACGTCCGCGAAGCCGAAGCCGACCCCGTGGGCCACGCCGAGGTGCTCGCCCTGCGCGAGGCCGGAGCCGTCCTCGGCAGCTGGCGCCTGGCCGGCTGCAGCCTCGTCGTCACCCTGGAGCCCTGCGCCATGTGCGCCGGCGCCAGCGTCCTGGCCCGCGTCGAGCGCATCGTCTACGCCGCCGCCGACCCCAAGGCCGGCGCCGTCGGCTCCCTCTGGGACCTCCCCCGCGACCGACGCCTGAACCACCGCCCCGAAGTCGTCCCCGGCATCCTCGCCGCCGAGGCCGGCGCCCTGCTGGACAAGTTTTTCGCCGAACGGCGCCCCATCGGGTAATGTTCTCCCCGGTGACGTGTCCGAGCGGCCTAAGGAGAACGCCTCGAAAGCGTTTGTGGTGCAAGCCACCGAGGGTTCAAATCCCTCCGTCACCGCTGGTGAGAGCCGGTAGTCAGTGGAGCTGACTACCGGCTCTCATGCTGTGTAGGGGGCGGCGCACGGCCTCCAGCGTGCCGCGAACCGCGGCGGCGCCCACGGCGGCCCGCGGGGAGGCGTTGTGATGACCCCTCAGGGTCTCTCCGTCGTCCGTGCGTCTCTACCGCCGTGTCCCCCTCTCTGCTGTCTCTGCGTCAGTGCGAGCAGTGGGCGGCGCTTGCCTCGGCGGCCGCGGAGGCGCTGGCTTCGGCGGCCTGGGCGGCGCTGAGGGCGGCGGTGACCTGCTGGGGGGTGGCGAGGGAGGTGAAGCCGGTGCCGAGGACGAGGTCGATGCTCGGGTCGGTGCGGCTGTCGGTCTGGATCTTGGCGCCGGGGACCTCGGCGGCGACCTCGTCGAGTTCGGCGGTCTGCGACTTGGCGCCGCGGACCTGGGCCGGGATGGTGAGGTTCGCCTTGAGGGGATCGTTGGTGACCTGGCCGATGAGGAAGCCGCGCAGCTTGAGTTGCGCCGCCGTGTTCGCGGCGAGGCCGCGGCGCTGGGTGGAGTTATAGACGTTCAATGTGAATTTCGTCGAGGCGCTCGCGCCTGAACCGACGGCGGCCAGTCCGCCGGAGCCGGCGGCCAGGTCGTGCGCCGAGCTTGCCTTGCACGCCGCGGCCGCCGCGTTCTGCGCCGGGGCGGTGACGAGGTTCACCAGGCCGTAGGCGCCGACGCCGAGGATCAGCAGTCCGCCGAGAGCCAGTGCCAGGGTTTTGCGACGGCGCTTGGTCCGCCGGCGGAATGGCACGTATGCGTCGTCGAGCCCGACCCGGAACTTCTTGCCGCCGATCTCGCCGGGGGAGCGCACAGCGTGGTCGGTGGCCGGCGCCTCGGCGTGCTCCGGTTCCGGTCTCGGGGTGGTTTCGGGTTGGGGGTTCGCGTCCATGCACCGAAAGTACCCGGACGGTCGCGCAGAGTATTCACATATCCAGGTCAAGTACGCGCGCATGGAGTACTGTCCGTTGCTGCAAGGCCGCGCGCACGGCCCGGTGCAGCCCGTCCTCGAGGAAGAACTCCCCGCGCCACTTCACCACGTGGGCGAACAGATCGCCGTAGAACGTGGAGTCGTCGGCCAGCAGCGCGTCGAGATCCAACTGCCGCTTCGTGGTCACAAGCTGGTCGAGCCGGACCTGACGCGGCGACACTTCGGCCCAGGCGCGGTGATTGCGCCCGTGGTCGGGGTACGGCCGTCCCTCGCCGACTCTCTTGAAAATCACTGTCTAATCCTGCCGACCTGCTCGCTCGTGACTCGTCCTCGTTGGTTTCGAGGCTGCCAGAATCCCGCGCGCCGCCGCTCGCGCGCAACCAGAATGGCCGACTATCCCACCAACGGGTTCCGCACGGCGACACCGAATCCGTGAGCAGGCGGCCGCCGACGGCGCGAAACGGCCGCCGATCACGGAACTCGAACGCGCGTGCGGACGAGCGCGTCCGCACGCGAACACCATGTCCGCGCACGCGGACGCTCGCGGCCTAGACGTGCGCGATGCCGCCATCTGTCGCCATGGCCGCCGCGATGCGCCGCTTCGTCTCCGCCCACTCCGCCTCGGGGGCTTTCGGCAGGAGGTCGTCCCAGATGGCCAGGCACGAGCCGCGCAGCTGCATCATCCCCTCGGGTCGCGCGAAGAACCAGTAGTGCAGGTGCGTGGCTCCGTCGCCGAACCGGTAGTTGTGCACCCGCGCTATGCCGCCGAGGCCCATGACGGCCCGTTCGATGCGCTGGAACAGCGGACCGATCTCTGTGGCCCGCTCGACCGGCAGGTCGGACTGGTCGTGGTGGCCTCGCGGCTCCAGCATCAGCACAGCCGGGACCGCGGCCGGCCCGTAGCCCTTCAGCCGCCAGTATTCGTCGGTCCAGATGTACTCGGCGTCCGGCGTGGCGCAAGCCTGGCAGTTCTCGGCGCCCTCCTCCCCCTGGCGGGGCGGCTCGGGCAGTACCGGCTGCTCCAGCACCTTGATCCGCAGATCGCCTTCGAACGGGAAGATCTCCCAGCCCGGTATCCCCTCCGCGGGGAACGCTATCCGCTGCCCGACCGGCAGCCTCTTGACGTATTCGCTCGGCTCGACGCTCATCCGGCCAAGATAGCCACCGGGCGCGCCCAAGCGCGAAACAGCCCCTGACCATTGCTTTCGCCGGTCAGGGGCTGCCCCAGGGTGCGCGAGGGTCGGGATCGGGCCGGCCTAGCTGATATTCCACTCGCCGGAGTTCCCGTAGAGACCGCCGTTCAGCGCGTACTGGACCTGTGTGATCTTGTCGCCATTGGGGACGTCGAACGTCTCGAACCCCAACGCCTTGTCCCCCGGGGCCAGGTTCGTGCTGGAGTCCAGCTGCGCTCCTGCGGTCGTTGAGGTCACGATGTCCTGCTGCATGGACTGTCCTGCGGCGTCCTTGGCGGTGATGTCGACGAAGGGGTCGTCCTGGTAGGCCCCTGTACCGATGTTCACGAGTTGGAACTGCACGGAGACGTAGTGGTCTCCGGCAGGGGGTGAGGAGAAGCCGTCGTTTGAGCTGTCGGGGTCCACCACCTTCACGACGGTAACCGCGAGCTCGTCTCCGGAGGTCTGACCGTTCAGGTCGATCGTGTCGCCTACTCCAGCCGTCGTAGCTGCGCTCGACGTGGGCGCTGCTGCCGTGGTGGGGGCCGCGCTCGTCGTGGCCTGGTGTGTGGCTGGCGTGGTCGAGATGGTTCCGGCTGAGCTGCAACCTGCGACGAAAAGCAGGGGCAGCATGACATACACCTTACGCATGATGACCTCGGTGGATTCTGGTCTGCGAGTAGGTGCCGACTTATCTAGCGTGATCTTTTACGCGAGATCTTGGATTGATCATTAGGCCGCTCGGGGGATGGCCCAACGCAAGAACGCCTGTGCGATGCTCCACCGGTGGCCGCGATATTCGACACATTCACAGGCTCGGCGAAAGCCGTGTTCATTGGTGCACGAAGCTCGGCGCAGACCCTCGGCCAGACCCAGATCGCGCCAGAGCACCTCCTCATGGGCCTACTCGCGCGGAGCCCGAGTGACGCAGATGTGACGGGCTGGGCCTCAATCGACAAGCCACCTGGATCGATCTTCGTGCCCTGTTGCCCCACAGCGATCAGGTCGGCGAGGGTCACGTCCCACTCGCCCAAGAGACCAAGGCGGTCGTCGCCAGAGCGACGAAGGCGGCTCGCGACGTCGGTCGCGGTGACGTCAGCACGGCCATCCTGCTCCTCGCGATCCTTCAGGAGCCGACGCTCCGGGCGACGAAGCTTTTCGCAGAGCAGGGCGTAAGCGCAGACAAGGTCGCCGCTGTCCTCGCCAAGCGCCCGTCCCAGGAACAGCTCATCAGTCAAGCAGAGGCAAACGGCGATGGCTTCGGCTAGGGAAGAGCGGCTAACTGTACTGACCACAGAGGTTGGTGACGGGGGTCACGGCCGGTTGATCTTGTAATGGGTGAGGGCCTTCTGGCTTGGTGTGGATTGCGACATCTGCACCGGCTACCGGAAAGGCCCTCATGCCCCACCG
>NZ_JAGSOH010000070.1 GCF_018139625.1 Actinospica acidithermotolerans | reverse complement strand
CCGCCCCGCCCTGCGCGGCGACGGCCCGCTAGGGCAGCAGCAGGTTCACGTCGCCGAACTCGTGCCACAGGTAGCCCCCTGCGATCGCCTCGGCGTAGCAGAGGTCGAGCAGCGGTCGGCCGGCGACGGCCTCGAGCATCAGCAGGTGCGAGGCGCGCGGCTCGTGCCAGCCGGTGAGCAGGCCGTCGACCGCGAACACGCCGCGCTCGGGGGTGATGACCAGGTCGGTCCAGCCGTCGGCCGCGTGCACGCGGCCGGCCGCGTCGACCGCGGATTCGAGGGCGCGCACTACGGTGGTTCCGATGGCCACGACGCGGCCGCCCTCGCGTCGTGTTCGCTCGACCAGAGCAGCGGTGGCCGCGGGCACCTTGAACCGTTCGGCGTACGGCGCCTCATGCGCTTCGGGGGATGCGACGCCGGTGTGCAGCGTGATCGGCGCAATAGTCGTACCGCGCCGCTCCAGCTCCGTCACCAGTTCGGCCGTGAACGGCCGCGCGGCGCTCGGCATCTCGCTGCTGCCCGGCTCGGTCGCGAACACGGTCTGATACGCCTCGATCGGCCACTCCCGGTCGACGTATCCGTACCGGATCGCCTTGCCGTACCAGGCGAGGTACGCCACGAGCGACATGCCGCGCGGCAGCTTGAGCTCCGCGTACCAGAGCCGATCCGTGAAGCGCTCGGTCAGCCGCGCGTGCGCACGTCCCGGCAGCGTGACCACGAGACCGGGCCGCGCCGGCGACTCGGCCGCCGGGTAGAACCGCGCCGCGCCCCCGTCCGGCGCGGGCTCGCGCAGCTCGACCAGGTACGTACCGCGCTCGTTCGGCTCGGCCGAGGACACGTGCACGGCGACGGTCCGGCCGTCGATCAGGTGTCCGGCGAGCGCCGCCGGGAGCGTGCCCGAGTTGTTGACCACGATCAGGTCCTTCGAGGTCAGCACGTCAGGCAGGTCCGTGAAGCGGTGGTGCTCGGCCGTCATCGCCTTCTTGTAGCCGACGACCATCCGCACCCCGTCCCTGGCCAGGCCGCGCGCCTCGGCGGGCGCGTGCGCGGTCAGCTCCTCGGGGACGTCGAAGTCGAATCCGGTCTCCAGACTGAGGCTCATGTCAGGCCTCCTGCCCGAGCAGGCCGGCGGCCGTGAAGCGGCCGGAGGCGGGGTTCTCGTCGAGCAGCCTGCGGAAGGCGGGCACGACGGCGGACGGCAGCGGCCGGTCGGAGATGTCCTCGCCGGGGAAGGCCTCCGCGTGCATCTTCGTGCGCATGTCGCCGGGATCCACGGACCATACGGTCACGTCCGGCTCCTCCTGCGCGAGGATCGCCGAGGCGTGGTCCAGCGCCGCCTTGCTCGCGCCGTAGCCGCCCCAGCCCGCGTACGCCTCGACGGCCGCGTCCGAGGAGATGTTGATGATCCGGCCGTGCTTGAGCCGCAGCTGCGGAAGCAGCAGCTGGGTGAGCGCGAGCGGGCCGAGGACGTTGACCTCGAAGGTCTCCAGCAGCCCGACCAGCGGGAACTGCGCGAGTGTCGGCATCGGGTCGCCCTTGAGGTCGTAGCCGGCGAGCGTGGAGGCGTTGTTGATCAGCAGGTCGGCTCCGCCGAGCTCCGCCGCGGCGTGCGCGAGCTCGGCGCGGTGGTCGTCGTCGACGACGCTCCCCGCCAGCGCCGTCACGGCCGCGCACGCGTCGATCTCGGCGACGGCCTTCTCCAGGTCCTCGGCTCCGCGCGCGGTCAGCACCAGCCGCCAGCCGGCGCCGGCCAGGTATCGGGCCAGTTCGAGCCCGAGGCCGCGGGAGGCGCCGGTGATGACGGCGACCGGCCGGGTGTCGCGGAGGGTTTTCGCGGTTGCGTTCGTGTTCGTCATGCCTCGACGGTCCCGCCGCGCGGTGCGGACCGTGATCGGGCCGCAGCCCGGTCCGTCGCAGGACTTTGGTCCTAGGACCAAGCGCCCGCACGCGGACCGATCCGCTCCGTCGGAGGTCGGCGGTACCGTGGGACGCATGACGTCCGAGAACGGCGCGGGGTCGAGCGCGAGGTCCGCGGCGCTGGCCGCCATGAGCGAGCTGAGCGAGGCCGTGCTCGCGGTCACCCAGCACCTGGACACCTCGACCGTGCTGCGGACGATCCTGCGGACGGCGCGCGACCTGGTCGGCGCCGAGTACGCGGCGCTCGGGGTGCCGGACGGCGCGGGCTCGTTCGCGCGCTTCCTGGTCGAGGGGGTCTCGGACGAGCAGTGGAAGGCGATCGGGCCGCTGCCCAGGCAGCACGGGATGCTCGGCGTGATGATGCAGGATCCGCATCCGCAGCGGCTGCGGGACATCATGGCGGATCCGCGCTTCAGCTGGTGGCCGTCGGCGCATCCGCGGCTGCGCGGCTTCCTCGGCGTGCCGATCCGGGACGGGGACCTGATCCTCGGCGCGCTGTTCATGGGCAACACCGAGCCGGTCGGCGAGGGCGCGGACTTCACGGACGACGACGAGGCGCTGCTGAAGATCCTCGCGGCGCACGCGGCGATCGCACTGACGCACGCGCGGCTCTACGAGCGCGAGCGCGAGCTGGCGATCACGACGGAGCGGGCGCGGCTGGCGCGGGAGCTGCACGATGCCGTGGCGCAGAAGCTGTTCGCGCTGCGGTTGACGGCGCAGGCCGCGAGCAGCCTGGTCGAGTCGGATCCGGAGCGCGCCCGGGAGCAGCTGGCGCAGGTCGGAGCCTTGGCGACGGAGGCGGCCGAGGAGCTGACCACGGCCGTCGGCGAGCTGCGCACGCCGGATCTGGCGGGCGACGGGCTTGCCGAGGCGCTGCGCAAGCAGGTCGCGGTGATCGACCGGGCGCGCAGTTCGCACGGCGGCCCGCGCGTGCGCTTCACCTGCCGCGCGGCGCATTCGCTGCCTCCGACGCACGATCAGGTCGTGCTCCGGGTCGCGCAGGAGGCGCTGCACAACGCGCTCAAGCATGCGGGCGCGAGCCGGATCGAGGTGTCCGTGCAGCCGATCACGACGGGCCCTGAGCGGCTGGTCGGCGGCGTGCGGTTGGTGGTGAGCGACGACGGCACCGGCTTCGATCCGGAGGCGGCGGGCCGCGGACTCGGGCTCGTCTCGATGCGGGAGCGGGCCGATTCGGTCGGCGGTCGGCTCACGGTGCGCACGCGCGAGGGCAAGGGCACGGCGATCGAGTTGGAGGTGCCCGGTGGCCGGGCTTAGCGGGGGCGGTTCGAGCCGGAAGAGCATCAGGGTCCTCATCGCCGATGATCATCCGATGGTCCGGCAGGGGCTGCGGGTGTTCCTGGAGCTGGAGCCGGATCTCGAGGTGGTCGGCGAGGCCTCGGACGGCGCCGAGGCAGCCGCGCTCACCGCCGAACTGCTGCCCGACGTCGTGCTCCTCGACCTGGTCATGCCGGGGGTGGACGGCCTGACCGCGCTGGAGACGCTGGCCGAGCAGGGCTTGGCCGAGCGTGCGCTGGTGGTGACGAGCTTCGGCGAATATCGCAGCGCCCTGCCCGCGCTTCGGGCCGGTGCGCGCGGCTACATCTCCAAGGACGTCGATCCGGCGGCCCTCGCGACGGCCGTGCGCGCGGTCGCCGCGGGTCATGTGCTTCTCGGCCCGCAGGTGACGGAGGCGCTGGTCGCGCAGGCGGGCACCGCGTCAGCGGCCAACCTGGCGGGCGAGCCGCAGGGGCCGCAGCTGACGGCCCGTGAGCGGGAGGTGCTCGAGCAGATCGCCGCCGGCCGCTCGAACCGGGAGATCGCGAAGTCGCTGCAACTCGCGGAGAAGACCGTCAAGACGCACGTGTCGAATGTCCTGATGAAGCTCGGCGTGGCGGACCGGACGCAGGCCGCGCTCTGGGCGGTCAGGCACGAGGAGTGAATACGTCCCGCAGGAACGATGCTCCGGACTCGCCGGCGAACCAGACCGTGTGGTCGATCAGGTAGCGGTAGGCGAGTTCCGAGTTCTCGTCGTTCTTGGTGACTCCGGCGAAGTAGTCGAGTTCGCTGAGCGCGAAGTCCGCGTGGCAGAGCGGGAGCAGGTCCGGGAGCGCGGCCCGTTCGGCGTCGGTGAGGCGGCGGACCTCTTCGTAGCCCGCGATCAGCGCACGCGCGGCCTCGGCGTGCAGTGCCCGCTCGCCCTTCTGGTCCAACTCGACCCACTCGATGGCGTTCCGCTCGATGGCCAGGGCGAGATCGTGCACGGCGAACGCGCGGTCGGCGAGGTTGAAGTCGATGACGGTCGCCGCCGCGTCGCCGCGCCACAGCAGGTTCGAGGCGTGCAGGTCGTTATGCGTCCACAGTGGTTCGAGGTCGCCGAGCCGCGGCCGAAGTCGCTCGTAGAACGGCATGTGCCAGCGCTCCAGCTGACCTCGCCAATCGGCCTTGCGCTCCAGGAAGACTTCCAGCGCGGGCCGTACGGCGACGAACTCCTCGGCGGCGGACATCGCGTCAACCTGATCGCCGAAGATGGTGAATCCGCCGGTCAGCGGGGCGACTGACCGGTTCGGGGCAGCGTAGCCCCTGGCGGATTCGTGCAAGGTCGCCAGGATCCGGCCAGCCGAACGAGCGTGTGCCAGGCTCAGGAACGGCGACCAGGAGATTGCGTCGCGGTACACATCGTCGCCCGCCCCGACGCTGTGTACCTCGTACGTCCAGGCGCCGTCCTCGCTCACGCCCACCGACTCGCCGTGCGCATCGACGAGCACTTGCACGACCGGAGCGCCCTTCGCCGCGAGGTGCCGCAGGAAGCCGTGCTCCTCGGCCAGGCTCTCCCGCGTACGGACACTGACGTGGTGCCGCTTGACGAACACATCCGGCCCATTCGTCGTACGAACGAGGGCGGCGGCCGAGAGCGGTCGCGGGGAACGCCAGCGCACCCCGAGCGCGCCGTCCGCCGCGGGGAACGCGGCGAGCAGGCTGTCGAGCTCGCTCAGCGTCAGCGGCGGCCAATCGGCCTCAGCGGGTTCAATGCCCATCCCGTGCACGAGGTGCGGCGCGGTCGACATGTCAGGCGCTTACGTTGAGGAGCGCGTCGAGCAGTTCCCGTTCGAGCAGGGCGAACTCCGGCAGAGCGAAGGTGTCGGCGTTGCGCGGCCGAGGCAGGCCGATCTCGAAGCGCCGCGTGACACGCGCTGGCCGCGGGCTGAGGACGTGCACGGAGTCGGCGAGGAAGACGGCCTCGCGAATATCGTGCGTGACCAGTACGATCGTCCACCCGTGCCGCTGCCAGGTCTCGGCCAGCCACAGCTGCATCTGCGTGCGCGTCAGCGAGTCGAGCGCGCCGAACGGCTCGTCGAGCAGCAGCACCGGACGGTCCATCGCCACGGTCCGCAGCAGCGCCGCGCGCTGCCGCATGCCCCCGGACAGCTGGGCCGGATACGCGTACTCGAAGCCGGTCAGCCCGAACTCCTCGAACAGCGGCGCGACCCGCTCGCGCGCCGCCTTCTTCTTCACGCCGGCGACTTCGAGGCCGAGGATCGCGTTGTCCTCGATCGTGCGCCACGGGAAGAGCAGGTCCTTCTGCGGCATGTACGCGACGCCGCGCCCGCCGCCGACGTGCACTTCGCCGCTGGTCGGCTTGTCGAGGTCGGCGAGGATGTTCAGCAGCGTGGACTTGCCGCTGCCGCTCGGCCCGATCACGGCTGCGATCTCACCCTCGCGCACCTGGAGGTCGAGCGCGTCGAGGACCTGGAGCGGCGGCTGGCCGGTGCGCGGGTACTCGTGGGTGAGGCCCCGAGTCTCCAGCAGGAATTCCGCGGTCACCGCACGACCTCCCGGCCCGCCCGCTCGTGCTTGCGCCACGGGGTGAGCCAACGCTCCAGCAGATAGGTCAACGTGAACAACGCGACGCTGCCGATCGCGATCACCGCGACCGTCGCGAACACGAGGTCGGTGCGGAAGACCTGCTGCATCTGCTGCAGGTAGATGCCGAGTCCGCTCTCGGCGCCCGCGTATTCGGCGAAGATCGCACCGCCGATCGCGTACGTGATCGCGACGCGAAGGCCGGTGAAGAAGAACGGCAGCGCGCCGGGCACCCGCATGGTCCAGAAGATGCGCCAGCGGCTCGCACCCATCGACCGCATCAGCCGGTCGGCGTCCGCGTCGGCGTTCGCGAATCCGGCGGCCAGCGACGCGGCCAGCGGGAAGAACGTGGCCAGCGCGACGAGCAGGATCTTCGGGCCGATCCCGAAGCCGAACATCACCACGAACAGCGGCGCGATCGCGATGATCGGCACCGTCTGCGAGGCGACCAGCAGCGGGTACACCGCGCGCCGGGCCGCCGGCGAGAAGTCCATGGCCGTGGCCAGCACCCAGGCGAGCACGAAGGAGAACGCGAAGCCGAGCTCGGTCTCGCGCAGCGTCGGCCAGGCATTGTGCGCGATCGCGCGCCGCTGGCCCCAGCCGGCCGAGACGATCTGAGAGGGCGTCGGCAGCACTTCCGGGTTCTTGATCGCGTACTCGGCGACCAGTTGCCAGCCGCCGATGAGCACGGCGGCCAGCAGAACCGGCGGCCAGAGCATACGAATGAGCCGACCGAGTGTCATGCGGTCACGCTCGCGGGAAGATATTGGTTGGTGAACAGCGTCGAGACCTTCGGTTCCGTCTTGATCGGCTTGCCCGCGGAGTCGGTCAGGATGCCGTTTTCGAACATGAACGCGGTCAGCGCCTGCCAGCGCGCGGCGCTCTGGTAGCCGATCCGTCCTTCGGCGTCTTTGTAGTACTGGGCCGCCTCAAGCTGCGCGCTCTGAATGACGAGCTCGGTCTGCGTGCCGAGCACCGCCTGGTTCGCCTGGATGAGCAGGTTCGCCGCCTCGGTCGGGTGCGCGGACGCGTACGCATAGCCCTCTTCGATCGCGGCGAGGAAGCGCTTGGCCACGTCGCCGTTCCGGTGCAGGTAGTGGTTCGAGGAGGCGATGATCGCCGAGTAGATCGCCGGGAAGCCGTAGTCGGTGACGTCGAAGGTGCGCAGCGGCTTGCCGACGAGCGCGGCCTGCAGCACCTCCCAGGTCGGCTCGGGCATCGCGAAATCGGCCTGGCCGGCGTAAAGCGCCTGGTAGGCGTCGGTGTTGAGGGTGACGTCCTTGAACTGCCCGGTCCCGCCCGCCGCGCGGATCACGTACTGCAGCATCGGGACCTCCATCGGGCCGCCGTAGCCCGCGTAGACCTTCCCGTCGAGCTGGGCCGGGCTCTTGATCGCGGCGTCCGCGCGCACCCCGATGACCACGTCCGTCTTCTGGGTGATCGCGAATATCGAGACGATGTCGCCGCCGGCGACCGCGGCCTCGGTCAATCCGTCCTGGTAGGAGATGCCGAAGTCCGCCTTGTGCGTGGAGATCAGCGTCTCGGGGGCGGTCGAGCCGTAGGGCACGATCCGCAGGTTGATTCCGCGCGCCGCGAAGTAGCCGAGCTGCTGCGCGACGAAGATGCCGGTGTGGTTCGTGTTCGGCGTCCAGTCGAGGGCCAGGGACACGTCGGTCATCGACACGCCGTCGTTCGCCGCCTGCTGGGTGCCCGCCGCGCCCGAGCCGGGCCCGCCGCCCCAGGCGGTGAGCGCGGTCACCCCCGCGCCGAGGCCGAGGGCCAGCAGCGAGCGGCGGGTGAGGTTGGGCGGGCGGTCGCCCGGGTCCGGCGGTGAGTTCACAGGGCGTGATCATACCCGCAGGTGCGAGCTGCTCTAAGATCGCCCATATGTCCACCACATATGCGGACGCGGGCGGGCTGGAGCGGGCGCTGGCGGCGGCGCTCGCGCCCGAACTCGTGGAGTTCGGGGAGGGGACGCGGGCGATCTACGCGACGGACTCGTCGAACTACCGGCAGGTTCCGATCGGGGTGGTCTTCCCACGCTCGGCGCAGGACGTGGCCGCCGCGCTGAAGGTCTGCGCGGCGCACGACGTGCCGGTACTCGGCCGCGGTGGCGGGACGTCGCTCGCCGGCCAGGCGTGCAACACGGCGGTGGTCTTCGACTTCAGCCGACACATGAACCGCATCCTGGATATCGATCCGAAGGCGCGCACGGCGCGCGTCCAGCCTGGCGTCGTCCTCGACGACCTTCGCCACGCGGCCGAGGCGCACGGACTGACATTCGGCCCCGACCCGGCCACGCATGCCTGGTGCACCCTCGGCGGGATGATCGGCAACAACTCCTGCGGCACGCACGCGCTCTCCGCGGGCAAGACCGTCGACAACGTACTGCGGCTCCGCGTGGCCTGCTACGAAGGCGGCGAGTACGAATTCGGCGAATACGACGAGGCGGCTTACGCGGCGCTGGTCCGCGAGGGTGCACCTGAAGCCGGAATCCTGGGGTCGCTGCGCGAGATCGGCCGCCGGCACGCGGACCTGGTGCGCGAACGCTACCCGGACATCCCGCGCCGCGTGTCGGGCTACAACCTGGAGCAACTGCTGCCCGGCCAGCCGCTCAACGTCGCACGGCTGCTGGTCGGCACCGAGTCGACGTGCGCGCTGGTCACCGAGGCGGTCGTCAGCCTTGCGCCGAGCCCCGGCCACCGCCGCCTCATCGTCCTCGGCTACCCCAGCGTCTTCGACGCAGCCGACGCCGTCCCCTCCCTGCTCCCGCACGGTCTGCTCGGCCTGGAGGGCTTCGACGTCACCCTCGTGCGCCAGATGCGCTCCCGGAGCCTGAACGTCGAGCACCTGCCTGTCCTGCCCGACCTCGACAAAGCCATCGCATCGGGGTCAGGGGGCTGGCTCCTCGCCGAGGTGGGCGGCTCCTCGGCCGCCGAGGCCGACGCCGCTGCCCAATCACTCATCACCGCGCTTCCCTCCGGCGTCTCCTACCGTCTCCTCGTCTCCCCGGCGGACCAGCGCGGCGCCTGGGCGATCCGCGAATCAGGGCTCGGTGCCACCGCGATCCGTGAGGACGGCGGCCACAACGCCGAGGGCTGGGAGGACGGCGCCGTCCCGCCGGAACGGCTCGGCGAGTACCTGCGGGCGATCTCAGAGCTCTGGGACGAGTTCGGGTACTCCGGCGCGTGGTACGGGCATTTCGGCCAGGGCTGCGTCCACACGCGCAACAACTTCGACCTGCACACGAAGGCCGGGCTGCGGGCGTACCGCGCGTACGTGGAGCGCGCGGCCGACCTCGTCGTATCGCTCGGCGGCTCGCTCTCCGGCGAGCACGGCGACGGCCAGGCGCGCGGCGAACTGCTCGAGCGCATGTACGGACCCGAGCTTGTGGACGCGTTCAGGCAGGTGAAGGCGGTCTTCGACCCGCGGGGCCGGATGAATCCCGGCAAGGTCGTCGACCCGTACCCGCTCGACACGAACCTGCGCCAGGGCCCGGGATACCGCCGCGCACGCCCCGAACCGGGCGCCTTCTTCGCGCTGCTCGACGACGAATCCTCTCTCCAGCACGCCGCGGAACGCTGTGTCGGCGTGGGCCGCTGCCGCCGCGACGACGCCGGGGTCATGTGCCCGTCGTACCGCGTGACCAGGGACGAGAAGCACTCGACTCGCGGCCGCGCGAAGCTGCTCGTGGAGATGTTCCAGGGCGAGGTCACTCCGAATACGTGGCGCAACAAGGAGGTCCGCGACGCGCTGGACCTGTGCCTCGCCTGCAAGGGCTGCGCCGTCGACTGCCCCACACACGTGGACATGGCGACGTACAAGTCGGAATTCCTTGCCCACCACTACCGCCGCCGGCTGCGCCCGCGCGCCATGTACGTCCTGGCCCTCACGCCGTGGATCGCGCGCATCGCGGCCCGCGTCCCCCGGCTCGCCAACGCGGTGCTCAACTCCGGCCGCTTCAGCGCTCTGCTTCGCAGGTCCGCTGGCATCACCACCCAGCGCCCCGCGCCGGTTGTCGCCGCCAAAACCCTGCGACGCTCACACCGTGGCGCGGAACTCCCGGATACACCGAGCGTCGTACTCTGGCCGGACACGTTCACCGACGCCTACCGCCCCGAGATCGCCGAACAGTGGCGGCGCGTCTTCGAGTCCGTTGGCGAACGTGTCGCGGTCCCGACCGAATGGGCCTGCTGCGGACGTCCCCTCTACGACGCCGGAATGCTCAAGCTGGCCAAACGCACGCTGCGCGGCCTGCTCGACGCCCTGGACACGTACATCGCCGCCGGAGTCCCGATCGTCGTCCCCGAGCCCAGTTGCCTCGCCGCGTTCCGCGACGAGCTCCCCGGCCTGCTCCCCGACGACCCGCGCGCCGAGAAGCTGGCGTCGCTGGCCCGCTCGCCCGCCGAGCACCTCCTGAGCCTCGACGCCGACGACCTCTCCCCGCTCGCGGCCGAGGAATTCGGCGTGCGCGTCCTCGTCCACCCGCACTGCCATGCCCGTGCCGCGCACTCCGCCGACGCCGATCGACGAATCCTCGCCCAACTCGGCTACACGGTGGACGTCCTCGACGCCGGCTGCTGCGGACTGGCCGGCTCCTTCGGCTTCCGCGCCGAGCACGAGCCGCTCTCCCGCCAGATCGGCGAGGAGCAGTGGCTGACGAAGATCGACGCCGCGCTCTGGTCCGAGGACAGTGGCGGTAGGGTGGAGCTGCTGCTCGACGGATTCTCCTGCGCGACGCAGTTCTCGCACCTCGCGCACCCCTCGTCTCCTCGGCCGTCCACGCTGGCCGAGCTCATTGGGAGGAACTGCACCTGATGGCCCGATTCAAGGTTGGCGTCCAGCTGCGCCCGCAGCACTGCACGATGGACCAGCTGCGCGAGGCGTGGACCGCCGCCGACGCGCTCGAGGTCGACACGATCTGGACGTGGGACCACTTCTACCCGCTGTTCGGCGAGCCCGACGGCCCGCACTACGAGTGCTGGACCACGCTCGCCGCGATCGCCGCGACGACCAGGCACGCGCGGTTCGGCGCCCTGGTCACCTGCAACAGCTACCGCAATCCCGAGCTGCTGGCCGACATGGCCCGCACCATCAACGAGATCAGCGGCGGCCGCGCCATCCTCGGCATCGGCGCCGGCTGGTTCGAGCGTGACTACACCGAGTACGGCTACGAGTTCGGCGACGCCCCCGGCCGTCTCAGGGCCCTCAAGGAGGCGCTCCCCCGCATCAAGTCCCGCCTCGCCAAGCTCAACCCCGCCGCCCCCGACCTGCCGATCATGATCGGCGGCAGCGGCCCCAAGGTCACCCTCCGGCTCACAGCGGAGTACGCCCAGCTGTGGAACGGCATGGGCGACCCCGCCACCTTCGCCGAGAAGGTGCGGATCCTCGACGACTGGTGCGCCGAGATCGGCCGCGATCCGAAGGAGATCGACCGCACCGTCATGATCAACAACGACCGCCTCGACCAGGTCGACGAGTACCTGGAGGCCGGCGCCACGCACATCATCCTCGGCAGCGACGCCCCCTTCGACCTCGAACCCCTCACCCGCCTCCTCAAGCTGGCCCGCGGCTGAACCGCTCGACCCACGCGGCACGTCCACCAGATCGTCGGCGGCCTCCCGTAACGTCGCTCCCACAGCCGCGAACTCCAGGACCGCGGCCCGCGGCTGAACCGCTCGACCCCCGCCGCACGTCCACCAGATCGTCGGTGGCCTCCCGTAACCTCGCTCCCACAGCCGCGAACTCCAGAACCGCGGCCCGCGGCCCGCGGCTGAACCGCTCGACCCCCGCGGCACGTCCACCAGATCGTCGGCGGCCTCCCGTAACCTCACTCCCACAGCCGCGAACTCCAGAACCGCGGCCCGAGCGACCAGGGAGGCCACCGATGATCGGACGGCTGATGAAGGCAACCGCGCAGCCCGGCCGCGGCCCCGAACTGTCCACACTCATGCTCCGCGTCGCCGAGAGCCTGCGCGGCTTCCCCGGTTGCGAGGTCTACGCGATCGCGAACGACGCGAGTGATCCGGACACGATCCGCGTCATCGAGGTCTGGCACTCCGAGGAGGCCGCCCAGGCCGCGATCACCGCGCCGCCCAGCGAGGGCGCTCCCAAGCCCGCCGACGTGCTCGCACTCCTCGCCTGCCCGCCGGAGCGCATCGACCTGACGGTCTCAGGCGGCGTCGGCGTCGGCGTCGGCCTGTCGTAAGCTGCGCCGCTCGTCGGCGAGCGTAGCCGACCGCCCCCATGGTGACCGCCCCGGGACGCACGGGTGTAGCCAACCGCCACGTTGCGGCGACCGCCGCGGGGCGCACGGGCGTCGCCGGCCGCCACGTTGCGGTGACCGTCGGGCGCGCACGCGCCGTCGGCCGTACTTCGGACATATCAGGGCGACGGCCACCTGACCATCCTCGAATCCGCCGTTAGCCGACAGCCGTTAGCAGACAGCCGTTAGCCGTCAGCCCTTACCCGACCGTCGTCAGCCGTCAGCTGTTAGCCGTCAGCCGTCAGCCCTTACCTGTCAGCCGCTACCCGATAGCCCCTAGCCGTCAGCCGTCAGCCCCATCAGCTGTCAGCCTTCTTCCTCGGCTTGGCGTCTTCCGGGGCATCGGCGGCGCGCTCTACCGCTTCAGCGATGGTCATCGGCTCGGTGAGGTAGCCGACCTTCTCCTTGAGCAGGGCGCGGAACTGGGCCAGCGGCGAGCCGGGCTGGGCGGAGCCGCTGCGGACGGCCACGGCGATGTGGCGGGTCGGGGGGTCGACCGTGATGGGGAGGATCTTCACCGAATCGGGGACCACGCGGGGCAGGCCGAGGCGCGGGATGACCGAGACGCCGAGGCCGTGGCCGACCATCGCGACGGAGGCGGCGAAGTCCGTGGTGTTGTGCGCGGCGCGCGGCTGGAAGCCGGCTACGGCGCAGGCGGCCATGATGATCTCGTGCGTCGAGGTCCAGTGCCGGCTGAGCACCCACGGCTCGTAGGCGAGCCTGCTGAGCCGGTCCAGCTCGTCGAGCGCGCCGAGGGGGTGGACGGCCGGGACGACCGCGCGGTAGGTGTCCGCCAGCAGCGGTTCGAGGCTGATGCGGCGGTCCGCGAGCAGCGGGCGGTTCGGGGCGATCATCACGACGGACAGGTCGAGTTCGCGGTCGAGCAGCATCGCCATCGACTCTTCGGATTCGACCTCGTCGATTTGGATGCTCCAGCCGCCGTTGCGATGCAGCGCCGTGGAGACGGCGTCGGCGACGAAGCACTGCAGGGCGCTGGAGAATCCGCCGACGCGCAGCACGGCGCTGTCGCCGTGCTGGTAGCTGCGCATGTCGCTCTCGGCCTGCTCGAAGCGCTCGAGGATGGCGTCGGCGTGTTCGAGCAGGATCTTCGCGGGCTGCGTCAGCACCACGCCGCGGCCCCGCTTCTCCAGCAGCGTGCACCCGGTGGTACGTGCCAGCGAGTTGAGCTGCTGGGAGACGGCGGACGGACTCAGGTGCAGCGTCTCGGCCGCGGCGACGACGGTGCCGTGGTCGGCGAGGGCTCGAAGCGTCCGCAGGTGGTTCGGATCTATCATGCAGATCACCTTGATGATTCCATGCAGAACTATTCGATGGACCTGCAGATTACCGGACCGCCGGAGCGCGGTCCATGCCCGCAGCCCCCGCCCCGCATCCACCGAATACGTGCCCTGAGAGATCCGAACGCCGAACGTCACCTGCCCATACCGACCACGGCCGACCGCCGTCGACCACAGCCGCCGCCAGACCACACCCTTCGTCAGCCACAACCGCCACGCCCACAGCCCCCGCGGACCCACACCCTCCGGCCGACCACAGCCGCCGCCAGACCACGCCCTCCGGTCAGCCACAACCGCCGCGGCCACAGCCACCGCCGATCCGCGCCCTTCGGCCCACGCCCATCGGCCTGCGACGGACTGACCGCCGGTCAGACGCCGGTGGCCTCGAAGCGCGCGGCGACCTCCTTGGCGTGCGCGGCGGCGTCGGTGTGGCCCTGGGCGCGCAGCTCCTTGGCCTGCGGGACCAGCTCGGACATGGCCGGGACGCGCTCGGCGAGGGTGAGCTGGACGGTGACGAAGCGGACGTCGAGGCCGAGGGCCTTGCCCAGCACCGTCTCCAGGTACGGCCGCACGTGGTCCCAGCCGTCGCGCGGGGTGCCGGGGAAGTAGCCGCCGCCGTAGCTGGCCACGACGGTCGCCGGGCGGCCGGCCAGCGGCAGCGGGTCGACGCCGACGACCTGTCCGTTCACCAGGATCTGGTCCAGCCAGGCCTTGAAGGAGCCGGGCACGGCCCAGTTGTACATCGGGACGCCGAACAGGAACGCGTCCGCCTCCAGCACCTCGTTCACCAGCTCCTCGCGCTGCGCGAGCGCGGCCTGCTGCTCCGGCGTGCGGTTCTCCTCGGGGGTGAACGAGGCGGTCAGCGTCAGCTCGTTGAGCTGCGGAACCGGCTGGGCGCCGAGGTCGCGGTAGGTGACCAGGCCGCCCGGGTGCTCCGCTGCCCAGGTCTGCCGGTAGGTCGCGGTGACCTCCTTCGACACAGAGTTCTGCGAGAACACGGACGAATCGATGTGCAGCAGGCGGGCCATGGGTTGCTCCTCAGATCGTTTGATCGGCATCTCGTCTTAACTCAAGAATGTCTGTCCCACAGATTATTTGTCAAGCCCGCGCAATGCGGTACGCTGGTGACATGGCCGAAGAGACCGCCGCACCCGCCCGGACCGGCGAGCAGGAGGACCTGTCCTGGCTGCTCGCCAACGCCTTCCGGGCGCACCTGGGCGTGCTGCGCCAGGCGGTCGGCGACCTGCCCCACGGGGCCCGCGGCTTCAGCGCGCTGCGGATGGCGGCCGAGCCAGTCCCGCGCAACCAGGCGGAGCTGGCGAAGTTCCTCGGCCTGGACCGGACCGTGATGGTCTACCTCGTCGACGACCTGGAGAAGGCGGGCCTGGTCGAGCGGGTGCCCGACCCGAGCGACCGTCGCAGCAAGCTGATCCGGGCGACGCCGGCGGGCGTGGCCCGGCTGTGCGAGCTGCGCCGGGCCACGGAGGCGGCCGAGGCCGAGCTGCTCTCCGACCTGTCCCCGGCCGAGGCCGAGCTGCTGCACTCCTTGCTGCGGCGCGTGGCGGCGCGCGGTGCCCGGTACGATCAAGCGCATGACTGCCAGGCCGACGCAAACGAGTGCTGACGGGCTCTTCGCCGTCGCGGCCGACTTCTGGGGCTACCTCGAGTCCGAGCCGCTGGACGGCTGGGAGCTGCGCGCCGGAGCCGGATTCACGAACCGGGCCAACTCCGTCTGGCCCCTCGGCCCGCTGCGCCGCCCGCTGCCGCAGGCCCTCGACGAGATCCGCGCCTGGTACACCGAGCGGGGCCTGTCCGCGCAGGTGCTCGCGGAGATCGGCAGCGAGTTCGACGTCGCGCTCGTCGAGCACGGCTGCGGCGAGGCGCACGACGGCGCGTACCGGCAGACGGCCGCGGTCGCGCCCGCCCTCGAGGCGCTCAACAGCTATCAGCACCCGAACGTGCCGCTGTCCACCGCCGACCGCCCGCAGGACCGCTGGCTGCGCCTCTACCGGCAGGGGACCATCCCGCCGCAGGCCAAGGAGATCCTCGGCTCCGGCGAGCGCTACCGGTACGCCACGATCTACGACGAGAGCTCGGGCGAGCCGCTCGCCATCGGCCGCGCCGCGCTGTCCCGGGCGTCAGGGGGCTGGGTCGGCCTGGCCGGGATAGAGACGGCTCCGGCGGCGCGGCGGCGCGGCCTGGCCCGGCTGATCCTCAGGACACTGCTGGCCTGGGCCGACGAGCAGGGCGCCGAGCACGCGATGCTGGAGGTGCGGCGGGAGAACGAAGCGGCGCTCGCGCTCTACCGGCAGCTCGGCTTCGTCACGGCGCACGAGTACCACTACCGGACGATAGGCGTCGCCGCCGCGTCCTGATCCGCCCTGTTCGTGATCCAGTACGCTGGCGGCATGGCGGAGAAGTCGAAGTTCGATACCGAGTCCACGGCCCGGCACTACGCCGCGGCCCGGCCCACGTACCCCTCCGAGCTGTTCGACGCCCTCGACGATCTGCTCGGCGGCGAGCTCGCCCTCGCCGACGCGAGCGTCGTGGATGTGGCCGCGGGCACCGGGATCTCCTCCCGACAGCTCGCCGAGCGCGGGGCGCGGGTGACCGCCGTCGAACTGTCCGCGGCGATGCTCTCCGAGCTGGCCGCCTCCTCCCCCGGCGTGCACGCCGTGCAGGGCAGCGGCCACGCCCTGCCGCTCGCCGACGACAGCGCCGACCTGATCACGTACGCCCAGGCCTGGCACTGGATGGATCCCGATCTGGCGCTGCCGGAGGCCAGCCGGGTGCTGCGGCCGGGCGGGCTGCTCGCGCTGTGGTGGAACCAGACGGACCGGTCCAGCGGCTGGGAGCGGGATCAAGCCGACCGGATCACCGCCGTGGCCGGCCCCAGCTGGAACCGGTATTCGGCGACCGAGATGTTCGAGCGGGTGGACCTCCCCGAGGGCCTGCACACGCATGGGTTCACGTTCGATTGGGAGCGCACCGTCGATCTGGAGACGCACATATCGAACGTCGCGTCGAAGTCGTACATCGCCGGGCTCGGCGCGGGCACCGCGCCGTTCCTGGAGCAGGAGCGGCGGATCCTCGGCGAGGTGTTCCCGGACGGGCAGGTCGTCGAGCGATTCAGCACGCTGCTGGTCGCCACTATGCCGAACATCCGGGCCACGATCGCCGACCACGTCTGAGATCAGTCCTCCGGCAGCCGCCAGACCTCGGGCAGACCGGCCTCGGCCCCGTCCGCGGAGTAATCGTGCACGATGTCGAGCAGGTCGGCCATCCGCGCCTGCCAGGCGATGTTCACCGGCAGGCTCTCCAGCTGCGCGAGCAGCCGCGCATAGTCCTCGCACTCGATCAGGTGGAACAGTTCGGTTCCGCTGCGCCAGATCGACCAGCGCTTCGCGCCGGCGGCCCGGATCGCGGCCGTCAGCTCGGCCGGCACCTCGCGGTGCGCGGCCTCGTACTCGGCTATCCGGTCGGCCCGCACCCGGGTGTGCAACGCGATACGCATCATGGGTGCGTTTCTACCACAGACATCCGAGGTCTCGGCAGCCTCGGGCGGCCGCGCCGATATTGCGTTGCCGCAGGCGGTGCCGTGTGGGTCAATGGAGTCCGGCGCGGCTGAGCGTCCGTGTGGTGCGGACCGGCCCGATCCATCGACCGAGGACAGGAGGACTCCAGTGCTGATGTCGCGACTTCCCGCGCACCGCTGTCGCAGGCCCCTGCCCCGGCCGGGCGTGTAGTTCCCCCACGGACCTCGCCGCGCCCGTCTCCGGGTCGTTCCGCAGTACCCTCATCGCTCTTTTCTTCGCACACCACGACAAGGACTTCAGCATGCCCATGCACGAGCTGCCCGGCGGCGGCAAGGTTCCCATCCGGCTGTGGGCCGACCCCGCTTCGATCGAGGAGCAGGCCCTTCGGCAGTTGCACAACGTGAGTACGGTTCCGCAGGTCGCGGGCGTCGCCGTGATGCCCGACGTGCACACCGGGATCGGCGCGACGGTCGGCAGCGTCATCGCGATGCGCGGGGCGGTGTGTCCCGCCGCGGTCGGCGTGGACATCGGCTGCGGGATGACCGCGGTGCGCACCTCGCTCACCGCCGCCGACCTGCCCGACGATCTCGGCGCCCTGCGGAGCCGGATCGAGAAGGCGATCCCGGTCGGCCGGGCCGGACACGCGACGCCCGTCGACCCGGCGAAGCTCGGCGGCTTCGACGTCCCGCGCTGGACGGAGTTCTGGCGGGAGTTCGACGCGCTGGCCCCGGCCGTGCACGCGCGGCGGCAGCGGGCGCTGAGCCAGATGGGGACGCTCGGTTCCGGCAACCACTTCATCGAGCTCTGCCTCGACACCGAAGACCGGGTGTGGCTGATGCTGCACTCCGGCTCGCGGAACGTCGGCAAGGAACTCGCCGAGTACCACATCGGGATCGCGCGCGGCCTGGACCACAACCAGGGCCTGGTCGACCGCGACCTGGCCGTGTTTCTGGAGAAGACCCCTGAGATGGCGGCCTACCGGGCCGACCTGTTCTGGGCGCAGGAGTACGCGCGCTACAACAGGGCCGTGATGATGGCGCTGTTCCGGCACGTCGTCGCACGCGCCTTCAAGGCCGCCGAGCCGGCGTTCGACCAGACCATCTCCTGCCACCACAACTACGTGGCGGAGGAGACGTACGACGGCGAGCAACTGCTGGTGACGCGGAAGGGCGCGATCCGGGCCGGCTCCGGCGAGTACGGGATCATCCCGGGCTCGATGGGGACCCGGTCCTACATCGTCAAGGGACTCGGCAACAAGGCGGCGTTCAACTCGGCGTCCCACGGCGCGGGCCGGCTGATGAGCCGGTCCAAGGCGCGCAAGTCCTTCACCCAGAAGGACCTGGAGCGGCAGACCGCGGGCGTGGAGTGCCGGAAGGACACCGGGGTGATCGACGAGATCCCGGGCGCCTACAAGCCGATCGAGCAGGTCATGGCCGCGCAGACCGACCTCGTCGAGGTCGCCGCGGAGCTGCGGCAGGTCATCTGCGTCAAGGGCTGAGCGCGGCGCGACACAGGTCGGCCGGCGACCGGGCACAGTGTGGGGATGCCCGGTCGTCGGCCGTCTGCCATCTGGATCGCGTTGAACTGTCAGCTCCCCTGTTGGCCGACAGGCCTTGCGCCGCCTGACGGGGTTAAGCTTGCCAAGACCGCCTCACATCTGACTAACGTGTCGCTATACGCCCTGGTCAGAAGCGCTTTTTCGGGGCTTTGCGCGGCGGTACGGGCTGACCGTGGGGTCGCCGTGGACGTGGAAGCGCCACGGAACGTCCGCCGCCTGGCTGACGCCGACGCGCGGTCCGGAGCGGATCAGCTCGCCAGCCACGGGCTTTCCCGGCTCCAGCGTCAGGGCGCCCAGCGACTCGCACAGGTCGGTGCCGTTGAGCTCGCGGGTGAGTCCGAGGGCCGTGGCGAGGCGGCCGGGCCCGCGTGCCAGGTCGGCGTCGACGCGCGAGGCGACGCGGCGCGAGCGGGCGAGAGGGAGGCCGTCGACGACCTCTCCGGCCCGGATCAGCACCCCTTCGCCGGTGCCCTCCGGCATGCAGACCGCGTTGACCGCGTAGTGCAGGCCGTAGATGAAGTACACGTATGCGTGCCCGGGCGGTCCGAACATGACCGCGTTGCGCGCCGTCTTCCCGCGGTACGCGTGCGAGGCGGGGTCCCGCGCGCCGGCATACGCCTCGACCTCGGTGATCCGGACGGTGACTGAGCCCTCCTCCGAGCGCGCGGTCAGCAGGCAGCCCAACAGCTCGGGCGCCACGTCGGGCGCGGTCCTGGTGAAGAACTCCCTGAGCGGCACGCGCTCACTGTACCCCGGCCGAAGATCGTCAACTTTGGGTTGACGATTCACGTTCGTCAACTTACGGTTGACGCATGACGCCTACACCGAACCTGCAGGACCTCGTCAAGTCCGTCCGCGACGAGGTTCCGGACGACGACCCCCTCGGCCAGCTCACGAAGGCGGCCGAGTACTCCGCCGAACTCAACACGCTCGGCGACCGGCTGCTCGACCACTTCGTCTTCCAGTGCCGCCAGGCCGGCATGTCCTGGGCCGAGCTCAGCGGCGCCCTCGGGGTGAGCAAGCAGGCCGCGCACAAGCGGTTCAACACCGGGGGCCCGAACCTCAACCGCTTCACCAAGAAGGCCCAGGCCGTCGCGCAGGGCTCGATCGACCAGGCGCGGGCGCTCGGCCACGCCACGAGCGGCACCGAGCACCTGCTGCTCGCCCTGTTCGAGCCCGAAGACAGCCTGGCCGCGCTCGCCCTGCGGCAACTCGGAGTGAGCCGCGAGGCGGTCCTGGAGCGGGTGCTCGCGCGCACGCCGGGGCAGCCGGAACCGACCGTCGGCGCGATCCCGCGCTCGGCTCATGCCAAGGAGGCGATGCGCGGCGCCCTCGACGAAGCCCTGGATCTCGGCCACAACTACGTCGGCACCGAGCACCTGCTGCTCGGCATCTACCGCGATCCGGCCTACGGCGCCGCGCAGATCCTGACCGGGCTCGGCCAGAACCCGGAGGCGGTTCGCGCCACGCTGCTGGAGGGCCTGAAGCGGATCATCCGGGAGCGCGCGATGCAGCAGTGAGCCGTCTCAGCGGTATCGCTATTCGAGACAAGATTGACCGAAGTATGGACGACCTTGCTAGGGTCGCAGTACCGCGACACCCGACGAAGGAGTCTGCTTCCCATGTCTGAGACGGCCCACTACACCCACGGCCACCACGCCTCGGTGCTGAGCTCGCACACCTGGCGCACGGCGGAGAACTCCGCCGCCTACCTGCTGCCGCACCTGCGTCCGGGGATGACGCTCCTGGACGTGGGCTGCGGCCCGGGCACGATCACCGCCGACCTGGCCAAGCTGGTCTCGCCCGGCCGCGTCGTCGCCCTGGACTACGCGGAGGGCATCCTGGCGCAGGCGCGGGCGACCGCTGCCGAGCAAGGCGTGGCCGACCGCACAGAGTTCGTCACCGGCGACGTGCACGCGCTGGACTTCCCGGACGACACCTTCGACGTCGTGCACGCACACCAGGTGCTGCAGCACGTCGGCGACCCGGTCCGGGCGCTGGCCGAGATGCGCCGGGTCTGCAAGCCGGGCGGCTACGTGGCGGCGCGGGACGGCGATTACGGCGGCTTCTTCTGGTACCCGGAGAACCCGGGTCTCGAGGAGTGGATCCGGCTGTATCGCGAAGTGGCCCGCGCGAACGGGGGCGAGCCGGACGGCGGCCGGCACCTGAAGGCCTGGGCCGCCCGCGCCGGTTTCGACCGCGCGGACATCGTCGCCAGCACGTCCTCGTGGTGCTACAGCACGGACGCCGAGCGCGCCTGGTGGGGCTCGTCGTGGGCGGACCGGGCGACCAAGTCCGAGTTCGCGCGGGTCGCGGTCGAGGGCGGCAGCGCGACGACCGAGGACCTGGAGCGGATCGCCCAGGTCTGGCGGGACTGGGCCGCCGACGAGGACGGCTGGCTGTGCCTGCCGCACGGCGAGATCCTCTGCCGGAAGGCCTGACCCGCGGCCGCGGCGCCCGGCCTGAACACGCGTCAGCCGCCTCCTGCCCGGAATCAAGATCGCCCGGCGCTACCATCGAGTGATCGGACATCCGACGAAGCTGATCGGGCAGGAGGCAATCGCGATGACCATCCCCCAGGCGGTCCCCGCGACCACGTCGCTGGCGCACGCCCTCGCGGCGGGCCCGGTCGTGCTCGACGGCGGGCTGTCGAACCAGCTCGAGGCGCAGGGCGCTGACCTGCGCGACGACCTCTGGTCGGCGCGCCTGCTGGCCGACGATCCGGCGCAGATCACCGCCGCGCACGCCGCCTACTTCGCGGCCGGCGCCCAGCTCGTGATCACCTCCAGCTACCAGGCGAGCTTCCAGGGCTTCGCGACGCGCGGCATCGACCACTCCCACGCCGCCCAGCTGATGCGGCGCAGCGTCGAACTGGCCCGCGACGCCGAGGCAGCCGCCGCCGAGCACGACGACCTGCCATCGCGCGAGCGCTGGGTCGCGGCCTCCGTCGGACCCTACGGCGCGGTGCTGGCGGACGGCTCGGAGTACCGCGGCGGCTACGGCCTGAGCATCGGCGATCTCGAGGCCTTCCACGCGCCCCGCCTGGAAACCCTCGCCGGAGCCCAGCCGGACGTGCTCGCGCTGGAGACCATCCCGGACGCGGACGAGGCCAAGGCCCTGATGAACCTCGTCCGCGGTTCCGGCCTGCCCTGCTGGCTCTCCTTCAGCATCGCCGGCCGCGAGACGCGCGCGGGCCAGCCTCTCGAAGAGGCCTTCGCGACGGTCGCCGAAGTCCCCGAGATCATCGCGGTCGGCGTGAACTGCTGCGCCCCGCAAGACGTGCTCGCCGCGGTCGAGATCGCCGGCTCGGTAACCGGCAAACCGGTCGTCGTCTACCCGAACAGCGGCGAATCCTGGGACGCGCAGACCCGCAGCTGGCACGAGGAGTCCACGTTCGACGCGGGCCTCGTCCGCTCCTGGATCGACGCCGGGGCACGGCTGATCGGCGGCTGCTGCCGAGTCGGCCCGGACGCGATCCGCCAGGTCGCCGCCGTCGTGCGCGCCGCACAGCCCGGCTAGGCCCCACGCAGACAGTCCGACCACGCCGCACGCAGACCGCCAGACCGCCAGACCGATCGCCGACATCGCGCGCCGCCGCGAGCCTGACACGGCTCCACGCAGACGGTCCGACCAGACCGCACGCAGACCGCCATACCGCCAGACCTCCCGACCCCCGCCGACATCGTGCGCGCCGCACAGCCCGACCAGGCCCCACGCAGACCGCCAGACCGCCAGACCGCCAGGACCTCCCGACCCCCGCCGACATCGTGCGCCGCCGCATGTCCGACCGGGCCGCGCGAGCCTGCGCGGGCTAGCAGGACCGCGGCGGCCGGCGGCTAGGCGAACACCCCGTCGAGCCAGGCCTGCCAGGCGGACCTCGCCTCGGCAAGCGGGGTCTTCGGCTCGAAGAGGTGGTGCGCCGCGTCCACGGTCCCGCCGAACGCGTCGCGCCCGTAGAACCGGTAGAGCGCACCCGAGCAGCGCAGCCCGACGAAGTGCTCGGTGAGGTAGTCGACCTCCGACTCGATCCAGCCGAAGTTCGGCACCTCCAGCGAGAGCGGGTCGCCGACCTTGCTCTCCGGACCGAGGCCGAGCGCGGCCTTGAGCACGTCGATCGAACCGGCCTTGGCCGAGGACGGCGGGCCCGCGACGGCCACGTACTCCACCGGCCGACCGGCGAAGTAGCGCACGTATACGCCGAGGCTGTGCAGGTAGAAGTCCGTGTGCGCGCCGACGCCGTCGTACTGGTCCTGCCAGTCGTCCTGCATCAGCACGCCGCTGTGCACGTAGCGGAGGTGCGCGGTACCGCCGTCTCGGGCCTCGATCAGGTAGTCGAGCGCGTTGAAGAAGCCGTCCGGCCCCTCCACGCGGATCTGCACGTGTTCCGGCGGCTGCCAGATCTTCACCTTCGGATCCTCCGGCCCGAGACCGCCGACCGAGGGGACCTCCTCGACGGGGAACATCCACGCGGCGGTCTCCCGGGTCACGGCGGCGAAGATCTGCTCGGGCGTACCCTGGATGACGACTTCGCGGCGGACCTCGAACTGCTTGGACATACGGCTCACTGCTCCTCAGGCTCGGCTACGGACTTGGCTTCAGGAATCCGGCCCGGCCGCCGACCCGGGTCCGGGCGCCGCGGGCGCGGCCGGCGGCTTCAGGCTCGGGTGCAGGGCGACGACGACCCGGTGATCGCGGCCGCCGGGCGCCTTCTCATCGTGGTACTTGGCGACCAGGCGGCGCACCTCGAGGCCGAGTTCCTCGGCGAACAGCGCCCGCTCCGCGGCCGAGGCGAACCGCACCTCGCCGTCGATCGCGAAGGTGGCCAACGGCTTTCCGGCCGCGCGCGAGCCGCGCATCAGCTCCCCCACCTCGCGCAGCATGCGCGCCGCGAGGGCGACCAGCCAGCGGGCGGAGAGGTGGTCCGGGCTCTCCCGCGGATCCGGCGCCAGCTCGGCGAGCACGGCCGGGGAGATGACGAACGAGGCCGCACTGGCCTGCAGCACCCGCTCGAGCATGTTGCCGCGGCGGCGCTCCTCGACCAGCTCCACCAGCCCGTACTGCTCGAGCTCGTGCAGGTGGTAGTTGGCCTTCTGCCTGCTGAGGCCCACCTTCTTCGCGGCGCTGCTGGCCGAGGCCGGCTCGGCGAGCGCGGCCAGCAGCCGCGCACGCACCGGGTCGAGCGCGCTGCGCGCGGCCTCCGGCTCGTTGATGACGGCGATCTCCTGCATGGACCAAGTCTCACTCCGACAAGTTTTCCTGTCAAGGAGGCGCATCTTTTCGGACAGAGGTTGAACCGGAGACACCCGCGAAGCGTGCATCGGGGTGTGAGCACACTGGGGAGCGCGGGACTACTCTCCGCACCGGCTTCCGCGGGTAGTATGGCCGAGCCCAGACAACCCCGGACCGGAGCGGAGCCGTTGAAACGCTCTTTCGGCAGAGCCGCCCGCACGTCCGGCGCCGCGGTCGAGACGCCGGCGCGCGCCGATGAGGAACGCCTTCGGGCGCTCTACGAGCAGTACTCCGGGCCGCTGTTCGGATACGTGCTGCGCCAGATGCACGGCGACCGGCAGGCCGCGGAGGACATCGTCCAGGAGACGCTGCTGCGCGCCTGGACCCACCCGGACGCGCTCGACCCGGACCGCGGATCCGTGCGCGCCTGGCTGTTCGCCGTCGCGCGCAACCTGGTGATCGACTCGGTACGCGCGCGCCAGGCACGGCCGCGCGAGGTCGGCGAGGACCGGCTCGGCGAGGACTGGGCGGGCTCCGTGCCCGATCCGACGGACGACGCCTTCGAGCAGACGCTGGACGCGCTGCAGATGGCCGAGGCGCTCGACGCCCTCAGCGAAGAGCACCGCGCCGTGATCATCGAGACCTACTACCGCGGCTCCTCGGTGGCGGAGGCCGCGAAGACGCTCGGCGTGCCGCCGGGTACGGTGAAATCCCGCACGTACTACGCGTTGCGTGCACTGCGGTCGGCCTTTGCGGAAAGGGGGCTGACGCGATGAACGAGGAAGCACATCCGTGGCGTGAGGAGCTGGGCGCGTATCTGGTGGGCGCCCTGGAGTCCGACGAGGCGGAGCGGATGCGCGCGCATCTGACGCAGTGCCCGGCGTGCCAGGCCGAGTACGCGGCGCTGGCACCCGTGGCGGGCCTGCTCTCGAAGGTCCCGGTGGAGGCCTTCACCTCCTACGCCGAGGCCGACGCGGCGCCGGACCCGGGCATGTGGGAGCGCCTCAGCGCGCGCGCCGGCCTGCTGGGCGTCGCGGAATCGCCGTCAGACGTCCGGCTGCGCGCCAATCCGAGCCTGCCCGGCGGCCAGCGTCCCGGCGGCAGCCCGCGTCCCCCGCAGCCGAGCCCGTCCTCGCGGCCGTCCTCGCGCCGCGCCCGCCGCAGCACGAAGATGCGGCCGGCGACGGCGGCGCTGATCTCCGGCGTGCTGGTGGCCGCCGCGGCCATCGGGATCTACGCCGGAACCCGGCCGAGTTCCGGTGCGCCCGAGGCCGCCGGGATCGAGACGGTCAGCGCGGCGAACAAGGCCGACGGGGTCTCCGGGACTGTGCAGTACCGCTCGACCGAGTGGGGCAGCTGGGTCCAGATCTCGCTCAAGGGCGTCAAGGCCGGCGACGACTGCGTGCTGTACGCGCTGGACGGGCACGGCAACAAGGTCGTCGCGAGCACCTGGTGGGCGCCCGACGCGGTCGGCGCGACGGCGACCATCCCCGGCGGCGTGGCGATGAACGCCTCGGACATCCAGAAGTTCCAGGTCGCCACGACGGCCGGCGACGTGCTGCTGACCGTCCCGACCGCCTGACCGCCGGCCCACCGGGCGCCCGTCTCAACCCTCTGCCGCCGCGACGGCGATCCAGAGGCAGAACGGGTGCCCGTCCGGGTCGAAGTGCACGACGACGTCGTCCTGCGGCTGGAAGTGCGCGACGACGGCGCCGAGCGAGACGGCGTGCTTGCTCGCGGCTTCGAGGTCGTCGACCTCGAAGTCCAGGTGCATCATCATCTGCTGGTCGCTCGCGCTGCCCGGCCAGACCGGGCGCCGGTGGTGCTCCTCGATCTGGAAGGAGAGCCCGGCGCCGCCCTCCGGGTTGCGTACCGTGGCCCACTCCGGCTCGTCGGCGCCGATCTCCCAGCCGAGCAGTTCGGCGTAGAAGCGCGCGAGCGTGCGCGGCGTCGGGGTGCCGATCACGGTGGCGGTGTACTTCACCGACGGGCGGGACATGGGGCCTCCAGCGGCTCGGGTCGGTCTGCTCGGTCGTCTCAGGAAGCGAAGGTAACCGCCGTGACGGCGCCCGCGTCGTCGACCGATTCGGAGGATACCGGGTCGGCCAGACCGAAGCGCGCGCAGCCGAGATGGTGGAACGAGGCGCTGAGCCGGGCCGCGAGGAAGGTGAACAGGTTGATCGCGGCGGCCGCGTCCGGGCTCGGGGCTCCCACGAAGAGGTTCGCGTCGTGCTTGAGCCGCGCGCTCTGGATCGAATCCATGTCCTGACAGTAGACTCGGGGATTCTCCCCGGCCGGCAGCGGCGCCTGGTCCACGCCGACGCGGTAGAGATCGGTCTTCGCGACGCTGCGGGCCCGGCCGACCGTTGTCATAGGGTCGTTGAGCGGCACGAGCGCGGCGGGCCCGGCCTGGTCTGCGTTCGCCTGGATCTCGTCCAGTGCAAGGGACGTGGCCGTGCCGCCGCCGTCGAGGTCGCGCACGGTCCAGGGCGTGCAGCCCAGCGCCGGATCCACGAACTCGTCCAGCAAGGCGTTGTCGCTCGGGTTGGACAGCACGTCGACGTCACGCAATCTCGCGGCGTTGGCAGGGGTGTCCTGCGCCGTCCGGCCGCCGGCGGTGACCAGGTATCGAGTGGTGACGTTGTCGCTCTGGTCCTGGTCGACGATCGAGAAGTCGCGCGTCGTCGGGCAGGGCTGGCCGTCGTTCGCCGTGCCGAGCGCGGGGACCACGAGCTTGTGCTTCGCGATTCCGGTGTTGACCGCGGCGAAGAACGCCTTCGCGTTGCAGTACGCGAACTGCGAGAAGACAGATTCGCCGAGCCCGTTCACGCAGTGGTCGAGCGCAAGGCCCGCCCCTCCCGCAGACCGGATCGTGAGGTTGTTCCCGTTGTAGCCGAACCAGATACCGACCACGGCGTCGGCCGATATCGCCGGGACGCTGGGGGCGAGCGCCGCGCCGTGCCCCGCGTCGACGACGAGCGGGTCGTATACGGAGATCGCTCCGGTGGCCGGATCGTAGATCGCCGCCTGCACGAACGCCGACTGCGCGGGGTTCGACTCGTGGCACGGTCCGGCGGCCGGCGTCGTGGCCGAGAGGATGTACGGGGTCGCCAGGCCGCGAGCCGTGAGAGGCGCGTTCGGGATGGTCAGCGTGCAGTCGAGATCGGGTCCGGCGACCGGCCGGACCGACCGCACGGGCCGCGCCGGCCCATGGACCGGAGGAGCCGCGATCGCCGCCGTGACCCAACCGCCGATCACAAGCGGCAGTGCGGCGGCGATCAGCAGGATCTTATGTCGACGCCAGCGCCAGAGATCGGCGCGGGTCCGGACTTGTGGGGACACAGCATGCTCCTTCGCGGGTCCTGGGGGCGATTGCCCGCCCATGCTGACCCGACCCGGGGAGCCCGGGTGACCGGTTCCGATGATTCGCCAGTGGCGCGCCACCGGGTGCCCGCGCTAGGTCTGCCGCGGCCCGCTGCCCGATTTATTGCCCTCCCGCTGCTAGATCTCGTGCGTCCCGCGGCCGGAACCCCCGCCGTCCCGCCGCTAGATCTCGTGCGTCTCGTTGTCCCTGGCGGAGATCGTCGGGCCGCCGAACGCGGCGGCGGCGCGGGCGGTCGCCGCCTCGATGCCCAGGCTGTACGCGACGTGCGTGACCATCAGCTTCTTGACTCCGGCGTCGCTGGCCATCTGCGCCGCCTCCTCGGGGGTGGAGTGCAGGATGTATTCGGTGC
This sequence comes from Actinospica acidithermotolerans, assembly GCF_018139625.1. Lineage (GTDB taxonomy): Bacteria > Actinomycetota > Actinomycetes > Streptomycetales > Catenulisporaceae > Actinospica > Actinospica acidithermotolerans. Next base: position 13,664 of record NZ_JAGSOH010000070.1, on the reverse strand, counting down.
GCTGCTCCGGGGTGTCGAAATCGGCCTCGCAGACGAACAGATCCGCGCCCGCCGCGAGCTCGACGAGGCTCTCGCACGGTGCCGTGTCACCCGAATAGACCAATACGCGACCCTCGTATTCCGCGCGCAGCCCGTACGCCGGCTGCGAGTGCTCGACCCGGCAGACCGACAGCCGCAGGTCGCCGACCCGGCCGCTCCAGTCCTCGGCGATCTCGTGCATCTCGAAGACCTCCGTCACGTCCGTGAAGTGCCCCGCGTGCTCGCCGAAGTACTTCGCGACCCACCCGGGCGGGCCGTAGACCGGGATCGGCGCCTCGAGCCCCAGGCCGCCGTAAGCCAGACCGTAGAACGCCGTCTGCAGGTCGTGGCTGTGGTCGAGGTGCAGGTGCGAGATCCAGATCGCGTCCAGCTCCGCCGGGTTCATGTGCCGCTGCAGGTTCGCGAACGTGCCGAACCCCGCGTCCACCCACACCCGGGCCGCCCCCGCGCGCAGCAGGTAGCCGGAGCAGGCGGCGTCGGGAGCGGGGTACGGGGTGGCCGCGCCGAGCACGGTGAGCGAGAAGGTCATGCCGGTGATGCTACAAGCGGAGCCAGCACTCGAATAGGGATCATCCGGACGGGTACGGGACATGAATCTGTCCGACGGAACGGGAGGCCGGCCATGTCCAAGAAGACCAACAAGCGCAAGGCCAGGCGGCACCGCAAGTCCAACCACGGCCGCCGGCCCGCATAGTTCATATCAATCGGCCGAACGGGGCCGTTCCGCGTCGCGCCTCGGACGGTCGTGGGTCTCGGCGTGCCATGATGCGAGCTGTTGTCGCCGAGTACCTGTCGCCACACAGGTCGGGGCCGCGATCCCGGCGGATCGCGGCCCCGTGCGCGCGACCTTCTACAAGCCCTTCTGTAGCCCTTCTACAACCTGCTCTGCATGGCTACGCGGCCTTCCACAGCCTGCTCTGCATGGCTACGCGGCCTTCTACAACCTGCTCTGCATGGCGATCTGGGCGAGTTCCGGAATGCGCTTCGCGGCGATCCGCGCCGAGATACGCACGCCGGCGATGGCGATCAGCAGCCCGTACGCCGCGCCGCCGACCAGCAGCGCCGTGATCCGCAGGGCCGCCACGACGTGACCGGTCGCGACGACGGCGATGATCATGGGGATGAGCAGCAGCGTCGTCCCGACCAAGCTTCCGCAGCCGATCCCGACGGCGTGCATCGAGTACCCCTCGACCGGCTTCGGCGTCGGATTGCCAGGCCGCTTCTGCACCGGATACGCCAGCACCGCGCTGAAGAGGTTGCTGAACGCCATCCCCGCGCCGAGCCCGGCAAGGTTGATCGACAGCGCGAGCAGGCCTGTGGCCGGATGCCGGGCGTACACGGCCAACGCGGAGAGCAGCACCGCGGAAAGCGGCGCGGCGATCGCCGCGATCACCAGGTTCGATCCGGCGAAGTACGCCCGCATCGCCGTGCGCCCGTCCAGTGCGACGGCGTCGAACCCGAACGCGGATCCGGTCATGCCGAACAGGTTCCCGTGGAAGACGCCGGCGAAGACCGACAGGAAGAACGCGGCACTGAACAGGCCGAACGCGTAATCCGTCCGCAGCGTCTCGAACGACGTGGCCAGTGCGAGCACGACGACCATCCCCCAGAGGATCAGCGACCGCGGCTCGCGGCGCTGATACACCCAGGTCCGTGCCGCGACGGCGCCGGTCAGTCCGCGGTTGCCGAACCGAAGCGACGCGCTGTTGACGGCCGCCGCGTGCGTGGTCGAGTCGACCGTGACCAGGGCGTGCGCCAACTGCTTGATCCACAGCCCGCCGAGCACGACGACGATCGCGGCGAGCAGCAGCAGGCGCAGCAGGCCGGTCAGCGGATGCCCGGTCGACGCGTCGAAGACCGCGTGCGCGGCCAGGCCCGGCGGTGTCCAGCGCAGCCACGCGTCGGCGCCGTCAAGACTCTTCTCGGTGATCTTCCCCTCGGCAGTCAGACGAGGCACGACCTGCACGAACACCTCGTACAGCGCGAAGATCGGCAGGATGAGCAGCGCGGCGAAGTCCTTGCCGCGGCGCGAGCGCAGCAGCCCTGCCAGGGTTGTCGTGACGAAACGGGAGAGCACGATGCAGAACAGGACCTGCAACACGACCGCGACCACCGCGATCAGCACCCCGAGGACGCCGACCGCGAGCCCGACCGTCACACCGAGCAGACCGACGACGTTGGCCAGCGGCCACGCCCCGGTCGCGGATGCCGCGATCAGGCCGAGCGCGAGCGGACGGATGCGCAGCGGGAACAGGGCGAGCGTGCTCGGATCGAGCGTGCTGTCGAGCCCGAACAGGACCAGAGGCAGGACCAGCCAGCCGACCGCGGACGCCGCGAACACGACCGTCGTGACGTCGACGGCCTCCGTTTGACCGCGCAGTACCGCGAGGCCGGCGAACCCGCCGAGCGCGACCGCCGCGGCGGCGACGCTGCTGAACACGAACGAGACGGCCGTCTGCGTGGAGACCTTGAAGGCGTTGAGCAGGAGCCGGATCTTCAGACGGACGAGGAGCCCAACCACGACAGACCCTCCCCGTCATGCGCCCGGACACCCACGAGGTCTATGAACGCCTGATGCAGCGTCCTGCCGTTGCGGACCTCGTCGGTCGTGCCGCTCGCGATGATCCGGCCCTGATCGATGATGGACACCCGGTCGCAGACCTGCTCCACCAGCTCCATGACATGGCTGGAGAACAGCACCGTCGAGCCGCTGCCGACGAAGCGCGTCAGCAGCCTGCGAATCGCCTCGGCGGAGACCGGGTCGACGCCCTCGAGCGGCTCGTCGAGGAAGAGCACCGCGGGATTGTGGATGAGCGCGCTGCCGAGCGCAGCCTTCTTCCGCATGCCGGTTGAGTAGTCGGCGACCAGCCGCCTGGCGTCCGGCGCCAGATCGAGCACGTCCAGCAGCTGCGCGGCCCGGCGCCGTGCCTCGATCGCCGGGATCCCGCGCAGCCGTCCTGCGTACTCCAGCAGCTCCGCGCCGGAGAGCCGCTCGAACAGCCGCACCTCCGCCGGAACCACACCGATCAGCGCCTTCGCGCCGACCGGATCGGCCCACACGTCCACGCCGTTGATCAGAATGCGCCCGAAATCGGGCCTGAGCAGCCCCGTCATCATCGACAACGAGGTGGTCTTACCTGCGCCGTTCGGCCCGACGAGCCCGGCGAACGAGCCGGCTTCGATCGCCAGGTCGATCCCGGCCACCGCCTGCTTCGTGCCGAACCGCTTCCACAGACCTTGGACGGAGATGGCGACCGCGCGCATCTCACCCGCCTTCCTTGACAGATAGGCACACAGTAGGGGAAGTCCGAGACAGTAAGTCACAGAAATGGCGGGGGAAGCCTCTTGTTGCGCACGTCACAGCAATGCTGTACTCACCCGACAGGCCCGCGCGCGACGGGCCTTTCAGATGCGTTGTCGATGACGACGGTGATGTCGGTGGAGATTTCATGAGCGATCAGGTTCAGCAGCGGGAGGCCACGCCCTCCTCGTCAGGCTCGGCCCAGCTGGCGCACGGCGCCCTCAAGGGCGTCGACTCGATCGTGATGGCCGTAGCGGGCACCGCGCCCGGCTACTCGGTCTCGGCGAGTACTGCGGTGCTGGTGGGCGCGGCCGCGCTGGCCGGACCCGCGGCGCTGCTCTGGTGCGGCATCCCGATGCTCGGCATCGCGTTCGCCTTCTCCCACCTCGGCCGCGGCGACGTGAACGCCGGCGCCGCGTACTCGTGGGTGCGCAAGGCGCTGCACCCGCTGCTCGGCTTCATCTCCGGCTGGGCCGTCGTCGTCTCCGCGACGATCTTCATGGTCGCCGCCGCCGTCCCGGCCGGCCAGGCCACGCTCTCGCTGTTCAACGAGAACAAGACGTGGTCCACCGGCACGATCACCGCCGTGGGCGCGATCTGGTTCCTGGTGATGGCCGTGATCGTGGCGGCCGGCGTGGCGATCACCACCAAAGCCCAGTGGATCATGTCAGCGATCGAGGTGGCGGTGCTGATCGTCGTCGGGGTCGCCGCGCTGTTCCACGAGTCCGGACGGCACGGCGCCGCGTTCTCCTGGAGCTGGTTCTCCCCCACCCACTTCGGCGGCGTCTCCGGCTTCGCGGCCGCGGCGCTGGTCGCGGCGTTCTACTACTGGGGCTGGGACGTCACCGCCAACCTCAACGAGGAGTCCAAGCACTCCAAGCTCGCCAACCTCGGCGGCATCATCGGCGTCGTGATCGTGTGGGCGCTGTTCGAGCTCTACACGGTCGACATCAACCTGTTCTTCTCCGGCAGCGACATCCAGAACCAGGGCACGGCCATCTCCACCGCATTGGCGTCGGCCGTCGGCGGGTCGGTCATGGGCAAGCTGATGATCGTCGCCGTGATGCTCTCCACCATCGCGACCCTCGAGACCACGCTCATCCAGGTCTCCCGCTCGCTGTTCGCCATGGGCCGCGACAACACGCTGCCGAAGGCCTTCGGCAAGATCGACGCCAAGCGCCGCACCCCGGTCATCGCGACCGCCGCCGTCACCGTCGTCAGCCTCATCCTGTTCGTCGCCTCCGCCTTCATAGGCTCCATCAGCACGATCATGACCGACGCGATCAACGCCATCGGCCTGCAGATCGCCGTCTACTACTGCCTGGCCGCCCTCGCCGTGACCGTCGCGTACCGCAAGCAGGTCTTCACCTCGCTCTCGAACGCCCTGTTCATCGGCTTCCTCCCGCTGCTCGGCTCCGCCTTCATGGCCTTCACCCTGATCGAGAACCTCAGCGGCAGCGGCCTGACCGCCGGCGCCAAGTGGATCGGCATCGGCGCCCTCGCGCTGGGCCTGATCCCGATGGCCTGGTACGTCACCAAGAAGGTCCCCTACTACCAGCGCAAGGCCCGCCTCGCGTCCGAGGACGAGCTCGAGGGCGAGCTCAACGGCGAAGCTCCCATCGCCGAACTCGCCGCCTGAGCGGTTCGATCCCGGTTCGATCCCGATGCGGTGCCGGGGCGGCGCGGTCGGCCGGTGCCGGAGCGGCGCGGACGGCCGGTACCGGGGCAGCGCGGACGACCGGTGCCGGAGCGGCGCGGACGGCCGGTACCGGAGCGGCGCAGACGGCCGGTGCCGAAGCGGCGCGGACGGCGGCCTAGACTTCTCACATGCCTGAGAACTTGATCGCCGGCCCGCCACCCACCTTCCTGCCCGCCGACCCGCGGGCCCAAGGACTGCTGGACGCCGGGACGCCGCTGAAGGAGGTCGCCGCCTCCTGCCCGGCGTCCTCGCTGGCCTGGGCGCTCCTCGCCGAGCAGGCCCTGGACGCGGGCGAGGCCGTCACGGCGTACGCCTACGCCCGCACCGGCTACCACCGCGGCCTCGACGCGCTGCGCCGCAACGGCTGGAAGGGCCACGGCCCGATCCCGTGGTCCCACGAGCCGAACCAGGGCTTCCTGCGCGCGCTGCGCGCCCTGTCCGAGGCCGCCGGCGAGATCGGCGAGCTCGAGGAGGCCGAGCGCTGCACGTCCTTCCTCTCCGACAGCGACCCGAGCGCCCCGCTCAAGCGCGCATGACACGGGATCCATTTCGAGCTGCGCATGTCACGGGAACCAGGACTAGCGGCGCATGTCGGGACCCAAGACGAGCGGCGCATGTCGGGACCCGAGACGAGCAACGGACGACGCGTGGCCCGCGACGGGCGACCCGCGAGGCGTGCCCCATGTCGAGCCGGTGTATGGGGCGCGACGCACGACACGTAACCCATGACGAGCGACGCGCGAGGGGGCGACGCCCGACTCACGACCCATGCCGAGCGGTGCGTGGGACGCGACGCACGACGCGGGGCGACGCATGAGGCGTGCCCCTATCGAGCGACGCATAACGAGCGCGACGTTGCGCGCATGCATGGCCTGCCTCGGCCCGACCCGTCAGCCGAGGCTACGAGCGTGCCAGCGCACGCTCAGCGCACAGGCGCCCATGCCGTGCCGTGCGCCGTCCACCAGTCCGCTACCTACGAGGCCTGCTTACGTGTCCTGCACCTGTTGCGGCGTGACGAGACCGCTCTCGTACGCCGCGACAACCGCCTGGGCCCGGTCGCGCAGCTGCAGCTTCGCGAGGATGCGGGCGACGTGCGTCTTGACCGTCGCCTCGCTCAGATGCAGCTCCGTGGCCAGCTCAGCGTTGCTCAGCCCGCGCGCGAGCAGTCGGAAGACCTCGAGCTCCCGCGCCGTGAGCGCGGACAGCTCGCCGTGCTTCGTGCGAATCCTGGCCGAGGCGGGCTCGCGGATTCTGGCCGAGGCGGGCTCGGCGGCGGGTGCGGGCGCGGCGAACTTCTCGACCAGCCGCCGGGTGATCGCCGGCGCGAGCAGCGCGTCGCCGGAACGCACCAGCCGCACTGCGTTGGTCAGGTGCTCCGGCGTCACGTCCTTGAGCAGGAAGCCGCTGGCCCCGGCCGCCAACGCGTCGTAGACGTACTGGTCCAGGTCGAACGTCGTCAGGATGATGACCCGCGGCGCCGTCGAGTCCGCTTCCTGCGGCTCGCCGAGAATACGCCGCGTGGCCTCGAGCCCGTCGAGCACCGGCATGCGGATGTCCATGAGCACGACATCGGGCTGCGTGCGCTGCACGGCCTCGATCGCCGCGATGCCGTCCGCCGCCTCGGCCACCACGTCAATCCCGTCGGCCGCGAGGATCATCCGGAAGCCGGTGCGCACCAGCTGTTGGTCGTCCGCCACCACCACCCGCAGGCTCTCATCCCCGGGCCGGGCGTCTTCCACCATCTCTTTCACCGGCCGGGCGTCTTCCACCCTCGCTGTCACGGGCCCGGCATCCTCCACCACCGCTGTCACCGGCCGGGCGCCTTCCGCCACTTCATTCACGGACCGGGCATCCTCCACAACCGCTGTCACCGGCCGGGCATCCTCCACCACCTCACTCATGCGGCGTCCTCCGCCGGAAGGGGCAACTCCACCTGCACACGATATCCGCCGCTCGGCCGCGGCCCCGCCTGCACCGTCCCGCCGTGCACCGCGACGCGTTCGCGCAAACCGATCAGGCCTCTGCCATTGCCGCCGGCCGCGCCCGCACCGGGCACGCCTCCGGAGTCGGCGATGTCCAGGCTCAGCCGCGCCGGCTCGTAGTCCACGAGGATGTCCACGTTGGCGCCCGAGGCGTGCTTGACCGTGTTGGTCAGCGCCTCCTGCACCACGCGGTACGCGGTGAGGTCGAGCCCGGGCGGCAGCGTGCGTGGCCGGCCGAGCACCCGGTAGGCGATCGGCACGCCCGTCGCGCGTATTCGGGTGACCAGCGGCTCCAACTGGTCCAGCCCCGGCTGCGGCGCGAGTTGGTGCTGCTCGTGCGTCGAGTCCGTCAGCAAGCCCATCACCTGGCGCAGCTCCGCCATCGCCGCCCGCCCCGCGGACTCTACCTCCAGCAACGCGTTCGTTGCCTGCTCCGGATCGCGTTGCAGCGTCTTACGCGCCGCGCCGGCCATGACAACCATGACGCTCACGTTGTGCGTCACCACGTCATGCAGTTCGCGCGCGATGCGAGACCGCTCAGCCTCCACCGCCAACCGGATCGCCTCCCGCTCCTTCTCCTCCCGGGTCCGCTTGAGCGCCGCCACGTCGCGCGTGGCCTGTCTTCGTACCTCGGATCCGTACAGCCCGATCCCGATCGCCAACGGTACGGCGACCATGAAGACGAGTTGCCTGTTCCCGGGAATGAGGTTGATGTATCCGTGCCTGATGAGCTGCACGGGGACGAGTACCAGCACCGCGAGCATGACCCGGCGGTACGGGCTGTACACCGCTGCCGAGTACGCGGCTATCAGGACCCCGAAGCCGACCATGACGAACGGCGCAGGGGTGAAGTTCATCCCCATCAGCAGCAGGCCAAGGCCTACGAGCGGGTAGCGCCGCCGGATCGCCAGAGCCACTAGGACGAGGACTGCGATGCCGATCATCGTGCCCTTCGCCACGAAGCCCTGCTGGTATCCCAGGACGTTGACCGTGTACGCGCGCTCCGGCTTCAGCGGCAACGCGAGGCAGAACGCGAGCAGCAGGTCGAACAGCAGCTCGAGCCTGCTCGGCCGGGGCGCTGGCCCGGCCGGCCGGATCCAGGCAGCCCGACCGGCCGGCCCGGCGGCCTCTTCGTCACGTGTCAACCATTTCACGCTTCCCATTCTGAGCAGCGCTTCCGCGACCGCGCATCGGTCGGGAGGGCCATCTTTCCGCGCGAATTCGAGCTACATCGCTCGGATGATGCCGAGCGCGTTCAGTGAAACGGAGTAACGGCAAGGCGATCAGCCGAGCGCGGCGATCCGGATGCCCAGCAGGATCATCGTGACCGCGATCGCGCTGTCCAGCACTCGCCAGGCGAGCGGCTTCGCGAACAGGGGACGGGCGAGTCTCGCGCCGAAGCCCAGACCGCAGAACCACAGCACGCTGCCCATCCCCGCACCGATCGCGAACAGCCAGCGGTGCGTCCCGTAACCGGCGGCGACCGACCCGAGCAGCAGGACCGTGTCGAGGTAGACGTGCGGGTTGAGCCACGTCAGACCCATGCAGGTCAGAACACTGCCACGCATCGACGTGTCCGGTGACCCGTCTCCGTCATCCGCTCGCATCGACGCTGGCCGCAGTGCACGTCGCGCCGCGAGCACGCCGTACGCCACCAGAAACGCCGCACCTGCCCACGCGACCGCCGTCAGCACGCCGGGACGCAACTCCACCAACGCGCCGAGTCCGGCGACGCCCGCGGCTATGAGCACGAGATCCGAAAGCACGCACACGGTCACGATCGCGGGAACGTGCTTCCGGCGCAGTCCCTGACGCAAGACGAAGGTGTTCTGCGCACCGATGGCGACGATCAGAGACAGGCCGGTGCCGAGGCCGGCGACCAGGGTGAGGAGGTCTTGACGCATATCGCGACCGTAATCGGAGAGCAAGACGACAGTACAGCTAATGTTTCTTCGATACCATTAGAGATCATGATGCAAGAGCTCCCGCTCGATCAGGTCCGCACGCTGCTCGCCGCCGTGGACGAGGGCACCTTCGATGCCGCTGCTGCCGCGCTGCACGTCACGCCGTCCGCCGTGAGCCAGCGGGTGAAGGCGCTGGAGCAGCGGATCGGCCGCGTGCTACTGACCCGCACGAAGCCGATCGCGCTCACGGACTCCGGCGAAGTGCTGGTGCGCTACGCCCGCCAACTTGTTCGGCTTGAAGCAGACGCCGCCGCCGAACTCGGTCTCGACGCCGAGCAGCAGGCCCCCACGACGATCGCTGTCGCCGTCAACGCAGACTCGCTCTCCACCTGGTTCCTCGACGCGCTCACCCGGATTCCGGCCTCGCTGCGCGTCGGCTTCGAACTGCTCCGCGAGGACGAGGCGCACACCGCGGCGCTTCTCCGACGCGGACGCGTCGCCGCCGCGGTGACCCGGGACGCGACCGCCGTAACCGGCTGCCGCGTCACCAAACTCGGCGTCATGCGCTACCGCGCTTCGGCGAGTCCGGCGTTTGTCGAGCGCTGGCTGTCCACCGGACCGGTCGAGCGGACGCTGCCCGCCGCGCCGGTGCTGGTCTTCGACCGGAACGACGAACTGCAGGACCGATTCCTCAGCACTCTGGCAGGTCGGCCGCCGAGCCGCGAACAGATCCGGCACCTCATTCCGACCTCCGAAGCCTTCCTCGGCGCAGTCGCCCGCGGCATCGGCTGGGGCATGATCCCCGACGAGCAGGCCGCGCTACTGCCGGAAGGCGCGCTGGTCGAGGTGGCGCCCGGGCACTCGGTCGATGTGCCGCTCTACTGGCAGCAGTGGAAGCTCGATTCGCCCGCTCTCAAGGCTTTGTCCGACGCCGTCGTCTCGGCAGCGCAGGTCATCGGCCGTAAGCTGGCGCAATGACAGAACCGCACGCCGTGCACCCCTCCGCAGACTCGATGCTCGCCGTCGCCCGCGAGCAGGCCCGCCTCGGACTCGCCGAGGGCGGAATCCCGATCGGCGCCGCCCTCTTCCACAAGGACGGCACGCTGCTCGGCGCTGGCCGCAACCGCCGGGTCCAGGACGACGACCCGTCAATGCACGCTGAGACTTCGGCGTTCCGCGCCGCCGGACGGCTTCGCGGCTACCAGGACACGATCATGGTGACCACGCTCTCGCCGTGCTGGTACTGCTCAGGTCTAGTACGCCAGTTCAACATCGGACAGGTCGTGATCGGCGAGGCGACGACGTTCTACGGCGGGCACGATTGGCTGGCCGAGAACGGCGTCGGTATCACCCTGCTGAACGATGCCGAATGCATCAGCCTGATGCGCGACTTCATCGCCGCGCGCCCCGACCTCTGGTACGAGGACATCGGCGAGTAACGCACGCGGCGATCTCGCGCCGCCGCGGCCGGAGCGGGCCGGCTACTCCCCCAGCGCCTCGTCCGCTTCGGTCGCGTAGAACATCGCCAGCAGATTCGCATGCACGATGTCCCCTTCTGTCGTATTCGGATGGCTGTTGAACTCCTCCACGAGGGCGTGGAAGCGCTCGGCGAACTCAGCCGCCCGCTCGCGCGGCACCCGGAAATCGGAGATCGAACCGACCGAGCGGACATACGGCGGATTTTCGAGGCTGTCCAAAGAACGCACGTGCGTCCGCCCCGCCTGCAACGCGGCTTCGTAGCGGCCGAAATACTCGTTGACGCCCGCACCGACGAGCTCGACGAGTTCCTCCGAGAGCGCCGACCGGTCCAACATCGAGCGCTCGGGGTTCACGCCCCAGCCCTTCTGGGCGACGCGGTAGTGCTGTTCGACGATGCCGCCGACCAGGCGCAGCTCAGCAACCTGGATCAGGTTCACGGCCAGCAGCTGCTTCATGTGCCGATACAGCTTCGTGGTCGGCTCACCCAGCTCCTCAGCGAGCTGCTTCACGGTCATGATGCGCGCCTTCACGTGCACGTTTCGACCTAGAGCGCGCATAATCCGCTGCCGCAGCGGATCGGCGAGCGCCTTCATCGTCGCGGCGTCGTCGATCTGACGGAACTCGATCAGCTCGGGCAGCGGCTGCGGACCGAGGGGCAACGCCGCCTCGAGCTCGGTCTCAGCCGCCGACTCCGTCTCCTCCTTCTTCGCCATGCCAACAATGATACACGAGCTCGTGACCATTCTGCTTGACAGCATCATTCACGTATGTGTGAATAATGGACGAGGCGCAAACAGTGGCGCCGCACGACGAGGGGCAGGGGCAGATGACGACCATGACCGAGCCGGCAAGCAGTCCGGAAATCAGTACCGATCCGCGCTCCGCGAGACCCGAACCGCCGATGCGCGCCAACCACGCGCTGCACACGGTCTACGCCGGGAGCTTCACCGCGTTCCTCGGCCTCACGATGGCCGAGGTCGTCTATCCGCTCTTGGTGCTCGGCTTCACCGGAAAGCCGCTGCTCGCCGGCCTTTTCGGCACGGTCCAGTTCACGGCGCTGCTGCTCGCCTCGGTGCCGGCCGGGAACTTCGTGGACCGGCACGACCGTCGACTCATCCTCATCGTGAGCGAGAGCATCCGCGCCGGCCTGGCGACGGTGCTCGCGGTATCCCTGGCCAGCGGTCATGTCTGGCTCATCGAGATCTACCTCAGCGCCGCGATCCTGGGTATCTGCCAGCCGCTGAGCGGGGTCAGGACCCTGGCGCTCCGCTCGGTCGCTCCCGCATCACAGCTGACCAGGGCGCTATCGGTCCAGCAGGCGGTGAGCAGCATCGCACAGCTGATCGGCCCGGCAGTCGGGACGGTGCTGTACGCCGTCAACCGTTCGCTGCCCTTCGTCGCCGTCGCCATCGGCATGGGCGTCTCCGTGCTCTGCGCCGTCGTGGTGCGCTTCGACTCGAAGCCGCAGCTCACCGGCACTGACTTCCCCGCAGCCACCGATTCCCCCGCAGAATCCGACGCGAGGGCCGCCAAGCGCGAGTCCGAGAGCCCCCTCGCCGGGCTGCGCATCATCTGGGGTAATCCCGTAATGCGCGGCACGATGCTCTTCATCATGCTGATCAACCTGATCGGCGTACCGCTCGACCTCGTCCTGATCATGCTCGCCAAGCACGAAAACGTACCGACGCACTACATCGGTCTGATCCTCGCCGCCTTCGCCGGTGGCGGCATCATAGGCGCGCCCTGCATACCCAAGCTCTACAAGATCCTGCACCCCGGCCAACTGCTCATCGTCTTCGGCGCCCTGATGACGATCGCACTGACGATGACCGCCCTGTTCCAGTTCGGCGGCTTCTGGATGGCAGGGTGGCTGGCGGCGATCGGCTTCGCGGTACCCGCTGCACAGGTGCTGGTCGACGTCCTCATCCTCCAGCAAGTCCCCGACCATCAGCGCGGACGCGTGTTGACAGCCGTGATGACTCTCGCAGGGCTCGGGATGCCCCTTGGCGCGGCCTTCGGCGGCAGCGTGCTGCAGATCGCTGCCCCCTCGACGGTTCTGTGCGGCGCAGCAGTGGCGATGGCGGGTATCGCAATCTTCGCGGCCTCGCAGCGATCCCTGCGCACCGCCAAGTGGCCCTCAGCGAACTGAGCCCTGATCATGGTCCTCGCTCAGACTCGCCAGCAGCCGCAAGACCAGACGCGACGCCCCGGAGAGCCCTCCCTACATGCGCACGATCCACGCATCCGCACGCTGCGACGCCCCGCCACCCATACCATCCGATCCCTCGCCCGACCCCCTCCCCATCAGGCCTCGCCGCTCCTCCCGCCTCAGCGCCGCGGCGGACCGGCGAGAATCCGCTCACGTACCTCCTCAAGCCGCACAGCCTCGTCCGCAGACCGCTGCCAACGCGTCTCGAGCCACCACGTACACCCGACGTCCGCACGCGACGCCACGTGCTCACGCGCAGCAGCCGCGTCATCCGCCGCAGTCTCGCCCTCCGCAATGATGTCGATGTCCGCACGCGCCCCGTGGTCCAACAGCCAGGTCTTCATCTCACGCGCGTCCGAGGTCGTCGACTCGCGGCCATCGAGGTGGTACTCGGGTACCACTCCCTCGCACCGCGCAGCACGACGCATCGACCGCGGCCGCGGCCAGGCGCCGACGACCCAGATCGGCACTGGCCGCTGCACTGGAAGCCCCATTTCGACGATGCCGCCGACCACTCCGGCACCGAACTCGTAATACTTCCCGCTGTACGTGCGCCCGCCCGACCAGAGCGTGCGCATCAGGTCGATCCCCTCGTCCATCCGCTCTGCCCGCTCGCGCCGATCGGTCACCTCCGCGGTGCCCATCAGCATTTCGGTCGCCCCAAGCCCGACGGTGACGATAGCGCGTCCGCCGGACAGCTGATCGACCGTCGCCACCTGCCCGGCCAATTTCCACGGCCGACGCCACGGCAGCGGCGAAAGCAGCGTCCCCAGCCGGATCCGCGACGTGCGCACCGCCATCCCCGCCAGCAGGGACCACGCGTCCACCCCGTACGCCACCTCGCAAATGAAGACCCCGTCCCAACCGCGCTCCTCCGCCAGCAGGCCCAACTCAAGCTGCTGCGTAGCTGTACCGCCCGGAAGGATCACGCCGCACCGCATCGCTCCGCTCATGCCCTCGACGCTAACCGGACCCTCCGACACCCGCACGCGAAATCGCCCCACGCAGTTCCCCACCAAAGCTCCCAGCTCAACCCCCGCCAGCCCAATCC
>NZ_JAGSOH010000006.1 GCF_018139625.1 Actinospica acidithermotolerans | reverse complement strand
GCAAGCCCCTCCCCCTCCACCCCGGCCGGAATCGATGTCGTCGATGGTTGATACGCAGTCCCCGCCCAGGGACGTGTCCCTGGATCACCTGGAGCACCACGTGTTCCGGTCCCGCAAGTCCGGAGTGCCGAGCCTCCGCCGGTACCTGCCGGAGCTGTGGGAACGCCGCGAGTTCGTCTACGAGCTCGCCCGCTGCACGCTGCGCGGACAGAATTACACCAACGTCTTCGGCCAGCTCTGGTTGGTGCTCAACCCGCTGCTGATGGGCTGCGTGTACTTCGTCCTGGTGGACATCATCAACGGCAGCAAGCACGCGTCGAACTACTTCGCGGTGCTGCTCGCGGGACTGTTCCTGTACACGTTCTTCTCCAGCATGCTCTCGCAGTCGGCCGGCTCGATCATCGGCAGCAGCCGCCTCGTGCTCAACAGCCGGCTGCCCCGGCTGGTCATGCCGATCACCCAGATGGTCATCGCGTTCTTCCGGTTCGCGCCCAGCCTGATCGTGCTGCTCGTGGTGCACCAGCTGCAGCACGTCCACTGGGGTATCGCGGCGGTCTACGCCATACCCGCGTTCCTCGAGGTCGCGATGTTCGGCGCGGGCCTCGGCTTCATCTGCGCCACGGCCCAGGTGTACTTCCGCGACTTCTCGAACTTCCTGCCCTACGTCACCCGGATCTGGATGTTCCTCTCGCCGGTGCTGTGGCAGCTGAACCAGGTGCTCGGCAAGCACGACCTGAAGGCGCACCTCCTTCCGCTCAACCCGCTCTCGCCGATGATCGGGGCCTGGGGCGACGCGCTCGTCTACAACGTCGCCCCGCCCTACTCCTGGCTGCTCCAGGGCCTCGCCTGGGGCCTGGGCACGCTCGTCGTCGGCACATTCGTCTTCATCCGGAGGGAGCGTGAGTTCAGTGTCCGTCTCTGACTCCGTGGAAGCGCCCGTCACGTCCGCGCCGAACGCCGCGAACGCGCCGCTGGCCGGGCCGACCGAGGCCGAGCTCGACCGGGAGATGTCGATCCGGGTCAAGGACGTCAAGGTCGACTACCGCACGATCGTCAACCCGCGCGCGAACACGCTGCGGCACACGATCACCAACCTCGGCCGCAAGTCCGGCGACCGCAAGGTGCGCTACATCCACGCGGTGCGCGGCGTCTCCTTCGACGTCAAGCACGGCCAGGTGCTCGGCATCATCGGCGCGAACGGCGCCGGCAAGTCCACCATGATGCGCGCGATGGCCGGGATCCTGCCGCCCTCGAGCGGCGAGATCGTGGTCAACGGCCGGATCAGCGTCCTGCTGGCGCTCGGCGTCGGCTTCAACGGACAGCTCTCCGGCCGGGACAACGTCGTGCTCGGCTCGATGGCCGCGGGCCTGACCCGCAAGCAGGTCTACGAGCGCTTCGACCAGATCGTCGAGTGGGCCGAGCTCGAGGACGTCATCGACCTGCCGATGAAGGCCTACTCCTCCGGCATGTACGGCCGGCTCGCCTTCGCCGTGTCCACCCACCTGGACCCGGACGTGCTGCTGGTCGACGAGGCGCTGTCCACCGGCGACGCGCACTTCCGGCGCAAGTCCTACGACAAGATGCAGGAGCTCGTCGGCCAGGCGCGCACGATCGTGATCGTCAGCCACGGCATCGCCGCGATCCGCGAGATGTGCGACGACTGCATCTGGATGGACAAGGGCCAGATCGTCATGCGCGGCAAGCCGGACGAGGTGGCGGATCAGTACCTCGAGTTCCAGGGCGTGCCGCCGGCCAAGAAGTCGAACGCCGCCGACGAGACCGCGGACGAGGACGACGACATGAGCATGATCGACGACTCGCTGAACTCGGGAGACTTCTGAGATGGCCCGCGCGAGCTTCGACGTCACCTTGCTCAGCAGCGGGCACGACGTGGCCGACGCCCGGCTGCACCGGCACTGCGCCGCGCTGCGCCGGGCCGGGCTGCGGGTCGAGGTGATCGCCAAGGGCCGCGCCGAGGACGCGCCGGCCGAGACCGAGTTCCGCTCGATCCGGCCGAAGGGCTTCGCCGCGCGCGGCGTCAAGGCCCTGACGCTGCCCGGCAAGGCGCGGGGCACGGTGCTGGTCACCATGGACCCGGACCTGATCCCGGCGGCCCGGTCGAAGCGGCTGTTCTCGCACGGCCGCCGGCTCGCGGTGGACCTGCACGAGGACTACGTGGCGCTGCTGGACGACCGCGCCTGGGCCAAGGGCGCGGCCGGCAAGGTTGCGAAGGTGTGGGCGCGCAGCGCGATCGCGCTCAGCCGCGGCGCCGACCTGACCGTCGTGGCCGACCAGCACGTGCCGCCGGCCGCGGCCGCGCGGCGCCTGGTGGTGCGCAACCTGCCGGACATGACGCTGCTTCCGGAGCGCGGCGCGCTGGACGGGATCCCGCGTGCTCTGTACGTCGGCGACGTGCGGGAGAGCCGCGGCCTTTTCACCATGCTGGAGGCGGTCGAGCAGGCGCCGGAGTGGCGCCTCGACGTGGTCGGCCCGGTCGCCGCGCGCGACCGGGAGCGGCTGGAGGCCTGGCTCGCCGCCTCCCCGGCCGCCGAGCGGATCACGATGCACGGCCGGATGCCCCCGGCCGCGGCCTGGGCGCTGGCCCGCGGCGCGTGGGTCGGGATGTCGCTGCTGCACAGCACCCCCGCGTTCGAGAGCGCCATCCCGTCGAAGATCTACGAGTACCTGGCGTGCGGGATGCCGGTGCTCAGCAGTCCGATCAGGCGGGCCGCCGAGCTGGTCGAAAAGGCCGGCGCGGGCGCGATCGTGGCGGATTCGGCCGCGGCCGCGGCGCAGCTGCGCGCGTGGTCCGGCGAGTCGCGGGCCGAGTTCCAGCTGATGCGCAAGGCGGCGAACGAGTGGGCCGAGCGCGACCTGGGCGCCGTGAACCCCCACGACCTGTTCGCGCGGGCCGTCGCGGACCTGGTGGCCGGGGCGCGGGGATCGAAGGCGGCGATGGCCGTCGTGGCGAGGACGCAATGACCTTCGACGAATCCGTGCGCATCGCGCCGTCCGCCGACGTGGACGAGGGGGCCGAGATCGGTTCGGGCAGCTCGGTGTGGCATCTCGCGCAGGTGCGCGAGCAGGCCGTGCTCGGGCGCGGCTGCGTGATCGGGCGCGGGGCCTACATCGGCACCGGCGTGCGGCTCGGCGAGAACGTCAAGGTGCAGAACTACGCGCTCGTCTACGAGCCCGCCGAGGTGGGCGACGGCGCGTTCATCGGCCCCGCGGCCGTATTCACCAACGACCACCGGCCGCGCTCGGTGGACCCGGACGGCAAGCAGAAGCGCGCGGGCGACTGGCACGCGGTCGGCGTCACGGTCGGCGAGGGCGCCTCGATCGGCGCCCGCGCGGTGTGCGTGGCGCCGGTCCGGATCGGCCGCTGGGCCATGGTCGGCGCGGGCGCGGTGGTGACGGGCGACGTGCCGGACTTCGCGCTCGTCGTCGGAGTCCCGGCCCGCCGCATCGCCTGGATCGGCCGGGCCGGCGAACGGCTCGAGCAGGAGGCGCCGGACACCTGGCGCTGCCCCGAAACCGGCGCGCTCTACCGCGAGGCCGACGGCGAACTCACGGAGATCGACAATGAGCACTGACCCCGGCCACATCCCGGCCGCCAAGCCGGTCATCGGCGAAGACGAGATCGAGGCCGCGGTGCGCGTGCTGCGCAGCGGCATGGTCATCCAGGGCCCCGAGGTCGCCGCGTTCGAGGAGGAGTTCTCGGCGCTGGTCGACGGCCGGCACTGCGTCGCCGTGAACGCGGGCACCTCCGCGCTGCTGCTCTCGCTGGTCGCGGCCGGGATCGGCGCGGGCGACGAGGTGATCATCCCCTCGTTCACCTTCGCGGCGACCGGCAACTCCGTCGCGCTGACCGGCGCGACCCCGGTGTTCGCGGACATCGACCCGGAGACCTTCAACCTCTCCCCCGAGTCCGTCGAGGCCGCGATCACCCCGCGCACCAAGGCGATCATGCCGGTGCACCTCTACGGCCAGGCCGCCGACATGGGGCGGCTCGGCGAGATCGCCGGGAAGCACGGCCTCGCGATCGTCGAGGACGCGGCGCAGGCGCACGGCTCGACCTGGGAGGGCAGGCCGGTCGGCGCCTTCGGCCTGGCCGCCGCGTTCAGCTTCTACCCGACCAAGAATATGCACTCGCTCGAGGGCGGCATGGTCGTCACCCCGGACGCCGGGTTCGCGCGGACCATCAGGCTGCTGCGCAACCAGGGCATGGAGCGACGCTACGCCAACGAGATCCTCGGCTACAACCTGCGGATGACCGACGTGTCCGCCGCCATCGGCCGGGTCCAGCTGACGAAGCTGCGCGGCTGGAACGAGCGGCGGCAGGCGAACGCGGCGAAGCTCGACGCGGGCATCGGCTCCCTCGGCGGCGTGCGCGTGCCCGCCGTCGCCGCCGGCGCGAGCCACGTCTACCACCAGTACACCGTGCGCGTCCCGGCCGGGCGGCGGGACGCGCTGCAGGAGCACCTCACCGCCCAGGGCATCGGCTCCGCGGTCTACTACCCGACGCCGACCCACCGGCTGCCGCCCTTCGCGGGGACGGCCCAGGACGCTGACCTCCCCGAGACGCTGCGCGCGGCGGCCGAGGTGCTCTCGCTTCCCGTTCACCCGGCCCTGACCGACGCGGAACTGACCCGCATCGGCGAGGCCGTGAGCTCGTTCGACCTCGGAGACTGATCCACCATGAGCAAGCCGCTTCTGCGGGCGGGCCTCGTCGGGCTCGGAGCGATGGGCCGGCACCACGCACGGGTGCTGCGCGCTCTCGACGGCGTCGAGTTCATCGGGGGCGCCGATCCCGGCGGCGACCCGTACGGCGCGCTCAGCGGCGTGCCGCTGCTGAACGACGTGGAGAGCCTGATCGCGCTCGAGCCCGACTACGTCGTCGTGGTCTGCCCGACCGCGCTGCACGAGTCCGTCGCGCTGCAGCTCGCCGAGGCGGGCATCCCGGCGCTGATCGAGAAGCCGCTCGCGCACGACACCCCGGCCGCGCAGCGCGTCGTCGAGGCCTTCGAGAGCCGCGGCCTGGTCGCGGCGGTCGGCCACATCGAGCGCTACAACCCGGCGCTGCAGTCCCTGCGCTCGCGGCTGGAGGCCGGCGAGCTCGGCGAGGTCTTCCAGGTCGCCACGCGCCGGCAGGGCCCGTTCCCGAACCGGATCGCGGACGTCGGCGTGGTCAAGGACCTGGCGACGCACGACCTGGACCTGACCGGCTTCGTCACCGGCGCGCAGTACACCAGCGTCGCCGCGAAGACCGCGCACCGCAGCGGCCGCCCGCACGAGGACCTGGTGACGGTGCTCGGCGAGCTGGACAGCGGCGTGATCGCGAACCACCTGGTCAACTGGCTCTCGCCGCTCAAGGAGCGGGTCTCGATCGTGACCGGCGAGAAGGGCTGCTTCGTCGCCGACACGCTGACCGCGGACCTGACGTTCTTCGCGAACGGCTCGACCCGCACCGAGTGGGACGCGATCTCGGTCTTCCGCGGCGTGTCCGAGGGCGACATGACCCGCTACGCGATCCCGAAGCGCGAGCCGCTCGTCCTGGAGCACGAGACCTTCCGGGACGCCGTGGAGGGCAAGGCCGACGCCGGGATCGTGACGCTGCGCCAGGGCCTGCGCGCGGTCATGGTCGCGGAGGCGGTCCTCGACTCGGCGCGCACCGGCGAGACCCTCCCGCTCGCCCTGGCCTAGGCCGTGTCTTCAAACTATCGCCGGGTCCGCGACGCCTGCCACGCACGCTCGCGGCGTTGCAGGGGCGGTTGCAGACGACCGAGTATGCGCCCGCCCCTGCACCTTGCGAGCGCACGCGTCAGACGCCGCGGCCTGATCCGACGCAAGTTTGAAGACACGGCCTAGGCCCGCCCCACCCCACTGTCTGCTTCCCCGCCTTACTGATCGGACTCCCCTCGTGCAGATCTGCGTCTTCGCCCTCGGCAAGATCGGCCTCCCGCTCGCCGTCCAGTTCGCCGGCCTCGGCCACACGGTCACCGGCGTGGACATCTCCCAGCGCGTCGTCGACCTGGTGAACGCGGGCGAGGCCCCGTTCCCCGGCGAGACCGGGCTCGACGAGGCGCTCAAGCAGGTCGTCGCCGACGACCGGCTGACCGCGACCCTGGACGGGAGCGCGGCGGTCGCCGGGGCGGACGCCGTGGTCGTCGTCGTGCCGCTCGTCGTGGACCGCGACGGCGTGCCGGACTTCGGCCCGCTCGACGCGGCCACCGGCGCCGTCGCCGCCGGCCTGCGCCCGGGCACGCTGGTGAGCTACGAGACCACGCTGCCGGTCGGCACGACCCGCGACCGCTTCGCGCCGATGCTGGCCGCCGGCTCCGGCCTGGCCGCGGGCAGCGACTTCCACCTCGTCTTCAGCCCCGAGCGGGTCTCCTCCGGCCGGATCTTCGCCGACCTCAAGCGCTACCCGAAGCTCGTCGGCGGCATAGACGAGGCGTCCGCCGAGCGCGGCGTGACGTTCTATCAGCAGGTCCTCGAGTTCGACGACCGCGCCGACCTGCCGCGGCCCAACGGCGTCTGGAACCTCGGCTCCTGCGAGGCCTCCGAGCTCGCGAAGCTCGCGGAGACCACGTACCGCGACGTGAACATCGGCCTGGCCAACACCTTCGCCCGCTACGCCGACCGCATCGGCGTGGACGTCGCGGCCGTCATCGAGGCCTGCAACAGCCAGCCGTTCAGCCACATCCACCAGCCCGGCATCGCGGTCGGCGGCCACTGCATCCCGGTCTACCCGCGGATGTACCTGTGGAACGACCCCGAGGCCGAGGTGGTGCGCGTGGCCCGCGAGGCCAACGCCGCGATGCCCGCGTACGCCGTGGAGCTGCTGGCGCGCGAGCAGCCCGACGGGGACCTGAACGGCAAGCGCGTGGCAGTCCTCGGCATCGCCTACCGCGGCGGCGTCAAGGAGACCGCGTTCTCCGGCGTTTTCCCGACCGTCGAGGCCCTCAAGGCTCGCGGCGCCGACGTCGTGGTCGCCGACCCGATGTACACCGACGAGGAGATCGCGGCCCTCGGCTTCACCCCCTACCTGGTCGGCTCCGGCGAGCCGGTCGACGCGGCCGTCATCCAGACCGACCACGTCGAGTACCGCACGCTGACCCCCGCCGACCTGCCCGGCGTCGCCGCGCTCGTCGACGGCCGCCGCGTCACCGACCCCGCCGCCTGGAGCGGCGTCCGCCGCCGCGTCATCGGCGCGGGGAACTGACGTCCCGCCCCTCCCCGGACCGAGGCCCGGCGCTCACCCTGATGAGCGCCGGGCCTCGCCGTCTTCCGAGGCCGAACCGTGATGTAACCGGCTTCGGGCTCCGCGCGTAATCTCACCGAAGTCGCGAACGGGTTCGCGGCACCGGGACGGAGGGGGCGGGGATGGGGGCCGAGCTCGAGCGGGAGTTCGACGCGTTCTACGCGTCGACGCATCGGCGGGTGGTCGGGCAGATCTATGCGATGACCGGCAGCCTGCACGAGGCCGAGGACTGCACCCAGGAGGCGTTCGCGCGGGCCTGGCAGCAGTGGCCGAAGCTGGCGGGCCGGCACGGCAACCCCGAGGCGTGGGTGCGCACGGTCGCGGCGCGGCTGGCGGTCTCGTCGTGGCGCAAGGCCGTGAACCGGCTGACGGCGCACCGGCGGGAGTACCGGGATTCCGAGGTGTCCGGGATGAGCCCCGACCACCTCGCGGTCGTCAGCGCGCTGCGCAAGATCTCCGCCGACCAGCGGATGGCGATCGTGCTCTACCACTACGCCGGGCTGTCGGTGGAGGAGATCGCGATCGAGACCTCGTCCACGCAGAGCTCCGTCAAGGCCCGGCTCGCCCGCGGGCGCAGGGCCCTGGCACCCCATCTGACCGAATTCGCGGACAGCCTCGCACCCGAAGCGACGAAGAACAGCAGAGCCGCCCGTCCGCAGATCAGCCGAAGGGAGATCTGACCGTGTCCAAGGACTTCGACGCCGCGCTCTCCGACGCCATCGAACTGGCGGCGGGGGCTGCGCACACCGCGGGCGCATCCGCTGCCCGCGTCCGAGGGAGGGAACGCACCATGCGCAAGCGAATCATCGTCTCCACCACGTCGTTCGCACTCGTCGCCGCCGGCGCGGGTGCCGCGTTCGCGGTCACGTCGCACCACGGGGGCACGCCGCGCGTGACCGCCGCCAGCCCGAGCGTGAGCGCCAGCCGGACGCCGTCCGCCGGATTTAGCCCGACGCCGACCTCGGGCCCGACCGGCCTGCCGATCACGACCGCGAGCGGGACGCGGGGTTCGGCCTCGCCGCTGAACACGCCGAGCGGGCCTGCGTCCACGGGGGCGACGACGTCTACCGCGACCGCGTCGGAGCACTGGCTCACGGCGTCTCAGGTGCTGTACGACAGCAGTATGAACTGGAACGCCGGCACCCCGTCCAGCTGTCCCGCGGGCAGCTACGAGATCTGGCAGTACTACGCGGGCGGCTGCTCCGAGCACACCCTTCCCGGCGACCCGCACCCGGCGGAGAGGATGGACACCCGCGTCTTCGGGGCGCCGAGTGTCGCGACGGGCGACGGCGCGTGGGCCGGGACCACCGCCGACCAGGAGTTCTACACCTACGCGAGCGCGTCCGACGCACAGGCGGCGTTCGAGTACTTCACGAACGGGATCCTCGGGGAGGACTCCCAGTTCGCCGGGTCCACGGACGCGATCACCGGCCTCGCGGTGACCAGCACCACGACCGAGACCGCGCACGCGGACGGCGCCGTCGCCATCGACAGCAGGCTGCGCGACAGCAACGGCAAGCCGGCCGAGATGAACGGCAACCCGAGCGGCGCATCCGACCGGCACTACTTCTTCGCGGTCCGCGGCGACATTGTGGAGATGGTCCTGATCACGGGCGGCCCGGCCGTCAGCGACGCCTCGGGCGACGCGTCCTACCTCCAGACCGTGATCAACGCCCTGGGCTGATCGATCACGATCGGAATCCGATCACGGCGAGTGCGTCCAGATCGTCAGCAGGTAGCCTCCGTACCATGCGGAGAGCCCCGCGCAGACGGTCAGGGCGCACAGCGCCGTGTACCGGTTCCGGCGGGCCAGGAAGGCGGCGGGCGGCAGCAGCAGTGGGAAGTCCGGCATCAGGAACCTGGCCTCGGCGTGAAAGTACGTCGGGCCGATGAAGAGCGCGAGCGCGATGGAGATCCAGGCGAAGGCCAGGACCGGCAGACCGTCGCGGCGTATGCGGCGGCTGAGCGTGAGCCAGAGCGCGAACAGGAGCGACGCGCCGAGCACGAAGACCGGCACCTCGTACCCGAGCGGCAGCGCGTGCGTGAGCGACCGGACGATCTGCTGCCAGACGCCGGCGAGGCTCGGGTCACTCCCCCAGCCGCGTTCCTCCATATACGTGAACCCGTCCCACCGGCCGAGTTCGACAGCCACCCAAGCGAGGTACGCGAGCATGCCGAGCGGCGCCATCGCCGTCGCGAGCCAGACCCGCCCGCCGCGCTCACCTCGCAGCAGCGCGGCGAGCAGGCAGACGCCGATCGTCAACGCGGCAGCGATACCGGTCGGGTGGGTGAGTCCGGCGAAGAACGCTGCGATGCCCGCCGCGATCCAGCGCTCCCTGAGGAGGCATAGCAGGGTCAGCGCGGCGAGGGCGGTGTAGAGCGATTCGGTGTACGCCATCGACTCGACGACTGCCGTCGGCACGGCGGCCCAGAGCGCCGCGAGGATCACGCCGGTGCGCTTGTCGTACAGGTGCTCGCCGATGCCGCACAGGGCGACGGCCGCGACGATCCCGCTCCCGAGACTGACGAGCAGTGCCGCGGCCGTGACGCCGAGGCCAAGGCCGAGCAGCCCGGTCAGGAACGGATAGAGCGGGAAGAAGACGATGTCCGTGTTGACGAGGCTGCCGTCCGGCCGGTACGTCAGCGCGGTGTCGTATCCGTGCCGTGCCACCTCCAGGTAGAACGAGCCGTCCCACTTGGTCAGCAGCGATACGAGGTGGCCCGAGTGCGACGCCATCGCCGCGAGCACGACGAGCCCGACCGCCCGCACGACGCAGTACGCGATGATCTCCGGCGCGTGGCCGCGCAGCCGCTTTCGGGCGCGGGCCGCGAATGGCGTCCGGGCACCGACGACGTCCGTGCCCGCGCCGAGCGTAGATTCCACGCGGCTATCCGGCCCACTTGCCGCTGAGGAACATGTAGGCGATGACGAACATGATCGGCGCGGAGAATGTCAGATACACGGACTTGAACCACGGCCGTCGCACGCACCAGACGCCGAGGATCGCCCACAGCGGCCACCAGCTGAGCGTCTCGCGGTTGACCGAGAGGTAGACGTGCGAGGTGGCGAGCGTGCCGACGGAGAGGCCGACGTACACGAACTCGGCCCAGCGGCGCTTGTAGGCGAGCCAGATCGCGAGGGCGATGCCGATGAAGGTGACGACCAATTCGAGCTGGTACTCCCAGGCGTTCTCGGCGACCATGCCGCGGCCGAACGCGTAGTGCCAGGTGTTGGCGAGGGTGCGCCAGGGGTAGGTCTCGTGCCGGTTCCAGCCGGTGGCCTCGGCGTGCTCCCAGGCGTTCCAGCTGCCCGTCAGCTTGTGCAGGTAGACCATGAAAGCGGCCACCGGCAGCACGGGGAGAACGAGCGGCCAGCCCTTGAGCCAGCCGCGGAGTCCGCCGGGCCGTGATTGCAGGAACAGCACGCCGACGCCGGCGAGGACGAACAGGCCGTTGATGTGGATGGCCGAGCCGACGGCCAGCAGGATTCCGACGCGCAGCCACTTGCCCTGCCTCGCGTAGATCCACGCCCACAGCGCGCAGGCCAGGAACGGCGGCTCGGTGTAGCCGGCGGCCATGAAGACGGCGGCCGGCGCCCAGACGAACAGCAGCAGGCCGTCCCGGGCGGCGGTGCGGACTCCGGTGGCGGACAGGCCGGCGGCCTCGGCCTCCATCGCGATGATCCGCACCAGCGCGAGGCACGCGATGGCGCCGGTGACGAGCGAGATGATCAGGCCGGAGAAGACCCACGAGCGCAGGACGAAGTGGACGACGTACAGGATGATCGGGTAGCCGGGGAAGAACGCGATGGACGCGCCGTGCCGGGCATGCAGCGTGTATCCGTTCGCTGCGATGCCCTGGTAGCGAAGCCAGTCCCAGCGCTGCCAGACCGAGGCGTAGCCGTGCGGCTCCTTGGCCGTGTAGCTGAAGCCGGTCCAGGCCACGGCCCAGGTGATCAGGAGCATCGGCACCCGGGAGAGCAGCCACACCGCGAGCGCGTCGCCCTCCGGGCCGCCGATCCCGAGCCGCGCCCGCCACGGGTCGGCGAACGAGTTCAGCCGCGCCGTCACGCCCGCGAAGCGCGTGGACCGCTCGTCGGCGGCGGCCGGGGGCGCCGCGTCGTGAGCGGGTCGATCAGATTCGAGAAGTCGTACGTCGGAATCCACGGCGGCGAACTTATGCCGTAGAGGTGTCCAGATCCCGAAATGCGCGTGACCGACACCGAAAGAACGTTTAGCGGTACCGCCCCGACCTTGGAAAACTCACGTCAACCGCCGGCGCGTTCGGGCGTCTTTATCAACGGAGGAAGCAGCGAAGATCGAGGTGGGGAGACTTTGATCATGTTCAAGAAGACGATCGCGGCGTGCGCGCTCTCGACGGTGGCTCTGGGCGCGGCCGCGTGCGGAACGGCCCAGGCGGCGCCGCCGTCCGCGAAGGGCGCGACCGCGACGACCGGGAGCGCGACCACGACCGGCGCCGCGGCGAACGGCGGCACGCCGGGCGCCGGCGCTCCGGCGAGCGCATCGGCCGCCGCGACCGCGTCCGCCGCGCCGACGAAGGCCGCGGGCGGCACCACGACCGGCAGCACGGGCGCGTCGAAGAAGTCGACCGTCCCGGCCTGCGACAACGATGATCTGAAGATCTATCCGGGCTACGGCACGCAGAGCCAGCCGCTGCAGGAGGGCGCCGTCGTCTTCAAGAACATCAGCACGCACACATGCACGCTGCAGGGCTATCCGGGCGCTGCGATCGAGGACTCGGGCACGGTGATCAACGCGACCCGCGTGCTCAACGGCGACCGCGGCGACCTGCCGCAGCTGACCAGCCCGCCGCTGGTCACGCTCGCCCCCGGCGGCGTTTCGTACTCCGTCATCGAGTACCTCCTGCACACCGACCAGTCCTGCTACCCGAACGGCACCGGCACGATCGAGATCACGGCGCCGAACACGACGAAGACCATCGCCATCAGCACGGGCGCGCACCTGGGGACGCAGGGCATCTGCTCGGCGTTCGAGGTCAACCCGGTCGTGCCCGGAACCTTCGGCGTCTCGGTCGGCGGCTGAACGCGACCCGGCACGTGCCGGCGCGGGCCGGCACGTGCCTGTCAGACCGCCTGACCATCGGTCCGCGGCGAGCCGACGCCGTGTACCGGAACGACCCGGCGCCGTGTAGCTCACCGGGCAGGCCGCCGGGCAGGTCACCGGCCGCGCGGTCGGAGGCGGATACACTCTCCAGCCATGTTGACGGTGCGTGACGTGCTCGGGCTCGACCTCGTCGCGTCGTTCGGTCCGGAAGTGGTGGCCGGCGCGGCCGGCCTGGACCGGCCGGTGCGCTGGGTGCACGTGGCCGAGGCGCTGGACGTCGGGGTGATGCTCTCCGGCGGCGAGATCGTGCTGACGACCGGCCTGCTGCTGGCCGACGACCCGAAGGCCCAGACCGCGTACATGGAGGCGATGCACGGCGCCGATGTCGCCGCCGTGGTCCTCGGCCTCGGCCGCGCGTTCGCAACCACCCCGCCCGCGCTGCGCAGGGCGGCCGAGCAACGCGGCGTGCCGCTGATCGTCCTGCACCGGCCCGCGCCCTTCGCGAAGTTCACCGAAGAGGTCCATGCGCGACTGCTCAACGAGCGCTTCGCCGCCGTGGACCTGTCCGACCGGCTGCGCTCCGCGCTCGCCGCCCTCAACCTCTCCGGCGCCTCGCTGCAGCGGCTGCTCGACGAGGTGGCGGCCTTCGCCGGCTGCCCGGTCATGCTGGTGAACCTGGCCCAGCGCGTGCTGGCCTCCGCCGGGGACCGCGGCGCCCTCGGCGAGCTGATGCGCGACTGGGACCGCGTCTCCCGGCAGGTCGCCCGGCTCAACGGGAACACCAGCGTCGGCCCGGACGGCTGGATCGGCGCGCCGCTCGAGGCACGCGGCCGCCAGTGGGCCAGGCTACTGCTGTTCGGCTACCGCGGCACCGAGGCCGAGGGCCGGATGATCGCGGACCGCGCGGCCGAGGCGCTGGCCGTGCACCGGCTCGTCGGCGGGGGCGTCGAGTTCGCGCGCGACGGGCTGGAGGGCGAGGCCGCGCAGGCCATGCTCGCCGACCTGGCCTCGGGCTCCGGGCGCCCCGACCAGCTGCTGCCGCGCGTGCGCGCGCTGGGCCTGCCGGTGAACCGGCGCACCCTCGTCCCGCTGATCGTCAGGCCCCTGACCGGCGGCGGCGAGGGTCTTGACCTGCTGTTCCGCCGCGTCCTGGCCGAGGAGGGGCTCGCCGGGCTCGCGGGCTGGACCGGCGAGAGCGCGATAGCGGTACTGGTCAGCCTGCCCCGCGATCAGGACGCCGGCACGGCCGTGAACCGTCTGGTCCTCAAGGCCTGCGAGCACGGGCCGGGCCGCGGCCGGAGGTTCATCGTCGGCGCCGGCTCCGACTGCGTCACCCTCGACCAGCTCCCGCACTCGTTCGCCGAGGCGGTCCACGTCGCGGACGCCGCTTTGGCAGATCCGCCGGCCGGCCCGGTCGCCCGGCTCCGCGACGTGCACCTGCGCGGCCTGGTCCGGCTGCTTCGCGACGAGCCCGAACTCCAGGCCTTCATCGAACGCGAGCTCGGCCCGCTGTTCGCCGAGCAGGAGCTGCTCGACGTGCTGCGGTCGTATCTGCGCACCGGTCGCAACAAGTCGCTCGCCGCGCAGGAGCACCACTTCTCCCGGCCCGCGCTCTACCGCAGGCTGCACAGCATCGAGTCGCTGCTCGACGTCGATCTCGACGACTGGGACCAGCTCGTCTCGCTGTACGTCGCGCTGCTCGCCTATGACGCTCAGCAGTCCTCGGCCTCCGGAGGGGAAAGCGGGTAGCGACGTCCGAATCCCGCCGGTTCGCGACGGTCGACGCAGGCAGAGTGGAGCCATGCATACGACACGGGAACTCAAGGTCTTGTATTTCGGAACGCCCGTCGTGCTGATCAGCACGCGCAACCCGGACGGCACGACGAACATCGCGCCGATGTCCTCGGCCTGGTGGCTGAGCCAGTCGGCCGTGCTGGGCCTGAGCCGGCGGAGCCAGACGGCGATCAACCTGGAGCGCGAGGGCGAGTGCGTGCTCAACCTCGTCCCCTCGACGCACGCCGACGCCGTGGACCGGCTCGCCCTGACGACGGGAGCGAACGTGGTCGCGCCGTACAAGGCGGAGCAGGGCTACCGGAGCGAGAGGGACAAGTTCGGCGTCTCGGGGCTCACCGAGCAGGCCTCCGAGCTCGTCGCGCCGAGCCGGATCGCCGAGTGCCCGATCCAGCTGGAGTGCACGCTCGTCGACTCCCATCCGCTGGACCGCGGCGAGCTCAACTGCTCGGCGTTCGAGGTCAAGGTGCTGCGGGCGCATGTGGAGGAGTCGGTCGTCATCCCCGGCACCCACTACGTCGACCCGGACGCGTGGGATCCGCTGATCATGAAGTTCTGCGAGTTCTACGGCGGCGGGGAGCGGCTGCGGCCGTCGAGGCTCGCGGTCGGCTGGAAGATGCCGCACGCCGCGCGGTCGGCCGTCTCGTAAGACGGCCGACCGCGCGGTGCGGGGGGCCGGAAACCGCGGGCTGCGGCTAGATCTCCTGCCGCTCGGGCGGGACCAGCTTCATCAGCGCCACGTAGAGGACGAGCGCCGAGCCGAGGCCCACCGCCCAGCCGTAGTCGGCCAGCGGCTTCAGGAACGGGATCAAGCCGTCGGCGGGGAACGGGCCCTGCTTCACCCCGTCGGACACCGACGAGTAGGAGCCCCCGATCGCCAGCAGGCCGCCGACGACGAACGCGGTGACTGCGCGCCAGTTCCAGCCTCCGGCGTACCAGTAGCGTCCTCCGGGCTCGTACAGCTCGGGGAGCGCGAGCCTGGTGCGCCGGAGGATCCAGTAGTCGGCGATCAGGATGCCGGCGACCGTGCCGAGCAGTCCGCCGACCGTGTCGAGCCAGGTGAAGATGTAGACGTCGGGGTTCGAGTAGAGCTTCCACGGGAAGATCACGACGCCGATCACGCCGGTGATCAGCGCGCCGCGGCGGAAGTTCACGTGCTTCGGGATCAGGTTGGAGAAGTCGTACGCCGGGCTGACGACGTTCGCCGCGATGTTCACCGACAGCGTCGCGATCAGCACGATGAACAGGCCGACCAGCGTGCCGGCGAGGTTGTCGAGCTTCGTCAGCAGCTCGACCGGGTCCCAGATCGGCGTGCCGAAGATCGCCTGCGAGCCGGACGTGACCAGCACCGCGAGCAGCGAGAAGATCGTCATCGTCGTGGGCAGGCCGAGCGCCTGGCCGCGGGCCTGGGCCCGCTGGCTGCCGCCGAAGCGGGTGAAGTCGGGGATGTTCAGCGAGAGCGTGGACCAGAACCCGATCATGCCCATCAGCGCGGGGAAGAAGACCTTCCAGAAGTCCGAGCCCCAGCCCAGCTTCGAGGGCTGATGCAGCAGCGGGCCGAGGCCGCCGGCCTTCACGCCGACCCAGATGAGCAGGCCGACCGCGCCGACGAGGACGAGCGGCGCGGCCCAGTTCTCGAAGCGGCGCAAGGTGTCCATGCCGCGCACGATCACGACGACCTGGATCACCCAGAACACGGCGAAGGAGAGCCACTGCGTCCACGGCTCGCCGCCGATCGCGCTCGCGTTCGCCCACCAGGAGCCGAACGCCTTGCCGCCGAGGGCGTAGATCGCGCCTCCGCCGATCCACGTCTGGATGCCGAACCAGACGCAGGCGACCAGGGCCCGGATCAGGGCAGGCAGGTTCGCTCCGCGCAGGCCGAACGAGGCGCGCGCGAAGACCGGGAACGGGATTCCGTAGCGGGTGCCGGCGTGCCCGTTCAGGATGACCGGGACGAGCACGACGACGTTCGCGATGGCGATGGTCAGGACGGACTGCTTCCAGTCCATGCCGAGCGCGACCAGCCCGGACGCGAGCGTCCAGGTCGCGATGTTGTGCGACATACCGACCCAGAGCGCGAGGAAGTTGTACGTGTTCCAGCGGCGCTTGGCGATGGGGACCGGCGTCAGGTCGGGATTGGCGAAGCGGGTGTCGTCCAGCAGGACGTCCGCGGCCAGTTCTATTCGGCCGTCGTCGGCCGTGACGATGGAGGGCGGTGGGGCGGTTGTGGACATCGGGGAAAGCCACCTCACGTTTCGGTCGTCAACTGAATGTCGGAATGACAGCATCCGCATAGCGCTCGATCGTGTCGTCGATCGCGTCGTGCATGGCGTAGACCGCGAACTGGTCCACGCCGAGCGCCTTGAGCTGTTCGAGCTTCGCGATGTGCGCCTCGGCCGGGCCGACGAGGCAGAAGCGCTCGACGATCTCGTCCGGCACGAACGCGGTGTCCGGGTTCCCGGCGCGGCCGTGGTGGCTGTAGTCGTACTTCTCCCGGGCCTTGATGTACGTGGTCAGCTCCGCCGGCACCATGCCGGAGGTCTCGCCGTAGCGGGAGACGAGGTCGGCGACGTGGTTGCCGACCATCCCGCCGAACCAGCGGCACTGGTCGAGGGCGTGCGCGTATCCCTCGGCACTGCCGTCGGTCACGTACGCGGGCGCCGCGACGCACACCTTGACGCTCGCCGGGTCGCGGCCCGCGTCCGCGGCGGCCTTGCGCACGGCCTTGACCATCCACTCCGTCAGGAACGGATCGGCCAACTGGAGGATGTAGCCGTCGGCCTGGCGTCCCGTCAGTTCGAGCGCCTTGGGCCCGTAGGCGGCCATCCAGATCGGCAGGCTGCCGTCCTTGATCCACGGGATGCGCATGCTGGTCCCGCCGAACTCGGCCTCGCGGCCCTCGGCGAGGTCCTTGATGACGCGCATCGCCTCGGCGAGCAGCCCGAGCGTGGCCGGCTTGCGTCCGGCGACGCGCATCGCCGAGTCGCCGCGGCCGATTCCGCAGATCGTGCGGTTGCCGTACATGTCGTTGAGCGTGGCGAAGGTCGAGGCGGTCACCTCCCAGGTGCGCGTGCCCGGGTTGGTCACCATCGGCCCGACGACCAGCCGCCCGGTGTGCTCGAGGATGCGGCTGTAGATGACGAACGGCTCCTGCCAGAGCACGGCCGAGTCGAAGGTCCAGCCGTGTGTGAAGCCCAGCTGCTCGGCGCGCACCATCCGGTCCACGAGCGTCGCGGCGGGCGGGTCGTTCTGCAGAACCAGACCGAAGTCCATCATCGGCTCCCTACTCCTACGTGAGGTACTGGCAGGTCGAGCGAGGGGTGAAGCGGCCGTCGCCGGCGTGCCCGAGGTACTTCCCGTCGTCGATGATCACCCGGCCGCGGGAGAGCACGGTCCTGGAGTGCCCGGCGACGGTCCTGCCCTCGTACGCGGAGTAGTCGACGTTCATGTGGTGCGTGGCGGCGGACATCGTGTACGCGCCCCGCGGGTCGTAGAGCACGATGTCGGCGTCCGCGCCGGGCGCGATCGTGCCCTTCTTCGGGTAGAGACCGAACATCCGGGCCGGGGTCGCGCAGGCCAGCTCGATCCAGCGGCGGCGGCTGATGTGCCCGTCGACGACGGCCTGGTGCAGCAGGTCCATCCGGTTCTCGACGCCGGGCATCCCGTTGGGGATCTTGGAGAAGTCGCCGCGGCCGAGCTCCTTCTGCCCGACGAAGCAGAACGGACAGTGGTCGGTGGAGATGACGGACAGGTCGTCGCCGCGCAATGCCCGCCACAGCGATTCCTGGTGCTCGGCCGGCCGCAGCGGCGTGGAGCAGACGTACTTCGCGCCCTCGAAGTCGGGGCGGGCAAGGTCGTCGGTCGAACAGAACAGGTACTGCGGACAGGTCTCGCCGAACACGTTGAGCCCCATGTCGCGGGCCCTGGTCAGCTCGGCGACGGCCTCGGCGGCCGAGACGTGCACGACGTAGAGCGGCGCCCCGGCGACCCGCGCGAGCTGGATGGCCCGGTAGGTCGCCTCGGACTCGAGCAGGGCCTTGCGGACCTCGCCGTGGTAGCGCGGATCGGTCTTGCCCTGCGCGAGGGCCTGCTCGACGAGCACGTCGATCGCGATGCCGTTCTCGGCGTGCATCATGATCAGGCCGCCGTTCTCGGCGCCGCGCTGCATGGCCCGAAGGATCTTGCCGTCGTCGCTGTAGAACACGCCGGGGTAGGCCATGAACAGCTTGAAGCTGGTGACGCCCTCGCCGACGAGAACGTCCATCTCCTTGAGGGAGTCCTCGGTGACGTCGGCGAGGATCATGTGGAACGCGTAGTCGATTGCGCAATTCCCCTCGGCCTTCGCGTGC
Organism: Actinospica acidithermotolerans; assembly: GCF_018139625.1. Classification (GTDB taxonomy): domain Bacteria; phylum Actinomycetota; class Actinomycetes; order Streptomycetales; family Catenulisporaceae; genus Actinospica; species Actinospica acidithermotolerans. Next base: position 102,662 of record NZ_JAGSOH010000006.1, on the reverse strand, counting down.
CACGTGTCGAGCCCCTCGCGCAGCGACTTGCCGACCGATTGCACCGCGAAGTCGACGATCGTGGTCGTGCCGCCCCAGGCCGCCGCGCGCGAGCCGGTCTCGAAGGTGTCCGAGGCCGCGGTGCCGCCGAACGGAAGCTCCATGTGCGTGTGCGCGTCGACGCCGCCCGGGATCACGTACAGCCCGGTCGCGTCGAGCACCGTGTCGGCGGTCCAGCCGTCAGCCACCGCGCTCCCGGTCGCCGCGATCGCCGCGACCGTCTCCCCGTCGATCAGCACGTCGGCGTTCAGCTCGTCCGACGCCGTGACGACGAGCCCGTTCTTGATCAGAGTGCGCATCTTCGGGTCACGCCTCCGTCAGCGGGCCGTAGGCCTCCGGGCGCCGGTCGCGGTAGAAGGCCCACTGCTGGCGCACCTGCTCGATGAGCCCCATGTCGAGGTCGCGCACGACGAGCTCCTCGACCTTGTCCGAGGCCACGTCGCCGACGAACTGACCGCGCGGATCCACGAAGTAGCTGGTCCCGTAGAAGTCGTTGTCGCCGTACTCCTCGACGCCGACCCGGTTGATCGCCGCCACGAAGTACTCGTTGGCGACGGCGGCCGCCGGCTGCTCCAGCTGCCACAGGTACGCCGAGAGCCCCCGGCTCGTCGCCGAGGGGTTGTAGACGATCTCCGCGCCGTGCAGCCCCAGCGCCCGCCAGCCCTCGGGGAAGTGCCGGTCGTAGCAGATGTAGACGCCGACCTTGCCGACCGCCGTGTCGAACACCGGCCAGCCGAGGTTGCCCGGCTTGAAGTAGTACTTCTCCCAGAAACCCTTGACCTGCGGAATGTGGTGCTTGCGGTACTTGCCGAGATAGCTGCCGTCGGCGTCGATCACGGCGGCCGTGTTGTAGTAGAAGCCGGCCGACTCCAGCTCGTAGACCGGCAGCACGATCACGATCCCGAGCTCCTTCGCGAGCGCCTGGAACCGCCGCGTCGTCGGCCCCTCCGGCACCGCCTCCGCCCACCGGTAGTGCTCCGCCTCCTGCACCTGGCAGAAGTAGGGTGCGTTGAACACCTCCTGGAACCCGATGATCTGCGCCCCCTGCGCGGCGGCCTCCCGCGTCGCCTTCTCGTGCGCCGCGCTCATCGACTCGGAATCTCCGGTCCACGCGGTCTGGAACAGCGCTGCTCGTACCACTCGGCTCATCGCGTCGTCACTCCTTGGCAGTACTCGGGGCGGGGAGCGGGGTTGGAATGCTTGAACAGTAGGAGAACGCCGGGAACGCATCGAGTGCCGCGCTGTAACGCCCTGACCAGTCGGACGTTCCACGATGTCACGCCCGGTACCCGAATGATTACAAGTGTCACCGCCGCGAGAACCCGCCGTGAAATCATTGTTTCGCTTCCCCGCCGAATCGGCGCGACGACACGCGCCACTGCCGACCGGGATCGTCAGAGCCGGCGCAGGACCGCCTGCACGAGTTCTTCGACGCGCCCGGTCATCCCGCCCACATCGACTCGCGCCCGGCCGTCGACCTGGACCGGGATGAACTGCTGCCACGAGTCGTCGTATGAAGCGATGGCGTACAGATCCCACCAAGGATCGACGCGGCGCCCGGCGCGTCGCTCGTACGCCGTGCGAAACCGCTCGGCCCAGTCTGCGCCGAACAGCACGGCCAGGTTCAGCCGGCAGTGTCCGGCGTCGATATCCGGCGGGCCCGACGCGGCGGAGCCCCAGTCCACCACGCCGGTGAGCCGCCCGCGCGACCAGAGCAGATTGAAGTGCTGGAAGTCCCGGTGGATGAAGCGCGGCTCGGCGGGAGGAGCGGCCTCATTGAGCACGCGCGCCAACTCGCGCCACAGCGCCGGCCGCGTCGCGGAAGCCGGCACGGCGAGCCGGGAAGGGTCGATCCACCGTTCATACGCGGGCGCCTCGATCGGCGCTTCGTGGATACGCGCCGCCACGTCCGCGATCTGCCCCAGCCAATGGCCGGGATCGGCGGGAGCCAGATCCGCCCGCCCGGCCACTCGCGTCATCAGAACCGACGGATGCCCACCGGCCTCGGCACCGGTGGCGCTCACCGCGAGCAGCCGGGGCGCCGGCAGGCCCGCCTCCCCCGTCTCTGCGAGGATCCGGGCCTCCCGGGCGACGTCGCCGTCCCCGTGCTGCTCGTATTGCCGCAGCACCACGAATTCCCGCCGCCCGGACAGCGCCCGCTCGACGGTCAGCCGATGAACCGCCGCGACGATGCCCCCCGTCAACCGCCGTGCGTTCACGACCCGCCCGCCCAGCTCTTCCTCGACCCACGCCAGCGTCGCCGCCGAAGGACCCCTCCGCCGGAATTCCACCATCAGGCGAACAGGCGGCCGAGGTAATTGTGGCGCTCACCTTCCCGTGGCGGACTGAAGTACCGGGCGACCGCGGAGTCCGGGACCTCGGCCAGGGCGGCGGGGACCCAGTGGGGGTCTCGGTCCTTGTCGACGACCTGGGCGCGGATACCCTCGGCGAGGTCGGGCTCGGTGAGGCCGGAGCAGGAGACGAGGAATTCCTGTTCGAGGACGGCCCGCAGATCGGGCAGCTCCCGGGCGCGGCGGACGGCGGCGAGGGTGACCTTGAGGGCGGTCGGGGACTTGGTGAGGATCGTGGCGGCGGTCGCGTTCGCGGCGGGGTCGGGATGCTGCCGGAGGCGGGCGACGATCTCTTCGACGGTGTCCGCGGCGTAGCACTCGTCGATCCACACGCGCTGGTCGGCGAGTTGGGCGGCGGGAACGGGGGCCGTGAAGGACTTGAGGGCGGTGGCGACTTCGTCCGTGGCCAGCGCTTCGGCGAAGGCCGCGAGGTCCTCGGAGGGGATGAAGTGGTCGGCCAGGCCGCAGAGCACTGCGTCGCCCGCCCCGACCGGGGTGCCGGTGAGCGCGAGGTGGGTGCCGAGCTCCCCGGGGGCGCGGGAGAGCAGGTACGTGCCGCCGACGTCGGGGATGAAGCCGATACCGGTCTCGGGCATGGCGACGAGCGAGCGCTCGGTGACGACGCGGACCGAGCCGTGCGCGGAGACGCCGACGCCGCCGCCCATCACGATGCCGTCCATGATCGCGACGTACGGCTTGGGATAGCGCGCGATGGCGAGGTTGAGGATGTACTCGTCACGCCAGAACTCGGCCGCCGCGCGCGGGGAGCCGCTGATCACGGCTTCGCGGACGGCGCGGATGTCGCCGCCCGCGCATAGGCCGCGCTCTCCCGCGCCGGTGATCACGACCGCCTGGACCGACGCGTCCGCCTGCCACGCTTCGAGTGCCTCGCCCATCCGGAGCACCATGGCGTGGGTGAGCGCGTTGATCGCCTTTGGGCGGTTCAACGTGAGGTAGGCGGCGCGGCCTTCAGTGCGCAGCAGTACGGAGTCGTCCGAGGAAGGAGTGATCGCCACGCTTGGGAGGTTACCCGACGGCGCGCGGGCTACGGTCGGCTGCGTGGTCAGTGGGTCAGGGTCACCTTGTTCAGGCCGGTCGGCTCGTCGGGGTCGATGCCGAGGCGGGCGGCGAGGGCCGAGGCGAGTTGCTGGCCGCGGATGGTGGCGAGGATGCATTCGGCCATGCTTCCGAGGGCTGGCCACTCGGCGTCGGCGGCGGGGCCGGTGCCGAACTCGATGACGCGGGCGTCTCGGGCGCTCAGGTCGGAGCGCAGGGCGCGCGTGTCGTCGTCGGCTGGGCCTGAGCCGGCGAGCAGCACGGCCGGGGCGTCGGGACCGCAGACGGCGATGGGGCCGTGGCGGAAGTCGGCGCTGGAGAAGCCGTGCGCCATGACGCCGAGTGTCTCCTGGAGCTTGAGCGCGGTCTCCAGCGCTGCCGGGTAGCAGGCTCCGCGGCCGACGACGGCCAGGCGGCGGTGTTCGGCGAGGCTCTTCGCGACGCGCTCGACGGGCTCCGGGTCGGCGAGGATCGTCGCCGAGGCGGCGGGGATACGGTCGACGTCGGCCTGGAAGCCGGCGGTCTCGCTCTCGTCGGTCAGACCGGCGGCGATGGCGAGGATCGCCAGCATCTGGGAGGTCACGGTCTTCGTCGCGGGAACGGCGAGTTCGGGGCCTGCGTCGAGGCTCACGTGCAGGCGGGCGGCCCGGGCGAGAGCGGAGTCCGGGTCGTTCGTCACGGCCGCGACGGTGGCGCCGCAGGCGGCGTAGCGGGCGGCGATGTCGACGATCTCGGGGGTGCGGCCGGACTGGGAGAGGGCGACGAGCAGCCAGCCGCGGTAGAGCTCGGGCGCCTGCCGGTAGACGGTGACGATGCTCGGGGCGACGAGGCTGGTCGGCAGGCCGGTCCGCTGCTCGATGGCGTAACGGCCGAGCAGCGCCGAGTTGTCGGACGAACCGCGGGCCAGGAACGCCACGCCCTTGACCGGGCCGTCGGGCGCGGCCGCTGCCCGGACCTGGCCGGCGATCGAGTCGAAGCGCGCGGCCAGGCGGGCGAGGACCTGGGGCTGCTCGGCCATCTCGGAGCTCATCGTGGAGCCTGTCTTGGCGCCGGAGCCCATGTTGGTGCTCATACTCTGCATCCTACGGTCGTGAGCTGGGATTTTTCGGATTGCGACGACAGCGCGAGCGCGATGGCGCCGTGCAGTGAGGCGTCTCGGGTGAAGTGAGCGGGAGCGACGCGCGGCGGAAAGGGCAGCGTGTCGGTCAGGCGCTTGCGGATCACGGGGATGATCACGTCGGCCGAGGCCATCATGCCGCCGCCGATGACGACGACCTCCGGGTCGATCAGGGCCGCGATATTCGCGATCGACCTCGCCAGCACGGCGAGCGCGTCGTTCACGATCGTGCGCGCAGCGCTGTCGCTGCCGGTTCGGGCTCGGGCGAAGAGTTCGGCGGTGGTCACGGTCTCGCCCAGGAGCGCGCTCGCGCGTTCGCCGAGGGCGCGGCCGCCGATGATCTCCTCCAGCGGCGCCCCCGCCGAATCCCCATGACGGCCGGCGCCCGGATCGATGTACGCGATCTCGCCGGCGGCCTGGTTCGCACCCGCCAGGACGCGTCCGCCGATCGTCACGGCGGCCGAGACGCCGGTGCCGAGGCTGACGTACAGGCCGGGGTCGGTGCCGCGTAGCGCGCCGAACCTCAGCTCGGCCAGGGCTCCCGCGCGTACGTCGTTGCCGACTGCCGGCGGGCGGTCCAGGCCGAGAAGTCGCTGTACCTCGGCGGCCAGGGCGAGGTCTTCCCAGCCGGGCAGGTTCGGTGTGAGCAGGATCCGGTCGCTCTGCACGATGCCGGGGGCCACTGCGCCGTAGCCCGTGACTGTCACGCCGTAGGTCTCACGGGCTCGGGCTTCCAGGCGGCGGACGGCGTCGGCCGTGCGTTCCAGCGCTTGCCGCGGGCCTCGGTGCGCTTCCGTGTCCAGTCGCTCGCGGTCCAGCAGCGTGCCGTCGGGGCGCGCGAGGGCGGCCTCGATCTTCGTGCCGCCGAAGTCGATGCCGATGGCCGCGACCGCGGCAGCAGCTCCGTCGGCCGCCGTCCCGACGGCCGCCTGTCTCTCCCACTTCATAGTTAGGATCATTTACTAAATCGGTCCCGGCGTCAACGACGGGACGATCACGGCCTGCACGAATCGGAGTGAAATCGCGTCAAACCCGTGACGGGTGTCGCCCTGCGGATCTCACCTTCGTATGATGTGATCGGAGCATGAACGCCGGGGAGGCTGGGCGGCCCGCACGGCGCGGCGAGCCGGGCGAGGCGCGCGACCGGGGCACCGAGCAGTGGGCGGCACGCGACGTCGGGGGCTGGCTGATGATCGCGGCCGGGGTGCTCGTCAGCGGCATCACGGCGCTCTCCGACCTGCGGCACGAACCGTTCCAGCCGACGACGCGGCTGCTCAACTACCTGCTGAGCGGCTTGGCGGTGCTGTTCGGCCTGTTACTGCTGCGCGCCCCCGGCAAGGTGCCGTCCTGGCTGATCAACGTCCTGCCGTCGGTCGCGGCGATCATGGTGTGCATCCCGACGGCCGTGGACAGGTCGCCGAGCCCGCTCGGCCCGCTGCTGCTCACCTGGCCCGTGGCGTTCGCCGCCGCCGTGCTCTCCAAGCGCACGGCCTGGATCACGCTCGGGGTCGTGGCCCTCGCGTTCGGGGTGCTCGCCTCGGCCGCCCGGGGCGTGGACGGGCTGGTGCTGTGGGTGGAGGTGATCGCATCGCTCGCGGTCGTCTGCTGGATGGTGTCGCGGCTGCAGGCCCAGTCGAACCGGCTGCGCGCCGCCCTCGCGAGCCTCGCGCGCACGGATCCGCTCACCGAGCTCGTCAACCGGCGCGGCTTCGACGAGGCCCTGGCCCGTGAGCACTCGCGGCACGTGCGCGGCGGCCCGCCGATGGCCCTGCTGCTCATCGACATCGACCACTTCAAGCAGGTCAACGACTCGTGGGGGCACCAGGTGGGCGATCAGACGCTGCGTCAGCTGGGCGCGCTGCTCAGCGACGGCTTCCGCCCGATGGACGTCATCGGGCGCATCGGCGGCGAGGAGTTCGGCGTGCTGATCCCGGACAGCGACCCCGACCACGCCCTCGCCCGCGCGCAAGAGATCTGCGACGCCGTGCGCACGCAGACGCGCGGGTGGGCGCACCCGATCACGGTGAGCGTGGGCGTCGCGGCGAGTCTCGACACGCAGACGTCGCCGGAGGACCTGTTCGCCCTCGCCGACGCGGGCCTTTACACGGCCAAAGCGCTGGGCCGGGACCGGGTGGGCACCGCGGCGACGCAATCGCCGCGCTGACTCCGCGGCTGCCGCCACCGGGCGCCCACCGCGAAATCACGCACTCTCCAGGAGAGTCTCGCCCAGATACCCTCCTTCCGAACAACCCGGCAGGATCGCGAACAGGCCGCTGGCCTCGTGCCGGATGTAGGTGCTGAGCGTGTCGGCGCCCGCGAGCCGCTGCTGGATCGCGGTGAATCCGCTCGCCGGGTCCCGCTGGTAGGCGAGGAAGTGCAGCCCGGCGTCCGGTGCGCCGTCCGCGCGCCGGCCGTTGTAGTAGCTCAGCGGACGCCGGTAGATCGTCGCGCCGGCGTTCAACTGCGCACTGGCCTGGCGGATGTGCGAGCCGGGCGGGATCAGCAGCGCGCCCTCGGGGCTGAATTTCCCGTAGTCCGGCGCGGTGAACTCGGTGCCGCCGGACAGCGGTGCGCCGGTCGCCTTGTCGCGGCCGATGGCGGCCTCCTGCTGTCCCCGGTCGAGGGCGTCCCACGTATCGAGCAGCATTCTGATCCGCCGGTAGACGAGGTAGGTCCCGCCGCGCATCCAGGCGGGGTCGCCGTCGGCCGGAACGTAAACGGTCCGGTCGAACGCGGCGGTGCCGGGCTTCGGGTTGCCGGTGCCGTCGAGCTGGCCCATCAGGTTGCGCGGGGTCGCCGTCGGACTCGGCATCACGCCGGCCGCCTCGCCGAACCCGTTGACCTGCCAACGCTGGCCGGCCACGGCGGCGGCACTGCGCTGCATGGCCCGCAGCGCGTGCACCGCGACCAGCCCGTCGTTCGCCGCGACGAGCACGACGAGGTCGCCGTTCGACGCGTCGGCGTCCAGATCGTCCCCGAGGAACGTCGGCAGCGGGGTCAGCGCCTCCGGGATCCGGTGGCCGAGGCCGAGCTTGGTGAGCAGCGACGCGCCGACGCCCACGGTCACGGTCAGCGCGCCCGGACCGCGCCCGAGGGCCATCGCGTCGTCGGCGGACGGCAGCGGCTCGCCCGCCATCGTCGCCGCGGCGATCGACGTCCACTCGCGCATCAGCGCACGTAGTTGAGTGGTGGTCGTACCGGGCTTGAGGTCGAAGGCCGTCAGCCAGCCCTGGGCCTGAACCGGCGCCTCGATGCCCGGCTGATGTGTGCCGTAGAACGCGAGTTGCTGGTTGCCGTCAGCCGTCGCGCCCGCGCCGGCGGCGGACTCGCGTCCGAGGACGGCGCCGGCGACGAGACCACCGGCACCGGCCGCTCCGGCGGTTGCGGCCGCGCCCACCACGCCGACCGCACCCGAGTACCCGAACAACGTGCGCCGCGTGATCTCAGCCATCACGGCCCGCCAGCAGCAGCGGGATGTCGTGCTGGAACTCGGGGACGCTCGTGCCGGACGTGTAGAGCAGGTCGCCCTTGCCCTTGGCGTCGAACGCGATGACCTCGGCCCCATGAGTCACGGTGTACTGGCCGTTCGTGTCCCTCGGCGCCTCGAGATCGACGCCGAGAGTGGCCGCCGCGCTCTGGATCTTGCTGAAGTCGCCGGTCAGGCCGATGAACGTCGGGTTGTACTGGCCGAGCCACGTCTTGAGCACGCTCGGCGTGTCGCGCTTCGGGTCGGAGGAGATGAACACGACGTCCACCTGCGCGGCCTGCGCCGCGGTCAGCGTGCGCATGGTCGCTGCGATCGTGGCCATCGTCGTCGGGCAGACGTCCGGGCAGTGCGTGTAGCCGAAGTAGACGAGCGTGACCTTGCCCTTCGTGCCCTCGACCAGGTTGAACTGCTTGCCGGAGGAGTCGGTGAGGGTGACGTCCGGCTTGGCGTACGGCGGGTTGAGCAGGTCGCCGTCGAAGATCGAAGTCGGCGTCGAGTCGACAACGACGCCGGAGGACGCCGAGGACGAGGACGCGCCGCAGGCGCCGACGCTGCCGAGCAGTCCGACGGCGATTGTGGTGGCGAGAATCGTACGAAGCTTCATGGAATCCATCACTCACATTCCGGGCATCGCGGCGGTCTGGGCATCGGAGAGCAACGAGGTGACCGGGACCTTGAGCGTTACGGTGCCCGCGTACTTGAAGCGGAGAGCCAGAACAACCGTTTGGCCTTGCTTGAGAGCCGAGACGGGATTGTCGAGCATGAGGTGGTAGCCGCCAGGGCCCAGTTCGACCGCGCCCTTGGGCGGGACGGACAGGCCGCCGGGGAGGTCGGTCATCGTGCCCGCGTCGGCACCCGTGTCGGACTCCTGCATCAGCGAGGTCTGCGACGCGGGCGTCGAGGTCGCGGACAGCAGCACGTCGCCCGTGCTGCCGACGTCCGTGACGGTGAAGTAAGCGGCCGCGACGTCGGGCGAGGCGGGCTGGGGGATGTAGGCGTCGGTGATCTCGAGTTCGCCGACGGAGGCGGAGCCGCGCGGACCGGAAGCAGCGGCTGCGGTCGTGGCTGTGACTGTGGCTGTGGCCGGATGACCCGGGGTCGAGGACGCGCAGCCGGCGGTCGAAACCGCCATCAGCACGCCGACCCCGGCGATTGCGGGCAGGGAAGAGCGCATGGCGAAGAGCCCCCACGATCAGGAGAGATTCAGGGCTTGAAAAGAGAAGAGGGTGATTCGGTCAGATCGCGCAGATGCGAGAGAACGGCGGGCCGCGACGGGCCACGACCGTGGAGAGCAGCCGGGTGCACCGAGCACGCACGTGGGCGTCGGCGGCCAGCGCAGGACGCCGGAAGTCGGGGACGACGAGCGTGTCCGGCCAGATGAGCAGGAGCAGCGGGGCCGCGAGTACGCCGAGCGTCTGGACCAGCTGGAAGACCGCGGCGTCGCCGTTGCGCAGCCACCACGCGCTCAGCAGTCCGGCGCCCACGTGCGCCGCGATCATGCCGATGCCGCCGTGGCGCATGCCGGAGGCCGGCATGCCGCAGATCCAGGCCGAGGCGGGCAGGACACGTCCGGAGACGAACTCGGACGCGGCGGGCGCGGGCATGGCGGGCGCGGTGGCCGCGGATTGAACCGCGGCGAACAGGTAATGCTGGCCGAGTTCGCCGAGCAGCATCAGCGCCGAGATCGAAAGGACGCCGCGCGGCCGACGGCCGGCCAATGCGTAGCCGGACGCCGTGAGCGCGGCGAAGGCGAGCGCGACGGCCCAGAGCGGTATCGCGTCGCCGGACATCCAGACGTGCCCGGCCACCGAGACTCCCACGCACACGGCAGCGAAGACCGCCGCCCGCGCGCCGCGGAGCTGCCAGCCGGCCCGGGTCGTCATAGTGCGGCCCATCTTTTCAGAGCGCCGATCATCACCGGGCAGCGGGGTGCGGCGCCGAGGCGGCCGACCGTGCCGAGACCGAAACCATCGCCACACGAGCGCCCATCACCACACGAGCGCCGATCATCACCCGGCAGCGGGGTGCGGCGCCGAGGCAGCCGACCGTGCCGAGCTTCCGAATCCATCGCCACACTGGCGCCCATCACCGCCCGGCGGCGGGATGCCGCGCCGAGGCGGCCGACAGTGCCTAAGCTGAGTCCATGGCCACGTGGGAGGACGTACGGCGCATCGCCAACTCACTGCCCGAGGTAACCGAGGGCGAGCACTGGGGATCGACGGCCTGGCGGGTGCGCGGCGCCGTCTTCGTCTGGGAGCGGCCGCTGCGTCCGGCGGACCTCGACGCCTTGGGAGACGCAGCTCCCGCGCCCGGCACAATTCTCGCCGTGCGCGTGCCGGAGGTCGGCGTGCGGGCCGCGCTGATCTCGAGCGAGCCGGAGATCTACTTCACCATCCCGCACTTCGACGGTTATCCGGCGGTCCTCGTCCGGCTCGAGCGGATCGGCCGGGCGGAGCTGGAGGAGCTGATCATCGAGGCCTGGCTCTGCCGGGCACCCAGGCGTCTGGCCAAGCAGTGGGAAGCGGACAACGGGACGGCGGAGCCGTGATCCGCCGGCCCCGTCTCACCCTATTGAGAAGCTCGGCCTCGCGGGATGGGGCACGGACGCGCTCTGAACGCCCGTGTCCCACCACCACTCGCGGATCATACTCACGCAGAAAGTGACACAACCGGACGACCGAATCGTGGACACTAGCGTTCGAACACACCAACAGCGGTCAGCGAACCCACTTCGCCACCCTCGCGCCATTCCACCCGCACGCCGCGCATACCCTTCGCCCAACTCTCGGCGATCTCCGCGAGCTCCCGCCGATCAAGCGGCGTCCGGCCCAGGCCGATCGCATACCGAACCTCGTGCGCATCGGCGGACAGTGGCCGCGGCCAGGCATGAATGGCCGCGGACGAGCTCGCCGCCTCAAGCTGCAGGATCAGGGCACGCATACGTCCACGTACCCGGCCGAGCGCGTCGTCGAGGTCTTTCCCGGGGAGCGCCTCGATGGTGACGAGCGCCCACGCGGCGTGCCGGCGGTGCAGCGGCGGCGGCTCGCACAGCCGCCGAGAAATCTCCTCGAACGGCTGGTCCGTCTGGGTGAGTTCCCAGCCGCGATAGAGCTCCTCGACGAGCAGGTCGCGCGCTGCGGGACCGACCTGCGCGGTACACGAGCGGACGGGGGCGGTCGGGGTCAGGACGCGGACCGGCTCCGGCGTCGGCTCACCGGCTGCGCCGTCGAGCGCGACGGGCCGACGCCAGTCCCACGCCGCCCACTGCGCGAAAAACCCTGCCACGGTCACGTCCGTCCCCCGCGCGACGGTCCGCGCAGCGAGGACAGCCCAAGCGAGGCCCGGCAGCCCGCCGAACGGCGCCGAGTCAAGCCCCCGCGCCTTGGCCCACGTCTTCACCTGCCGCGCGAGCTGGGCGAACGTCGCGGGATCGGCACGGACGACGTCGAGCACGGCTTCCGCGTCGGTCAGAGCGCTGAGCGCGATCGCGGCGGCCTCGGCGTACGCGGGACTACCGCTCGGCACGACGACGAGATCGACGCCGAGGCCGCCGACATCGAGGCGTAGCCCGGGCACCCGCGCGCCGACGACCTGGCGCACGTGGGTAGCCTCGGGCAGCGCGCGCACCAGGCGGCGGCCGATCTCGCCCAAGTCGACCGCGCCGGGGAAGTCGGTGACCAGGTCCACGTCGGCGCCGGGCAGTGCGCATCCCATTCGTCTCGAGCCGACGAGGTGCAGCGCGGCGTCGTCGAGGGCAGCCTGGATGCGTTCGACAATGCGTTGCGCGCTGGCGGAGTCGGTGGCCGGCGGATGTTCCGCCGGGGGCATCGGCTCGTCCAGCCACGTGACCATCCCGGTCCCGAGCTCGACCTCGGCGCGGACGCCCATCGGCTCGTCGCCGCGCCGGGAGAGCAGCGCGAGCTTGCCGACCTCGGCTGTCATCGCGGGCAGCGCGGCGGCACACGATACTGCCACGCGCTCGGGATCCGCCGCGCGGCCGAGCGTGAGGTGTGGCGTGCAGCCGTCCTCGCGGCCACTGCAGTCGGGAAAGTGCTTCTGGAACTCGGCGTGCAGCGCGGTCCAGGGCTCCGAGCCGGCTGCGGCCGGGTCGAGCCAGACGGTTGCGCTGTCCCGGTGGCCGAAGGTCTCGACGCCGGCGAGCCGGGCGGTGAACGGTGCGACGCGCGCGGCAGCTTCGGCAAGCAGTGGCGCGGCGCGCTCGAACTCGTGCTCCGGCACGAAACCGAACAGGACGTTGACGTGCGGAGGCCAGCGCTCGACCTGCGGGTCGTAGCGCTCACGCAGGCCGTTGACCGTCGGCCACAGCTCACGCGGCGGAATCCAGGCCAGCGCGGTACGTGCCGTCGGCGGCGCGAAGAGGCCCGCCTGCTGCCCGGGCCCGGCGGTGTCGGACTGCGTAAGGGTGGCCGTGACACCGAAGTGGTCCGAGGGAAACAGCCCGCGCTCATCCGGCACGTCGCCGACCAGCGACGCGGCCGCCGCGCGCACTCCCCCGCCGCGTGCGCGGAACAGGACTCTGTCGAGGCGGCCGGCCTTTCCCGTCAGCGAACTGACCGCCGCCAAGGGGTTGAGGCCCGGATCGAACGTGGCTGCCTCGTCGTGCCCGCCGCGTGCCTCGGTCCACGCATCGGCGAGTCCGAGCGCGGCAGCGGGTTCGCCTGTCGAGTCGTTGAAGTCCCCCATGACGACCAGATCCGCGTCTATGCCACCGAACGCCGCGGCCAGTTCCGCCAGTTCGGCCATCCGCCGCGACTGCGCGTTCGGTGTGTGATTGCTCGTCAGGTGCGTGGTCGCGACGACGAGCGGTCCGGCCGGACCGGCCACGGTCATCAAAAGCGCGGCCTTGTACGGGCCGAGCACACAGCGGGCTGCCTCGAACACCGGCAACCGGCTCAGCAGGACCAGCCCGTCGTCATCGACCGCCGCCTTCCCGGGGTTCGCCCAGAACGTGTAGCCCGCCCGCACCCACTCCTCGCGCGCGAGCACGGCCAGCAGCGGCCCCTCGACTTCCTGAAGTGCGATCACGTCGGCATCACCAGCGCGGTGGCGGGCGCGCAGGACATCGAGCAGCAGCGGCCGGCGGGCGGCCGTATCGATCCGGTCGGCGTCGTAGCGGTCCCACAGCGTGTTCCACGTCAGGACTCGGATAGCGGAAGGCCCGCTGGCGGTGAGCTCGGCGGACGGCTCAGGCGCCGGACGCCAGGCCTGTGCACGCTCGTCCCAGCGATGCGGCACGCACGCGCGGAACGAGGGCGCGCGCAGCCGCCGCTCGCGGGTGACGCGGCCGGCCCGCGAGGCGTCGATCCGGTCGACTCCGGACTCCCGGTCCCAGACGATCTGCCCGTCGGCCTCGACGAACATGATGCGGTGCCAGGGAATGTCCCCGCCGGGCACGAACGTGGCCAGCGCGACGCGCTTGACGCCGCCCTCGCGCCGACTCACCCCGAACGTGAAGCGCGCGGGATCGAAGCGCGGGTCCCATCGCACCCGGTGGTAGATCTCCTCGCTCGTCCGCATGCCCACCCACTGTAGAGAGCGCCGCCGACAGTCTCGAACGATTTGGACCTCTGTCGAGGTGGACAGTCCCTGACCTGGCCTTTTTCAGAGTCCTGATACCAACGCGATACTGATCTTGCTCACGGGGTCCATCACGGGGCCGCGAGCAAGATCATCCGGGCCGGTCCGGCACCACGCCACCTCGCACGACCATGCCTGACCGGCCACCTTTCCCGGCTTCACGCATCCTTGCAGCTCAGAGTGTTTACATTGACTCAATGCATGGATATGCTGGTATCACCAAGCCGCCAGATGGCGGCTGGGAAACCGAGATCGGAAGCGAGAAAGAAGATGACCGCGAAGACCACCGCGAAGGCGGCGACCCCCGAGGGCGCTGGCGCGCCCGTCCCGTCAAGACGGTGGCGGAGCGGCACGGCCACAGCGTGCAGGTGATGCTGGCCACGTACGCCCACGTCCTCGCGGGCTCGCAGGCCGCCGCGGTGCAGCAGGTCGCGGACCTGATGGCCCAGCGAGCAGCCCAGTCCGCGTGATACCAGCCAGGTACCAGCCGCGGTGGTATCCGGAGGCCGCCCTGGTACCTGGATGCCCGTGATCACGGAAAAGGCCAGTTCAGATGGTACTTCGCTGCACCACGAGTCCACGGATGCCAGGCAGTTCCATACTCGAACGTTTTATCGCCCGCGCGGGTCCCGTTACTTCTCTCAGTCGGGGAGCTCGACGATCAACGGGCGGTGATCGGAGATCGCGGTCTCGGGGGCTTCGAAGGCTCGTACGGCCGAACGGGGGATGCCGGCGGCGAGGACGCGGTCGAGTTGGATGCGCGGATGGTGTGCGGGATACGTCGCGGTCCGGGCCAGGTCGTGCCAGCGGTGCTCGAGCGACGCGCCGGGGCGGCTCAGGCCGGCCGCGAGTTCGCCGCCCGCCAGTACGGCGCGCGGAAGGGGGCCGGCGATGTTGAGGTCGCCGAGCAGCAGGTGGGGGTGCGGCAGGTCGGCGATCCACCGGGTGAACGCGGTGAGCTGCCACAGGTTCCAGACGGGCACGAAGGAGAGGTGCGTCGCGACGACGGTGAGCGGTCCGCGCGGGCCGTCGAGTACCGCGGCGATGGCGACGCGCGCGTGGTCGCGGACCATCGTCAGCCCTCTGCGGCCGACGACACGCAGCGGCATGCCGCCCGGCGCGCCGGCGAATCTGCGCACACGCCAGGCCGTGACCGGGTAGCGCGACAGCAAGGCGATTCCCTGCGATGGGAGGCGCGTCGAGCGATCGGGGCCGGCGGGGCCGTGGACGCTCAGGTCGGGCGCGTGGCTGTCCCGGACCCAGCCGACTTCAGGTATCGACCGTCCGTGGTACGCGGTGGCGTAGCGCCAGTCGGCGGCGCCCATCGCCGACGCGGCGAGCGCGGCCTGGTCGAGGTCGCCGGATCGCGGCTGGAACCGGTCGAGCTCCTGGAGCGCGAGGACGTCGGCGCCGAGCGCCGCGACCGCCTCGACCAGCGGATTCCCGCGGTCGCCGGGGGGACGCCGCGGTCGGCGCGGGTCGGTCACGGGCCGACCGTGGAGCACGTTGAACGTCGCGATGCGCATCGTCGGGATCGTATCCGAACCGGGTGAAATACGTCACTGGGCTTCAGCCGAGCGCGGCGGTGACGAAGCGCTCCGCGAGGCGGGCGATCTCGTCGTGGCCCCCGTCGGCGACGGCCGCCGGCGGGACCACCTCGGTTCCGCAGCACACTGCGAAGGCTCCCTGGCCGAGGAAGTCGCGGGCGTTCGCCGAGCTGACGCCCCCGGAGGGTACCAGCCTGGCGTCCGGGAAGGGGCCGCGCAGGTCCTTGAGGTAGCGCGGGCCGAGCGCCGAGGCGGGGAAGATCTTCACGGCCGCCGCACCGAGATCCATCGCCCTCAGCACCTCGGTCGGGGTGAGGGCGCCGAGGAAGACGGGTATCGCGTGGCGTGCGGCGACGGTCGCGACTTCTGGGAGCACGGCGGGGGTGACCAGGAACTCCGCGCCCGCGTCGATCGCGGCGTGTGCCTGTTCGGCGGTCACCACGGTCCCGGCGCCGATGTGCTGGCCGGGCTTCCTGCCCGCCGCCGCCGCCGCGAGGACTTCGGGCAGGCCGGGCGTCGTGTAGGTGAATTCGACGGCGCGGATGCCGCCGGAGCCGAGCGCCGCGCAGAGTTCTGCCGGGTCGGGGACGCGCGGGGCGCGGACCACGGCGAGTATCCGGTCCGCGGCTATGGTGGAAAGCGCCGAATCGTCAGTCATGGTTTCCCCTCGTCGACGAGCCCGTCCGCGGCGCGGCGCAGGGCGCGGCCGGCGACGGCTCCGGTGGGTCGGCCGTCCGCGAGGGCTGCGACGCCGTTGACGAACACGTATTCAACTCCTGCGGCCTGCTGCCGCGGGCTCTCGTAGGTGGCGGTGTCGCGGATCGCCTCGGCCTCGAAGGCCACCAGGTCGGCGGCGTACCCGGGCCGGATCAGCCCTCGATCGCGCAGCCGCAGCCTGCGTGCCGCGTTGCCGGTCAGGTGCGCCACGCACTCCTCCAGGCCGAGTACGCCGAGCTCGCGCGTGTAGTGGCCGAGGTAGCGCGGGAAGGTTCCCCAGGCGCGCGGGTGGGGCCGCGTGCCGACGAGCAGGCCGTCGCTGCCGCCGGTGTGCGCCGGATGGCGCATGATCGCGCGGACGTTCTCCTCGTGGCCCACGAGGTGCAGGATCGCGGTCGTGAGGTTGTCGGCGATCAGCAGCTCGCGGAAGACCTCGAAGGCCGGCCGGCCGCTGCTCCGCGACAGCTCCTCGATCGTGCGGCCCACGTTCGGGGTGAGCGCCGGGTCCCCTACGCCGGAGATCTGGATCGTGCTCCAGTCCATCGGGACACGGTGGCAGCCGTCGGATCCGCGGATCTCGACGTCCTCCCGGATGCGCGCGCACGCGGCCGGGTCCTTGAGCAGCCGGAGCACGCCGCCGGGGCCTTCGGCCGAGGTCCAGCTCGGCAGCAGCGCGGCGAGCGTGGTCGATCCGGGCAGGTAGGGGTACGTGTCGAGGCTGATGTCACAGCCCTCTGCGATAGCGGCGTCGAGCAGCGCGAGCAGTTCGCCGGCCCGGCCGCGGTTGACGTTGAAGTTCATGGTCGCGTGCGAGAGGTGCAGCGGGCAGCCGGAGGCGCGCGACACATCGATCATCTCGGCGTACGCCTCGAGGGCACCTACGCCATACGAGCGGTGGTGCGGTGCGAAGAATCCGCCCAACTCGCCGACGGTGCGGCACAGCTCGGTGATCTCGGCGGTGGCCGCGTACATCCCGGGCGTGTATCCGAGGCCGAAGGAGATGCCGACCGCGCCCTCTGCCATGCCGGTGCGGACCATGGCCTGCATACGCGCGAGTTCGTCCGCTGACGGCACGCGTGCGTCGTATCCGAGCACGAGCATGCGCACCGAGCCGTGCGGCACGAGGTAGCAGGCGTTCGTCGCGATCCCCGAGGAGTCGAGGCGGTCGAGGTACTCCCCCACACTGCGCCAGTTCCAGTCGAAGCCCTCGGGGTCGCCGTTCCAGCCGGAGATCTGCCGGCGGATGTCGTCCAGCGTCGCATCGTCGACCGGGGCGTAGGCGAGACCGTCCTGGCCGAGCAGTTCGAGCGTCACACCCTGGCTGATCTTGGCGAGGTGCGCGGGCTCGGCGAGGAGCGCGAGATCGGAGTGCGCGTGCATGTCGATGAAGCCCGGCGCGAGCACGAGCCCTGCGACGTCGATCGAGCGGTCGGCGACGATCGGCGCGCCGGGGCTCGCGATCTCGGCGATCCGGCCCCCGGCGATCACGACGTCGGCGCGGTATCGGGGCGAGCCGGTGCCGTCGACGACCGTCGCGCCGCGCAGGGCGAGCCGCGTGCCGGACATCAGAAGTACGTCCTGACCAGGCCGGTGACGAGCGGATCTGCGGCCGAGGCGTCATCGAGGACCGGGATCAGCGACCACTTGTCGAATGCGGTGCACGGGTGCGACAGGCCAAGGCGGACGACGTCGCCGACGGCCAGATCGGAGCGTGGGTCGAGCCGGACGAACGTGTGCTGATCCACGATCGACGTGACCGAGCCGCGCATCGGGTCGAGCATCGGTAAGCCCTCGTCGAACGGGAAGTCGCGCTTGCCGCCGTCGAGCAGCGCCAGTGTCGCTTCCGGCCGGGACAGCACGCGTGCCCAGCCGTGCATGGCCGAGGCAAGCGGCTTGCCGACGCCGCGCGAGAAGGGCGAGATTCCCGCGTAGAAGCCGTCGTCGTGAATGAGGTAGGCGCCCGAGCGGAGCAGAACCTTGGTTCCCTGAGTCGACATCGGGCCGAGCACCTCGACGACCTGGTCGAAGAATGCGCTGCCGCCTGCCGTGAGCCACACCGTGTCCACGTCGCCGTAGAGGCCCGACGTCAGCAGCCTGCTGTGGAGTCCGGCCAGCCGCTGGAGGTAATCCCGTACGGCTTGAAGGCTCTCGGGCGAGGCGTCGTGCGCGACCACGCCTTCGTACCCTGCGACGCCGATCAGCCGGAGCGCGGGCGTGGCGGCGATGGCCTCGGCGACGTCGAGCGCTTCGGTGATCGACCGCGCACCGGTGCGTCCGCCGGGCGCTCCGAGCTCGACGAACACGTCGATCGGTCGCTGTGCAGCACGGCCGCGCAACGCCTCGTCCATCAGCGCGACGGTGCGCCGCGAGTCGACCCAGCTGCTGAATCCGAAGGCGGGATCGGCGTCGAGCTCGGCCGAGATCCATCGGATCGCGGCCGGATCGACCAGCGCGTTCGCCAGATAGAGCCGCCGCACGCCGAAGGCGCGGCCGACACGCAGTTGCGGCACGTTGGCGACCGTGATCCCCCGTGCCCCGGCCGCGAGCTGCCGGGACCACAGTTCCGGGGCCATCGTCGTCTTGCCGTGCGGCGCGAGTTCGACCCCCGCGTCGGCGCAGTACGCGACCATGGCGGCGAGGTTGGCGTCCAGCGCCGGGGCGTCGAGGGTGAGCAGCGGGGTGCCGAGGTCGGACAGCCGGGGGCGGCCGGCGAGGAATTCCCCGATGGTCGTGCCCCAGGCGGAGACCGGGACCGCTTTGAACCGCCAGTCGAGCGGTTCGGCGGCGAGCGCGGACAGGGCCTCGTGGTCGATCGCGCCGTGCGGGGCAGGCATCCGGGCAACCTCCGTCGCGTTGCAAAATACGCAACGTACATTGCGCAGTGTGATACGGAACTTGTAGCATCACGGCTCGACGAAGGTCAATGGAGAGCTTGAGGAGGGCGCGTGCCGGTAGACGCCGTCTGCATCGGCGAGACGATGGCGGTGCTCGTCCCCGAGCAGGCCGGGCCGCTCGAGGAGTCCGAGGTCTTCCGGCGCGGCGTGGGCGGCGCGGAATCCAACGTGGCCTGCGCGCTCGCGGCGCTCGGCGTGCCGACGGCGTGGATCAGCCGGCTCGGCGCGGACGGGTTCGGCCGCCTCGTCGTCACTCAGCTGGCGGAACGAGGGGTGGACACCTCGGCGGTCGCGATCGATCCGCGGCGGCCCACCGGCCTGTACGTCAAGGAGATCGCCCGGGACCGCAGCAGCACGCTGCACTACTACCGCAGCGACTCGGCCGCCTCGGTCCTCGGCCCGGATTCGCTGGACCTGCCCGCAGCGTCCGCTCTGCTCGGCGAGGCCCGGCTCGTGCACCTGACCGGGGTGACGGCGGCGCTCGGATACCGCGCCGGGCACGAAGGCGGCCGACGGCTCGTCGAAGCCGTGCTCGACCGGCGCAGGCCCGGGCAGCTGGTCAGCTTCGATCTCAACTGGCGGCCCAGGCTGTGGGACGGCCTCGGCACCGGCAGGCCGGCCGCGATACTCGCCGAGCTCGCCGACAGGGCCGACGTCGTACTGCTCGGCACGGACGAGGCCGAGGCGGTGTTCGGCACCGATGATCCGCATCGTCTGCGTGCTCTGCTGCCGGGCCCGCGCGTCCTTGTCGTGAAGGACTCGGGGCATCGCGTGACGGCGTTCGACGACGACGGAGTCGTGACCGAGCCCGCGCTCGCGGTCGAGGTCGTCGAGCCGATAGGCGCGGGCGACGCGTTCGCAGCCGGCTACCTGGCCGGGCTGCTGCGCGGCTACGACCAGCGGCGACGCCTCCGGCTCGGGCACGTGTGCGCCGCGTCGGCGCTGATGGTCGCCGGGGATCATGGAACGCCGCCGACGACCGCCGAGCTCGACGTGCTGCTTTCCTGTTCGGCATCCCAATGGTCTGCGCTGCGTGCGAGCGAGGGCGCCTTCGCAGGGGCAGTGTCGTGAGCCAGAGCCTCAGCCGTGCACTGCGCCTGCTGAACGAGCTCGGCGAAGGGCCGCGCTCGCTCGACGACCTGGCCGCGCTCCTCGACGTGCACAAGACCACCGTCCTGCGGCTGCTGCGCACACTTGAGGGCGACCGGCTCGTCTTCCGCGACGCCGCCTACCGCTACCACCTCGGCGCCGGTCTTTTCGCGCTCTCCAGCCGCGCACTCGAACAAAGGCCGGTGCGTGCCACGGCGGCGCCGCATCTCGCCGCGCTCAACCGCGAGACCGGGCACACGGTGCACCTCGCGGCGTACGAGGGCGGCGAGGTCGTGTACATAGACAAGTACGACTCGCGGCACCCGGTGCGGATGTACTCACGGATCGGCCTGAGGGCGCGGCTGCACTGCACGGCCGTCGCGAAGGTGCTGCTCGCCGGGCTTCCCGAGGCCGAACGGCGCGCCGTGGCCGGGTCGATCGAGTACGAGGCCATGACGCCGAACACGCTGACCGGCCCGGAAGCTCTGCTGGCCGAGCTCTCCCGGGTGGCCGAGCAGGGCTACGCCGTGGATCATGGCGAGCACGAGACCTTCATCAACTGCGTCGGAGCGCCGATCCGGGACGCGGGCGGCCGGGTCGTGGCCGCCGCCTCGATCTCGGTGCCCGCGGTGCTGCTCGACTTCGAGCAGGTGCTCGCCGTCCTGCCGGACCTGCTCAAGACGACGGCCGCGGTCTCCGCCGACTGCGGCTGGCACGAACACCCGATCAAGAAAGCAGAACACCACTGATGCCTGATCAGAAGTCGGCGATCCGCACCGACGCGGCCCCGGCCCCCGCGCACACCTTCTCGCAGGGCGTGCGCAAGGGCCCGATGCTGCAGGTCGCCGGACAGGGGCCGATGGATCCGGAGCTCGGCCGCTACATCGCGCTCGGCGACGTCAAGGGGCAGACGCTGCGCACGCTGGAGAACGTGCGGGCGATCCTGGAGGCGGGCGGCGCGAGTGTCGAAGACGTGATCATGTTCCGCGTCTACCTGACCGCGCGCGAGGACTTCGCGGCGATGAACGAGGCGTACGGCGAGTTCGTCGCCGAGCACGTGCCCAGCGGCGTCCTGCCCGCGCGCACGACCGTGTTCACCGGCCTCCCGCACGCTGAGATGCTCGTCGAGATCGACGCCCTCGCCGTGGTTTCGGAGGTCTCCCGATGAACGAGCGGAACCTCGAGCTGCTGATCGGCAGCTACACCGAGGGCCAGGATCCGGAGCGCGGCATCTTCCGGGCCACGGTCACGCCCGACGGCACCCGGATCGAGCTGCGCGGGGTGACGTCGGTCGCGCCGAACGTGGATCCGACCTGGCTCGCGGCGAGTCCGGACGGCCGGTTCGTGTACGCGGCCTGCGAGGGCGAGCAGGGCGCGATGCTGGCCGTGGCCGTGGCCGGGTCCGGCGATCTCACCGTGCTCAACGCGCAGGCGACCGGCGGGTCGGGGACCTGCCACGCCGCGGTCGTCAACGGCGGTGCGCACGTGGTCGCGGCGGACTACGTCTCGGGCTCGGTCGCCGTCCACCCGATCGCGGCGGACGGCACGCTCGGCGAGCGCAGCGGCTTCGCGCAGCACCTCGGCTCGGGCCCGTACGTCGAGCGGCAGGCCGGTCCGCACGCGCACATGGTCGCCGAGGGGCCGGACGGCCGGTTCGTCCACGCGATCGACCTCGGCACCGACACCGTGTACGCGTACGAGGTCGACGCGGCGAGCGGCGCGCTGATCGAGGCCTCCCGCTCGAGGCTCCGTCCGGCGTTCGGCCCGCGCCACCTGGCCTTCCACCCGGACGGCGAGCTCGTGTACGTGATCGGCGAGCTCGGCTTCGAGGTCGCGGTCTGCGCGTACGACGCGGCGACCGGCGAGCTCGATCCCCTCTCGTACCTGCCGATCGTGGACGGCGGCGTGCTCGGCGAGGATTTCCCGTCGGGCATTCGAGTGAGCGACGACGGCCGGTTCCTCCATCTGGCGGTACGCGGCCCGGACACCCTGCGCACCTACAGCCTCGGCGACCCGCGCAAGCCCGAGCTGGTCTCCGTGGTCCCGACCGGCGGCAGGTGGCCGCGCGACATCGTGCTCTCCCCCGACGGCGCGCTGCTGTTCTGCTCGAATCAGCAGTCGAACGACGTCACCGTGTTCGCGCTCGACCCGCGGACCGGCGTGCCGAGCGCGACGGGCGCCGTCCTCGCGGTTCCCGCGCCGTCGTGCGTCATCGTGCGCTGACGGACGGACCCCGCTCGGATGTCGGCGGCCGCTGGTACGCTCCCTGCGAGGCGACGGGAGTCCCACCGGGGAGAGGACGCGGCGCAATGGCTGGCTTGGGGATGCACCTCGCCATCGGCGAGGACGTCGTGGCCCGACTGCTCGCCGCGGACGACGACGCGGCCGTGATCGCGCTGGTCGAGGAGATCGAGGAGCGGTCGGAGCCGGGCTTCCTGTTCGGCACCGACCAGGCCTGGGATCCGCTGCACCGCTGCCTGACCGACGGGACGCTGTCCGTGGCGGCCGGCTCCTTCCCCCTGTCGCACGCGGTGCTCGGCGGCGTGCAGCTGTGCGAGGACCCGGAGTACCTGGTCTCGCTGGTGCGCGCCGACCAGGTCTCGGCGGTCGCCGACGCCCTGGCGCCGGTGGACGCGGCCTGGCTGCGGCGGCGTTACGAGGCGCTCAAGTTCCCCGGGTACGGGCGCGTGCGCGGCGCGGAGGACTTCGCCTACCTCTGGGCCAACGTCGCGGGCATCGCAGCCTTCTTCGAGACCGCGGCGCAGGACGGCCGCGCGGTGATCTTCTCGGTCGAGCTCTAGCACGAAGGACACCTGGAGTTTGCCCAGTGTTCGGCGTGTGCTCGGACGGCGAGATCGCGGGTTCGGCATATTTCCCCTGTGAGCGCAGAAACGGACGCCGACGCGCGGCGATGGGATCTCGCGGACGTCACCCGCACCGAGGGTCTGCACGTCGTGGACGAGGACGACGACGACCCGGTCCTCGTCGACGCGGACGGCAACGCGGTGGACACCTGGCGGGAGAACTACCCCTACGACGAGCGGCTCTCGCGCGCCGCGTACGAGCACGACAAGCGGCTGCTGCAGATCGAGCTGCTCAAGCTGCAGAACTGGATCAAGGAGACCGGCGGCCGGCTGGTGATCCTGTTCGAGGGGCGCGACGCGGCGGGCAAGGGCGGCACGATCAAGCGCTTCACCGAGCACCTGAACCCGCGCGGGGCGCGCGTGGTCGCCCTGGAGAAGCCGACGGAGCGCGAGCGCTCGCAGTGGTACTTCCAGCGCTACGTCGCGCACCTGCCCGCGGCGGGCGAGATAGTCCTGTTCGACCGCTCCTGGTACAACCGCGCCGGTGTCGAGCGGGTGATGGGATTCTGCGATCCGGCCGAGTACCTGGAGTTCATGCGGCAGGCGCCGGAGTTCGAGCGGATGCTCGTGCGCGACGGCGTGCACCTGGTGAAATTCTGGTTCTCCGTCTCGCAGGCCGAGCAGCGCACCCGCTTCCTGATCCGCCAGGTCGACCCGGTGCGGCAGTGGAAGCTGAGCCCGATGGACCTCGCGTCGCTGGAGCGCTGGCATCAGTACACGGACGCGAAGGAGGCGATGTTCTTCTACACGGACACCGCCGACGCGCCGTGGACCGTCGTGAAGAGCAACGACAAGAAGCGGGCCAGGCTCGCCGCGATGCAGCACGTGCTGTCCCTGTTCCCGTACGCGAACAAGGAGCCGGAGATCGCGAGGGCGCCGGACCCGCTGATCCTCGGCTCGGGCGCGCTCGAGGTCGAGCGCAGCCTGAACAGCGGCGAGGCCGTCCACATCCTGCCGCGGCTGTCCGGGCACTGACCCGCCGGGCCGGCCTGGGCGCTCCGGCTAGGCCGTGTGGTTCGGGCGGACCCAGCCGAAGGTCCGCTCGACGGCGCGCTTCCAGTTCGCGTACTCGCTCTCGCGCCGCTCGGCGTCCATCGAGGGCAGCCACTGGGCGGCGCGGTGCCAGTTCCGGCGCAGTCCTTCGAGGTCGGGCCAGTAGCCGACGGCCAGGCCCGCGGCGTACGCGGCGCCGAGCGAGACGGTCTCGGCCACCATCGGCCGCACCACGGGGGCGGGCAGCACGTCCGCGATGAACTGCATCAGCAGGTTGTCGGCGGTCATCCCGCCGTCCACCTTCAGGGTGCTGAGCTCGAGGCCCGAGTCGGCGTTCATCGCGTCGACCACCTCGCGGGTCTGCCAGCCGGTCGCCTCCAGCACCGCGCGGGCCAGGTGGCCCTTGGTGATGTACGAGGTCAGGCCGACGATGATGCCGCGCGCGTCGGCCCGCCAGTGCGGGGCGAACAGGCCGGAGAACGCCGGAACGATGTAGCACCCGCCGTTGTCCTCGACCGTGCGGGCCAACGTCTCGATCTCCGGGGCCGTCGTGATCAGGCCGAGGCTGTCGCGGAACCACTGGACCAGCGAGCCGGTCACCGCGATGGAGCCTTCGAGCGCGTAGACGGCCGGCTCGTCGCCGATCCGGTAGCCGACCGTGGTGAGCAGGCCGTGGCTGGAGCGGACCGGCACGGTTCCGGTGTTGAGCAGCAGGAAGCTGCCGGTGCCGTACGTGCACTTGGCCTCGCCCTGGGCGAAGCAGGTCTGGCCGAACAGCGCCGCCTGCTGGTCGCCGAGCGCGGCGCTGATCCGCACGCCGGGCACGGCCTTGGTGGCCGTGCCGTAGAGCTCGGCGTTCGAGCGGATCTCCGGGAGCATCGCGGCCGGGATGCCGAAGAACTCCAGCAGGTCCTTGTCCCACCGCAGCGTCTCGATGTTCATCAGCAGCGTGCGGCTCGCGTTGGTCACGTCGGTCACGTGCACGCCGCCGTCCACGCCGCCGGTGAGGTTCCACACCAGCCAGCTCTCCATCGTGCCGAACAGCACGTCGCCGCGCTCGGCCCGCTCGTACAGGCCCGGGGTGTGGTCGAGCAGCCAGCGCAGCCGCGGCGCGGAGAAGTACGTGGCCAGCGGCAGGCCGGAGCGCTCCAGCACCAGTTCGGCGCCCGGCTGCCCGGCGAACTCCTCGACGAGCTCGTCGGTGCGGGTGTCCTGCCAGACCACGGCGCGGCCGACCGGGTTGCCGGTGTGCCGGTCCCACAGCACGGTCGTCTCGCGCTGGTTCGCGATGCCCAGCGCCACGACCTGGCTCGCGTCCACTCCCGCGCGGGAGAGCGCCTCCGGCGCCATGTGCTCGAGGTTGCGCCAGATCTCGGTGGCGTCGTGCTCGACCCAGCCCGGCTTCGGATAGCGCTGCCGGTGCTCCCGCTGGGTCACCGAGACCAGCCGCCCGCCGTGGTCGAACAGGATGCACCGGGTCGACGTCGTGCCCTGATCGACCGACATTACATAGCGCGCGACCATCGGGAAGCCTTTCGCTGCGTCGTTGCGGCGGACGGGACGTGGTGACGTGCGTGATGCGCCGGGCCGGCGGCGGCGGTCACCATCGACCGGCGCCGAGGTCCCGGGAGATGGCCCGGGAGGCGTTCTGCACGAACGTGACGAGGGACTGATCGACCCGGCCCGCGGACGGGTAGAGCCGGTCGACCGAGCCGGCGATGCTGATCGCGCCGACCACGTAGCCACCGTACCCGCGGATCGGGGCGGCGATCGAGGCCTGGCCGGCGGCGAACTCCTCCGCCTCCCCCGCCCAGCCCGTCTCGCGCACCTCGGCGACCGCCTTGCGCAGCGCCGCCGGGGTGACCAGCGTGCGCCGGGTGTACTGCTCCAGCGTCGCCCCGGCCAGCTCGGCGGCCACGCCCGAGTCGTAGGCCAGCAGCACCTTGCCGAGCGCGGTGGCGTGCACCGGCAGCAGGGTGCCGGTGTCCAGCGTCTGGAGCGAGTCGTCCGGCCGGAAGACGTGGTGCACGACCAGCACCTTGCCGTCCAGCGGGGTGCCGATCCGGACCGCCTCGCCGCTGCGCGAGGCCAGCGCGTCGGCCCAGTTGATCGCCCGCGAGCGCAGCTCGTTGACGTCGAGGTAGCTGGTGCCCAGGTGCAGCAGGGTGGCGCCGAGCTGGTACTTGCCGCTCGCCTTGTCCTGCTCCACGAAGCCGACGTCCTGAAGCGTCTTCAGGATGCCGTGCGTGGTGCCCTTCGCGAGCCCCAGCGAGGTGGAGATCTCGCCCACGCCCAGCCGGCCGGAACCCCGCGCGAGCAGGCGAAGGATGGCCGCTGCGCGCTCGATCGATTGGACGGAGCCTGGCATGGTCCCGATGGTAGCGGGCCGGGGATCGTTCGACTATGCCGAACGGCCGCGCTTGCGTCCACGCGTACAGGCCCCAGTGTGGGGGGTGGGCCGCGTCGCCGCATCGTCCGGACATGGCTCGTGATGGTAGACCAGGGGACCCGATCCGACCAGCGTTCGACATTGTCGAATGGCGTTCGTTGACTGGATGTTTCCGAAAAGGCACCGTGGTCTTCGTCGGCGCCCCGGGTTCCCCCGGATGAAGGCGCTTGTTCAACCCACTCGTCTCGAGGAGGAGACATGGTGGAACGACTCAGGGCCCACGGGCTCTTGGGAGAGCTGGCGGCCGAGTTCGCCGGCACCTTCATCCTGATCGCCATCGGCGTGGGCGTCGTCGCCCAGGTCGTCGCGGGCGGCATCGGGAACCACGACAGCATCGCCTGGGCGTGGGGCTTCGGCGTGATCCTGGGCGTCTACGTGGCCGGCAAGGTCACCGGCGGACACCTGAACCCAGCCGTGACCTTCGCCAACGCGATATTCAGCGGCTTCCCGTGGCGCAAGGTGCTGCCCTACTCCCTCGCCCAGCTGGCCGGCGCGTTCGTCGCCGCGCTGGTGGTGCGCTGGAACTACACCGAGGTCATCGCGCGCTTCGACCCGGGCCACACGATCAAGAGCCAGGGCATCTTCTCCACCCTGCCCGGCAACGGGAGCCTGACCGCCGGCGTCTCCGAATGGGGCGCGTTCCGCGACCAGATCATCGGGACCGCGCTGCTGCTGTTCCTGGTCTACGCGGTGACCGACGCGCGCAACACCGCGCCGCTCGGCAACATGGCCCCGGTCGTCGTCGGCTTCATCGTGGTCGCGATCGGCATGGCCTGGGGCACCGACGCCGGCTACGCGATCAACCCGGCCCGCGACCTCGGCCCGCGGCTCGCGTCCTACTTCACCGGCTACAGCGGGGCCTTCAGGGACCAGTACGGGAACCTCTACTTCTGGGTGCCCATCGTCGCGCCGCTGATCGGCGCCGTGATCGGAGCCTTCCTCTACAAGGCGCTGGTCGGCCGCTTCCTGCCCGACGTGGAGCCGGAGACCGTCGGCACCCCGTCCGCCGAGCCGACCCTCGAGTCCGTCGCCGACCACTGAGCCGCCTCCCGGCTTCCCGTCCCCTTCCAGCACCAGCAACAGAGCTTTGCGACCTTAGTTGAGAGGCAGCGCGCAATGGCAGACTTCGTAGGCGCAGTCGACCAGGGCACCACCAGCACCCGGTTCATGATCTTCGACCACGGCGGCAACGAGGTTGCCCGCCACCAGCTGGAGCACGAGCAGATCCTGCCCCAGGCCGGCTGGGTCGAGCACAACCCGACCGAGATCTGGGAGCGCACCCGCGCGGTCATCGAGACCGCACTGCGCACCGCGAACCTGACCGCGGCCGACCTGGCCGCCGTGGGCATCACCAACCAGCGCGAGACCACCGTGGTGTGGGACAAGCGCACCGGACGGCCGTACTACAACGCGATCGTCTGGCAGGACACCCGCACCGACCGGATCGCCGCCGCCCTGGACAAGGACGAGCGCGGCCAGGTGATCCGGCGCAAGGCGGGCCTGCCGCCGGCCACCTACTTCTCCGGCGGCAAGATCCAGTGGCTGCTGGAGAACGTCGAGGGGCTGCGCGCGGACGCCGAGGCCGGCCACGCGCTGTTCGGCAACACCGACTCCTGGCTGCTGTGGAACCTCACCGGCGGGACGGACGGCGGCGTGCACGTCACCGACCCGACCAACGCCAGCCGCACCATGCTGATGAACCTCGAAACGCTGGACTGGGACGACGAGCTGCTCGGCTTCTTCGGCGTGCCGCGAGCCATGCTGCCGGCGATCAAGCCGTCCTCCGACCCGGCGGGGTACGGCAGGACCCGCGCCGACGGCCCGTTCCGCGGCGAGGTCCCGCTGACCGGCGACCTCGGCGACCAGCAGGCCGCGACCGTCGGCCAGGTCTGCTTCACCCCGGGCACCGCGAAGAACACCTACGGCACCGGCAACTTCCTGCTGCTGAACACCGGCACCGAGATCGTGCACTCGAGCAACGGCCTGCTGACCACGGTGGCCTACAAGTTCGGCGACGAGGCCCCGGTCTACGCGCTGGAGGGCTCGATCGCGGTCACCGGCTCGGCCGTGCAGTGGCTGCGCGACCAGCTCGGCATCATCTCCGGCGCGGCCGAGAGCGAGGCGCTGGCCCGGCAGGTCGAGGACAACGGCGGCGTGTACTTCGTCCCGGCGTTCTCCGGCCTGTTCGCCCCCTACTGGCGCTCGGACGCGCGCGGCGCGATCGTCGGCCTGTCGCGCTACAACACCAACGCGCACCTGGCCCGGGCCACCCTGGAGTCGATCAGCTACCAGACCCGCGACGTGGTCGAGGCGATGGAGCAGGACTCCGGCGTGCACCTGGACGTGCTGCGGGTGGACGGCGGCATCACCGCCAACGAGCTGGCCATGCAGATCCAGGCGGACGTGCTGGGCGTGCCGGTCTCCAAGCCGGTGGTGGCCGAGACGACCGCGCTCGGCGCCGCATACGCCGCGGGCCTGGCTGTGGGCTTCTGGAAGTCCACCGACGAGCTCGTGAGCAACTGGAACGAGGACAAGCGGTGGACCCCGGAGGCGGACGACGCCGCCCGGGCCAAGGGCTACCGCAACTGGAAGAAGGCCGTCGAGCGCACCCTGGACTGGGTCGAGTTCGAGGACTGATCCGGTCCGCGCCGGGCTCCCGCGCCGCACCGCGGGGGCCCGGCCGGCCGGCCCCGTACACGCAAGTCACCGCGAAGTAGGAAGAGGCTGGAGGGCACCCGTGAAATCCGTCCCCCTCGGCGCGCAGTACCGGCTCGCCGCGCTCGGCAGGATGGCCGAGGAAGAGTTCGACGTCCTGATCGTGGGCGGCGGCGTCACCGGCGCCGGCGCGGCGCTGGACGCGGCCACCCGCGGCCTCTCGGTCGCCGTGGTCGAGGCGCGCGACTGGGCGGCGGGCACGTCCAGCCGCTCCAGCAAGCTGATCCACGGCGGCCTGCGCTACCTGGAGCAGCTGGACTTCGCGCTGGTGCGCGAGGCGCTCAAGGAGCGCGGCGTGCTGCTGCACAAGATCGCGCCGCACCTGGTGAACCCGGTGCCGTTCCTGCTGCCGCTGCAGCACCGCGTCTGGGAGCGCGCGTACATCGGCGCCGGCGTGATGCTCTACGACACCCTCGGCGGCGCGAAGGCCCTGCCGATGCACCGTCACCTGACGAAGAAGGCCGCGCTGCGCAAGGCGCCCGGCCTGAAGAACGACGCACTGATCGGCGCGATTCAGTACTACGACGCCCAGGTCGACGACGCGCGCTACGTGATGACGCTCGCCCGCACCGCCGCCCAGTACGGCGCGGCTGTGGCGACGCGGACCCTGGTGACCGGCTTCACCCGCGAGGGCGAGCGCGTGACCGGGGCGGTGGTTCAGGACTTGGAAAACGGCCGCAGCCTCACGGTGAAGGCGAAGCGGGTCATCGCCGCGACCGGCGTGTGGACCGACGACCTGCACGAACTCGCGAACGCGCAGGGCGGCCTGAAGGTGCGCGCGTCGAAGGGCGTGCACATCGTCGTCCCGCGGGACCGGATCGACCTGGACACGGGCCTGATCTCGCGTACCGAGAAGAGCGTGCTGTTCATCATCCCGTGGGGCGACCACTGGATCGTCGGCACCACCGACACCGACTGGGAGCTGGACCGCAGGCACCCGGCCGCCAGCGCGGCGGACATCGAGTACCTGCTGGAGCACGCGAACGCGCTGCTGCGCAGGCCGCTGACGCACGACGACATCGAGGGCGTCTACGCGGGGCTGCGGCCGCTGGTCTCGGCGGGCGCGGACGTGCAGACCACGAAGCTCTCGCGCGAGCACATGGTGACCGAGCCGGTCCCCGGCCTGTTCGTGATCGCGGGGGGCAAGTACACGACGTACCGCGTGATGGCGAAGGACGTCGTGGACGCGGCGGCCAAGAACCTCGGCACGCATGTGCCGGAGTCGGTCACCGAGAGCGTCGGCCTGCTCGGCGCCGACGGCTACGCGGCCGTGTGGAACGAGCGCGGGCAGCTCGCACGCAGGCACGGCCTGAGCCAGCACCGCGTCGAGCACCTGCTGCGCCGGTACGGCTCGTGCGTCGACGAGCTGTTCGAGCTCATCGACGCCGATCCCGACCTGGCCGAGCCGCTCGGCGGCGCGGGCGAGTACCTGCGGGTCGAGGCGGTCTACGCCGCGTCGCACGAGGGCGCCCTGCACCTCGACGACATCCTCACCCGCCGCACCCGCATCTCGATCGAGCAGCGGGACCGCGGCGTGGCGGCGGCCCGCGACGCGGCGGCGCTCGTCGCGCCGGTCCTGGGCTGGGACGCGGCCACCGCCGCGGCCGAGATCGACCGCTACCTCGAGCGGGTGAAGGCGGAGCTGGACGCCAACTCCCAGCCCGACGACCGGAGCGCCGACGTGGCCCGCCTCGCCGCGAAGGACCTCTCCGACGCGATCGCGCCGAGCGCGTAGCGCGAGGAGAGCCGGGCACCGGCCCGTCGAGGTGGGTACGTCACCTCGGCGGGCCGGCCTGTTCCCGGACACCCCCGCCTACAGCGGCGCGAAGGGCGAGATCTCCTGAACCCTCCGCCGCGGCGCGCGCCGGCCTCCGTCGACACGCCGGTCGTCGCCCCCGGGCGCATCACCGGCATCTCCGAACGCTAAGAAGGTGCGATGCGGATCGTCTCCCTCGTCCCGTCACTCACCGAGGCGGTAGCCGAGAGCGCGCCCGAGCTGATCGTCGGCGCGACCGCGTGGTGCACGCATCCCGCCGGGCTCGACGTCGAGCGGATCGGCGGCACGAAGAATCCTGGCATCGCGCGCATCATCGCGCTGCGTCCGGACGTAGTGCTCGCGAACGAGGAGGAGAACCGCGCGCCGGATCTCGATGCGCTGCGCGCGGCCGGGTTGCCGGTGTGGGTGACCGAGATCCGCACGCTCGACCAGGCTTTTCGCGAGCTGGATCGAATGCTCACGGTGGCGTGCAGACTCCCGCGCCCGCCGTGGCTCGACGCGGCGGAAGCGGCGTGGGCGGAGGTGTCGCCGGGGACGGTCCGGCGCGCCTTCATCCCGATCTGGCGCCGACCCTGGATGGTCCTCGGCCGCGACACGTTCGCCGGCGACGTGCTGCGCAGACTGGGCGTCGAGAACGTGTACTCCCATCACGAGGAGCGCTATCCGAAGATCGCACTCGCCGATCTCCGGGCCCAGGCCGCGGATCTCGTCGTGCTGCCGGACGAGCCGTACGCGTTCAGCTCCGAGGACGGCCCGGAGGCGTTCCGCGGCCTGCCTGCCGCGCTCGTCAGCGGCAGGCATCTGACGTGGTACGGTCCGAGTCTCGTCGAAGCGCCGAACGTGCTGATGAGACAGCTATCCCCTCCCCCGTAAGGCCTAATGGCCGGCATCGCGCGGAGCCGGCCGTGCGAGGGTGAGAGGGTGTCCGGCGAGCATGTCAACGAAGATGTGGATCTCGATGAACTCGATCCGCGCGGACGTGCGAGGCGGCGGGTCGAGCGAGCGGCGAATCCGACGAGGGGCAGCCGCCGGCGGCGCAAGCTGCTCAAGGTCACGGCGTTGTGCGCGGCGGGCGTGGTGCTGGCGGTCGCCGCCACCGGCTTCTACCTTGTGCATCACCTGTTCAGCCGAGTGGACACGGTCAGCCTCGCCCGATTGACCCATCGCCCGACCACCGCACGGCCCAATGCCGAGGGCCAGACGCCGCTGGACATCCTCGTGCTCGGCTCGCAGACCCGCGACGGCCAGCACGCCCCGCACCTGGGCAACGCGACGAAGAACGGCACCGACCTGTCCGACACCGCGTTCCTGGTGCACCTCGCGGCCGACCGGCGCTGGGCGGAGATCGTCTCGATCCCGCGCGACCTGGAGGTCGCCAGGCCCGCGTGCCAGAGCCGCTTCGACCCGAACGTGACGGTCCCCGGCTCCACGCAGGACATGTTCGACGCGGCGATGAACTACGGCGGCCCGGCCTGCGCGGTCGCGACGGTCGAGCAGATGACCGACATCCGGGTGGACCACTTCGTGGAACTCACCTTCAACGCCTTCGAGCAGCTGACCGATGCCGTTGGCGGCGTGACCGTGTGCATTCCGCCGCCCGGCATCGACGATCCGAACTACTCCGGACTGGTGATGAGCGCCGGGCTTCACACGATCAGCGGCGACACCGCGCTGGAGTTCGTCCGCGACCGGCACGGGCTATCCCTCGGGATGGACACGCAGCGGATCCAGATGCAGCAGATGTTCATGACCTCGCTGTTCGACAAGCTCACCGCGAACGGGACGCTCGAGAACCCGCTCACGCTCTACCGCATCGCGAACGCCGTCACGAGCAACATCACCGTCGACCCGGCCCTCGACGGCGTCAGCTCGATGATCTCGCTCGCGGAGAGCGTGGGCACGGTGGACCGGAAGTACATGCAGTACATCACCGTGCCCTACGAGCTGGACCCCGCCGATGCGAACCGGCTCATCCCCGGCACCGGCTTCAACGAGGTGTGGAACTACCTGCGCGAGGACGAGCCGCTGCCGGGATCGCCCGCGGCCGCCGAGTTCGGCACCCTACCCCCGCAGGACGTGCCGACCGAGCTCGCCGCGTACGCCATCCACGCCGGCCCGGCGCCCTCGCCCTCGACCTCTTCCTCCGGCGCGATCGACACCGAGGCGCGAAACGGCGACGACAACCTGTGCTCGGGCCTGCCCGCGGTTGCCGACTACGGCGGCTCGCCCTGATCGCGTTGACAATCTGCCAATTGACGGAGCGCTCGTGATCCCTGAGGCTGTGCGAATGGACGATGATCGGTCTCGGTCGCAGCTGCCGTTGTCCGGGATCCTGATCGCCGACTTCGGCCGGGTCCTGGCCGCGCCCTACGCGACGATGCTGCTCGCGGACCTGGGCGCCGAGGTGATCAAGATCGAGCGGCCGGGGGCCGGCGACGACACGCGCGCCTGGGGGCCGCCGTTCGCGGACGGCGAATCAACGTACTTCCTCTCGGTGAACCGCAACAAGCGCTCCTTCGCCGCCGACCTCGAGGACCCGGCCGACCTGGCCGCGGTCCGGGAGCTCGTGCGCCGCGCCGACGTGTTCGTCGAGAACTTCCGCCCCGGCACGCTCAGTCGCCGCGGCCTCGACTACGACGCGGCGCGGGCACTGAACCCGGCCATCGTCTACTGCTCGGTGACCGGCTTCGGCTCGGGCGCGGGCGCGTCGCTGCCGGGCTACGACCTGCTGGTCCAGGCCGTCGGCGGGCTGATGAGCGTGACCGGTCCGGGTCCCGGCCGGCCGGTGAAGACCGGAGTCGCGCTCGTCGACGTGCTCACCGGCCTGCACGCGGCGATCGGCATCCTCGCCGCGCTCCGCCACCGCGAGGCGACCGGCGAGGGCCAGCGCATCGAGGTGAACCTGCTCAGCACGCTGCTGTCCTCGATGGTGAACCAGAGCGCCGGATTCACCGGAGCCGGCGTGGTCCCCGGGATCCTCGGGAACCGGCATCCGTCCATTGCTCCGTACGAGGTATTCGACGCCGCCGACCGGCCGTTCGTTCTCGCGGTGGGCAACGACCGCCAGTTCGCGGCCCTCTGCGACGTCGTCGGCCTGCCCGGCCTCGTCGACGATCCGCGCTACGCCACGAACCCGGCCCGCGTCGCCCACGTGGAGCAGTTGGCGGAACAACTCGGCGCGCGACTGCGCACCCGTTCGGCGGCGGACTGGTTCGAGCGCCTGACGCCGAAGGGTGTGCCGTGCGGTCCGGTCAACGACCTGGCCGGAGCGTTCGCGCTGGCCGAGGACCTGGGCCTGGCCCCGCGCGTCGAGCTCGGCCGGGACGGCGAGCAGGTCGCGCTGGTCGCCAACCCAATCGCCCTGTCCGCCACGCCGCCCGCCTACCGTTCGCGGCCGCCGCGCCTCGGCGAACACACCGCCGAACTGCGAGCCTGGCTAGGCGCCGAACTCAAGACCGCCGCCGATGCCGGTACCGGATGCGAACACGCCGCCGACGGCGCAGTCGCAGTCGAGCCCTCAGCCGTAGCCGCAATCGATCCCTCAGCCGACGCCCCGAAGGAGCGGACATGACACCGACGTCACCCCTCAACGATCCCTTTGACCTGCTGGACATCTCCTCGCAGGTCGGCGAGGAGGAGCGGGACATCCAGGCGACGGTGCGGGCGTTCCTGGACGACCACGTCCGGCCGCACATCGCGGACTGGTTCGAGACGGCGACGTTCCCGCGCGAACTGGTGCCCGAACTCGGCAAGCTGGGCGTGCTCGGCATGCACCTGACCGGCTACGGCTGTGCCGGGACCAGTGCGACCGCGTACGGCCTGGCCTGTCTGGAGCTCGAGGCCGTCGACTCCGGCCTGCGCAGCTTCGTCTCGGTGCAGGGCTCGCTCGCCATGTACTCCATCTGGCGGTACGGCTCCGAGGAGCAGAAGCAGGAGTGGCTGCCCCGGCTCGCCGCGGGCGAGGCGATCGGCTGCTTCGGCCTGACCGAGCCGGACCACGGCTCCGACCCGGCCAACATGAGCACCCGCGCCGTGCGCGACGGGAGCGACTGGATCCTCAACGGCGCCAAGATGTGGATCACCAACGGCGGCGTCGCGGATGTCGCCACGGTCTGGGCGTCGACCGAGGAGGGCATCCGCGGCTTCCTGGTCCCGCGCGGCACGCCCGGCTTCACCACGCACGACATCAAGCAGAAGCTGTCCATGCGCGCCTCGGTGACCTCAGAGCTCTCCTTCGCCGACGTCCGCCTGCCCGACTCCGCGCGCCTGCCGGAGGCCCGCAGCCTCGGCGCTCCGCTCGGCTGCCTGAACGAAGCGCGCTTCGGCATCCTCTTCGGCGCGCTCGGCGCCGGCCGCGACAGCCTCCAGGCCGCGCTGCGCTACGCCGACTCCCGCATCCAGTTCGACCGCCCGATCAGCGGCTTCCAGCTCACCCAGCGCAAACTCGCCGACATGGCCGTCTCGCTGAACACCGGCATGCTGCTCTCGCTGCACCTCGCCAAGCTGAAGGAGGCGGGCCGGATCCGCCCCGAGCAGATCAGCATCGGCAAGCTGAACAACGTCCGCGCGGCCCTCGACGTAGCCCGCGAATGCCGCACCATCCTCGGCGCGAACGGCATCTCCCTCGAGTACGCACCGCTGCGCCACGCGAACAACCTCGAGTCCGTGCTCACCTACGAGGGCACCGAGGAGATCCACACCCTCGTCGTCGGCCAGGCGCTGACCGGCCAGTCCGCGTTCCGCTGAGCCGAACGAAGCGCGGCCGCGCCGCCGGCCGCGCTTCGCCTCCCGCCCGGACCCGTGACCCGCCCACGACCTGACCCCTGACGCCCGACCCGGCTCCGGACTCGACCCCTGGTTTGAGCCGGTACCAGACCGGCCCCGCGGAATCTCATACCGCCCTCTACCTCCGCGCCGACGTGCGAGGACCGGCCCGAATCGTACGTTGAATGCGTCGGCCGGACCGGTCGGCCCGCCTGAACAGGGCGGACGTAGCGTGGAGGGGAAAACCCACATGTCCGGGCTCGAGATTCTCGCCGTCGTCGCGATCATCGGCTGGATCGTCTTCCGGCAGTTGCGCGGCGAGCCGCTGCGCGGCAAGCGCGCGGTGCTGCTGCCGGCGATCCTGACCGTGATCGGCTTCACCGACCTGCACGGCCACGGCGCCGCGCACCTGCAGACCGTCGACGTCGTCGCGATCACGATCGGCACCGCCGGTTCCGCGCTGATCGGCCTCGCCTTCGGCGCGATCACCCGCCTCGAAGAGCGCGGCGGCTACCTCTGGGCGCAGCTGCCGGTGTACGGCGTCTGGCTCTGGCTCGGCCTGTTCGCGTGGCGCGGCGTCGCGTTCGTGATCGCCGACGGCATGCACGCCCACGTCGCCGCCTCCTCCGCGACGCTGCTGTTCGGCCTCGGCGTGAACCGTCTGGCGCAGGCCGCAGTGATCGTGCCGCGGGCGATGGCGATGGGCGTGCCCTTCGCGCCGGAGAAGGACGGCAACGTCTTCATGGCCGGCGCCTTCGACCGCGGCCGCTCGCGGTACTGAGGGCGACGAGGGTACTCCAGGGGCTGAGGGTACGGAGTCTTCGATGCTGCGCATCATCGTGGCCGACGATCAGACCAGCGTGCGCGAGGGCCTGGCCGTACTGCTGGGCGGGCTGCCCGAGATCGACGTCGCGGCGGCCGCCGCGGACGGCGAGCAGGTCCTCGCCCTCGTCGCCGAGCACCGTCCGGACGCCGTCCTCCTCGACTTGCACATGCCGGTCCTCAACGGCATCGAGACCACCCGACGCCTCCGCACCCTTCACCCGCACGTCGCAATCGTCGTACTGACCACGTACCTCGAAGACGCCTTCGTCCTCGACGCCCTCCGCGCCGGCGCCCGCAGCTACCTGACGAAGGACGCCGACCGCAAGGACATCGCCAACGCACTCCACGCGGCGACGCAGGGCCTGGCAGTTCTCGACCCGCGAGTCCGGACGACGTTGATGAGGGCGGCTGCGGCGCCTGCCCCTGCCGCCCCGGCGGCCGCACCGCCGCTGCCGGACGGTCTGACGCAGCGTGAGGCGGAGATCCTGCAGCTGATCGCGCAGGGCCTGACGAACCCGGAGATCGCCGCGAGGTTGTTCCTCAGCGGCCACACGATCAAGACACACGTGAACCGGATCTTCGCGAAGACTGCCTCCAAAGACCGTGCAGCGGCTGTGGGGTATGCGCAGCGCAACGGGCTGGGATGACGCGTGTGGACCCCTGCCCTTACACCACCGGATCGATCCACCCGCCGAAGTCGGCCGTCAGTTCGTGGGCCTGGGGCGGGCCCCAGGTGCCGGGGAGGTATTCGTGGACGGGCACGCCGCCGGTGAGGATCGGGTCGACCACGCGCCAGGCGGCTTCGACGGTCTCCTGGCGGGCGAAGAGCCAATGCTCGCCGGTGAGGGCGGCCGCGATGAGGCGGTCGTAGGGGCGCACGTCCTGGCCCGGGGACTGGTTGAAGTCCAGCTCCTGGGCCTCCGCCTGCCACTCGGGGCCCGGCTTCTTGCCGGCCACGGTCAGGCCGACCGCGGTGTCCGGCCAGATGCGGAAGCGGAGGCGGTTCTCGGGCGGCGGCTCGGCGAGGCCGAAGGCGTCGTACGGGGGGCGGCGGAACTGGACGGTCACATCGGTGGCGGTGACGGGCATGAGCTTGCCGGCGCGGATCGCGATCGGCACGTCGGCCCAGCGCCAGGAGTCGCAGGCCAGGCGGATCGCGGCGTAGGTCTCCACCTCGGAGTCGGCGGCCACGCCGTCGATGGCGCGGTAGCCCTTGTACTGGCCGAAGACCGTCTCCTTCGGGGTCAGCGGCCGTAGCGACGCGATGACCTGCGACTTCTCCTCGACCCAGGATTCCAGGGTGGTGCCGTGCGGCGGGTCGGCGAGGATCGTGGCGAGCACCTGGAGCATGTGGTTCTGCATGACGTCGCGGATCGCGCCGGTCTGGTCGTAGAAGCGGCCGCGGTCGGCGACGCCGAAGTCCTCGGCCATCGTGATCTGGATGCTCCGCACGAAGGTGCGGTTGAGCATCGGCTCGACGATGGCGTTGGCGAAGCGCGCGAAGTGCACGTTGCCGACCGATTCGAGGCCGAGCCAGTGGTCGACCCGGTAGATCGAGCCCTCCGGGAAGTGCTCGTGCAGCGTGTCGTTGAGCGCGCGGGCGCTGTCGAGGTCGAAGCCGAAGGGCTTCTCGACCATGATCCGGCCGCTCTTCGCGAGCCCGGCCAGGGCCAGCCCGTCGGCGATGCGGCCGAAGAGCGAGGGCGGAACCTCCAAGTAGAACAGCGCGCGCGAGCCGGACTGCATCTCGGCGGCGACGGCGGCGTACGTGTTCTGATCGTTGAGGTCGCCGTCCACGTAGCGAAGCAGGCCGAGCATGCGCCGCGCGGCCGGGGAGCCGGGGTCGATGTCGTTGTGCCGCAGCGAGGCGACCGCGTACTCGCGGAAGCGGTCCAGGTTCCAGCCCGTATTCGACACGCCGATCACGGGCACGTCGAGCACGTCCCGCTCCACGAGCCCGACCAGCGCGGGGAAGGTCTCGAGCTTGGCGAGGTCGCCGGTCGCGCCGAAGACTACGAGGCAGTCCATCCGATTGTCGGGCATCGCGTGCTCGCTCTCCCCGGGCGCCGGTCCCGGTCGGTGTCGATCAGTCTCGGTTCAGCCTGGCGGGGCGCTGCGCGCCGTCGCTCTCCGGGCTCCGCCGCGCGGGTGACGCCAGGTAGTCCTCGAAGGCCTCGACCTTGTCGGCCAGATCGCGCAGCGCGTCGACGACTATCCCGGGCTCGCCGCGCTGCAAGGGCTCGTAGTCGCAGAACTGGCTCTCCACGAGCGCGGCGGGCATGAAGTGGTCGACGCGCGCGGTCACTCTTTCCAGGGCGTCGTCCGGGTCGAGCGAGAGCTGCAGGAAGCGGACCGTCGGCGCGGCGGCGAACAGCGCGTCGCGGTACTTGCGTTTGAGCGCGGAGCAGGCGACGACGCCGCCGTCGGCCGCCGCCATCTCGCCGATCCGGGCGGCGAGGGAGGCGAGCCACGGGAGCCGGTCCTCGTCGTCGAGGGGCTTACCCTCGGTCATCTTCGCGATGTTCGCGGCGGTGTGCAGGTCGTCCCCGTCGAGGAACGGCACGGACAGGGCCTCGGCGAGTGCTCGCCCGACCGTGCTCTTGCCGCTCCCGGAGACGCCGATGACGATCACGACCAGCGCGCCCATGCGAGCCTCCGTGCCTCTGCGTGCCTTTCGGGCCGACGCGGACCGACGTGTGCGTCGGCTTCGGTCGACGGGTTCCCTCCCGAGCCTAGCCCCGGATCGCGCTGTAGAGGCTGAACCCGGCGAGAACGAGCATGATCGCTGCGGCGATACGGGTGACGACCGCCAGCGGCACGACCCGGAGCAGGCTGCGCCCGCCGACGATCGCGAGCCCGGCGACGGCCCACAGGCCGAGCACCGCGCCGATGGCGACCGAGGGCAGGAAGTCGTGGTAGCGCGCGGCCAGGTTGGCGGTGAGGATCTGGGTGAGGTCGCCGAACTCCGCGACCAGGATCACCAGGAACGCCGTCGAGGAGACGCGGAGGAACGTCGGCTCGGTGCCCTCCTTGATGTCCAGGTCCTCTTCCTCCTCCTCGTGCCGGCCGCGCAGCAGCAGGACCGCGCCGATGATGAACAGGCCGGCGACCACGGCTTCGAGCGCGCGGTGCGGCAGCAATGCGAGGAGCCGTCCTGCCACGATGGCGAGGGCCACATGTACGACGAAGGCGGCGGCGGCACCGACGAACACGTATATCGGCCGGTAGCGCGTGCCGAGGACGAGACTGGCCAGCGCGGTCTTGTCGGGGAGTTCGGCGAGGAAGACCAGGACGAACACTGTGCCGATGACGAGGAGGCTCACGGGCTCGGATCACCCTTCGGACGGGCCGCCCCGAAGGCCTCGGATTTCCGGGGAGCTTCGGCAACGGCAGCGGACATGGCTGCTTGCCGAAGGTCTCGCCCAGCGCCCGATTCCTCGGTCGCCCCGAGTGCCGGGCCGAGGACCGTGGTCCGCAAGGCCAGTATGTCGACATCCCGGCGACGGGCTACTCCCCTTCGCTTGGCCTCATGGTAGCAGTCCCGCCCCAAGATCCGGGCCCGTTCGCCGACCCGTCGATCAGCTCTGAGATCACCCGGGCCGCCGCGGGACCGACCGCCGAGAGGCCGCCGACAGCCCGCCGACAGCCGGCGGCCGAACGCGGCCGGGTAGGCTGAGGCCGAGCCGACGAAAGGAAACCTGATGCCCTTCCAGCTCGCTGACCTGCGATTCCGTATCGTCCAGGCCCCGATGGCTGGGGGGCCGACGACCCCGGAGCTCGCCGCGGCGGTCGGCTGGGCCGGCGGCCTCGGCTTCCTCGCGGCCGGCTATCTGACGCCCGAGGCCGTGCGCGCGCAGATCGAGCAGGTGCGGAAGCTGGCGGGCGACGGGGCGCTGTTCGGCGTGAACGTGTTCGTTCCGCAGCCGGTCGCGCAGCCGTACGCGGTCGCGGCGTACCGCGAGGCGCTGCTCCCCGAGGCGGCCGCGGCCGGGGTCCACCTGCCCGAGCCCGACTTCGCGGACACCGACTTCTGGGCCGAGAAGGTCCATCTGCTCATGGCGGAGCCGGTGCCCGTCGTCTCCTTCACCTTCGGGCTGCCCACGTCGGATGTCCTGGCGCGGCTCAGGAGCGTGGGTACGTACACGATCGGCACGGTCACCAATGCGGACGAGGCGCGGCTGGCCGTCGCGACCGGGGTCGACGCGCTCTGCGTCCAGGGCACGGAGGCGGGCGGCCACCGCGGAGTCTTCGACCCCTGCGCCCTGCCGCCGGCCACGCCGCTGACCGTGCTGCTCCAGGAAGTGCGCAAGGTGGCTCCGCGGACCCCGATCATCGCGGCCGGCGGCATCTCCACGTCCGCCGAAGTCGCCGTCCTGCTCGGCGGCGTGGCCGACGCCGTCCAGCTCGGCACCGCGTTCCTGCGCGCGCACGAAGCGGCCACCAACCCGGTCTACCGCGACGCGCTCGTGGACCGGGCGTACGCGCAGACCGCGGTCACGCGCGCGTTCTCCGGCCGCTGGGCCCGCGCCCTGCGTACGCCGTTCATCGACCGGCACGCCGCCGACGCCCCCGCCGCGTACCCGGCCGTGAACCAGGTGACCAAGCCGCTGCGGGCGGCGGCCGCGGCCCGGCGCGACCCGAGCGGCATGAGCCTCTACGCGGGCACGGGCCACCGGCACGCACTGGCCGCGCCCGCGGCCCAGATCATGGAGCGGCTTACCGCGGATCTCCCGGTGTAGTCGGCGGATTCGGCCGACGAGGCGGGCTAAGCGGACGCGGCGCCCCGGGCGCACTCGGTGCGCTACGCGAATTCGGCGCGCTCCACGGACTCGGCGGGCTCGGTCTGCTGTGTGTCCACCAGTCGGCCGAGGAGCTCGGCCAGCTCCTCCGGGAAGTACGTCACCGAACTGGCCGCCAGCTCGTCGGCGCTCCACCAGCGGTGGCCGAGGTGGGTGCGCTGCTCCATCTCGTCGAATCCGGTGGTCGTGATGTCGCTCGCCGAGGTGCGCAGCGCGAAGAAGTGGTTGTGCTGGTGCAGCGCGACGCCGTCGAAGGAGAACTCGACGTAGTCCTGGTAGACCTGCTCGCCGAGATCGTCCGGGGCGACAGTGAGTCCGGTCTCCTCGAACAGTTCCCGGGCGGCGGCCTCCCGGGGCGTCTCATCGGGCTCTACGCCGCCTCCGGGGGTGAACCACCACGGCGCGTCCGGCTCGGCGGGATCGAAGCCTTCGAATAGCAGTACGCGGTCCTCGTCGTTGAGCAGGATGACCCGGCCGGCAATGCGGTTCTTCCACACCTTCGCGTCGCTCATGAGGCATCAGTATGCCCGGTCTCGGATGAGTACGATCAGCGTCATGGCTGACCACGACCACGAGCCCCTGCAGGATCTCATTCGCCTGCTTACTCACTCCCTCGGTTCCGAGGACGAGGCGCGCCGGATCGCCGGGGTGGTGGGCACTGCCGATGATCGTGCTGCGGTGGACGACCTGCTGTGCGCGCGGGTGCCGCAGCGCGCGGCGTGGATGGCGCCGCAGGACGGGTACGTGCACGTCATCGATGGCGGCCTGCTGCACACGGCGGAGCCGGTGCCGGGAACCGGGTATTCGACGGGCGCGTACAAGCTCGTCGCGGGGGGCGGCCGGATGTGCGAGTCCCGAGACAAGCAGCTCGGGTGGATCTACGGACCGCTCGACGGGCGCAGGTTGCTGGTCGCGTCGGGGGACGCGGTGAAGTCGGGCGACCTGTTGACGGACGGGCCGTACGACCTCGGCGATCTGCTGATGGCAGCAGGGCTCGACGCTGCGGTGTCGGCGGCGGCAACTCGGCTGACGGAACTGTGCGAGCTCGACTCGCCTGATGCGGTGGAGGTCGTGCGGCCGTTGTTCGACGCCGTGCGGGTGATCAAGCTGCGCGAGGGCGACGAGCCGCTTTCCGGGCTCGACCAGGGCATGCTGTGCACGCGGCGGTACTTCTTCAGCGAGCAGGGGCGCGCCATCGGGCACGCCCTGCGGAACCTGCCGCCCGCGGCGGATACGCGGCTGCGTGCCGCGGCCGGGATCGCGGACGACGTCGGGCGGTTCGAGCTCTTCATGGGCCAGTCGCTGTACGAGGTCGCCGACGCGGCCGGGCTGACGATCCGGCTGGCCGTCGGCCGGCCGACGTACCTGGGCGTCGCGAGCGCGATCCGGTTGGCGGAGAACGGCGGTGCGGTCACGCCGACGGCGATGCCCACCGAAGCCACGACGGCTACTGCGACTCCTTGAGCAGCTGCAGGAACAGCTGCGCGTGCATGCCGGTCGATGTGCGCTCGATCGCCTCGTCCAGCGTGACCAGGCGGGACGAGAGCTCGTAGTCGTCGACGTCGTTCCAGTCGGCGTCCTCCGCGAGGCCGCCGTGCCTACGCTCGGCCTCGCCGACGAACACGAGCTGCAGGAAGTCGGGGTATGGGCCCTGATTGCCTGGGGGATTCCTCCCGAGGTGGCGCAGCCGCAGCCAGCCGAGCTGGCGCATGCTCTCCGGCTTCAGCAGCCAGCCGGTCTCCTCGTGCACCTCGCGCACGGCGGTGTCGGCGAAGCTCTCCCCCGGGTTGCGCCGGCCGCCCGGCCAGGGGTGGCGGCTCGTCTTGTTCTGGCAGAACACGTACCTGTCGCCGACCCGGACGATGCAGCGGATGGATGAGATGATCTCCAGCGGCAGCCGCGGCGTGGCCTCGGCGCCCGTGTACGCCGTGATGCGCAGCGGCATCTCGCCGTCGAACCAGTCCGTCTCGTGCTCGGCGGCGGGCGTCAGCTCCGCGACGACGCCGGCGAGCGCGGGATGCACGCCGGCGGAACCCTGATCGAGCGTCAAATCCGGCCTCCGGGACCAGCTGTCGGGCCCGCACCCCGAGTTCGCCGAAAGGACCGCGACCGTACTCCTTCATGGCGGTTTAAGGTTGCCCGAGGTCATCCTGTGGACGCCCCCGACGTGCGACGAGACCGAGACGTCACTTGCAGTTTGCCGAACTCTCGCGGAGCCGAGGCCGGGGATGCATCCAAACTGCGCACGATGAAGGTGTGCGGGTAGCAGTGGTGACTGAATCCTTCCTGCCCCGGGTGAACGGGGTCACGAACTCGGTCTGCCGGGTGCTGGAGCACCTGGAGCGGCGGGGTCATGAGGCATTGATCATAGCGCCGGGACCGGGTCCCGAGGCGTACGCGGGATTCCCGGTGACGGTGGTCCCCGGGGTCGGGCTTCCGGGCTACAACTCCTTCGTGCTCGGCCTGCCGACGAAGGCGGTGGAGCGGCGGCTGCGCGAGTTCGCGCCGGACGTCGTGCACCTGGCCTCGCCGGTCGCGCTCGGCGCCGCGGGGGCGCGGGCCGCGCGGAAGATGGGCGTGCCGAGCGTCGCGGTGTTCCAGACGGACCTGGCCGGCTTCGCCCGGCGCTACGGGTTCCGCGGGACAGACAAGACGATCTGGTCCTGGCTGCGGCACGTGCACCGGCAGGCCGCGCGCACGCTGGTGCCCTCGTCGGCCACGTACAAGCAGCTGGACGAGCGCGGCTTCCCCGGCCTGGCGATGTGGCGGCGCGGCGTGGACGCGGAGCGCTTCCAGCCCTCGCGCCGCAGCGAGGCGCTGCGGCGGGAGCTCGCGCCGAACGGCGAGGTGCTGGTCGGCTTCGTCGGCCGGCTGGCCTCGGAGAAGCGGGTCGAGCTGCTGGCGTGCCTGGCCGACGTGCCGAACGTGAAGCTGGTCGTGGTCGGCGAGGGGCCGGCCGAGAAGAAGCTGCGCTCGATGCTGCCGGACGCCGCGTTCCTCGGCTTCCTGGACGGGCAGCGGCTCGCCGAGGCGTATGCGAGCCTCGACGTCTTCGTGCACACGGGCCCTGACGAGACGTTCTGCCAGGCGGTGCAGGAGGCGATGGCCTCCGGGCTGCCGGTGGTCGCTCCGGCCGCGGGCGGACCGGTGGACCTGGTCACGCCCGAGGAGACCGGCCTGCTGTTCGAGCCCAACGACATGGACGCGCTGCGGGCCTGCGTGGTGCGCCTCGCCGAGGACGCGGAGCTGCGCACCCGGTGGGGTGCGGCGAGCCGGCTCTCGGTCGAGCACCGCAGCTGGACCGCGGTGGGCGACGAACTGCTGCGGCACTACGCCGAGGTGTGCCGCGAGCACGCCCCGCGCAGCGGCCCGCAGCTGCCGGTCCCCGCGGCCCGGCTCGCCCGGGTCTACGAGTTCGGCGGCGACGGCCAGAAGGCGGCCGCCGCGTGACCGCCGGTCCGGAACCCAGCGGCAGACCCGGCGCGCCGCGAGGCGGCGCGCCGCTGATGGTGTCGATCCACGACATCGCCCCGGGCACGGCGGCGCAGACCGCGCGCTGGCTCGACGCCCTCGACGCGCGCGGCATCCCGGCGACGCTGCTGCTCGTGCCCGGACCGTGGCGCGGGCCGAGCCTGGTCTCGGACGGGCGGCTGGCCGAGGACATGCTCGAGGCGCAGGACCGCGGGCACGAGCTGGCCCTGCACGGCTTCTACCATGTCGCCACGCACGGCTCGGGCCCGCTCTGGCGCCGCGGCGTGGCC
Source organism: Actinospica acidithermotolerans (assembly GCF_018139625.1). GTDB lineage: Bacteria > Actinomycetota > Actinomycetes > Streptomycetales > Catenulisporaceae > Actinospica > Actinospica acidithermotolerans. Next base: position 57,820 of record NZ_JAGSOH010000006.1, on the reverse strand, counting down.
CAGCTGATGGCGCGCGGCGCGGCCGAGTTCGCCACCCTCTCCGAGGGCGAGGCCCGCGCGCGGATCAAGGCAGGACTCGAAGAGCTGGCGGACGTCGGCGTCGATCCGGTCGGCTTCCACCCGCCGGGCTGGCTGGTCAACCCCGAGTCGGTCAGCGCGCTGCGTCGCAGTGGCCTGCGGTACTACTCGACCCACCTGGGTGTGCACTCCTTCGCCGGGGCCGGCGGCGCGACCGCCGAGCTGCGGCTCGCCGCCCCCGCCCTCTCCCACCGGCCTGGCGGATTCGGCGAGCGGATCGGCGTGCGGCTGATGACCGAGACGGCGCGGCGGTTCTCGCGCGACGGACGCGCCTTCCGGATCGCGCTGCACCCCGACGACCTCGCCCGGCCCGGCCTGCGCGCCGCGACGCTCGACGCGATCGACGAGGCCCTGGCGCTCGGCGCGCGCCCCACGACGTACGCCGCCGCGCTCGGCCTGCCGCGTACCGCGCGGGACCTGCAGGCGCCGACCCGGGCCACGACGTGAGGATCGTCCAACTCGCGAACGCCTACAGCTCCACCTCGGGCGGCCTGCGCACCGCGGTGGACCGGCTCGGGCACGGCTACGCGGCGGCGGGGCACGAGCGGGTGCTGGTCGTGCCGGGCCGCGAATGGGCCGTGCGGCACACCCCGGCCGGAATGACGGTCACCGTGCCGAGCACGAAGGTCGGCAACGGCTACCGGCTGATCCTGCGGACCGGCGTGGTCGAGCGGCTGCTGGAGCGGCTGCGGCCGGACGTCATCGAGGTCTCGGACAAGTACACGCTGACGGCCGTCGCGGGCTGGGCGGAGCGCAACGGCGTCGGAGCCGTGCTCTTCTCGCACGAGCGCCTGGACGCGATCATTCCCGCACACATGCCTCGGACCTGCGGCTCCCCGGCGGCGAAGGCCGCGATCCGCGCGTGGAACCAGCGGGTGGCGACGCGCTTCGACGCGGTCGTGGTCACCTCGCAGTTCGCCGAGCACGAATTCACCGGTCTGAAGGTGCGCTCGCTGCGGCGGGTGCCGCTCGGGGTGGACCTGGAGTTGTTCCACCCGCAGGAGGCCGTCGAGCACGAGGGCATCCGCCTCGCGTACGCGGGCAGACTGTCCCAGGAGAAGAACGTAGGCCTTGCGATCGCCGCGGTGAAGGAGCTGGCGCACGCGGGCCACGACGTGCAGCTCGACGTCTATGGAACCGGCACCGCGCAGGCGGAGCTCCACCGCGCGGCGAAGGGCCTGCCGGTGGTCTTCCACGGCCACCTCGCCGACCGCCCGCTGCTCGCCTCCCGGCTGGCCGCGGCGGACGTCGTGCTCGCCCCGTGCCTGGTGGAGACCTTCGGCCTGTCGGTGCTCGAAGCCCTCGCCTGCGGAACGCCGGTGGTCGCCGCGTCCGGCGGCGCGTCGGGCGAGCTGCTCGGCGCGGCCGCGGGAGCCGTGGCCCCGCCGACCGCGCTCGGGATGGCGCAAGGCGTGCTGGAGGTGCTGAGCCGTCCCGAGCCGGAGCGACGTGCCGCGGCCCGGCTCCAGGCGGAGCTCCACCCCTGGTCGCGCTCGGTGGAGGAGATGCTCGACGTGCACGAACACGTCGCGGCCTCGGCGGGCGTCCGCCCGATCACCGCGAAGACCAAGTCGAAGACGAAGGCTGAGCGGGCCGCGAAACCGGAGACCAAAGCTGAGCGGGCCGCGAAGCCGAAGCCCGAGCGGAAGACTAAAACCAAGACCAAGGTGAAGGTGAAGCTCAAGGCCGACGCGGGAACAGGCTCCCTGCGCCGGGAGACGTCACGGAGCCAGGCGCCGGCGGCTTGATTCGCGCACGGCGAGCTCGGGCTGCAGCACGATCTGCTCGTGCACGTGCTCCTCGGCGTCTTCCTCGGCCATCGTCTCCCTGACCAGCATCTCGGCGGCGAGTCGGCCCATCTCGACCGCGGGCTGGCGCACCGAGGTCAGCGGCACCGCGGCGGCCGCGGCGAATTCGATGTCGTCGTAGCCGACGAGCGCGATCTCCTCCGGCACCTTGATCCCGACCGCGAACAGCGCCTGCAGCACGCCCAGCGCCAGCATGTCGTTCGCGCAGAAGACCGCCGTGGGCCGTTTGCGCAGGCCGAGCAGGGACGCGACGGCGTCGGCGCCCGGGGACACGTCGAGCCGGTCGGTCGAGATCTCGCGCATCGTCTCCGGCGGCAGGCCGGCCGCCGCGACGGCCCGGCACGCGCCGGCCCAGCGGTCGCGGATCTGCGGTCGGTCGTGCCCGAGGCCGCTGACGAAGGCGATGGACCGGTGCCCCTGGTCGATCAGGTGCGCGACGGCCATCTCGCCGCCGATCACGTCGTCGACCGACACCGAGCAGGCGCCCCGGCCGTCCCCGTCCTCGACGACCGCGTCCACGACGACGTACGGGATCTGATGCCGGCGCAGCAGCGAGAGGTCGCGGCCGGTCGCGTCGGCGGGCGTGACCAGGACCCCGCGCACCCGCTGCTCGACGAACATCGACAGGTACTCGGCCTCCTCGTCCGGCGAGCTGTCGCTGTTGCAGACCATCACGCCGAGCCCGGCCGCGCGGGCCGTGCGCTCGGCGCCGCGTGCCACGTCGACGAAGAAGGGGTTGCCCATGTCGAGCACCAGCAGCCCCATGATCCGGCTGGCCCCCGCCCGCAGCTGACGCGCGGACTCGCTGCGCACGTAGCCGAGCCGGGCGATCACCTCCTGGACCCGCTCGCGCGTCGCCCTGGCCACCGTCTCCGGCCGGTTGATCACGTTGGAGACCGTGCCGACGGAGACGCCGGCCTGCTGGGCCACGTCCTTGATCCCCACCGTCCGCCTGATCACTCCCGCACCCGCCAGTCGCTCTTTGAAATGTTTCATCCGGAGATGTGGCCCATCATAGGCGGACGCCGCGACACCGGCGCGTGTCAGGACCCTCCAGAGGTCCGCCACTGACCTTCGTCTCAGGTCAGTCCACGGCGACCACGGTGCCGCCGGTAGCGGCGACGAGCTGCGCGAAGCTCGTGGGGAACACGGTCCGGTGGTGACCGGCGGCGGCCCAGATCACGTCGTACGCGGCAAGAGCCTCGTCGACGAGCGTTCGCACCGGCGCAGGATGCCCGAAGGGCGCCACGCCGCCGATGGCCTGGCCGGTGGCCGCACGCACGAACTCAGCCGAAGCACGGCGGATCGAGCCCACACCGATGCGCCCGGCCAACGCGCCGGTCTCGACCCGGTGCGCGCCACTGGTGAGCACGAGGAGCGGAACACCATCGGCCTCGAACACCAAGCTGTTCGCGATGGCCCCGACCGGGCAGCCGAGCTGCTCGGCAGCGGCGGCCGCCGTCGGCGCCGTAGAGGACAGGACCCGAACGTCATCGGCGATCCCCGCGGCACGCATGGCCTCGCGCACCAGACGGACGCCGGCGCGTTCCCGGATCGCGCTGTCCGTCTCTTCCGGCGTCTCCGTCATGGCGAGAAAGTCTAGATCGACGGACCCGCGACTCTCCAGCGGATTCACTCCCCGGGTCGGCTCGACTCGATAGCGTGCCCGCAGGTGAACACGGCCCAGGAACGCCCTCCGAAGCACTCGATCCCCCGAAACGAGCCGGGGTCGCTGTTTCCCGGGCAGGCTGGGCATATCACGTCCTCGTCATACGCGCCCCACCACGTTTCGTCGAAGGCGATACCGCTCGTCTCGGTCCATGCCGGCGGCGCCTGCAGGGGCATCGGCTCACTGTTCATCCTGCTCGTCTCCTCGGCTCGCTCCGACCCCAGTTCATCGTCGGCTGCAATCGACCGATCAGCACGTAAGCGCATCCGTCCAGGTGACAGACACGCGGGGCGCGCGATACCGGCGGGTCGTGGTCAGGCGCAGCGGTCGGGGTCTCGGGGCCGTCGCGGCGGCGCCACGGTCCTGGCTGCTGGTGCCACGGTCCTGACTGCTGTTCAGCGGCGGAGACCGAGCCGGATCGCCCGCTCCACCGGCGAATCGCCGTCCACGGAGTACGGCGTCGGACCTGGGTCGAGGGGCGGCTGCGCCAGGAAGCGGGGACGGGTGCCACGGTGCGGCTGGGCCGCGTGCACGAGGAACGGGTGGCAGAGGTAGACATCGCCCGGGCGGCCGGTGGCCAGGGCAACCGGCAGGTCCTGCGTGGCCGCGGCGGCTCGCTGCGAGATCTCTCTCATGGGCAGCCCCGCCTCGCCCGCCGACTCGAGCAGCCGGGGCACGGCGAGGTGCGAGCCGACCCGGATCCTGGTCGGCGCGTCGTTCTCGCCCACCTCGGAGAACAGGAACAGCATGAGCAGCGCCCGCCCGCGCGACGTCAGATTCACCCGCCAACTCATGGGGTCCAGGGGATCGTCGCTCGGGTCATCACCTGCGAAGCTCGCGTCGATGTGCCAGCCGTCGTCGCCGGGTGGCTCCGCACTGGGGAACCGGATCGGAAACGTGCCGAGGCCGGTGCGCGGGCTCCAACGGCCGGGACCGGCGAGGTCGTCGTAGGCCCTGAGGAGCGCGGGTGTGTTCGGCGCCTCCTCGAACGGGCCGCCGCCGTATCCGCTGAGCCTGATCACCGGCTTGGTCCACGTCGACGGATCGTCGGGGTCGCAACCCGTTTCACGCCACAGGCTCGCCCGGGCCGCTGCCGCCGTCTCCTCCGAAAAGGCCTGCTCGATCTTGACGAAGCCGTCGGCGGCGAAGTCGGTCATGGTCGGGATTCTGATCGGAATACGGCGCGGAATCCACCGAGATTCGCGGCCTCGAACCTGTAGCTGCGGAGACGAAGCCACAACCCGCGAACATCGCGCGACGCCCTCTCGCGAGGCTAGTGACTTCAGCCCTCGCTCCTCAGCGGCCGGCGCACTCCACGTGCCCCCAGCCGCTGGCGCCCTTGGCGATCTGCTCGCCGGCCGCGTAGCGCTTGCCGCAGCTGCAGGTGCCGGGGTACTTCGCGGCGAGGGTGCGCGGCGCGCCGTTCCCGGCCGAGGAGGCCTTGGCGGTCTTCGCGCCCGACGCCGTCTTCGCCGCCTTCGGGACGGCGGTGACGGCCGGGACCGAGAGCCGCAGCGCTTCCTCCGGCGTCAGCACTCCCCCGGCCCGCTTCTGACTGACGGCGCAGGCGCTGGCCGCCTCGTCGACCAGGGCGTTGAGGGGGTCGCCGCCGGACTGGTGGGCGGGGACGTAGACGAACTTCACGTCGCGGCCGGCGAGCAGGGCGTCGATGCGTACGACGAGGTCGCGGTTGGCCACGGGGGTGCCGCCGGCGGTCTTCCAGCCGCGCTTGCGCCAGCCGGGAAGCCACGTGGTCACGGCGTTCATCGCGTATTGCGAATCCATCCGGACTTCCAGCGGCGTCTTCGGGTCGACCGCGGAGAGCAGCTGCTCCAGGGCGGTGAGCTCGGCGATGTTGTTCGTCGCGATGCCGAGTCCGCCGGCCTCCCAGCGGCCGGGGCTGCCGTCCGGCTCCCGGGCGATGGCCCATGCCCACGCGGCGGGTCCGGGGTTTCCCTTGCAGGCGCCGTCGCAGGCGGCGAGAACTCGGTCGATCATTAGTCCATCATGCCAGCTCCGCCTCCGCGGACAGGCCGGTTCCGGCTCGACCTCGCCGCGCATCGCGATTCCGTCGCGCCCGGAAACTGGAGGCCGATCGGCCTGCGTGTGCGCGCTGAGGGCTGGCAGCGGCCGATACCGTGAGGGCAAACGGCTTTCTCGCCGTGCGAGCCCTCAGCGCGCAGTGATTTCGCCGCCTCCGATCAACCGCCTCGGAGCCGACTCGGAGACTAGGCGAAGCGGATGGCGATACCGTCGCGGGTCTGGACCGGGACGGCCTGGACGCCCGCGATGTTCACGGTCACGGAGTCGAACCAGCCGCGCACGTTGCGGGCCTCGATGACCGGGACCACGGTGCCCTTGCGCGGGGCGCCGGTCAGGGTGAGCGCGAGCGTGCTGCCTGCGGCGAGCTCGACGCGGCCGTCGACGGAGAGGGCCGCTCCGCAGCCGGTGAACCCGCCGCTGCCGTTCCCGTCGGCGCCACCGCTGCCGAGCGCAAGCTGCAGCGTGCCGCCGTCCTGCGTGTAGTCGCCGCGGATCTCGACGCCGCGAGTCGCCGCGTCGGAGGAGACAGCGAGCGTTCCGGCGGACTGGACGGTCACGTCGCCGTTGCCGAGGGCACTGGCCGAGGCGGCGACGATCGTGCCGGCCTCGATCGTGGTGCCGCCGGTGTAGCTGTTCGAGCCGGTCAGGGTGAGCGAGCCGGTGCCCTGCTTCACGAGGCCGCCGCGGCCGGCGATGTCGTTCTTCCAGGAGTCGGCCTTGCTGAAGCCGCCCTGGGCCGCGTCCATCGCGACGGTGACGGTGCTCGCGAAGGCGGCGTAGCCGTCGGCGGCGGCGAACAGGTTGATCCGGCCCCACTCCTCGAAGCCGTCCAGCATGACGTTGCGGTCGTCGATCGCCGTGGTCGCGAGCACGTCGCGGCGCTGGTCGGCGGTCAGGTAGGGCTGGCGGGTCTCGAGCAGCACCTCGGCGCCCTCGGGCACCGTATAGACGCTCGCGGGCTTCTGCGAGCCCTGCGACGGCAGGCCGTAGGTCAGGTGCGGGTAGACGTAGCCCGCGTTGGTCTCGCGGTCGGCGAACAGGTCCTCGTTAAGGCCCTGCGAGTGCGCGTAGGCGAAGAGGGTGTCGGCGGTCGTGCTGGTCTGCGCCTCGAAGTAGGAGAGGGCGTTCGCGCGCGCGGCGGCCTTGACGGACGCGTTCGCGGGGTCGTGCAGGATCGCGGCGGCGAGGGCGGTGGCCAGGATCCGGCCGCCGATCACGTCGTTCGGCGAGTGCATGCCGGCGATGATGCGGGTGTTCGCGCTGTACGCGGCGCAGGCGATCAGCTCCTGGAAGCGCTCGGGGATCGCGTACGCGTAGGCGATGCCCGCCAGGTAGAACGCGTTGGAGTGGCCGCTCGGGAAGCCGCCGTCGCTCGCCGGGGTCAGGCTGCGCTGGAGCAGCAGCTGCGCGCAGACCTCGACGTCGGACTCGTAGACCGGGTAGCCGTACGCGTCCACCGTGCCGGTGTCCACGACCTCGCTGTCCTCGTTCATCCGCCACGGCCGCGGGTACTGGTAGGCGTTCTTCGAGGGGTTGCCCGAGGAGTAGCTGCCGCGCAGGGTCTCCTCGAGCACGACGACCGCGCCGAGCGCCGAGGTGGCCGAGCCGGGGCCGGTGGCCGAGCCGGCCGGGGCACCGGCCGGGACCGCGTCGCTGACCGTGGTGGCCGGGGTGCCGTCGGGGGCGGAGGTGATGCTGGTGACGGCGAGCGAGCCGGCCTTGTAGAGGTCTGCGAGCGGGCCGAGGCCGGTGATCATCGTGTAGCTCTGGTCGCGGCGGTCGAAGATGAACGCCTCCTTGGCCTGCGCCTCGGTGCGCTCCTTGGTGAGTCGGGCGCTGATCCGCATGTTCGCGCGCAGGTAGTCGGCGAGCAGCACGGAGCCGGTGTTCCAGGCGGCGCCGGTCTCCCACGCGACGGCCATGCCGTCGAGGGCGCGCACGGCGGCGTTCGAGGCGGCGGTCAGGTTCGCCGAGACGTTGGTCTGGTAGGACTCGACGAAGGGCAGCCCGGTCACGGTCTCGGCGAGCGAGGTCCCTGTCGCGGCGGCCTTCGCGGAGGCGGCGGCGGGCGTGGCGTAGAACGCGACGGGGGTCGCGGCCGAGACGGCCAGGAATCCACGGCGGCTGAGCTTGCTCGTAGCGAGGGTCATCATCGGCTTTCTGTCGACGGCCGGTTGTCCGTGCGTGTGGTTGCTTCCGACTGGGCAGCATCCGGGGCCCGCGCTGCCGTTCGGAGAACACTGAGCGACTGCTTTGTGAACGCTCTCAGACCTCTTTGACCTGCATCGCTGCAAGCGGGGTTCATGAGAAACCCGCGCGGTACGAATCCCCCGACACGCCCTCGACGGCGGTCCGACGGTGTGTCAGTATGCACCCTGGCTCCCGGCCGAACTCCCCCTTGAAAACCCTCGAGGAGACGACCCATGCCCCTACCCACCCCGATCACCAGGCGCGCGGGCGCGCGGCTGGCCGCCGCGGCGGCGCTGCTGCTGTCCGCCGTCGGCGTCGGAGCGGCGGCCGCCGCTCCCGCGCAGGCGCTCGACTACGGCTCCTACAACCTGTCCGGCGTCACCGGAACGGGCCTGCACAACACCTACAACGACAAGTCCGAGTACACCTACCTGGCGAACGCGCTGGACACCGGCACCTCGCTGGTGGAGCTGGACACCTGGGCCAACGCGCTCAACGGCAAGTGGGACGTGAGCCACAGCGACCCGCTGGCCAGCGACAACAACTGCGTCCAGTCCAGCTCCTACGCCGACGACTACACCGGCGACCGGAACCAGAACCTGGACAGCTGCCTGGACGACATCCGGTACTGGCTGCTGGACCACCCGGCCAGCCACCCGATCATGGTCAAGATCGAGATGAAGAACGGCTTCGGCTCCTGGTCCTCGCAGACCCCGGCCGCGTTCGACACGTACGTCCAGACGCACCTGTCCGGCGTGCTCTACACCCCGAAGGACCTGCTGACCAAGTCCGACGGCACCATGTACCCCACCCTCGACGCGGCCGCGACCGCGGACAACTGGGGCAACTACGCCTCGCTCGAGGGCAAGGCGATCGTGGAGATCATCCCCGGCACCTACGAGCAGGCCACGTCCTCGTCCTCGACGTGGGTGGACCAGGTCTACGCGCAGCACCTGATCGACCTCTACGACGCCGGCACCATCGCGGACGCGGCGGTCTTCCCGTCGGTGCTCGGCGCGCAGACGGGCGACCCGCGGCTGCGCTACAGCAACACCGCGCTGCGGCCGTGGTTCGTCGTCTTCGACCAGGACGCCGGGGCCTTCGTCTCCGACGGCGACACCGAGTGGTACAACACGAACCACTACCTGGCCGTCGTCACCGACGCCTACGACGTGGCCCCGGCGCTCTCCAGCAGCGCCCCGAGCCTCGCGGACGCCGAGGCGCGGGTGGCCGAGCTGGCCGCCGACGGCGCGTCGTACGTGTCGACCGACTGGTACAACTCCCCCGGCGACGGCGTCCTGAGCGAGGTCCTGGCCCGTGGCTGACAGACTCCGGCCCCTTGCCCGCCGCGCGGCGGGCAAGGGGCTGCGGTTCCTGACCGCGGGCGCCCTCGCGACGCTCGCGGTCTCGGCCGCGGCCCCCACCCCCGCCCACGCGGCGACTCTGGTGACCTCGCCGGACTCGCTCGTCAACACCTTCGTCGGCACCGGCTCCAACGCGGACTACAGCGCCGGCAACACCTTCCCCGGCGCGGACGTCCCGCATGGGATGGTCCAGTGGAGCCCGGACACCAGCTCTAGGCCGAACGGGGGAGGGTACGACTACGCGGACTCGGACATCACCGGCTTCAGCCTGACGCACGTCTCAGGCGTCGGATGCGAGGCCGCGGGCGACGTCCCGATCCTGCCGATCACCGGAGCGGTCGGCTCCAGCCCCGGCTCGGACGACGAATCCTTCTCGCACAGCAATGAAACGGCGTCGCCTGGGTATTACTCCGTCGCGCTGGGCAATGGAACGTCCGTCGCACTGACCACGTCCACTCACGCCGGCATCGGCCAGTTCACCTTTCCCGCATCGACGTCAGCGTCCCTGCTGCTGAAGCTGGACAGCCCAGACACCCCCTACGTCTCCTCGACGCTCAGCACCGTGGGCTCCGCCGAGCTGACCGGCTCGGTCACGAGTTCAGGGTTCTGCGAAGCGACGAACGACTTCACCGTCTACTTCGCGATCGAGTTCGGCACGAACTTCACCGCCGAAGGGACGTACGGCAGCACCTCGGCGGGTCCGGGCGGCGCGTACGTCACCTTCGGCACCCCGTCGTCGGCCCTCACGGTCACGGCGCGCGTCGGCGTGTCCTACACCTCGGCCGCCGAGGCGCAGGCGAACCTGGACGCCGAGGTGGCCGGCAAGACGTTCGCGCAGGTCGAGGCGTCCGCGCAGGCGTCCTGGACGGCCGCCCTCGACAAGATCGAAATCGCCGGCGGCACCTCGGCCGAGCAGGCGACGTTCTACACCGCGCTCTACCACTCCGAGCTGTACCCGAGCGTGGTCAGCGACGCGGACGGCTCGTACCGGGGCTACGACGGCGGCGTCCACACCGTCGCCTCAGGGCACTCCGATGAGTACGCGGACTTCTCGAACTGGGATACCTACAGATCGCAAGCCCAGCTCACGGCCCTGATCAATCCAGCGGCGGCGTCCGACATGGCCCAATCGATCGTCGACGACTACACGCAGGGCGGCACCCTCACCAAGTGGGGCATGAACAACGGAGAGACCTACATCATGGTCGGCGACTCCGGGGTGCCCGTGCTGGCCGACTACTACGCGTTCGGCGCGACCGGCTTCGATACGGCGACCGCGCTGTCGGCGATGGAGAAGGAGCAGACCACCGATACGGACGTCACCCCGGGCGTGACGTACCTGGACAGCTTCGGCTATCTGCCCACGAACAGCATCTACGGCTGCTGCCACGAGTACGCGACGGTGTCGACGCAACTGGAGTACGACATCGACGACTTCGCGCTCTCGGCCTTCGCGGGCAGGCTCGGCGACACGGCCGTGCAGGCGAGATTCCAGAACCGCGCGCAGGACTGGGAGAACATCTACAACTCCTCGAGCGGCTACATCCAGCCACGCCACTCGAACGGCCGCTGGATGGACGGGTTCGACGCGAAGCTGATCACCAGCACGTCGTCGAACGACTTCGCCGAGGGCGACGCGTTCACCTACACGCCCGACATCCCGTTCAACATCGCCGGGCTCGCGAGCCTCGAGGGCGGCGACTCGTCGATGGCCGGCTATCTCGACAGCGTGCTGAGCGGCTATCAGGGCCTGGCCAGCGTCGCGGGCACGCAGGCGAACCTGGGCAACGAGCCGAGCATCGAGATCCCGTACGAGTACGACTGGGTCGGCGAGCCGTACAAGACGCAGGGCAACGTGCGCGCGATCGAGGACGAGCTGTGGTCGGATTCGTCCGGGGGAATCCCCGGCAACGACGACCTCGGCGAGATGAGCTCGTGGTACGTGTGGTCGGCGCTGGGCCTTTACCCGGAGACCCCGGGCACCTCGGACCTGGCGATCGGCAGCCCGCTGTTCACGGAGGCGGTCGTCTCGGCGGGTTCCGGCGGCAAGACACTGACGATCAGCGCGGCGAACGCCGCCGACGCCGACCCCTACGTCCAGGGTCTCACGATCAACGGCACGTCCTCGTCCCTGGCGTACCTGCCCGCCGCGGACCTGGAGAGCGGCACGACGCTGAACTTCACCCTCGGTTCGAGCGCCGAGACCTCGTGGGCCTCGGCGTCGGCCGACGCGCCGCCGTCGTACGGCGGCACGGCGGGCACCGGGGTCGCCGAACCCACGGGGGCCATCACCGAGACCGACACCGGCAAGTGCGTCGACGACGCCGGCGCCGGGACCTCGAACGGCACCGCGATCCAGATCTACACGTGCAACGGCACCAACGCGCAGACCTGGACCGTCGCCCCGGACAACACGCTGCAGGTCATGACCGACTGCATGGACGTGACCGGCGGCGCCACGACCGCTGGCACCGCCATCCAGCTGCACACCTGCAACGGCACGGCGGCCGAGCAGTGGGACCGGAACTCGGCCGGCGAGCTCGTGAACCCGGCCTCGGGTCTGTGCCTGACGGACAACAGCAACGGCGCCACCAACAAGACGCAGCTCGAGTTGGAGACGTGCGCCGCCACGGAGGGCCAGATCTGGACCCTGCCGTAACGCCGGAGAAGGTGCGCGGCCCGGTCGTCACCGGGCCGCGCACCCATTCGCCGCGTAGGGCGCCGGCCACGGTCCGAAACCGAATCCGGACGCTGTCGTGACTTCAATTTCCGAGATAGCCATACTGCGCAGTTCGGTCCTTCTGAACTGCGCAGTTCCCTTTGCCTTCCCATCCTGAATTCTTTGCCGCCGCACGGACAGATTCACCTTGGATTGGTGGATTCCCTTGCAGGTAGGGGCTTTCATCGATGCAGGCCACTGATATCGGTGGTCTGATCTTTGAAAGGAATCTACCCACATGTTCCCCGTTTCCCTGCGTCGCCGGACCGCGCTGCTGACCGCGCCGGTCCTGGTCTCGGCTGGCCTGTTCGGCATCTCCGCGTCCGCCGCCCCGGTCGCGCACGCCGACGCCGCCTGCTCGCAGTCCTACCTGCCGCTCCCCGATCCGTCGTGCACCCCGGGCGTGCTGAACCCGGACGTCACGCAGGACACCATCGACTCGACCATCTGCGTGTCCGGCTGGACGAGCACGATACGTCCGTCGACCTCGTACACCAACAAGCTCAAGGCCCAGGGCATCATCGACTACGGCTACACCGACACCGCCATGTCCGACTACGAGGAGGACCACTTCGTCCCCCTCGAACTCGGCGGCAGCCCGACCGACCCGGGCAACCTGTGGCCCGAGCCGCACTACGACACGGACGGCTCCGGCGACACCTCGTATACCAAGGACGGCGTCGAGACCAAGCTCAAGAACGCCGTCTGCAACGGCACGGTGACGCTCGCCGACGCTCAGAACGCCATCATGACCGACTGGACGACGGCGCTCTCCTCGCTCGGCTTGTCGTAGCCGAGACCGCGAAACGCCGAGACCTCGAGACGCCGAGACGCCGCACGGCGGAGACGAGCGCGATTATCCAGGTGAGCTGTACAGGTAACCTGGACAATATCGTGTGATCGTCTTAGGCTGGGCCCATGAGCGAAGATGGTGGACCCGCACCGACGGCCGTCCGCGCCTCTCAGGAGGTGCGGGCGGTCGTCGGCCGCCTGCGGCGGCGCATCCGCGCGGCCGCAGACCCGGCGGACCTGAGCCAGCCCCAGTCGTCCGTGCTGGCCAGGCTCCTCGACAAGGACGGGCTCACGACCGCCGACCTCGCCAACGTCGAGGGGGTCCGGCACCAGTCGATGGCGGCCAACGTCGCCGCACTGGCCCACCTCGGGCTGGTCGAGCGGCGCCGAGACCCGGGCGACGGCCGGCGCATGCTGATCGCGCTCACCGCCGAGGGGCGCCGCCGGGCGCAGGAGGGCCGGCAGGCGCGCGGCGAATGGCTCGCCGCCGAACTGCAGAAGCAGTGCACCGAGGACGAACTGCGGACCGTGATCACGGCCATGGCGGTGCTGCGGCGGCTCGCCGATGACTGAGCAAACGGAGCAGATAGCCGCCGCCGAGCGCGCGGACACCAGGCCGGCCAGGTTCGACCGCCGGCTCGTGCCGCCGATGATCCTCGGTTCGATCCTGAACCCGATCAACTCGACCATCATCGCCGTCGCGCTGATCCCGATCGGCAGGGCCTTCGGCGCGCCGCCGTCCGAGACCGCGTGGCTCGTCTCGGCGCTCTACCTCGCGACGGCGCTCGGACAGCCGATCGTCGGTCGACTCATCGACATCCTCGGGCCGCGCAAGCTGTTCCTGTTCAGCACCAGCCTCGTGGGCATCGCGGGCATCGTGGGCACGACGGCCCCGGACTTCGGCGTCCTGGTCGCGGCACGCGTGGTGCTCGGCTTCGGGACGTGCGCCGGATACCCCGCCGCCATGGCGCTGCTGCGCAGCGAGGCCGAGCGGACCGGCGAGGACAGCCCCGCAGGCCTGCTGACCACGCTCGCGGTCGCCAACCAGACCATCGCCGTGATCGGCCCGCTGCTCGGCGGTCTGCTGATCGGCCTCGGCGGCTGGCGATCGACGTTCGCGCTCAACATCCCGCTGGCGGTGCTCGCGGTCGTGCTCGGCGCCCGGCTGCCCAGGCAGCCCGTGACCGGCAAGGAGCCCCGGCGTGCGATCGCCGCGCAGATCGACCTGCCGGGCATGGGCCTGTTCGCCGCGATGCTGTTCTCGCTGCTGCTGTTCCTGATGAACCCGCACGTGAGCGACTGGTACCTGCCGCTGATCACCATCGCGATGGGAGCCGCGTTCGCCTGGCGGGAGCTGCGCGCGACGACGCCGTTCATCGACCTGAGGATCCTCGGCGGCAACTGGCCCCTGCTGGCCACCTACGGCCGCTCGCTGGTGGCCTATACGGTGTCGTACTCGTTCCTCTACGGCTTCACGCAGTGGACCGAGGAGGGCTACGGCCTCTCGGCCTTCCGCGCCGGCCTGGTCCAGATCCCGATGTTCATCGTCGGGATGGCCGTCTCCATCACCGTCGGGCGGCGCCGGGGGGTCTACAGCAAACTGCTGATCGGCGCGATCGGCCAGATCATCGCCTGCTCCCTGATGCTCACGCTCACCGCGAGCAGTCCGATCATCGCGCTGATCACGCTCGCCGTGGTGTTCGGCGTGCCGCAGGGCGCGAACAGCCTCGCGCTGCAGAACTCCGTGTACTTCCAGTCCGACCCCGAGCGCACGGGCTCCTCCGCCGGCCTGCTGCGGACCTTCGGGTATCTGGGCTCGATGGTCGCGTCCTCGGCGACCGCCGCGTCCTTCGGCCGGCACGCCAGCACCAGCGGCATGCACCACCTCGCCTGGTTCATGCTCGGCGCCGGCGCCGTCTACCTGCTCATCACCGTCTTCGACCGAAGCCTGCTCCGTCTTTCAGCCGATAAATCAGACTCATGAAAGGCGCCAACGTGCCCCGCACAGCCCTGCTCCTGATGGACCTCCAGCTGAGCAACCTGTCCCACGTCTCCCCCGACTACCTGCCGAACGCCGTGCGCGCACTGGAGGCCGCCCGAGCCGCCGACGTCCCGGTCATCCACGTCATCCTGCAACTGCGCCCCGGCCACGTCGACGCGCACCCCCGCAACAGGATCTTCGGCGCCCTGCCCCAGAACCGCTTCACCGCCGACGACCCCGGCGCCGCCATCCACCCCGACGTAGCGCCGCAGGGCGACGAGATCGTCGTGCACAAGAACCGCGTCAGCGCCTTCGCGGGCAACAATCTGCCCCAGATCCTGGCCGCGCAGGACATCGACCACCTCGTCCTCGCCGGCATCGCGACCGGCGGCATCGTCCTGTCGACCGTGACCCAGGCCGCCGACCTGGACTACCGCCTCACGGTGCTGTCCGACGCCTGCGCCGACCCCTCCCCCGAACTCCACGACATCCTGGTGACCAAGGTCTTCAGCCGACGCGGCGACGTCCTGACGACGAGCGAGTGGGCCGAATCGCTCTAGCCGGTGGTATCCCGAGGACTGCCACGACCGCGCCGCAGAAACCCTTTGCGTACCGCGCATCCGGCTCCTAACCTCGCACGGGTGGATACCCCAGTCGCCGCGCCGTCCGCATACCCGCCGCTGAACATGCAGGTGCACACGCCCACGCTCTCCCTACTCGGCGCCACCGACGCGCTGCTGGAGCGGCTCGTCCCCGTCGTGCGCAAGGGGGTGGCGACGGAGCCGCCGTGGCCCTTCGACGACCCCATGTCGCTGTACAAGGACTCCCCCGACCGCGAATGGTCCTGGCTGCGGGCCGTCTGGTCGGGCCGCGGCCGCGTGACCGAGAGCTTCTGGCGTCTCTACTTCGTCGTCGTCCTCGACGGCGAACCGGTCGGCATGCAGGACCTGATCGCCACCGACTTCGCCGCCTTCGGCACGGTCTCCACCTTCTCCTGGCTGAGTCCTGACGTCCGCCGCCGCGGCCTGGGCCGCGAGATGCGCCAAGCCGTCCTCCACCTCGCCTTCGACGGCCTCGGCGCCCGCGAGGCGGCCAGCGACGCGTTCGCCGACAACCCCGCCTCCAACCGCGTCTCCGCCGCCCTCGGCTACCGGCCCAACGGCGTCGACCACGCCACCCGCCGCGGCGAGCCCGCCGAGCTCAACCGCTGGCGCCTGACCCGCGAGCACTGGCTCCCCACCCGCCGCCCCGACATCACCCTCGCGGGTGTCTCCGAGTGCCGTCCGGTGCTCGGTATCCATGACGCGGATTGAGAAGGCTCACACGGCTCCACGGGTGACTCGGGTAGACGTGCGCGAGTAGGTCAGACAAGATCGAACGCTGCGCGGCCTAGAACTCCGTGTGGCCGAGTTCCTGGCAGGCCAGCAGGCGCACGTCGGCGGAGGCCGTGGCGTGGAGCTCGAAGATGATCAGCTCGTTGCCCTCGGCCTTCAGGACGGGCGCGGGGACGTAGAGGGTGCGCTGGGGGCCGCGGGACCAGTAGCGGCCGAGGCAGAAGCCGTTGATCCAGGCGACGCCCTTGCCCCACTCGGCGGTGTCGAGGAAGAGGTCGGCGATCGCTCCCTCGTGCTCGGGCGCGTCGAAGACGGCGCGGGCGAAGGCGGGGCCGGCGACGACGTCGGCCGTCGCGTCCGGGTGCGCGGCGGCGGTGAGGTCGCGCAGCGCCTCGGCGACCGGGGTGATGTCGTCGAGGCCGAGCGGCAGCACCTGCCAGCCGGTGACCTGGTCGCCGTTGACGGTCGCGGGGCCGATCAGGCCCTTGGGCTCGCCGATGCGGGGGCCGTAGTCGACCCGCCCCTGGTCCTCGATCAGCAGGTCGAGGGTGCCGCGGGCGTCTTCGGGGAGGGTGAGCACGCGGTCGCGGTGGTCGCGGGCCAGGACGCCGACGGCCCGGCCGTCCACGAAGACCTGGGCGCGGTCGCGGACCTCGGCGACCCGGAGTATCGCGGCGCCCCGGCGCTCGATCTCGGTGCGGTACAGCGTGAAGCCGGAGTAGTGGCCGAGCGAGTCGCACATCGGCGGCTGCTCGTGCTCGGACCAGGCGCCGAGGCGGTCGGCGACCTGCCAGAGCGGCACCGCCGCGCTGAGGGAGGCCGAGACCTCGACGGACTGGGAGCGTGGCTCCCGGAAAGCGGTGCGGCGCTCTCCGGGAACCAGCCCCGGCACCGGGGCGTGCTTCGCGATCACGTCGCGGAACGCCCAGTACTTCGCCGTCGGATTCCCCGCCTCGTCCAACGGCGCGTCGTAGTCGTAGCTGGTGACGATCGGGGCGTAGGTGCCCTTGTCGTTCGCCCCGTTGGTGAAGCCGAAGTTCGTGCCGCCGTGGAACATGTAGATGTTGACCGACGCGCCCCGGGAGAGCAGCTCGTCGAGGCTCTTGGCGATCTCGTCCACGTCGGTGGTGTGGTGGTGGCCGCCCCAGCTGTCGAACCAGCCGTTCCAGAACTCGGAGCACATCAGCGGGCCGGTCGGCTGGTGCCGGCGGAGCCGGTCCAGGCGCTCGCCGACGCGCGAGCCGAAGGAGGCGGTCTTGTGCAGTTCGGGCAGGCTGCCGTTCTCGATCATGTCGTCGAGCGGCTGGTCCACGGTGATCAGCGGGACGGTGATCCCGATGCGCCTGGTCAGCTCGGTCAGGGCCTTCAGGTAGGCCTTGTCGCTGCCGTAGGCGCCGTACTCGTTCTCGACCTGGACCAGGATGATCGGGCCGCCGCGGTCGATCTGGCGGGGCACCAGGATCGGGGCCAGGTGCTCGTAGTACTCCTCGACGGCGGCCAGGTACGTCGGCTCGCTGCTGCGGATGCCGGTGCCGGGCTGCTGGAAGAGCCAGGCGGGCAGGCCGCCGTTGTCCCATTCGGCGCAGATGTACGGGCCGGGCCGGACGATCGCGTGCATGCCGTGCTCGGCGACGGTGTCGAGGAAGCGGCCGAGGTCGAGGCCGCCGGAGGCCTCGAATTCGCCCGGACGCCGGCTGTGCGCGTTCCAGGCGACGTAGGTCTCGATCGTGTTCAGGCCCATCTCGCGGGCCTTGACGATGCGGTCCGCCCACAGGTCGGGGTGGACGCGGAAGTAGTGCAGCGCCCCGGAGAGGATGCGCGTGGGCTCGCCGTCCAGCAGGAAGTCTTCTTCGCCGATCGCGAACCGGCGCACGGGGGTGCTCATGCGGGTTGTTTCCTACAATCCTCGAAGTCGCGCGGGGACGCCGCGCCCGCGTGCGGGCCGGCCGGGATGGTGCCGCGGCCGGCCCGCACGCCCTGATGTGCGTGGTGGGGTACTGCGTGGTGCGTGAGGCTCTCGAGGCCGGGCCGCTACTTGACGGTGACCGTGAAGCCCTGCTGCTGGCCGTAGGTCGCGGACGCCTTGAGCCAGGTGGTCACCGCCGCGCCGATGTCGGTCTTGGCCTCGTAGGCCTTGCCGACCGAGTCCGGGAAGATGCTGTTCGCGTACACCTGGAACGGCAGGTAGCTCCAGCCCGGCAGCACCGAGCTGGCGGCCGCCGACAGGACCTGGTTGATCTTCTGGCCGCCGAAGTAGGCCGGGGCCTGGTTCAGGAAGGAGCTCGAGCTGAGCACCGAGTTCAGCGACGGGAACCCGCCCTCGTTGGCGAAGATGGTCTCGCCGTCCTGGGCGTTCATGAACTCGTCGAAGCCGGCCGCGACCAGCGAGTTGCTCGAACCCTTCATCACCGCGTAGCTGGAACCGCCGCTCTCCGCGGAGGCCGCGGTGCCGCCGTCGTAGGTCGGCATCGGGGCGACCCGCCAGTCACCGGACGCGGCCGCGGCGTTGTCCTCGAGGTTGCCCGGCATCCACGCGCCGGTCGGCAGCGTGGCGATAGTGCCGTTGGCCAGCGCCGTGAACCACTGGCTGGTCCAGCCGGAGATGTTCGACAGCAGGCCGTTCTCCTCCAGCTGGTCCCACTCCTTCGTGAACTTCGCCATGCCCGCGTCCGCGGTGTCGATGGTCACGTTCGTGGTGCCGCTGACCTTGAACGGGGTGCCGCCGGCCTGCCAGGCCATGCTGGTGACGAAGCCGGGGTCGCCGGTGTCCGCGGTGATGTACTCGTTCGGGTTGGCCGCGTGCAGCTTCTTGGCGTCGGCGACGTACTGGTCCCAGGTGGTCGGGACGGTCAGGCCGTACTTGTCGAAGATCTTCTTGTTGTAGAACAGCGCCATCGGGCCGGTGTCCTGCGGCAGCGCGTCGAGCTGGCCGTTGACGGTGACCGAGTCCCACACGGCGGCGGAGTAGTCGCTCTTGAGGCTGTCCAGGCCGAGGCCGTCGAGGCTCTGCACCGAGCCGGCCAGCGCGAACTGCGGCAGCGCGTAGTACTCGATCTGGGCGACGTCCGGAACACCCGATCCGGCCTTGATCGCGTTCTGCAGCTTGGTGTACTCGGTGCTTCCGGTACCGGCGTTCACCAGCTTGACGGTGACCTTCGGGTACTTCTTCTCGAAGGCCGCGACGATGTCCTTGTCCTGCGGAGCCCAGCCCCAGACCGTTATCGTCGACGTCTTCTGCAGCGCGGCCGCGATGTCCGAGGCGCTCCCGGAGGAGCCTGACGTCGTGCCCGAGCCCGAGCTGCTGCTGGAGCACGCGGTCAAGCCGGCGGCCGCGATCGTGCCCGCGAACACCACGGCGGCGCCGCGGC
Organism: Actinospica acidithermotolerans; assembly: GCF_018139625.1. Classification (GTDB taxonomy): domain Bacteria; phylum Actinomycetota; class Actinomycetes; order Streptomycetales; family Catenulisporaceae; genus Actinospica; species Actinospica acidithermotolerans. The sequence continues at coordinate 38,474 of NZ_JAGSOH010000006.1, read as the reverse complement.
GCCAGGCCCGCGCGGTCCGAGTCGTTGCTGTCATGGCGACGTTCCTTCCACTTCTTCGTGTGAGGGTGTTGAGGTGCTGTGGTACGGGTGGTGCGGTCACTGCTTGACGCTGCCGGCGGCCAGACCCGACTGCCAGTAGCGCTGCATCACCAGGAACACGATCATGATCGGGACGATCATGAGCAGCGATCCGGTGAGGACGAGGTTGAAGATCGGCGTGCTTCCCGCGGTCTGGGACTGCGCGTTCCACTGGTTCAGGCCGACCGTCAGCGGATACCACTTCGGGTCGTTCAGCATGATCAGCGGGAGGAAGTAGTTGTTCCAGGTCGCGACGACCGCGAAGAGCAGGACGGTGATCATACCCGGGCGCAGCAGGCGGAGCGTGATCGAGAAGAAGATCCGCCACTCCCGGGCGCCGTCCACGCGGGCGGCCTCGAGCAGCTCGTTCGGGATCGCGTCCCGCGAGAAGATCCACATCAGGTACAGCCCGAACGGGTTCACCAGCGAGGGGATGATGATGCCCCAGGGGTTGTTGACCAGGCCGATCTTGCTGAACATGAGGAAGGTCGGCACGGCCAGCGCCGTGCTCGGGACGGCGACGGCGCCGAGCACCAGCGCGAACACGCCGCGCTTGCCCGGGAAGTCGAACTTCGCCAGCCCGTAGCCGCCGAGCGTGGCGAGGAAGGTCGCTCCGCCGGCGCCGACCACGACGTAGAGCATCGTGTTGCCGAACCAGCGCAGGAACTCGTCGCCGTTGTACGTGAGCGTCTGCTGGATGTTGTCGAGCAGGGCGAAGTGGCCGCCGAACCACAGCCCGTTCGTGGTGAACAGGTTCGCCTGCGTCTTCGAGGAGTTCACCAGCAGCCAGAACAGCGGCAGCAGCGAGTACACCAGGCCGAGCGTCATCACCAGGGTCAGCGTCTTCGACTTGGGACGCCGGTTCGGATTCCACGCCCCGCGCACGGGGCGGGCCGGGCGCGCGGCGCGCGGCGGCGCGGCGGTCTCGGTGGCTGCCATCTCAGGCTCCCTTCCGCTGGCCGATGCGCTGGACCACGTAGGCGACGATCACCGTCAGCAGGCCCATGAGGATCGCGATGGTGGCCGAGTAGTTGTACTCCTGGCCGTTGAAGGACAGGCTGTAGGCGTACCAGTTGGGGGTGTACGCGCTGCCGATGACGTCCTTGTTCAGGAAGTAGAGCACGCTCGGCTCGGTGAACAGCTGGAAGCTGCCGATGATCGAGAACACCGTCGCGACCATGATGGCGGGCCGCAGCGCGGGCAGTTTGATGTGCCAGATGATCCGCCACTGGCTCGCGTTGTCCAGCTCGGCCGCCTCGTACAGCTCGCCCGGGATCACCCGCAGCGCGGAGTAGAAGATCAGCATGTTGTAGCCGATGTACTCCCAGGTGACGATGTTGCCGATCGCCGGGAGCATCAGCGTGTTGTCCAGCGGGTTCGGCAGCGTGGTGTGGAACCAGCCGCCGATCTCGGCGACCAGTCCGAACTGGTTGCCGTAGATGAAGCCCCACATCAGCGCGCCGACGACGGCGGGGACCGCGTAGGGCAGGAAGATGGAGATCCGGTACAGCGGCGCCCAGTGCAGGCGCGCGCTGTCGATGGCCAGCGCTACCGCGAGGGCCAGGATCAGCATGACCGGGACCTGCACGACCAGGAACAGCGAGACGCGGCCGAAGCCCGTCCAGAACTGCGAGTCGGTCAGCGCCTGCGTGTAGTTCGCCAGGCCGGCGAACCGGTTCCCGCCGATCAGCTTGTCCTGGAACAGACTTAGATAGATCGCGTAGCCCACCGGGGCGACCATCGCGAAGAGGAAGACCAGGAGGAAGGGGCTCACGAAGCCCCAACCGGTCCACTTCCGCCGGCGACGGGGCCTCAGCTCCGACTTGCGCGACCTCGGCGGCGAGTCCGCTGACAGCACTGTCATGTTCTCTTCCCTGCACGAACGACGATGTTTACGTCAACATGATGGGGTGACGCTACCATGTTCACGTAACCATGCCCACACAGGATGACATCACAAACCGGCAACGTTGCCGTAAGGAAAGCGATGTGGAGCCGATGACCTCGAGCGATGCCCCGGCGAGGCGCTCGAAGCAGCCGTCGATGGGGGATGTGGCCAGGCACGCGGGAGTGTCCTCGCAGACCGTCTCCCGCGTGTCCAACGGGCACGCCAACGTGGACCCGCTCACCAGGCAGCGGGTCGTCGAGTCGATGGAGGCCCTGGGCTACCGGCCCAACTCCGCCGCCCGGGCCCTGCGCCGCGGGAAGTTCAAGGCGATCGGCGTGATCATGTTCACGCTGCGCACGTTCGGAAACATGAGCACCCTCAACGCGATCGCCACCGAGGCCGCGCGCGCCGACTACTCCGTCACGCTGCTGCCGGTGCGCGAGGCGACCCTCGGGCAGGTCTCCGGCGCCTACAACCGGCTCAGCGAGGCCGCGGTGGACGGCGTCGTGATCATCTTCGAGGCGCACCTGCTGGACGAGGCCGAGTTCACCCTGCCGCCCGGCCTGCCGGTCGTGGTCATCGACTCGAACGCGGGCGACGCGTACACCGTGGTCGACACCGACCAGGCGGACGGCGCGCGGCAGGCCACCGAGCACCTGCTCAGCCTCGGGCACCGGAAGATCTGGCACGTCGCCGGACCGGAGTCCTCCTTCTCCGCGATGCGCCGCATGGAGTACTGGCGGCGCACCATGGTGGATGCCGGGATCGAGCCGCCGCCGGTGCGCTACGGGGACTGGTCGACCGAGTCCGGCTACCGGCACGGCATGGAGCTCGGGCAGCGCGACGACGTCACGGCGATCTTCGCCGGCAACGACCAGATGGCCCTCGGCCTGATGCGCGCGCTGCACGAGCTCGGCCGCGACGTGCCCGGCGACATCAGCGTGGTCGGCTTCGACGACCTCGAGGAGGCGCACTCCTTCTGGCCGCCGCTGACCACGATCCGGCAGGACTTCGGCGAGGTCGGCCGGCAGGCGATCCAGAACCTGCTGGCGAAGGTGGACGGCGAACGGGACAACCACAAGATCATCGTGCCCACCCGGCTGATCGTCCGGGGCAGCACCGCGGCGCCCCGGGAGTAGCCGGTCCGGCCACCCCCGGGGCGCCGCGAGCGCCCGCGACAACCGTGCGGGGACGTCTCAGCCGGCTAGCCGAGCGCCCACTGCTGGTTGCCGCCTCCGTTGCACGTGTACAGGTCGATCTTCGTGCCGTTCGAGGTGCCCTGGCCGTAGGCGTCGAGGCAGAGGCCTGACTCGTTGTTGGTGATCGTGCCGTCCGGATGCACCTGCCAGAGCTGGTTGCTGCCGGCGTTGCAGGTGTAGATGTCCACGATCGTGCCCGCGGTCTTGCCCTGGTTGTACGCGTCGAGGCACTTCTCGGAGCTACCGCTGTAGACCGTGATCTCGCCGTTGGACTGCAGCGTGTACTCCTGGTTGCCGCCGGCGTTGCAGGTGTAGATCTCCAGCTGCGTGCCGTTGGACGTCGAGGAGCTCGGGACGTCGAGGCACTTGCCGGACTGGTTGCCGACAAGCTCCTGCGCGCTCACGCCACCGCTGCCCGGGGTGCCGGAGCTGCCGAGGACATAGGTGGTCACGGACTGCGCGGGCAGCGAGGCGCTGATCGTCGATCCGGAGATGGTCGGCGCCGAGATGCTTGCCATGTTCTCGCTGGAGTCGGTCTGCACCGCGGCGCTCGAGGTGAGCGTGCCGCTGTTCAGGTTCAGGCTCAGCGCGGTGGCAGAGGTGTTCGTGTTCGTGGCCACGACGTCCCACTGGCTGGCCGAGCTGTTCCAGAAGGCCATCGTCTGCACGCCGGACGGCGAGCCGGACACGCCGTAGCGGACCGCGCCGGGCCGGACGTACTTGCTGTACTGGCCGAGGGCGTAGTAGCGCTTGGTCGGGTAGATGGTCTGGTTGCCGTCGGCGGCGTAGTTGGGGTCGTAGTAGAGCAACCCGTCGTTCCAGGCGGTCGAGTTCGTGTTGACGCTCGTGGCGCAGGTGCTGGAGGTCGTCGGGTCGCAGCCGAGCGCGGAGGAGAGCGCGGTCCACCACTGGAACGCCGTGTCGTCGGCGTACGACATGTCGGTGTAGATGTAGTTGGTCAGCGTGAGCGCGCCCGCCATCGTCGGGTCGTACTGCGCGCCGTAGCCGCCGCCTCCGGAGATCTGGCAGCAGATCTCGCTGGCCCACACCGGCTTGCCGTTCACGTCGCCGAGCGAGCCGACCTGCTCGAGGCCTGAGTCCGACGGGTTGTCGTAGGTGTGGTGCGCGATCGCGGCGGTGTAGCCGGGGGCGCTGGAGTCGGCGAGCCAGGTCGGGGCCTCGGAGAGCAACTGCGTGGTCTGGCTCGACTCGTCGGCGATGATCTTCGTGGACAGCCCGGCCGAGTTCAGCGCGGAGCCGACCGCGTCGATCACGCCCGCGCGCTCGGCGGCCGGGACGCTCATGCCCTCCTGACCGCAGCCGCTGAAGGAGTTGTCGGGCTCGTTCATCGGCGAGATCTGGTTGAGCGTCACGCCCGCGGACGCGAAGTGCGAGACGATCGTGGCGATGTACGCGCCGTACGCGGCGTCGTCCGCGGTGCTGATCGAGCCGGCGCAGCTCTTGCCGTCGGTGGTGTACTCCTCCGGCGCGCTGTTCACGAAGCCGATCAGGTCCGGCACGCCGTCGGCGGCCGCCGCCTTGAGGAAGTACTGGCCGCCGGGGTCGTTGGACCAGTTGTACGTGCCGGACGTGGTCAGGAAGGTCTGCGGCGCGCGGGCCGCGACCGAGACGCCGGTCCCGCCGCCGCCGATGTTGTAGCGGTACTGGCTCAGGTCGATCCCGCTCGCGGTGAACAGGTCGGCGGCGACCTGGGCCTGCACGGAGGACGAGAAGTTCGTCAGGTCGTTGACCCACCAGGCGCCGGAGGCGCCGAAGCCGGCCACGGTCTGGGCGGGGGCGGTGACGATCGCGGTCGACGAGGCGGCCGCGGCCGTGCCGGGCAGCACCGCCGCGGTCCCCGCCGCCGCCGCGAGCAGCATCGCGGCGGTCAGCAAGGGCGCGAGCGGCCCGCGGTTTCGGGGACGTGTTCGAATGCGCACTGTGGGACACCCCTTTAATTCGGGCGTAAATTATCTTGCGCGGAAGTTAGATCCGGCGCACAGCGCTGTCAAGACCCGGCCCTGTCACGCCACTGCGACTAGGCTGGAAGGATCACGGTCCGCAACGGGACGTACCGGATGATTCGACATCGTATGGAGACTGGTCGATATGCGCTGGGGTGCGGGCTCGGTCTCGGGCGACATGACGCGCACGGCCGTGCTGGCGATCCTGGCCAGGCACGGCGGGCTCAGCCGCGCGGAGATCGCCGAGCAGCTCGAACTGAGCCCGGCGACGATCACCACGATCACCCGCCGGCTGCTCGACGCGGGCCTGGTCGAGGAGGGCGAGCCGCGCACCTCGCACACCGGCCGGCCCTCGATCCCGCTCGAACTGGTGCCAGACTCGGCGCACGCGCTCGGCGTGCAGGTCGCGCACGAGCACGTCACCGGCGTGCTGACGCAGCTGGACGCGACCGTCGTGCACGGCTTCCGGCATCCCTTCGACCCGAGCCGGCCGGACGCGGTGGACGTGCTCACGACCCTGATCCGCTCGGAGATCGAGTCCGCCGCCGAGCGCCGGCTGCCGCTGCTCGGCGTCGGGATCGCGGTCCCCGGGGTCGTGGAGCCGGAGACCGGGACGCTGCGCATGTCGGTGCGCCTGGGCTGGACCGGCATGCCGCTGGCCGCCCGGATGCGCGCCGCCCTCGGCGTGCCGGTGTTCGTGGACAACGACATCAGCGCCGTCACGGCGGCCGAGCGGCTCTACGGCGCGGGCGCCGACTGCGCCGACTTCCTGCTCGTCGCGATCGGCGAGGGCATCGGCCTCGGCATGGTGCTGGACGGCGCGCCGTACCGCGGCGCGGCGGGGGCGGCCGGCGAGTTCGGGCACATGCCGATCCTGCAGGACGGCCCGGTCTGCAGCTGCGGCAACCGCGGCTGCCTGGAGACCCAGGTGAGCACCGAGTCGCTGCTGCGCCGCGCCCGCGAGCTCGGCATCGTCGGGCCGGCCGCGTCCCTCGAGGACCTGCGCGCGGTGGCCGCGGAGGGCGATCAGGCCGGCCTGGATCTGCTGCACCGGGCGGGCGAGCTGCTCGGCCGCGCCCTCGCCGGCTCGGTGAACCTGCTCGGCCCGGAGCGCGTCGTCGTCATCGGCGAGATCAGCATGCTGTGGCCGTTCCTGGCGGCCTCGTTCCACCGCGCGCTCGCCGATCACCTGCTCCCCTGCGTCCGGGAGACCAGCATCGACACGCGTCCGTGGGCCGACGACCTGATCGCGATCGGCGCGGCCGGCATCGTCCTGGCCACGCCGCTGGCCGCGCCCCGGCAGAGCATCCGCTCCGGCGTGTAGCGCGGGGAATCAGGCCTCGCTCCCGACCTCCGCCAGGACGGGCTCCTCGGCGGGGGCCGGGTCGGCGGCGGGCTCCGCGTCGGGCACGGGTTCGGCGTCGGGGTAGGCCATCGCCTCGGGGGCGGCCGCGGGAATGCCGCCGATGCGGTCCAGGACCGCGTAGAAGATCTCTACCGGGGTGTGCGGGCTGAGCGCGCGGGCGAGAAGCTCGTCGACCTCCGCGTCGGACATCCGGTCGATCGTCGTGACATCGGTTATCTCCATGAAAGGCTTAACGACTGAGTGGTCGTCCGGTTACGCTCAGTCCTCGAAGTCCTCGAAGCCGGCCTCGGCGAGGAGCTTCTCCACCCGGGCGTGGTGCGCCCGCTCCCAGTCGTCGAGCGTCTGCGCGGCCTCCCGCGCGAGCTGGGCGCGGGCATCGCCGAGGACCGTGGCGGCCTGCGGCGCGGGCACGACCGCGACGCCGTCCTCGTCCGCGACCACGATGTCGTCGGGATACACGGTCACCCCGCCGCACGTCGCCGGCTCGTAGAAGGGCGAGGTCGCCGCCTTGCCGCCGGGCTTGGGGATCATGCCCCGGCCGAAGACGGGGAAGCCGAGCTCGCGGATCTCGCCGATGTCGCGGACCAGGCCGTCGAGTACGAAGCCTGCGATGCCGCGCCGGCGGGCGATGGCGCAGACGTTGCCGCCCGCGAGCGCGAAGTCGAGGTCGCCGCTCTCCACGACGATCACGGAGCCGGGCTTCGCGCGGTAGATCGCGGCGTGCAGCATCAGGTTGTCGTTCGGGGCGCAGCGGACCGGGAACGCCGGGCCGGCCAGCCGCGGCGATTCCCACAGGGGCCTGATCCCGGCGTCCATGAACTGCTCGCGGCCGAGCAGGTCGCCGAGCGCGGCGGTGGGCACCTCGTGGAATCCGTCGAAGTCGCTCACGGCTTCCATCCTAGGCGGAATACGCCCTCGTACTGCGGCTGATCGCGGTCTACTGCGCGAGGATGCGGGCCCGGGAGGCGTTGCGGGAGATGGCGTCGGCGAGGGCGGGCCAGAGCCGGCGCGGCACCTCGTGGCCCATGTCGCCGAAGACGATCGCGCGGCCGCCGGGAACGGCCCTGGCCAGTGCGGCGGCGGCCGAGGGGCGCACCAGCGGGTCCTCGGCTCCGTGGATGGCGAGCAGCGGGACGCCGAGCCGTTCGGGGTGGCGCAGCAGGCGGGAGCCGGTGCGGATCGCGGCGAGCTGCCGGGCCGAGGCGGCCGGGTCGCTCGGGCCGTCGGCGAGCACCTGCCGGGCGGTCTCCGTGGCCCAGCGCTCGTCGAAGGGCTGCGACCCGGCGGCCTGCATCCGGGCCAGCGCGACGTGCTGGCGGAGCAGCTGCTGCCGGGTGCGCGGGCGGCGCGCGGTGACCCGGGCCATCCGCGCGAGGCCCACCGGATCCACGTAGCGCGCGACCTCGGCCAGCCGGAAGCCGCGGGGCAGTGCGCTGAGCGTGGTCACGGTGCGCACCCGCCCCGGGTGGTGCAGGCCGAGGCCGATGGCGATGCTGGCGCCCATGGACTGCCCGACGACGTGCGCGTCCGGCCAGGCCAGGGCGTCGAGCACGGCCCTGGCGTCCTCGATCATGTCCAGCGCCGAGTAGCCGGCGCCGGCCCGGCCCGCGGCCGAGCAGGGCCGCCCGGCGGTGCGGGTGGAGCGGCCGGTGTCCCGGTTGTCGAAGCGGGCGACGGTGAAGCCGCGGTCGGCCAGTTCGGCGCAGAAGCCGTCCGGCCACCAGCGCATCGGCGAGTCCAGGCCCATGATCAGCAGCAGCGGCTCCCCGCCGGGAGGTCCGACGGTCTCGTAGGCCAGATCGACGGGTCCGTTGCGGGCCGACTCCACCGCCATCGCTGCCTCCCGGCGTGTTCCCCGATGCTCTTTTACCCACTCTGAGGGGAGGTTGCCCGATTCGCGACCGAATAACGCGGGGCGCGGCGTTTCATCCGCCGAAACAGTACATACCGACGAATCGCGACACGCTGCACCCCATGCGTCCCAGCGGACATTTCGCCTCACAGGGGGTGTGCGCGCCAGATGCCACACTGATTGGTGTGGGGCCCGCGCGGAGGGGTACGCGAGGCCTGAGACTGTCGGCCGCTAGGTGGATCAGGACATGGAGCTCTCTGCCCGGGACAAGCGCATACTCGCCGATATCGAGTGCGGGTCCGCGATCGACGACCCCAAGTGGGCCCGCCGCTTCGAGCGGCTCACCCGGCACGGTGTGCACCCCCGGCCCGGGTGGCGCCGGCGCGTGCTCGGCGCGCTGAGCGCGGCTGCGTGGCTCGCCGCGGTGACCGCCGCCGGGGTGCTGGGGATCTGGCCGCTGTTCGCGGCCGTGCTCGGCGCGGGCCTGGCCGGGTGCGGGCTGTGGAAGCTGCGGCACAAGCGCTTCTACGGGTACTGGTTCCGCCGCCGGCACCGCATCTCGCGCATCCCGCGGCAGGGCGCGCGCGACACCGGCGAGGGGCGCCCGGGCTGAGCGGCTGCGCCGCCGCCGTCCCCTCCCGCGCACGTCCTGGGACCGCGGCGGAATCGTTCGCGAATCCCGGCCCGGCGGGCGCATGGGTTCCCGGACCCGGGGTAACCGGAGCTGGCGTGTGCGACATGCCGGTGCCGTGCACGTGCCTCGCGCGTCGCGGGCCGACGCAGGACCGGCCGGTCTCCTCCCCTCCTCGCCCGGCCGGTCCACTCCCCATCCCGCGTCGGCCCGCGCGCGAGGAGCCGCGAGAACCCCGCCGATCAAAGCCGATCGGCGGGGTTTCGTGGTGTCGCCGGAGCCGGGCTCAGCCGGTCGGCCCTTCGGTCTCCCGGGGCGCCTCGCCGGGCCCGCCGCCCACGTGGGTCTCCTCCGGCACCGGCGGCCGGAAGACCGTCGAGTCCGGTTCGAGCTCCTCGCGGCGCAACTCGGCCGTGGTGGCCGCGGGCTCCGCGGCACCCGGAGCCGACGCGCTGTCCGGGGCGGCCGTGCCGACGCGCTCGTCCAGGGCGGGTTCGACGACCCGGACGCGCCTGCGGCGGTACCGGATCATCCCGGTGAGCAGCAGCAGGAGGCCGCCCGCCAGCTGCAGCCACGCGCCCGCCTGCAGGGCGTGGAACGTGGTGCTCCAGTTCTGCCCGTTGTGCGCGTACACCTGGATGCCGAACATGACGAACAGCACCACCGCGGCCAGCCCGGCGAGCCTCGTCAGCCAGCCGAGCGGGTCGAGCAGGCTCAGCACCGCCAGGGCCGCGATCAGAACGCTGATCGCGCCCACCGAGTGCAGCACGTTGCCCGTGGTGGAGAAGTCGTTATGCACCAGGCTTCGCATCGTCAACTTGCTACCGGGCAGCGAGCCCGTCCAATCCAGGAACGCGCCGACCACCAGGGCGGCCGCCCCGATCAGCGTGAAGACGAGCCTCGCGCGGATCCGGCCGCCGCGCCGCGCGTGGTCTCTCCGCGTGTCGTGCACCATGATCACACCTCCGTCCGGCGGATCCCGGCGGGATCCTCTTGGTGCGGGTCGATCCCGGGTAACCGGGCGCCGGGGGCGCGAAACGTGGGGTGCGCGTCAGGAGGCGGCGAACCAGAGGACGTCGCCGGGCACGCCGTCGGCGGGCAGGGCCTCGGCGAAGCGCAGGGTGCCCGCGCCGCCGCCGGGGACGATCTCCTCGCGCACGTCGCCGATGAGGGTCTCCAGGATGAGCCAGCTCAGGCCGCCGCGGTCCGGCCAGCCGTCCGCGACCGGCCCGCGCACGGTGATCCGCAGCGCCTCGGGCTCACGGTCGAAGCGGAGCTCCAGCGGGGCACCGGGGTCGGTCCACGGCGCGTCCCGGTCGAGGAACTGCTTGCAGGCCTCGTCCACGGCGAGCCGCAGGTCGGCGGCCCGGCTGACGGTCATCCCGACCGCGCCGCACAGGTGCGCGGTGGCGAGCCGCGCGAAGGCCACGTACCGGTCGGTGGCCGGCATCGTGATCGTCGCGAGGCGCCCCGTTCCGCCAGCGCGCCCCGGCGCCGTGCCCGGCGGCCCGGCCACCTGGTCGTTCGGCCACATCTCGCGCTCCTTGCGACTGATCCGGTTCCCGCTTCGCGCAGGTGCGCGCCGATCGGAGTCGATAAGCCGGGTAACCCGCCGCGGTGCTGCGTAAACGCCCCCTCCGGGCACGGCAGGCGGCTGAGTCAGTCCGCTGTCTCCATCTCAGGGTCCGAAGCCGCTGCGGCAGCCTCGGCCGGCCCGGCGGCGGGATCCTCGCAGGTGCACTCGTACGCGTGGGCGTGCTCAGAGCAGCCGCCCGCCGACCCGCCGCCCCCGAAGGCCAGCGCGGCGAGCCGGTCCCACGCGTCTTCCGCTTCAGCTGCCGCCGAAGCGGCTCGGGTGTGGTCCGTCATCGCCCCCTCATACCCCGGCGCGCGGCGACCATGCGGCACTCCCTGGTCACGCCATGGTTACGCCATCCCACGGACCCGCCGCGGCCCGCGGCGCCTCAGCCGCCGCTCGGGGTGACGGCGAGGCGGTAGCCGCGCTTGGTGACCGTGCGCACCAGGTCGGCGTCGTCGCCGAGCGCGGTCCGCAGGCGGGCGATTGTCGACTCGACGATGTGCTGGTCGCGGACGTTCGCGGTGCCGGTGGCCAGGCCGGATCCGCGCGAGCGCCAGACCCGGCGCAGCAGCTCGGCCCGGGAGACGACCCAGCCGGGACGCTGGGCGAGCTCGGCCAGGACCGCGGCGACCACCGGCGGCAGCAGCACCGCCTCGTCGCGGACGAGCACCGCGCTGCCCTGGATGGTCAGCGTCCTGCCGTCCTCGGCCGGGATCTCGCGGCGGATCCGCCGCGGCACGGCGACGCAGAGTTCGGCCACGAGGGCGCCGAGCCGGGAGCGCTCGGGCAGCACGCTCGGCACGTCCCGGTCGCGCAGCGGTTTCGCGCAGACCGGGCCGACGCAGGCGGCGATCACGTCCGTGCGCAGGGCTTCGAGCAGCCGCTCGACGCCGAAGGCCGCGTCGCGCGCCTCGGCGGCCTCCAGCAGCGCGGCGACGCCGGGGGCGGAGGTGAAGGCCACGGCATGCACCTCGCGCTTCTCGATCGCCTCGAGCAGCCGGTCCACGGCGGGCCGGTCCTCCGGCGGGTCCCAGCGGTAGACGGGGACCGTCAGCACCTCGACGCCGTCGGCTCGCAGCTCGGCGGCCAGGTCGCAGTCCACGGTCGGATCCACGGCGCCGTACTGCTGGACGGCGACGCGCTTGCCCCGCACGTCCTGGGTGCGCAGCCAGTCGAGCACCTCGCGGGAGACCTCGGAGCCGGCCGAGAAGTGCTCGCGCAGTCCGCTGGCCCGGACCGCGCCGGTGGCCTTGGGCCCGCGCGAGACGACGACGGCCTTCGCGAGCGCGGCCTGCAGTTCGGGGGCGTCGCCCCAGCCCTCGGCCGCGGAGATCCAGCCGCGCCAGCCGCGTCCCGTGGTGGCGACGACGTAGTCAGGCGGCGCGTCGATGCACGCCCTCGTCGCCGCGCGCAGCTCGGCGTCGTCCTCCAACGGGACGAGCTTGAGCGTCGGGGCTTCGACCACCCGGGCGCCGCGCCTGCGCAGCAGGGCGGCGAGGTCCTCGCGGCGACGGTCGGCCGTGACGGCGACCGTGCAGCCGAGCAGCGGCTGTTCGTCGAGGACTGTGGGGCTCATTGCCGCAGGCTCGATGATCACTGTTTCGCGCATGTTGCCGACCGGATACGCGGCGGTAAGCTCCCGATTCTTTTTCCCGGCGCCGCCGAACTCGGCGCCTCGCTCCGTTCAGGTAACGCACCGGATAAGGGCCCGTCATCGCGGCGCCGGACCCTGGTGTCCGCTGACCCCGCTGCACAATCCCAGGAAGCGAGACCGAACGCATGAGAATCCTGATCGTCGGCTACGGCATGGTCGGCCACCGCTGCGCGAGTGTGCTGTCCGAGCTCGCGGCGCAGCGTGCGGCGGGTGACGAGCCCGTGTCCATCACCGTGCTGTCCAAGGAGGCCAGGCCCGCGTACGACCGCGTGCACCTGACCGCGCTGTTCAACGGCTCGACGGACGCCGACCTGACCTACGACGACCCGCCGGGCGTCGAGGTCGTGCTCGGCGAGGAGGCCGTGGCGCTGGACCTCGCCGCGCGGATCGTGACCGGCGCCGGCGGGTCGACTTACGCGTACGACGCGCTGGTCCTGGCCACCGGCTCGCGGCCGTTTGTGCCGCCGGTGCCCGGCCACGACCTGCCGGGCTGCTTCGTGTACCGCACGGTCGAGGACGTGGACGCGATCAAGGCGTACGCGGCCGGCCGCCGGGTCGGCGCGGTCGTCGGCGGCGGCCTGCTGGGCCTGGAGGCGGCCGGCGCGCTCACCTCGCTCGGCCTGGACACGCACGTCATCGAGTTCGCGCCGCGGCTGATGCCGCTGCAGGTGGACGACGCGGGGGGCATGGCGCTGCGGCAGCGGATCTCGGAGCTCGGCGTCACCGTCCACTCCGGCACCCGCACCGAGGCCGTGCACGCGGGCGAGGACGGTGCCGCGGCCGAGATGCTGCTGGCGGCCGGGCACGACCCGAGCGACCAGCGCACGCTGCCGGTCGAGATGGTCGTCTTCGCGGCGGGCGTGCGGCCCTGGGACACGATCGGCCGCGAGTTCGGGCTCGCGCTCGGCGAGCGCGGCGGCATCAAGGTCGACGCGCACTGCCTGACCTCCGATCCGCACGTCTACGCGGTCGGCGAGTGCGCTATGGCGATGGACGGCCGGGTGTACGGCCTGGTCGCGCCCGGCTACTCGATGGCCGAGACCGCGGCGCGGCACATCCTCGCGGGCGACTCGAAGCCCTTCCTCGGCGCCGACCTGTCCACGAAGCTGAAGCTGATGGGCGTGGACGTGGCGTCGTTCGGCGACGCCTTCGGCACCACGGCGGGCGCGCGCACCACCCTCTACTCGGATGAATCGCAGGGCCTGTACAAGAAGCTCGTCGTCACCGAGGACGGCAGGCTGCTCGGCGGCATCCTGGTCGGGGACGCGTCGGCGTACGACGTGCTCAAGCCGCTGGCCGGGACCGACACCCCGCTGCCCGCCGACCCGATCCGGCTGCTGCTGCCGCCCTCGGACGGCGAGGCCGTGACGCTCGGCGTCGGCTCGCTGCCCGACTCGGCGACCATCTGCAGCTGCCACAACGTCAGCAAGGGCTCGCTGCTGGAGGCCGTGCAGGAGGACGGCTGCGCGACCGTCGGCGATCTGAAGCGCTGCACGAAGGCCGGCACCGGCTGCGGCTCCTGCATCCCCATGCTCGGCAAGCTGCTGGACGCGGCCGGCGTCGAGCAGTCCACCGCACTGTGCCCGCACTTCGCGCAGACCCGCTCCGAGCTGTACGAGATCGTGCTCGTGCGCCGGATCGGCACCTTCGCGCAGCTGGTCGCCGAGCACGGCGTCGAGGGCGCGGACGTGGAGGGCTGCGAGATCTGCAAGCCGGCCGTCGCCTCGATCCTGGCCTCGCTCAGCGGCCGGCTCGGCGGCCCGAAGCACATCCTGAGCGGCGAGCAGGCCGCGCTGCAGGACACGAACGACCACTTCCTGGCCAACCTGCAGAAGAACGGCTCCTACTCGGTGGTGCCGCGCATCCCGGGCGGCGAGATCACCCCGGAGAAGCTGATCGTGATCGGCGAGGTGGCCCGCGACTTCGGGCTCTACACGAAGATCACCGGCGGCCAGCGGATCGACCTGTTCGGCGCGCGGGTCGAGCAGCTCCCGGCGATCTGGCGGCGGCTGGTCGACGCCGGCTTCGAGTCCGGGCACGCGTACGGCAAGTCGCTGCGGACGGTGAAGTCCTGCGTCGGCTCGGAGTGGTGCCGCTACGGCGTGCAGGAGTCGGTGGCCATGGCCATCGAGCTGGAGCTGCGCTACCGCGGCCTGCGCTCGCCGCACAAGATCAAGGCGGCCGTCTCCGGCTGCGCCCGCGAGTGCGCGGAGGCGCAGGGCAAGGACATCGGCGTGATCGCGACCGAGAACGGCTGGAACCTCTACGTGGCGGGCAACGGCGGCTTCAGCCCCCGGCACGCCGACCTGTTCGCCAAGGACCTGAGCAGGCAGGAGCTGATCCGGGCCATCGACAGGTTCCTGATGTTCTACATCCGCACCGCCGAGCGGCTGGAACGCACCTCGGTCTGGATCGAGCGGATCGAGGGCGGGCTCGAGCACGTGCGCGACGTGGTGCTGAACGACAGCCTCGGGCTCGGCGCGGAGCTCGAGGCCCTGATGGACGCGCACGTCGGCAGCTACACGGACGAGTGGCGCGCAGCGATCGAGGACCCGGAGACGCTGCGCCGCTTCGTCTCCTTCGTGAACGCGCCGGACACCCCGGACCCGTCCATCGAGTTCACCACCGAGCGCGGCCAGATCAAGCCCCTGCTGACCATCGGCCGCCGCGCGGACCGTACCGACGACGTGAAGGACCTGGTGAGCGCCGGATGATCAAGCAGATCCCCGTCTGCCGCTACGAGCAGCTGATCCCGGGCCGCGGCGTGGCCGTGCTGCTGCCGGACGGCAGCCAGGCCGCGGTGTTCCGCACGGCCAAGGACGAGCTCTACGCGGTGGGCAACCTGGACCCGGCCACCGGCGCGTACGTCATCTCCCGTGGCCTGACCGGCTCGCGCGGCGGGATGCCGACCGTGGCCTCCCCCATGCTCAAGCACGTGTACGAGCTGGCCTCCGGCCGCTGCGTGGACGGGCCGGCCGGACCCGACCCGGCGCACCGGCTGCCGACCTACCCGGTGCTGCGCGAGGCGGAGACCGTGTACGTGCTCGAAGACCCGGCGATCCCTCGGGACGGGAACGCCTTCGTGCTCGACGACGCGGGCGCCGCGGCCGGGGACGCGTAGCGGCGGGCGCGCGCGGCGGCCCGGGAGCGCGCTCCCGGGCCGCCGCCTTTTCCGGCCGGCGCCCGACCTCAGATCGGGAAGTGGGCGTGGCCGGTCACCTGGGCCGTGACCCAGCGGATGTCGGTGAACGCCTCGGCGCCCGCCTGGCCGCCGAACCTGCCGTATCCGGACTCCTTGACGCCGCCGAACGGAGCCTGCGGCTCGTCCGCGATCGACTGGTCGTTGACGTGCACGATCCCGGTGCGCAGCCGCGCCGCCACCGCCAGGCCGCGGGCCAGGTTCTCGGTGATCACGCCGGCGGTCAGCCCCTGGAGGGTGTCGTTGGCGAGCGCGATCGCCTCCTCGACCGAGTCGACCGGGTGGATGACCGTGGCCGGGCCGAAGATCTCCTCGGCGTAGATGCGCATGTCCGGGGTCACCCCGGTGAGCACCGTCGGCCGGATGAGCGTGCCCGGCTCCTCGATCTCGCCGGTGCCGGCGGCCAGCCCGGCGCCCTTGGCGACCGCGTCGGCGATCAGGCCGCTGACCCGCTTCGCCGCGCCCTCGTTGATGACCGGGCCGATCGCGACGCCCGCGGAGCTCGGGTCGCCGCAGGGCAGCTCGTTCACCCGCTTGGCGAAGCGCTCGGTGAACGCCTCGGCGAGCGAGCGGTGCACGATCACCCGGTCCACGCACATGCAGATCTGCCCGGCGTTGAAGAAGGCGCCGAACACGGCCGCGTCCACCGCGTAGTCCAGGTCGGCGTCGTCGAGCACGATCAGCGGGTTCTTCCCGCCGAGCTCGAGCACCGCGGGCTTGAGGAAGCGGGCCGCGATCACCCCGATCCGGCGGCCGACCTCGGTGGAGCCGGTGAAGTTCACCATCCGCACCCGCGGGTCGCCGATCAGCGCCTCGACCACCTCGGCCGCGTCGGCGCGGTCGTTGGTGACGACGTTGAGCACGCCGGGCGGCAGCCCGGCCTCGTGCAGGACGTCGGAGATGAGCAGGCCGCAGGCGATCGGCGCGTCCTCGCTCGGCTTGAGCACCACCGTGTTGCCCATGGCCAGCGGCAGCGCCACCGCGCGCACGCCGAGGATGACCGGCGCGTTCCACGGCGAGATCGCGGCGACCACGCCCTTGGGCACCCGCTGCTGTACCGAGAAGACCCCCTCGGAGTTGGTCGCGAGCACCTGGCCGACCGGCTGGGTGGTGGCGGCCGCGGCCTCGCGGAGCATGTCCGCGGCGAGCGCGGCGTTGAAGCCGGCCCACGGCGCGACCCCGCCGACCTCGTTCGCCATCAGGGCGATGATCTCGGGCGTGCGTTCGGCGAGCAGGTCGGCCGCGCGCAGCAGGATGGCGCGGCGCTCGGCGGGCTTGGTCGCCGACCAGGTTTCGAAGGCCTCGGCCGCGGCGCCCACGGCGCGCTCGACGTCCGCCGCGGAGCCCGCCGCGACCTCGGCGTACGCCGCGCCGGTCCACGGGTTGACGGTTGCTGTGCTGCGGCCGGAGGCGGCGGGGGCCTCGGTGCCGGCGATGACTAATCCTCTGCTGACGGCTACCACGACCGCACCGTAAGTTGACCGGCGGAGCCGAGTCAATGGCTGCGCGTTCGTTCGCTGAACTTTTTTTCATCCGAACGGGGTGCGGCGTTCCTGGGACAGCGGGGCCGCCGCCGCCGTATCCTGCGGAGGAGGTCGCCGGGCGGTCGCGCGGCCGGAAGGGGGACGGTCCGGCATGAGTGGCGATAAGCCGCCGGGCGGTGCGCTGCCGCCCTGGGATCTGTCGCTGGGCCGCGGCTGGCAGCCGCCGGATCCGCCCGCCGAGATGCCGCATCCGCTGCGGATGTGGGACTACATGGTCGGCGGCAAGGACAACTTCCAGGTCGACCGGGACGCCGCCGAACTCGCCATGCGCCACGCGCCGAACGTGCTGCTCGCCGCGCGGGCCGGCGAGGCCTTCATCGTGCGGGCGCTGCAGTGGATCGCCGAGCCCGGACACGGCCTGGACCAGTTCCTGCACCTCGGCTGCTACATACCGAAGCTGAGCAGCCCGAGCGTGACCGGCCTGGCGCGGGCGAGCCGTCCGGGCAGCCGCTTCGTGTTCGTCACCGACGACCAGGTCAGCGCGGCGCACGCGCGGGCGGTGCTGGGCGCGCGGGCCCGCGGGTTCGGGCAGGTGCACGCGCTGTGGGCCGAGTTCCGCGACCCGGGCCCGGTGCTGGCGAACCCGTGGCTGCACGCGCGGCTCGACCTGTCGCGGCCGGTCGGCCTGATCCTGCTCGGGATGCTGGACTTCATCGCCGACGAGGACCGGCTCGCCCGGGCCCTGGCCGAGCTGAAGGGCGCGCTGGCACCGGGCAGCCTCGTCGTGATGCTGCACCTGCTGGAGGGCTCGGACCCGACGAACACCGAGCGGGCGCTGAAGGAGTCCCTGGCCGGCAACCCCTTCCAGTACACGCCGCGTCCGCTGGAGGCGGTCCGCGGCCTGCTCTCCGACTTCGAGTTCGTAGAACCGGGCTTCGTGCGCTGCACCGCCTGGCGCCCGGACGGCACCGGCCCCGGCCCGGAGCTCGAGGACCGCTGCGCGGTCGCGGGCGGCGTCGCGATCATCCGCTGAGCCCTTCACGTTTCTGTCGGGGGCCTGTCATAGAGTTGGACCGACCTTGGCCGCCGACCCGCGAAGGACGCAGCGCCGGACTTTGTCCGACCCGTCCAACGCCCTCAGGAATGGAGGGCCGGACTTTGTCCGACTCGTTCGTCCACCTGCACGTTCACAGCGAGTACTCGATGCTCGACGGTGCCGCCAAGGTCGGCAAGATGCTCGCCGAGGTGGAGCGGCAGGGGATGCCCGCGATCGCGATGAGCGACCACGGCAACATGTTCGGCGCCTACGAGATGTACACCCTCGCGAAGGACACGCCGGTCAAGCCGATCCTGGGCATCGAGGCGTACGTGGCGCCGGGCAGCCGGTTCGACCGCAAGCCGGTGTTCTGGGGCCAGCGCGGCCAGAGCAACGGATCGAGCGAGGGCGAGGGCGGCAAGGACGTCTCCGGCGGCGGCCGGTACACCCACATGACGATGTGGGCGCAGAACTCCCGCGGCCTGCGGAACCTGTTCAAGCTCTCCACCCTGGCCTCGTATGAGGGCTACTACGGCAAGCCGCGGATGGACCGCGAGCTGATCGCGGAGAACGCCGAGGGCGTCATCGCGACGACCGGCTGCCCGTCCGGCGAGGTGCAGACCCGGCTGCGGCTCGGCCAGTACGACGAGGCGGTCGCGGCGGCGGGCACCTACCAGGACATCTTCGGCAAGGAGAACTACTTCCTGGAGCTGATGGAGCACGGCCTCGACATCGAGCGGGACGTGCGCGAGGACCTGCTGCGCCTCGCCAAGCAGCTGGACATCCCGCTGCTGGCCACGAATGACTCGCACTACGTCACCGAAGACCAGTCCGACGCGCACGACAGCCTGCTGTGCATCGGCGTGGGCAAGAACAAGGACGAGCCGAACCGCTTCCGGTTCCACGGCACCGGGTACTACCTCAAGACCTCCGAGCAGATGCGCGGCCTGTTCCGCGAGCTGCCCGAGTCCTGCGACAACACCCTGCTGATCGCCGAGCGGGTCGAGTCCTACCACGAGGTCTTCGACCACGTCGACCGGATGCCGGTCTTCCCGGTCCCGGAGGGCGAGACCCCGGCGAGCTACCTGCGCAAGAAGGTGGACGAGGGCCTGACCTGGCGCTACGGGGAGAACCCGCCGCAGGAGGTGCTGGACCGGGTCGCCTACGAGCTCACCATCCTCGGGCCGCTCGGCTACGACTCCTACTTCCTGGTCGTCGCGGACATCACGGCGCACGCGCGCAAGAGCGGCATCGCGGTCGGCCCGGGCCGGGGCTCCGCGGCCGGCTCGATGGTCGCCTACCTGCTCGGCATCACGGACATCGACCCGCTGCCCTACGGACTGCTGTTCGAGCGGTTCCTGAACCCGGAGCGGGTGAGCCCGCCCGACGTCGACCTCGACTTCGACGACCGCTACCGCGACCAGATGGTGCGCTACGTCGCCGAGAAGTACGGCGAGGAGTACACCGCGCAGGTCAACACCTTCGGCATGATCAAGGCGAAGGCCGCGATCAAGGACAGCTCCCGCATCCTCGGCTACCCCTTCGCCATGGGCGAGAAGATCACCAAGGCGATGCCGCCGGACGTGCTCGGCAAGTCGATGCCGCTCTACGGCGTGCTGGACGAGAAGCACCCGCGCTACACCGAGGCCGCCGAGGTCCGCGAGCTCTACAGCAGCGACCCGGACGTGAAGAAGGTCGTCGACACGGCGCTCGGCGTCGAGGGGCTGATGCGCGGCACCGGCGTGCACGCGTGCGCGGTCATCCTCTCGAAGGATCCGCTGATCGACCTGATCCCGCTGCACAAGCGGGACAAGGACGGCGTGATCATCACCGGGTTCGACTACCCGTCCTGCGAGTCCATGGGCCTGATCAAGATGGACTTCCTGGGCCTGCGGAACCTGGGCATCATCGACGACGCCCTGCGCAACATCAAGCGCAACCGCGGGATCGACCTGGACATCGACAAGATCCCGATGGACGACCAGACCACGTTCGCGATGCTGGGCCGCGGCGAGACCCTGGGCATCTTCCAGCTCGACGGCGGCGGCATGCAGGCGCTGCTGAAGCTGATGAAGCCCAACCACTTCAACGACATCTCGGCGGCCAGCGCCCTGTACCGGCCCGGCCCGATGGGCATGGAGTCGCACACCAACTACGCGCTGCGCAAGAACGGCATGCAGCCGATCACCGCGATCCACCCGGAGCTCGAGGAACCGCTCCAGGAGGTCCTCGGCGAGACCTACGGCCTGGTCGTCTACCAGGAGCAGGTGCAGCGGGCGGCGCAGGTCCTGGCGGGCTACTCGCTCGGCAAGGCCGACCTGCTGCGCCGCGCGATGGGCAAGAAGAAGAAGGAGATCCTGGACAAGGAGTTCGTGCCCTTCCAGGCGGGCTGCCGGGAGCGCGGGTACTCGGACGAGGCGATCCAGGCGGTGTGGGACGTCCTGGTCCCCTTCGCCGGCTACGCGTTCAACAAGTCGCACTCGGCCGCGTACGGCATGGTCTCCTACCGCACCGCGTACCTGAAGGCGAACTACCCGGCCGAGTACATGGCCGCGCTGCTCACCTCGGTCGGCGACAACAAGGACAAGGCGGCGCTCTACCTCGGCGAGTGCCGCAAGCTCGGCATCAAGGTGCTCTCCCCCGACGTGAACGAGAGCGTGCTCGACTTCAGCGCCGTCGGCGACGACGTGCGCTTCGGGCTCGGCGCGATCCGCAACGTCGGCGAGAACGTGGTCGCCTCGATCGTGCGCTCGCGGGAGGCCAAGGGCCGCTACGAGTCCTTCCCCGACTTCATGAACAAGGTCGAGATCGCGGTCTGCAACAAGCGCGCGATCGAGTCGCTGATCAAGGCCGGCGCCTTCGACTCGCTCGGTCACGCCAGGCGCGCCCTGATCGAGGTGCACGAGCGGGCCGTGGACGCGGTGCTCGACGTCAAGAAGCAGGAGTCGATCGGCCAGGACAGCCTGTTCGGCATGTTCGAGGAGGACTCGGGCCCGGCGGGCTCCGCCTCCGTCGGCTTCGAGGTGCCCGGCACCCCGGAGTGGTCGCAGAAGGTGAAGCTGGGCTTCGAGCGGGAGATGCTCGGCCTGTACGTCTCCAGCCACCCGCTGGACGGCGCCGAGCCGCTGCTCGCCCGCAACCGGGACACCACGATCGCGCAGCTGCTGAGCGGCGAGCGGACCGAGGGCGAGGTGCGGCTGTCCGGGATCATCTCCAAGGTGGACCGCCGGATCAACAAGAACTCCGGCGCCGCCTGGGCCATCGTCACCGTCGAGGACCTGGACGCCGCGGTCGAGGTGCTGTTCTTCCCGAAGGTCTACCCGCTGTTCCAGAACGAGCTGGTGGACGACGCGTGCGTCAGCGTGCGCGGCAGGCTCAACGAGCGGGACGGCGCGATCTCGGTCTTCGGCCAGGAGCTGATCCCGCTGGACCTGAGCACCGTCGGCAAGGACATGCCGCTGCAGCTGACGATCAACGCGCGGCAGATCAACCAGCGCTCGGTCACCGAACTCGGCCACATCCTCGCCGCGCACCCGGGCCCGCGCCCGGTGCGGCTGACCCTGCAGGAGCCGCGGTCCAAGGTGCTGTTCGACCTTCCGGCCCATCCGGTGGAGTACAGCAGCGCGCTGATCTCGGAGATCAAGACGCTGTTCGGACCGAACTGCCTCGCGGCGTGACGGCCGAAGGGCCGACGGCCGATTGGATTAATCGGACATAGGGTACGAAGACGTCTAAACACTCTGGCGTCAGCACCCTCACGAGGAACCCATGTCACCGTTGGCCCGGCTGGTCCCCCGTCAATCGCTCGCCCTCGGCGCCGCCCTGGTGACCGCGGCCGTGGCCGCGAGCCTGGCGTCGGGCGCGAGCCCCGATTCCGCCGACGCCGCCCGGGCCGGCGCGACCTCTGTCGGCGCGGCCTGGGCGCACGACCTGTCCGGCCGGCTCGTGCGGGTGACCGCGACGCACCACGACACGCCGGTGCACGCCGAGCTCATCACCCATCCGGACCAGGACGACATGGGTACCTACCGATCGTCGGGCTCTCGTTCCGCGCCGCCGTGGCCCGGCCCGGCGACGCCCTCGAGCCTGGTGGCTCCGACGCTGCCCGCGCCGACTCCGACGACCGCGATGATCCCGCCCTCGCCGGTGCGCGGCATCGATGTGAGCGGGTATCAGCGATCGATCGACTGGGCGTCGGTCGCCCCGCACGTCAGCTTCGTCTACGCGAAGGCGACCGAGGGCAAGTACTACGTGAACCCGCAGTTCACCAACGAGTACAACGGCCCTTACGACCACGGCCTCATCCGCGGTTCTTATCACTTCGCCATTCCGAGCAACTCCGGCGGCACCGTGCAGGCCGACTACTTCATCGCGCACGGCGGCGGCTGGTCTCCGGACGGCAAGACCCTGCCTGGCGCCCTGGACATCGAGTACAACCCGTACGGGCCCGAATGCTACGGGCTCTCGGCAAGCCAGATGGTGAACTGGATCAGGGACTTCACCACCGAGTACGCGGCGCGCGAGCACGCGTTCCCGGTCATCTACAGCTCGACCGAATGGTGGAAGACGTGCACCGGCGACGCCACCGCCTTCGCGGCGGACGACCCCTTCTGGGTCGCCAACTACGCCCGGACCGGCGGGAAGCTGCCGAGCGGCTGGCCGTACTACTCCTTCTGGCAGTACTCCGACAGCGGCAGCCAGCCCGGCGACCAGGACGTCTTCAACGGCGCTTACGGCCAGCTGCAGACCCTGGCCGGCAACGGCTGAGCCGACAGCGGTCGAATGCGGGTTCTCGTCGCCGAATGTTCACCCGCGAGGGCGGAATGTGCTGCGTCGCCTCGTGGTTTTGCCAAGAATGGGGGTACCCGAGGTTCTCTGAGGAGAAGGGAACGCTGACCATGACGACGGACAACCGGCAAGTCGCGCAAGCCGCGGCGCCGGACTCGGCCCAGGAGCGCTGGCCGGGTGTGTTCACCGAGCCGCGCACCCGGCTGCGCGGCGCGGTCGCGGCGCGCGTGATCAAGCACGTGCTGCGCGACCTGCCGGTTCGCCTCCGGCTTCCGGACGGCACCGTGCTGGGTGCCGGCGGGCCGCAGGACCCGGAGATGGTCGTGCACAGTCCTGAGCGCTTCTACCGGCGGATCGGCGCCAGCGGGCTGATCGGCTTCGGCGAGTCGTACCAGGCGGGCGAGTGGGACTCCGACGATCTCGCGCGCCTGCTGTGCGTCTTCGCGGCGAACGTCGAGACGCTGGTCCCGGCGCCGTTGCAGCATCTGCGCAGGCTGCACGTCGTGCGGCGGCCGCGCAGCGAGAACCGGACCGCCGGCGAGGCGCAGGACAACATCGCGCGGCACTACGACCTCTCCAACGAGATGTTCGCCCTCTTCCTCGATCCCACGATGACGTACTCCTCGGCCCTGTTCGAGCGCGAGCCAGTTCAGGACCCTGAGCAGCTGACCACCGCCCCTCGGCACGACCTCGCGCTGCCCGACATGCGCGACGGGGCGGCGGGCGTGCAGCAGCTCGAGCTCGCCCAGCGGCGCAAGATCGACCGGCTGCTGGACCTCACCGGCGTCGGCAACGGCTCGAAGGTCCTGGAGATCGGCAGCGGCTGGGGCGAGCTGGCCACGCGGGCCGCGCACCGCGGGGCGCAGGTGCGCACGATCACGCTGTCCGAGCGTCAGCTCGAATACACCGCGCAGCGGGCCCGGCGCGAGGGCATCGCGGACCGCGTGCAGGTCGAACTGCGGGACTACCGCGACACGGACGGTAAGTACGATGCCGTATTGAGTGTCGAGATGATCGAGGCCGTAGGCCGCGAGCACTGGCCGCAGTACTTCAGCGCCCTGGCGAACCTGCTCGCCCCCGGCGGCATGGTCGGCCTCCAGGCGATCACGATGCCGCACGAGCGGATGCGGGCGACCTCGCGCACGCAGACCTGGATCACCAAGTACATCTTCCCCGGCGGCATGATCCCCTCGATGACCGCCATCCGCCACAACGCCGGGCGCTTCGGCCTTCAGGTTCGCGACGACCTGTCCTTCGGCACCCACTACGCCCGCACCCTCGCACTGTGGGGCGAGCGCCTGCTCGCCAACGCCGGGCGTCTCGGCGCGCTCGGCTTCGACGAGACCTTCCGGCGTACCTGGCGGCTGTACCTCGCTTACTCAGAGGCCGGATTCGCCTCCGGCTATCTGGACGTGCACCAGCTCGTGTTGGGAGAATGACCCCCGTAGCCATACGAAGGGGGCATCATGGCTCGCCGGGGCGGAATTCTCGTTCTCCTGGTCGGCGGCGGCAGCGCGCTCGCGCTGCTGCTGGCCGGCTGTTCGTCGACCGCGCTGTCCGACTCGAAGCCGGTGGCGGCGACGTCGGCGACCGCGGCGGCGGTCAGCACGGGCGGCACCTCCAGCGGCGACGGCGCCGACCCGGGCTGCACCGCCGCGCTGCGGGACGTCGGCAAGTACGGGCCGTCGACGGTGAAGCTGCTCGCCGAGGGCCGTGAGGCGGTCAACACCGCGGTCGTCCGGCTGCTCGTCGACGGCCTCGACGGGGCTGCCGACGCGGCGAACTCGCCGCGGGTGAAGCAGGCGATCGAGACGCTGGCCACGGCGTACGACGACTACTTCGACCTGTCCACGGACGCCGTCGCCATCCCGCTCTCGACGCTGCTCAAGGACTCCGTGGACTTGGAGTCCGTCTGCCGGTAGGCGCCGGACGCGCACTGCGGCGGCAGATCCGCGACGGGGACGCCCCGCGGGAGGCTGCCGCCCATGCACGCGCCCTGGTGCGCGAACTGGCCCGTCGGCGGGTTCACGTCGGCGAACAGGTCGCTGACGCTCACGATCAGCCCGCCGTACGCGATGTTCACCGAGACGAGGATCGCGACCGCCGTCGAGAGGTAGCCGGCGAGCAGCAGCCCCACGCGGGACAGCACCCTGACGGGTCTCGGGCCGTGGACGCGGTTCCACAGCATCAGCACCGCGAGGGTCGCGATGATCGCCGCGACGCAGCTCCAGTACTGCAGAGCGGGGTCTGTCAGCAGCATGCCGCCTCCTCGATCGCACCGGTCGGACTGTGACTGGTTCGGGCCGGGCCGGGCTCACGGAGTCGGGCCGGCCAGGCGCTGGGAGAGCCAGGTGAAGGCGGTGGGCAGCATCTTCTCCCAGGCGCTCTGATTGTGGCCGCCGCCCAGCGGCGCGACGAAGGACTGCACGTCGGTCGCCCTGGCCAGCGGGTTCGCCTTCGCCGCGGAGATCATCCGAGCCGCTTGCGAGGCGGGGTCGACCCGGTCCTGGGCGCTGGCCGTCATCAGCAGGCTGACGGCCGGGGTGCGGGTGTGCCCGATCAGCCAGAGCGGGCTGTCGGCGCGGTCGAGCACCGGGTCCTCGGACAGCTCCAGCGACTCCGGCACGTAGTACCCGGACAGCGACACGGCCGCGCGGTACCGGTCGGGATGCTGCAGCACGAGCTTCGCGGCGCAGAAGCCGCCGGTCGAGTAGCCCATCAGGCCCCAGGCGTCGGCCGCGGGCTCGGCCCGGAAGCCGTCGACGACCATGGAGCGCACGTCGCGGGTCAGCCACGTGTCCACGTCGGCGTCGCCGGGGACGTCGCTGCACTCCTCGTTGTTCCACGGCCAGGTGTGGCCGGGCACCGGCGTCAGGTCGGGCACGACCAGGATGTACGGGTGCACCTTGCCCGAGCGCTCGGCCGCCTCGAGGTGCGCGACGACGTTCATCGGACCGGTCCAGCCCTCCGGCGAGCCGGCGACGCCGTGCAGCAGTTCGATGACCGGGAAGTAGGTGTGCGGCTGCTCGGCGTACTGCGGTGGGGTCCAGACGTACACCTTCGACGTGATGCCCGAGGCCGGCCCGTGCAGCGTCGTCTCCTGGAAGTCGTCGTCCGAGGGCCGGAAGCCGGTGCGCACGAGGCCGGCCGTGACCGCGGTCGCGGATCCCCGCTGCCGCATCGCCGCCACGCTCTGCGGCACCGGGTGCAGCTGGATCGCGCCCTGCTGCCCGGCGAAGACGCCGCCGCGCGTGCTCTGATTGCCCAGCAGATCCTGCCAGGACACGACGAGCCCGCCGCTGGAGATGTTGACCCACACGAGGATCGCCAGCGCGGCCATCAGCTCGCCGAACACCAGCAGCCCGGCCCGCTGCAGCACCCGCAGCACGCGCGGTCCCCGCATCCGGTTCCACAGCAGCCAGGTGGCGAGCGCCGCGAGAACCGCCAGGGCGATCGTGGTGATCTGCAGGGATCCGCTGATCGGTGACACGCCAGGAGGCTAAGCCGGGGGGAATCAGAAGTGGTTGATATTGAGGGTGTGTCCCCGAATTCACCCGGATTCCAGCCGGTTCGGCCTACTGATCGGATTATCGCGATGCGTCGGATCATTGAGATGCGTCGGATCATCGCGATGCGCGGACAGCAACGCGGCGCAGGCCGCCAGGGGTCTGCGCCGCGCGCTTGCCGGTCCGCCGGTTCACCGGCTCACCGGCTCACCGGCTCACCGGCTCACCGGCTCTCAATGGTGGAAGCCCTCCTTGGCCTCCACGCCGAACTCCTTGGCCGGGGCGGGCTGGTTGCGCAACTCGGGCAGCAGCCGGCTGAGGTCGGCGAGCAGCAGGTCGGCGAGGTCGTGCGAGAAGCCGTTGCGGACCACGACGCGCAGCACGGCCAGGTCCTCGCGGTTCTTCGGGAAGGTGTAGGCCGGCACCTGCCAGCCGCGCTCGCGCAGCCGGCGCGAGACGTCGAAGACGTCGTAGTTGCGCACCTCGTCCTTCGTGGTGAACGCGAAGACCGGCAACTGCTCGCCGCGGGTGAGCAGACGGAAGTCGCCGAGCTTCTCGACGCCGTCCGCCACGTACTTGGCCACGTCGCGCGCGGACTGCTGGACGCGGCGGAAGCCCTCGCGGCCGAGCCGCAGGAACGTGTAGTACTGGGCGACGACCTGGGCGCCGGGCCGGGAGAAGTTGAGCGCGAAGGTCGGCATCTCGCCGCCGAGGTAGTTGACCTTGAAGACGAGCTCCTCGGGCAGCGCCTCGGCGTCGCGCCAGAGCGCCCAGCCGACGCCCGGGTAGACGAGTCCGTACTTGTGCCCGGAGGTGTTGATCGACTGCACCCGCGGCTGGCGGAAGTCCCAGAGCAGATCGGGGTCCAGGAACGGCGCGATCATGCCGCCGGAGGCGCCGTCGACGTGGATCGGGATGTCGAGGCCGGTGCGCTCCTGCAGGTCGTCGAGGGCCTTGGCGACGTCCCAGACCGGCTCGTAGCTGCCGTCCATCGTCGAGCCCATGATCACCACGACGCCGATGGTGTTCTCGTCGCACAGGGCCGCCGCCTCCTCGGGGCCGAGCGTGAACCGCTCCCCCTCCATCGGCACGTACCGCGGCTCGACCTCCCAGAACTCGCAGAACTTCTCCCAGCAGACCTGCACGTTGATGCCCATGACCAGGTTGGGCCGCGCGCCCGCCTTGTAGCGTTCCGGGTTCTTTTTCATCCAGCGCCGCTTCATGGCGAGGCCGCCCAGCATGCACGCCTCGCTGGAGCCGGTGGTCGAGCAGCCGACGGCGCCGTGCGGGTCCGGCGCGTTCCACAGGTCGGCCAGGATCGCCACGCAGCGCTTCTCGAGCTCGGCCGTCTGCGGGTACTCGTCCTTGTCGATCATGTTCTTCTCGGCGCACTCGGCCATCAGCAGCGCGGCCTGCGGCTCCATCCAGGTGGTGACGAACGTCGCCAGGTTCAGCCGGGCGTTGCCGTCCAGCATCAGCTCGTCGTGGATGAGCCGGTACGCGGTGTCCGCCGGGATCGGGCCGTCGCCGACCCGGAACATCGGCGGGTTCGTCGCCATCGCGCCCGCCGGGTCCACCCCGGCCGCCACCAGCAGCGGGTTGACCGGCACCGTGCGATGCGGCTCGCGATGCCGGCGCCCCGGCGCGTCGTGCACCGGCAGCCCGCGCACCTGGGGCGAGTGCAGACCCGTCTCCTTCGATCCTGATCCGTGCAGCTCGGCCATCGCGAGCCCCTTCCGTTCGGCGTCTTGGAGCAGAGCAGTCGGCTCACCAGCCTTTCACCGCCCCGCCGACTGTGCCACCGACGCGGCGGGAAACGCGCTGCGGCGATAGGCCGGCCGGATCACCCCGTCCGGACGAACGTCTCGGGACCGTAGCTGCCGTAGACCGTGAGCTCGTCGCTGGTCTGCGGGTTCTGCTCGATCAGGAACACGCCGCACGGCGCGGTCTTGGCGCCGCCGTTCGCGCAGTAGATCTCCGCGCGGATGCCGGTCGGGTATTCCATGTCTATC
Source organism: Actinospica acidithermotolerans (assembly GCF_018139625.1). Taxonomy (GTDB): domain Bacteria; phylum Actinomycetota; class Actinomycetes; order Streptomycetales; family Catenulisporaceae; genus Actinospica; species Actinospica acidithermotolerans. The sequence goes on along the minus strand of NZ_JAGSOH010000006.1, from coordinate 10,238 downwards.
GCGCCCGTTCCGGTGTACTGCTTGCCCGCGTTCACGTACGCGGTGAACGAGACGGAGCCGTCCGCGCCCACGACAAGGGTCCGGTTCTCGCCGTCCATGCTCTTCCAGGTTCCGGAGGGGATCTGAAACATCGCGGGGAAGGTCGCGCCGTAGGCGAACAGGCTCTGCCGCGCGTACGTCTCCAGGTACGCGCCGCTGCTCTTGTTCGACGGCACGGTCACGACGAGCTCGGTCCCCTTCGACGCGACGGCGACCGACAGGCCGCTGGTGACGCCGAAGTTGTCGCACGTCACGTCCGTGAGCAGGTCCTTCGAGGTCGGCACGCCCGCTAGGACGGCCGGGGTGGCCGCAGCGGCCGAGTCGGCGGCGAGCAGCCGGCCGTAGCAGAGCGGGAAGCTCCCGGCCGTACTCAGCGCGACGACGCCGTCCGAGAAGACCATCAGATAACCGTCCTGCGCGAGGCCGGTCTTCCAGATGCTCATGTCGTCGCTGCTGGTGAACGCGTACGCGCCGCCGCTCGTCGACGTGCTCGCCGAGGGCGCGGCGCTCGCGGGCGAACCGGCCGGGACCGGCGCCGCGCTCGCGCCGTCCATCGGGCGGGCGGCCGTGGCGTCCGTGCGCGTGTGATGATTCACCGCGGCCCACGCGCCGCCGGTGCCGCCGATCAGCACGAGCACCAGCGCGGAGGCGGCCATCCTGCGGTGCACGACGCGTTCCCTGGCGCGACGCCGGATCGCGTCGGTGCCGGGCAGCGCGACGGCGGAGGCGGCCGCGTCGGCCAGCTCCTCGAGCATGGAGCCGAAGCTCTCCGGCATGGTGGTCACCACTCCCCTACGACGTCGGTGCCGGAGCGGCGCGGCGCCTCGGCGCCGACCTCGGCGAACTCGGATACCAGCGGGGCCAGGGCCTTGCGGCCGCGGTTGAGATGGGACTTGACGGTGCCCTCGGGCGAGCCGGTCTCCCCGGCTATCTCGGCGACGGTGAGGCCGACGAGGTGGTGCAGCACGATCGCACGGCGCTGCTCCGGGGAGATCTTCCGCAGCGCGGACACCAGCGTCAGGTGGTCGGGACTGAGCCCCGGCAGCTCCGGCGAGGCGGCCGCGCGATGGTGCGCCACCCGCCGGTTGACCGCCTTGCGCCATGCCGAGATCGACAGCCGGTAGGCGACCGTGCGGATCCACGCCTCGGGATCGCCGTACCTGCGCACCTCGCCCCACCGCTGCCAGGCCCGCGCGAACGCCTCCTGCACCGAGTCCTCCGCCTCGGCCAGATTCCCGGTCATCGCATAGATCTGCCCCACGATGCGCCGGAAGCCGGCCGTGTAGAACTCGTCGAAGTCGAGTTCGTCCGGCAACGCCACCTCCCAGTTTCCGTCCGCGCCGCACACCCCCGCGGGCCCGGCTGCCGAATACACGCGCGATCCCCGGCCCGGGTTGCGCCCGCCCGGAAGGAATCCTTACCGAGCGGGACCCCGACCGCGAAATCCAGCGGCACCACCGCCCCCGTCTCCGTCTCCGTCTCCGCCCCCGCCTCCGTACGATGACACCCATGGACGACGCGACGCGCTACCTCAACGTCGTGGACGTCGAGGCCACCTGCTGGAGCGAAGAACCGCCGCGCGGCATGGCCAGCGAGATCATCGAGGTGGGCCTCACCGTCGTCGACCTCGAAGCCGGCACCCGCGTAGCCAAGCACTCCATACTCGTGCGCCCCCAGCATTCCACCGTCAGCAAGTTCTGCACCGAACTCACGAGCCTGACCCCGGCCCAAGTCGCCAAGGGCATCGGCTTCGCCGAAGCCTGCAAGCTGCTGGCCGTCGTCCACGCCTCAGGCATCCGCCGCTGGGCAAGCTGGGGCGACTACGACCGCAAGCAGTTCGAGCGCCAGTGCCAGGCCACGAACACCCCGTACCCCTTCGGCGCAAGCCACGTGAACGCCAAGGCCGTGTTCACCGAAGCCTACGGCCTCCGCAAGCGACCCGGCATGGCCACCGCCCTCGAAATCGCCGCCCTGCCCCTCGAAGGCCGCCACCACCGAGGCGCCGACGACGCCTGGAACATCGCCGCACTGGTGCTGAACCTGAGATCGCGCGGTCGGTGGCCGGGGTGACGCAAGACCCCACGGATGGGAAAATTCCCTCATCGCGTGTGGAGGCAGGGAGCTCATATTCGGTTGCCGCCATCGCATGCGGCAGCGTGCTCGCGTGATCCACTCACCGCCACCTACCGTGATTGACCGCCGCTACCGATCCGTACGGGCACGCGGCTCCGTACGGGCACGCGGCGGCCAGGATTCCGCTTGACCAGAACGTGCAGGATAGCTGCGTGACTGCCTTCGCCATCCCGTCCAGAGCGACCGGCTTCCGCGGTTCCTCGACAACGCCCCTGCCGCTCGTCGACCTCAAGCTCGTGCGAGCTGCATGGCGATCCGTTGCATGGCTCACCGGAGGCCGCGTCGGCGAACTCGACGAGCAGCGCTATCCTGCAACGTTCCATACCGCGATGATCGTCCATCGCGATGGGCGGCACGTAATGCTCTTGCACGCGCACTACCCCTACCTCGCGTTCGCCTCAGGCTTCAGCGATTGGTACACCACGGAATTCATCGACCCGCCCGGGTTGGCTGAGCAGTACGTGCACGCGGGCTTCACGACGCTGACCGCCACCGTCCTGCTTGCGCCGCTAGCCGAAGCAGACACGTCAGCGATCTCCGCAGATGAGTGGCAGCAGATTCGGTACTGGCAACCTCCGACCGTGGGAGCAGCGCTCTTCAACAAATGGGACTAACCACTGCCTTGCGAGAGCCGTACAGACCTCCTTGTAGGCATCAACTGCCAGTGCCTGGTCGTCTCCGCCGCTGGTCAAGCACCGCTCCTGTCGGTTGCGTCCAGGGACGTGGTGTACGGAGTAGCTCTGATGGGCGTATCTCCGATACGTGAGACGGTCACCGGGCGATCCTTCGAGATGGATTGAAGATCTTGAAGGAGGAACACGCGGTGACCGTCCTATCCAGTGTGCCCGCAGGTGAGGAGTTCGAGCGGCAACTCGCCGCGGCCGATCCGGACATGTTGCGGTTGATGGTGAAGTCGTTCGCCGAGGCGTTGATGTCGGCGGAGGCCGACGCGGCCTGCGGCGCCGGATACGGGCAGGTCAGTCCGGAGCGGACCAACTCGAGGAACGGCTACCGGATGCGTGGCCGGGACACGCGGGTGGGCAGCATCGAACTGGCGATCCCGAAGCTGAGGTCGGGCGCGTACTTCCCGGACTGGCTGCTCGAACGCAGGCGCCGGGCGGAGCAGGCGCTGATGAGCGTGGTGGCCACCGCCTACCTGCTCGGGGTCTCCACCCGGCGGGTCGAGCGCCCGGCGGCCGAGCTCGGGGTGACGCAGCTGTCGAAATCGCAGGTCTCGGCGATGGCAGCGCACCTGGATGAGCAGGTGCGTGCGTTTCGCGAACGGCCCCTTGAACCCCGGGATCGACGTGGCCTCGGCCGAGGACGGCGCCGGCTGGCTGGCGTTCCTGCGCTCGCTCACGGCCCGGGGACTGTCCGGTGTGCAGTTGGTGATCTCGGATGCGCACCGCGGCCTGGTCGAGGCGGTCGGCGCCGCGCTTCCCGGCTCTGCCAGGCAGAGGTGCCGGGCGCACTACGCCCGCGACCTGGCGAACCAGGTCCCGAAGTCCGCCCAGCCGTGGGTCGCGACCCTGCTGCGCACCGTCTTCGAGCAACCCGACGCCGAGGCCGTGCACGCCCAGGCCCAGCAGGTCATCAACACGTTGGAGAGCAAGTTTCCCAAGGCAGCAGCCCACCTCGACGAGGCGAGAGCGGACCTGCTGACGTTCACCGCGTTCCCGCACGAGATCTGGCGCAGATCTGGTCGAACAACCCCCAGGAGCGGCTGAACAAGGAGATCCGCCGACGCACCGACGTGGTCGGCATCTTCCCCGACCGAGCGTCCCTGATCCGCCTGGTCGGCGCCGTCCTGGCCGAACAGAACGACGAATGGGCCGAAGGCAGACGCTACATGGGACTGGAGATCCTCGCTAAACTCCGGCGCACAGGCCACCAGGCACCCGAGCCGAGCACCGAACCGGCCGCCCTGATCGCCTAACGAACAACAGGATCACCCGGTGGCCGTTCATACACCACCACCGCGGACGTGACCCTCGTGTCAGTGGTTGCCGTCTGCTGTCAGCGCGCTTTCGCTGACTCCCTGCCGACTACACACACTGCTTTTTCACTGACCCTCGCCGATCCCCTACCATCGTGCATCGCTACGCTTATTGCTGGATGTGAAGCCTGGGGGACCAATGAAGAAGCCGAGCCGCATGGCATATGTGGGCATAGTGGGATGTTTGTGCGCTGTCGGCGGCGGCACCGCACTCATTGCGGGTCTCGCCTCCTCAGCTTCAGCCCACCGCACTGCTGTCGCCCACGCCAGCGGTTCGACTCGGTCGGTCTCCGCAACTCTCCCAAGCGTTGTGGTGACCACGCCGTCGCCGTCTGCGTCCCCAACGCTCTCGCCCGCCCCATCACCGTCCGCGCGGAAATCGACGGTTACGGCAGCGGCGACCCGGGCAACTGTGGCTCCCACAACTCACCACGCGTCGACCACGCCAACTCACATCCCCACGCTTGCGCCCATAGTTTTGTCCACCGTCTCCCCACGCACGCCGACGCCCTCACTCCCTCTTGCTCCGTCGATCGGCAGTTGAAGTGCGTCCACATGTAGCAACGGGTCGGCGCGCGCCAGAATCCCGTAGCGACCACCTGTTTACAAGATCCGAAGTAGTGGGCACGCCTCGCGCACGTCGCGCTGACCTGCGGCCCCGTGGCCCGCTCGCCGCCACTGACCGTGATTGACCGCAACTACCGCTCATTACGGGCACGCGACGGGCACGCGCTCACCGTCCCCGGTCTACTGTGGATCGTCTGTGTTCCATGGGTAATCGAACTCGTCTGGGCGAAGGTGCCAGTTCAGCACGACGCTCGTTAGCTCCGCGTGGCTGGCGACCGCTGCGCTGCGCACCAGGACGGCACCGACGTCATAGTCCCATCCCTCAACCTGGTCAGCGTCGTACTCCCAGAGCTCCAGGCGAAACGCGCCCACCTGTCCGCCGGATGTGACGGCGACGAACGCGCGACGGCCGGCCTGGGAAGCAGGGACCTCGGCCACCAAACGCTGCCCCCGCTGAAGCGCAGTCAGCTTGTCTTGCGGCCAGTGCCGAGCGGTCTCGCCCGTAGGCACGATCCCTCCCTTAATCCACGCGCATCGATTGCGGCCATGATGCTACGGACCTAAACGACCGACAACTGTCTTGTAAGAGCCGCATGGGCCTCCCCGGCTCTGTCGGCGCCTCCCGGCTGGTTCGTTCCCTTCCTTGCAGGTCAGCTGCCATACGTTATCGTCTGTTGTCAGCTGCTGTCGGGCGTATTGATGACTTCTCGCTGACTGAGCCTTTCCGATCGTCACCGGATCGGGGGACGTGACGGCCGAGGCTCCTCGCTTGTTGTTCGTCTGCCAAGAAGAACGCAAGCCGAGGAGCCTCGATGGTCACCTATGTTGCCCGACTGAACGTCGACCCGGACGTGGTTTCCGCCATCGAGAATCTGGTTGCCACTCGAAGGAGTGAGATCGGCTCGCCGTGGCGGGCGCTGACCTCGTTCGATCAGGCCGTGCTCTACCTGGTGTGGATCCGCCACGATTTCACCTTCGCCGAGCTCGGCGCGCATTTCGGCGTCTCGACCGATCGCGCCTGGGCGTACGCGACCGAGACCGCCGAGGTCCTCGCGGACAAGGCGCCGGATCTGGCGCAGGGCCTGAGCGAGGCCGGGCCGGAGCGACACGCGGTGCTCGACGGCACGCTGATCGCCACCGACCGCTGCTCGTCCGCCCCGGCCGGATCCGCCGGAGATAATCAGGATCCGTACTACTCCGGGAAGCACCACCGGCACGGCGTCAACGTCCAGGGCGTGATCGGACTGGACGGTGAGCTGCTGTTTCTGGGCGAGGCACGGTGCGGATCGACCCATGACACCGCGGCTGCCCGCGCCGACGGCATCATCGAGGCCGCGCACGCAGCGGACGTTGAGCTGGTCGCCGACCTCGGCTACCACGGCGTCGGCGGGACGGTGCGCACTCCGGTCAAGCGCAAGCCCGGACGCGGCATCTCGCCACGCGACCAGCGCGCCAACCGCGAGCACGCCCGCGTGCGCTGCCGAGGCGAACGCGGCTTCGCCCAGCTCAAGGTGTTCAAAGTGCTCCGCCGCGTACGCATCAGCCCGTGCCGGATCACCACGCTCGCCCGCTCGATCCACACCGTCATCAGGCTACGAGCATCACCTGCCCGAGTGTAGATCGGAAAGGCTCACTACACGCGTTGGCGTAGACTCGCCTCGGTAAGGTGGTCCGCACAGTGAAGGGGACCAGAGGTGCGGATTGGGGCCCAGCCGAGCCGGGACCGCCCGGTTTCTCGGCTTGCGGACTAGCCTTGATGGGCCTCATTGGCCTGGAAGCCCTGAGACCGGCAGTTCAGCATAATTACTTTGAGAATACTCCAGGCCATACCGACTGATCCAGGAGTTCCCATCCTTGTCGGTGGGTTCTTTTGTTCCTTCCGGCGATTGGGCGACAGTCAACTTTTCATATGGCTGATCCCCGAGGACGAACCAGAGGTAAAGGTTCTCGGAAGGTCGTGTCTCTCGGAGGAGTTCGGTTCCCGGGTTGATGCTGTAATCATATCGGATAGACTCGACAGTAGCATCATTTCCCGTTACCCACGATGGAGCCCCCGTCGAGATGGCTGGGGGCTTAGAATTGAGTGTTTGAATTGTCACTCGATCTTTTCGCGCTACAGTGAAGTATGCTGCGGCTTGGAGATCTTCATATGGGGCAGCTTTAGGCACTTCCGCCACCTCGTCGTCCTCATAGCTTTGTCCTGGATTGAGCCACAATCCACTAGCGCCATATAGGGGAAATCCAAACTCGATCAACTCGTTGGATTCAGAATGATAATAGCTGCGGTAGGGGATGCTATTTTTTGCCGATTGCTCATATTCTGAATACTTGTCCTCGCCCGGTGCGTTTGGTTTAATCACTTCCCCATCTACCTCGTAGAGGCCGTTAACGACCCAGAGGCTGGAGCTGCCGTCATTCTTGAGCGAAATGTGGATTGGAATGACCGTGCCTCCGCCTGCACGTGGTACTGGGTTGCCAAATTTCACAGACGCCACAGGCGTTTCCGCTGTTGCGCTCGCATTGGGTACATAGATCTGCGTGTATGCGAAGTTCGCCAGGGCAACGACGCCTGCTGCGGCGAGTCCCAGTTTCAGCGAAAATCCAGCGTTGATATCGAGCAACGCATTATAGTTTGTGATAGTGAAGAAAAGTGCAAAGAACGCCCATAGTGTCAAAACTGGCCAAACATAGATAAAGTCCGTCAGGCCTAGCCCCATCAGTTGGACTACTAGCATCATCGCGTCTGCAATGATTGCTGCTGAGATCCCGAATAGAAGGCATGCGGCCAGTATTGAGGCGCTTTTCGGCTTCAACTGATCTGATTCTCCAGAATCTGCGTTCAGCGGCGTTGCGGACTTTTCAACTCTGGAGGCTTTGACATCGTGTACACGCTCGACAACGACGAGATTGGCATGCTCGTCGTTAGCGCTGCCCTGCAATGCGGATACTCTTTCGCGACGATTCTGCTTCGTGAAGTAACTCCAGCTCGCCGCTGCTCCCACGAGCATTAGCAGTGCAGCAATGCTCATTAACGCTCCGGTTAGTACGCCAAAAAAGGTCAGCGCACGGACGGCATCTTGAAGGCCAATTTTTCCGATAAAATACGTTGATGCTAGTAATCCCGCCGCCGTCCAGGTTGCAGTTAGAATCTCTCGCCTGCCGCGATTGCTCATGATTTGAATTGTATCCGACGAGGTTGCTCGGCGGCGGTTTACTACTTGATGAAACGGGCTTCCTTTTCGGCCACCTGGCCCAATTGGCTGATTGACTTACTATGGCCGAGGCTCTGGCGGCTGGCGAGGGTGTGACAATCTTTCGCCGATCGGCAGCTCAACTTGACGGCCTTCGCCTACATTCCTTTGTACGTGGATCTCTCGGCGCTCAGCGCGGTCACTTCTCGTCGACGAAGGCATCAGAACGCACTTTGCCGTCAACCGAGACTGATCTGAGCAGCTCGCACAAGATTTCGGCGCTCGCTGAGCGCTCCTTGCGGCGGGCCGCATCCACATAGTGGGGCTGCTCGGATCTTCCCCTCAGTCGGCATACTCTGTTCTGCCGGGCGGTGGTCGGCCCGTCAAGGCGCTTTCCCTTGACGGGTTGGCCGGCGTCTGGCTGCCCTCCGGGTGACGACCGAGGGGAAGATCCGAGCAGCCCCGCCACCACCCCGCAAACCGCAGCCTGCCCCGTGAAGCTTCCCTGAGGGAGGCCCCGCCGGAGGCATCTCCCTTTCCTGTGCAGGTCCATCGCTCCGTTGGTCGCCGACGCGGCACGGGCCGAGACGACGGGGCGCAGACAGGAGCGATCGGCTCGGGCAGCGGCGGGCAGCGCGCCGGAACGGCGCGCCTTGACTTGAGATTTAACCCCATCAAGATTGTCTTGTGTCGAAGTCTGGCGTTCGTCTGACAGCGGGCACGGCCACCTGGGACTCTTCGATTCTTACCTAAAGACTCGAAGATTGCAGGTGACCGTGTGGCTTTCATGGTGCCATGCCCGGGCGGGCAGGTTCAGGGGAACGGTACTGGAGGCGGCCCGTGGCTGGCCGCGTTGGCCGGGTTCCGTGAGCGCGTGTATGGGTGCTTGCGCAGGCGTGCGGATTGTCTGTTCGAGCTCGTTGACGCGGTGCTCTGCACGCAGGGCCGGGTCGAGTCTCTTGTCGAGTTGTCGGCGCAGTCGAGGTTCCGGCGCGGGCACGGGGCGTTATACGACGCGGTGGCCTGCGGTGAGATCGATATCGAGCAACTGGCCGGAGTCATCACCAGTTCATGGAAGCCGAGCGATGACGGGCCACTGAAATTCGTGATCGACGTATCGGCGTGGCATCGGCCGTACGCGGAGTGCTCCGCGCAACGGCATCACTGCAACACCTCCTGCGCCTGCGGCAACCGGTCGGGTACCGTGGCCGGCTGGCCGTACTCGATGTGCGCCGGGCTGGAATGGGGCCGCTCCTCGTGGTCCGCGCCGCTCGACGCCCGGCGCCTTGACCTGGCCGATGACGCCACCGAGGTAACCGCCGCCCAGGTCGCGGACGTGATCGCGCGGTGCGCGAGCGCCGGACTGTTGCGGGGGCGGCCCGCGCCCTTGTTCGTCGTCGACTCCGGCTACGACTTGACCCGGCTGACCTATCTGACCGGCCAGGCGGGCATGAACTTGCAGGTTCTCGGGCGCATCCGCTGCAACCGGGTCTACTACGGCGATCCGGGGCCGCGGTCCGCCGAGACGATGGGGCGCCCGGCCAAACACGGCGAGCGCTTCGATATCGCCGACCCGGCCACCTGGCACGGCCCTGACCAGCGCATCGAGCGTGCATCGGCGCGGTACGGGCGGGTGACGGTCTCGGCATGGCACGGTCTGCACCAGAAACTCGGCCGCCAGGCCGCCTGGCTGGATCACCCCGGTGAACTGCCGAACGTAGCCGGCACCGTCATCCGCATCCAGGTCGAGCACCTGCCCGGCGACCGCGATCCCGGGGACCTGTGGCTGTGGCACCACGCCCCAAACGGCACGAGCTTCGACCTGGACCTGCTGTGGATGGCCTACCTCAGAAGATTCGATATCGAGCACACGTTCCGGTTTTTCAAGCAGTCTCTCGGCTGGACCAGCCCGCAGATCGCCACGCCCGCGCAGGGCGACCGCTGGACCTGGCTGATCCTGATCGCCTACACCCAACTGCGCCAGGCCCGAGAGCTCGGGACCGAGCTGCGCCGGCCCTGGCAGCGCCCGCTGCGGCCCGACAAGTTACCGACACCCGGTCAGGTCCGACGGGATTTCCCACCCTGGCCCGGAAAATCGGCACTCCCGCCGGAAAGCCGAAACCCTCCACCCCAGGCCCAGGCCGCCCGAAAGGCACCACGCGACCTCCCGGACCCGCCACCCCGCCGGCAAGAACACCGTCAAACCGGACAAGAAGAAGCGGGGACAAGCACGCCCACGATCATGATCGGTTAAATCTCAAGCTTGATCCTTGTAGAGAAAGTCCTGGCCCATCCCATCAACTCCGCCCTTC
>NZ_JAGSOH010000069.1 GCF_018139625.1 Actinospica acidithermotolerans | reverse complement strand
GCGGGACGGCGTTCGGCGGCGATGGTCACGATCGCGGCTCTCCTGACGGCGGCAGCGGGATCGGCACGTGCTTGGGGCGGATCGACGGCTGCGCTGCCGGAAGTCGAGGAGCTGATGCTCCGCGGCTCCGGGGTCAATGATCCTCCAGCCAGTGGCCATGCGTCCAATGACCATTTCTCACAGAACCCATGCCATGCGAACATGGATTGCATGGAGCTGCAGGTGCTGCGCTGGTTTCGCGAGGTGGCGGACGGGGCGACGGTGACGGAGACCGCCGAACGCGCGCGGATCACCCAGCCTGCGCTCTCGCGGGCGTTGGCGCGACTGGAGAACGAGGTCGGCACGCCGCTGCTGACGCGGTCGGGGCGCACGCTCACGCCGACGCCAGCCGGCCGGCTGTTCCGGGAGCACGTGGGCCAGGCGCTCGATCAGTACGACCTCGGGCTGCGGGCCGTCGCGGAGCTCGTGGATCCGGCGCACGGCACGGTGCCCCTCGCCTTTCTGCACACGCTCGGCACGTGGCTGGTCCCGCCGCTGGTCAGCAGCTTTCGCGAGGCGCATCCGCAGGTGCGCTTCGAGCTGCATCAGCACGGCGAGGCGTCGATTCTGCAGGAGCTGGTGGACGGCGCGGCGGATCTGATCATCTCCAGCCCGACGTTCGGGCACCCGCGCGTGACGTGGCACCGGCTGCTGGTCGAGCCGCTGCGGCTGACCGTGCCGCCGGGGCACCGCTTCGCGGGTCGCGAGCGGATCAGGCTGGCGGAGGCGGCCGACGAGCCGTTCATCCTGCTGCGCAGCGGTTACGCGCTGCGGGTGCTCACCGAGCGGCTGTGCGCGCAGGCCGGGTTCACGCCGAAGATCACCTTCGAGGGCGAGGAGGTCGAGACGCTGCGCGCGCTGGTCGCGGCCGGGCTCGGCGTGGCTCTGCTGCCGCCCCCGCGCGCGACCGCCGCGGGACCGGACACCACGGATCCGGCGCCGCAGCTGCAGGTCACGGACGTGGACAGCACGCGCGAGCTCGGCCTGGCGTGGCTCACCGACCGCGAGCTGCCGCCCTCGTCCGCGGCGTTCCGTGAGCACGTGCTGCGGTCGGCGCCGGAGATCACGCCGGCCGATTATCGGGCCGGGAGTGGCTCAACTCCTTAGTTCGAAGCCCTTCACCGCGTGCTTGGCGAGGGAGAGGCGCATGACCTCCTGGAGGTCTGCGGCGAAGACGATCTCCATGCCCTCCCGGATGCGGTTGCCGACCTGGCCGAGCTCGTGCGCGTTTCCCGTCGGCGCGATGAAGCGCTGCGAGTGGAGGTCGCGGGCGGCGTGTGCGACGTCCTTGAGCGAGGCGACGGGGAGCAGTGCGCCCTCCGGGCCCAGGCCGCCGGTCACGGAGACCTCGGGGCGCACCATGTGGCCGGAGAGCGCGGAGATCACGGCCAGTGCGATCGCGGCGCGGATGTTCGCCGCGTCGGTCGCGCCTTCGGTCGCGGGTGGCGGGCCGTAGGGCTGGAAGACGCGGAAGTCGTGTCCGGCGAACCACGCCTCCCAGCCGCCGTCGCGAGGGGGCAGGTAGGTCCCGGCGGCGGAGCGAACGTGCGCGACGGCGGCGTCGGCGGATTCGTGCACGGCCGCGACCGGCCACTCCGTGACGTCGACCCGGCCGCTGCCCGGACGCGGGATCGCCTCGATGGGCACGAGGGCGCCCTCGATCGGCGTCCACGCGACGCCGATGCGCTGGTCGGCGAGATGGGCGAGGCGTTCGGAGCGGATCTCGCGCAGGCGGCTCTCCGCGTAGAAGTTCATCGCGCGCTCGAGGTCCGCCTCGTAGTCGACGACGACCTTCGAACGATCGGAGGGGTCGTACCAGACGGGAACGTGCGCGCCTTGGGACTTCTGGGTGTGGATGCGCGTCATCACGGTCGCCTCGAAGGGCGACTGCGCGCGGTCCTCGGGCACGACGCGCAGGACCATCCGGCAGTCGAACCAGGTCTTGGACAGATCTTCGTCGGCCGCCCACGCGGACGAGGCGCTCGCCGCCGCGCCGATGGTCGTCATCGACAGGATCTCGCCTGTCGCGCGACAGCCCTTCTTGCGTAGTTCCTCGAGCAAGTGCTTGTGCTTGAACAGCATCGACTCCCCCTCCGGAGCACACCACCCACCAGGAGTTCAAGTGTAGGTGAGGCGGCTGTCCGGGGCGGCTGAACGCCGGTGCCGATCAGTCGATCACGTAGGCGGCGAGCTCGTCGAGGATCGCGTCCAGGTTGTTGAAGAACACGGAGATGTGGCCCTCGCCGGGCAGCAGGTGCGCGATGGAGCGCGGGATGCGGTCGGTGAGCCAGCGTCCGTGCGCGAAGGGGACCATCAGGTCCCTGTCGCCCTGCCAGAGGAAGACCGGCACGTCGATGTCCTGCACCGCGAAGCCCCAGGGCTTGACGAACGCGAGGTCGTCGTCGATCCAGCCGGCCGGGCCGTGCCGCATGCCCTCCGCGATCTGGGCCGTCAGCTCCTCGCCCGCCCGCCCGGCGAGTGCGGCGCGGTCGACGTCGGGCAGCAGGGTGGACATCGACTCGATCACGGCGGCGGGGTCGGCGTCGCGCAGTTCGGCCGCGGCCTCCTCGAGCGCGGCGGTGATCTCCTTCTCACCGGCGATGGCGGCGCCGAACTCCTCGATGTTGCCCTCGCCCATGCCCGCCAGGAAGTCCAGGTCGTCGGCGCCGTACGGCCCGACGCTCGCGATCGTCGTAGCTGCGGCGACCCGGCTCGGCAGCAGGGCGGCGGTCGCGAGGGCGTGCGGTCCCCCGCCCGACCAGCCGAGGGTGACGCAGCGGTCGGCGCCGAGGTGGTCGAGCACGGCCTCCACGTCGTCGGCGATGTCGGCGACGGAGCGCCGCGGTCGCCGGGTGGAGCCGCCGTAGCCGGCCCGTGAGTACGTGACCATCCGCAGCCCCCGGGCGTGAACCGCCTCGTCGATCGCCCGGAAGCGGGCCAGGCTGCCGGGCGTGCCGTGGTGCAGTACCAACGGCGGGCCGTCCGGTGGGCCGCTGACCTGGATGTCGAACGAGCGGGAATCTCCGAGTTCGATGAGCACGGCGCAAAGTATGGTACCGCTCAGGCTCTGGTGTCTATACAAATGCCAGACACATCAGCTTTCCCTTCTGTGGTGCTCAGCGACAGGTGCAACGGCGGGCCAGGCGCCGCGCGATGTCCGGCCTACCTGTGTTGCTTGACCGCGCGCACGGCCGCGTCGGTGGCGCCCGCCTCCAGATGCGTGAGCAGGTCGAAGTGGCAGAGGTTCTGGCTGCGGATCGCTTCCGGATCGGGCGATGGACGCAACAGGCACAGCCTGCCGATGAGGTCGGCCGTCACCTCGCGCATACCGCGTCCGCCGAGGGCTTCGGCGAGATCCAGATGGAAGCGCGTCTCCAGTTCGAGCAGGCTCTCCGACTCCGCGCTGGCGTCGAGGGCCTCGGCCACCTCGCGCAGGCCTTTGAGGTGTTCGGCCTCGAATTCGCCGGACGCGTGCGCGACCAGGCCGCATTCGAGCAGGAGCAGGAAGCCCGCGATGGACGCGGCGGCCGCCGGGTCGTGGTGCGCGGCGGCGGCCGTGGCCCAGTCGGCCGAGACGAAGGTGCCGCCGGTCCGGCCGCGTCGCCGGTCGAGCAGGCCGTCCTGGCACATGCCCTCCAGCGCGCGGCGGACGGTCATCTCGCCGATGCCGAGCTGCTCGGCCAGCACGCCCACGTCCGGAAGCCGGTCGCCGGCGCGGGCCGTGCCCAGCGCGACGTGCAGCGCGATCCGGGAACGGACGAGCTCGGCCCCGCTCTGCGCACCGGGACCCGGCAGTGCGAGCGCGTGCCCCGTCGTGCTGTAGGGGCCGAACTTGCCCGTCTTGTTCATCGTCGCCACGCCGCAACTCTACGAATGGTGGTCCGCGACGATCGAGCCGACCCGCTCGCCGAGCGAAGGATCGCGGCGGACGAGCAGCGCCGCGTACGCCACCGAGACGGCGAGGATGGCGAGCGCGAGATACGGGAACCAGTCGTACGGATCGGATTGGCCGGGCTTGACCAGGTAGTACAGCGGCACCAGGATCGTGGCCGCGCCGATCGCGGGCAGCAGCGCGTGCCGTACCCAGTGGAACTCGCTCGGCCGGTAGCGCCGGTAGTAGAACGGCAGCGCGATGTTCGAGGCCAGGTACACCAGCAGCACCAGGATCGTGCCCATGGTCGAGGACTCGGCGAAGAAGCTCATCGGGTCCATCCAGCCGCCAGCGTGGCCGCCGAGGATGTGGCCGAGGCCCCAGCCGCCGATGATCAGCAGCGAGATGCCGACGAAGGTGATGATCGCCTTGGTGGGCGTGCGGCGGGTGGGGTGCACCTCGCCGATCGCGGAGGGCAGCAGGCCCTCGCGGCCCGCGTTGAACACCAGCCGGGCCTGCGAGTTCACCCCCGCGATGAGCGAGCCGACGGTCGAGGTCAGGCCGGCGAGGTAGGCGAAGAAGGCGAGTACCGCGAACGTGCCCTGCGCGACGTCGATGAACGGGACGGCGGAGTTGCCGACCGCGGTGACGTCGTAGCCGAAGCCGGTCAGCGTCGCGTAGGAGAAGAGCAGGTAGCTGACCGACATGATGCCGATCGAGAGGAAGACGGCGCGGCCGACGTTGCGCCGCGGGTTGTCGGTCTCCTCGGCGAGCGCGGCGGAGTTCTCCCAGCCGATGAACAGGTAGACGGCGAGCGGGAAGCCCGCGGCGAGGCCGCTGAAGCCGTTGGTGATGTGACTCGGCTCGAAGGGCGTGAAGGACAGGTGCCCGGAGTGCTTGACGAGCGCGATCACGGAGACCGCGACGAGCACGATCATCTCGATGCCGAAGAAGAAGCCCGCGACCTTGGTGGAGACGGCCACGCCGCGGATCATCAGCACGACGGCCAGCGCGGTCAGTACCAGGGTCCAGATGATCCACGGCACGTTCCAGCCGAAGTAGTGGTTCAGCGTCGTCTCCAGGAAGCCGCCGGAGACGGCGATGACCGAGGACATCGCGATGATGTAGCCGAGTCCGGCGAGCAGAGCCGTGGTGACGGCGCTGGTCGGGCCGAAGGTCTTGCCGACGAAGGTGATGAAGCTGCCCGCGGACGGGTGCGCCTTGGAGAACTGCGCGAGCGTGTTGCCGAGGAACGCGACGGCGACGCCCGCCGCGAGGATCGTCAGCGGCGAGGCGACTCCCGCGGTCACGGCCAGGAAGCCGAAGCCGAAGAAGAAGCTCATCGCCGGGCCGATGTTGGCCATGGTCGCTGCGGCGATGTCGACCATGCCCAGCGTGCCGCCGCGAAGGCGTTGCTCGCTGGCGGATCTTTCGGAGGTTATGGTCTCGGACACGGCGGACTCCCAGGGAGACGGTTGGGTCGGAGGTCGTGCCGAGAAAATAGTTCAAGGCGATCAGATATACAAGGGGGTACGGCGGGAGAGGCGGGCCCGGACGATCCGGACCCGCCTCGACACCGCCGTGACCTCGCTACTGCCGCGCCGTCAGCGCCCGGGTCACTGCTGCGCCGTCAGCGCCTGGATCGACGCGTCGCTGGCGTAGAGGTCGACCGGTCCGGAGCCCGCGGTGCGCACCTGCAGGTGCGTGTCCGCGGCGCCGGGCACCTCACCCTGGACGGTGATCGTCTGGGGTGTGCCGCCCAGCTCGACCGTCTCGCTGACCAGGTCCTGCTGCCCGTTCCAGAAGTCCAGGTAGACGTCGCCCGTCCCCTGGAGCGTGATCGAACCCTGGTAGTACTGGCCGGCCGGCAGCTGGGACGCGGGATCGACCCAGATCCAGGTGTTCGGATCCGCGTTCGTCTCGGTCCATTCGACGGCGCTGGCACCCGACGACGTGGTCGTCGGGGTGATGGTTCCGGGCACCGAGCCGACTCCGTTCTCCACCGGGCCCTGCCAGTTCAGCTGGCCGGTCGGGGTGTCGCCGAGCAGGTTCGCGCCGGACGGCACGAGGATCGTGGGCTTGCGTCCCGGCGGGAAAGCGAGCGTCCCCGAGGAGTACGACGGCGGCGCGTCGGCCGCAGCGGCGCCCCAGGTCTCGTCCGCCGTGCCGGTCATCGCGTAGTCGAGCTGCAGCGACGACGAGAGCCCGGAGAGCCAGACCTTCGAGTACTCCCTACCGTTGACCTTGAGGCCGCTGACATACGTGCTCGTCGACGCGCCGGGCGCGTTCATGGCGATGTGCTGGCCGCCGTCGAGGCTGATCACGGCCTTCGGGAAGATCGGCGCCCCGAGATCGAGCACTGAGGTGCCGGGGGTCTCGGGGTACATGCCGAGCGCGGACCAGACGTACCACGAGCTCATCGCGCCGAGGTCGTCGTTTCCGGGCTCGCCGCCGGGCGTGTCCGAGTAGACGGTGTCGAGCAGCTCGTGCACGGTCGACTCGGTCTTGTACGGCGCTCCCGCGTAGTCGTAGATCCACGGCGTGCCGAGCGAGGGCTCGTTGCCGGCCCAATAGTACGGCGCGTTCGGGCCCGCGTTGGTCTGCTCGAAGAAGGTGTCCAGCCGCGAGATCGCCGCCGAGTCACCGCCCATCGCCGAGATCAGGCCGCCGACGTTCTGGGGGATCATCCACGTGTACTGCGCCGCGTCGCCCTCCTGGAATCCGGACTGGCCGAAGCTGCCCATGCCGTCGGTGGTCGGGCCGAACTCCGGGAACTGGCCCGAACCGTCGCGCGGCTGGATGTAGCCGGTGTCGGTGTTGAAGACGTTCGTCCAGTTCTGCGAGCGCGCCAGGTACGTCTGCGCGGTCGAGGTCTGGCCGAGCTCGCCGGCGAGTTGCGAGATCGCGAAGTCGGCGGTCGCGTATTCGAGGGTCTCGGAGGCGCCGTTGTCCTCCGGGGACAGGTCGCTCTCCTGGGTGTTCGGGACGTAGCCGAGCGATTCGTAGTCGGACAGCTGCGGCCGTTCGACGTAGAAGCCCTGGCCGAGTTCGCTGCTCGTCGGCGTGGTCGAGGCGCCCTTGACCATCGCGGCGAGCGCCGCCTTGGTGTCGAAGTCTCGTGCGCCGAACGAGTAAGCCTCGGCGATGATCTCGTCGGCCGCGTCGCCGTTCATGACCTGCGTGTAGTCGTTCGCGAAGCCCCACTTCGGAAGCCAGCCGCCCTGAGACTGGTCGTTGAGCAGCGAGGTGACCATCTGACTCGTCTGCTCGGGTGCCAGGAGCGCCAGGAGCTGCACTTCTGATCTATCGATGTCCCAGCCGGAGAAGTTCGCGTATTGGACCTGGCCGTGGGACGTGCGATGCACGGTGTCGTCGTATCCGATGTAGCTTCCGTTGGTGTCCGAGAAGATGCTCGGTTCGACCAAGGCGTGGTAGAGCGCTGTGTAGAACTCGGTCTGCTGCGCGCTCGTGCCGCCGCCGATCAGAATCTTGCTCAGCATCTGGTTCCACTGTCTGTACGTGCTCTGAGCCACTTGGCTCTCGCTCCAGCCGCTGTCCTCGGCCTCGAGGTTGGCCTGCGCGTCCGCCTGGCTGACGTACGAGATGGCGACCTTCATCGTCACCTGGCTGTGGGTCGTAGTGTCGAAGCTGACGTACGCGCCGGACTGCAGGCCCGAGGTGCTCGCCGGCGTCGAGGTGCCGGCCGTCGTCACGACGGATTCCTGGCGCAGTGAGACATTCGAGGCTACGAGGTTCACCGCGCCCTCGGCGGCGGTGCGCACCTGGACCTGCGGTGTGTTGATGCCGCCGGTCGGCACGGTCGAGGCGATCGTGAGCGTGACCGGGGTCGAGGTGAGGTTGACGGCCTTGCTCTCCACGTCCTGCTGGCCGTTGTAGAAGTCCAGGAACACGTCGCCGCTGCCGGACAGCGTGACGCTCGCCTGGTAGGCGTCGCCCTGGGTGATGCCGGTGGGCGTGGCCTGGATCCAGGTGTTCGCGAGGGCGTCGGACTGCTGCCAGGACTCCGCGCTCGTCCCGTCCGACGTGGTCGTCGAGCCGATCGTCGGGGTGCTGCCGCCGCTGCTGACCTCGTGGTAGCTCCACGCGAGGTCGCCGGTCGGCTGGGTGAACAGGTTCGCACCGGTGGGCGCGTTCTGCCAGGTGCCGTAGTGCGCGAAGGAGCGGTCGAAGTCGGCGACGAAGTACACCGGGTACGTGGTCGGCGACCCGCAGAACTGGCCCGCGGTCTCGGTGCCGGCGACCTCGTGGTCGTTGAGGACGGAGACGCCGGCCGAGACGTTGCCCGACTCCGAGTCGCCCATCTTGAACAGCACGTTCGAGGACGTGCTCGCCGGGTAGTCGAGCTGCGCGATGCCGGTCCGCTCGGTCGCGGCCAGATTCGCCTTGATCGCCGACGAGGTGGCGGGGTTGAGCGTAACGTCGTACGAGCCGGGCTTCGCGCTCTCCGAGCTGTGCGAGAAGGAGTCGGTCGTCGAGATCGGGTCGGCGCCGATGGAGCCGACGGTCGGCAGGATCGGGAAGTCGCCGAACGCGCCGCATCCGGGGCCCGACATGTGGGTCAGGCTGAACCCCAGCGTCGAGGAGTCGGCGTAGTCGTATCCGCCGCCATCCGGCCGCGAGGGTGTGTCGGGGCTGAAGCTCAGCATGCCGAACGGCGCCGTCGCGCCGGGATACGTGTCGACCTGGCCGACGGTCGCGCCGCCGGAACCGGTGCCGATCAAGGGGTCGACCAGCGACGCGGGGTCGCCGACGAGGTTCGCGGTCGGCGCCTGCGCGGCCTGCGCCGGCGCGGCCGCGACGCCGAGCAGGCCGATACAGGTCGCTGCGATGAGTGTTCGGATTCGGGGACCCGTCGTGGGCTGACGCAAGGCCGCCTCCAAAATGACTACGTTGTCATGGCTTCCACTGGGTTGTATCTGACGATCGCTCAGGGCACAAGGCTCGGCTCACGGAGCGGACACCGGGGACCGGCTCCCGCGCGCGCGGCCCGGTTCACGGCAGGGAGTGCCACTAAGATGGACATACGGCCAAGCACGGAAGGCGGCACGGATGACGGACACGGCGGCGCCGGCGCGGCGCGGCGGGAGGCCGCCGCTGAGCGAGTCGCGCAAGGACGAGATCCGGCTGGAGATCGCGATGGCGGCGGTCCGCCTGTTCACCGAGCACGGCCTGGACGCCACCTCCGCCGGGCAGATCGCCGAGGCCGCGGGCATCTCGACGCGCACGCTGTGGCGGTACTTCCCCAGCAAGGAGGCGTGCGCCGCGCCGCTGCTGTCCTTCGGGCTCGACCGGTTCACCGCCTCCGTGCGCGCCTGGCCGGGCGATCGGCCGCTGGTCGAGGCCGCCGACGACACGAGCTGGTTCAGCGACACCTCCACCACGCGCCTGCTGCTGGTCCTCGATCTGCTGCGGCTGACCTGCACGGAGCCGACGCTCGACGCCGTGTGGGTGCGCTGCTACGCCGAGGCCGTCGCGCCGCTCGCCGCCGTGCTGGCCGAGCGCTTCGGCCGCGAGCCCGGCGATCTGCGGATGCGGGTGAAGTCCTCGATGCTGCTGGCCGCGATGCACCAGGGGATGCGGCACTACCTGGCCCGGCTGCCCGGGGAGCCCGGCCTGTCGCTTCAGGACACGATCAGGGCCGCCGCGCGCATCGGGTTCGCGGCAGCGGACGCTCCGGAGTAACTGTCGCACTGCGCCACTTACCGGTATGGTGATCACCGTAGGACACTGTCGTCCGCAGCCCGCCCCCACCCCACCGAGCTGGAGCCCTGCGCCATGCCCAGACGCCCGGCGGACATCACGCGTCCGCACTACAACGTCATATTCGCGGTCCTGCTGGTCGGCATCGCCGCGTACTCCGTGCTTCAATCGCTCGTCGCTCCGGTCCTGTCCACGCTCATCGTGGACCTGCACACGACTCAGGACACCGCGACCTGGCTGATGACGGCCTATCTGCTGGCCGCCTCCGTCGCCACCCCGATCCTCGGCCGGATCGGCGACAAGGTGGGCAAGGAGCGGATGCTCGTCATCACGCTCCTTGCACTCACCGTCGGCTCGGGCGTCGCGGCCGTCTCGCACTCCGTCGGCCTGATGATCCTGGCCCGCGCTATCCAGGGCCTCGGCGGCGGCCTGCTGCCGCTGTCCTTCGGCATCATCCGCGACGAGTTCCCGGCCTCGAAGGTGAACTCGGCGATCGGCCTCGGCTCGGCCACCACGGCCGTCGGCGGCGGCGTCGGCCTGCTCGTGGCGGGCCCGATCGTGACGCACCTGGACTACCACTGGCTGTTCTGGATCCCGATGGTCCTCACCGCGATCGCCACCGTCGCCTGCTGGCTGTGGGTGCCCGAGTCACCGGTGCGCACGCCCGGCAGGATCAGCTGGGGCGCCGCCGGCCTGCTCTCGGCCTGGCTGGTGATGCTGCTGCTCGGCGTCAGCGAGGGCCCGACCTGGGGCTGGGGCTCCACCAAGGTGCTCGCCCTGTTCGCCGGAGCCGCAATCTGCCTGCCGCTGTGGATCTGGACCGAGCTCCGCTCCAGCCAGCCGCTGATCGACATGCGCATGATGCGCATGCCGGCCGTGTGGACCACGAACCTCGTCGCGCTGCTGTTCGGCGTCGGCATGTACGCCGTCATGACCTTCCTGCCGCAGCTCGTGCAGACCTCGAAGTCGGTCGCCGGCTACGGCCTGAGCGCCAGCATCACGCAGTCCGGCGTCTACCTGCTTCCGATGACGGTCGGCATGTTCCTGCTCGGCATCGCGGCCGCGCCGCTGGCCCGCCGGATCGGGCTCAAGGCCGTCCTGCTGCTCGGCTGCGCCGTCAGCGTCCCCGGCTTCGTCGCGCTCGCCCTCGGGCATGCGCGCGGCTGGGAGATCTACACGGCCTCCGGCCTGCTGGGCGTCGGCATCGGCCTCGCCTTCGCGTCCATGTCCGCGATCGTCGTCCAGTCCGTCCCGGCCGCGCAGGTCGGCGTGGCCAGCGGCATGAACGCCAACATCCGCACGATCGGCGGCGCGATCGGCAGCAGCGTCGCGGCGAGCGTGCTCGCCTCCGGCATCTCGGCCGCGAACCCGATCCCGAAGGACTCCGGCTACACGCACGTGTTCTGGATGCTCGCGGGCGCCTCGGTCTTCGCCGCGCTGGCCGCGCTGCTGATCCCGACGGCGCGCCGCCGGGCGGCCCCTGACGTGGCGTCGGCCCCGGCGCCGCTGACCGGCGATCAGGCGGACGAGGCGCCCGCGCTGACCTGATCCGGTCCGGTGTTCCATGAAATCCCGGAACCGGCTGGCGCAGACGGCCCGCCGCCGCAACAATCATGCAATGTGACCTCTGCACGTGAATCAGCAACGCTCATCGCTGCGGAGGTCTCCTCCCGCACGCTCGACGGCTTCGCGCTGATCGGGATCGACGGCACCGGCGGCTCGGGAAAGACCACCCTGGCCGAAGAGCTGGCGGCGGTGCTGCGCGGGCCGGACGGGGCGACCACGGTGACCATCGTGCATGTCGACGACTTCTACCGCGAGATGCACGGCGGCGAGCGGCTCCGGCTGACTCCGGCGGAGGGCTACGAGCTCTACTACGACTGGGAGCGGCTGCGCGAGGAGGTCCTGGCGCCCCTGACGTCGGGGGCCTCCGCGGCGTACCGTCGCTACGACTGGCCGAGCGGCCGGATCGTGCCCGGCGAACTTCACCGGGTGCCGCACGCCGGGATCGTCATCGTCGAGGGCGTCCAGTCCGTCCGGCCGGAGCTCGAGGGCTACTACGACCTGACCGTGCTGGTGGACACGCCGTTCGATGTGAGCTTGACGCGGATGGTCACGCGCGGCCGCGAGCAGGGTCCGGGCGACTGGGAGCAGCGCTGGCAGGCCGCCGACCGGTACTACTTCGCGACGACCGAGCCGTGGACCCGGGTCGATCTGATCGTCAAGGGGCTGTGACGGCGAGCCGCTCGGCGAGCTGCGTGAGCGCGCGGCCGAGCGGCACGTCGGCGCGGACTGAGGCGTGCTCGTCGCCGCGCGTCTGGCCCTGGTTGATGATCGCGACCGGCTTGTACGCCTTCGCCGCGTAGCGGACGAAGCGCAGCCCGGACATGACCGTCAGCGAGGAGCCGAGGACGAGCAGCGCTGTGGAGCGGTCGATGAGGTCGTAGCACTGCTGCACGCGCGGCCGCGGCACGTTCTCGCCGAAGAACACGACGTCCGGCTTCAGGATCCCGGTGCCGCAGTCGGTGCAGGAGGCGATCCGGAAGGTGGCGACGAGCGTGTCGTCGAGCTCTACGTCGCCGTCCGGGTTGATGCGCGTGCTCTCGGCGCGCTCCCGGAAGTCCGGGTTCGCCGCGTGCAGCCGCTCGTCCAGCTGCTCGCGGGTGCTCTCCGCGCGGCAGCCGAGGCAGATGACGCGGTCGAGACCGCCGTGCAGCTCGATCGCGTCCGGCGAGCCCGCGGCGCGGTGCAGTCCGTCGACGTTCTGCGTGATCACGCCGGAGACGTAGCCGGCGCGCTCGAGGTCGGCGACCGCGTAGTGCCCGACGTTCGGGCGCGCGCCGACGATCGTGCGCCAGCCGAGGAAGCTGCGGGCCCAGTAGCGCTGGCGGCCGGCGGCGCTGGCGACGAAGTCCTGGTAGGTCATCGGCGTGTGCCGGCGCAGGCTGCCGGTGGCGCCGCGGTAGTCGGGGATGCCGGACTCGGTGGACAGGCCGGCGCCGGTCAGCACCGCCACGTCGCGCCGTGCCAGGATCTGCTCGATGTCCGCGAGCTCGTCCTCGGAGTCGGCCTGCCGGACGACCTGCTCGGCTCGCTGGTCGGGGGCGTGCCGATCCGCCTCGGCGGGCGGCACGAGCATCGGGCGAACGCGCATGCCTTCAAGGATACGTCGCTCGCACCAACGCTCGGCGGCCCTTACCGAGGTGTACGGCTGCGGATCGGTCAGCCGGTCACGGTCACCCCGTCCGGCACGTCGCCCACGGTCACCGCGCTACCGACTGCTCCGGTGGCCACGGTGATCGGCACCACGTCGTTGACGTTGGAGTCGACGACCCATGCCGTCGTCCCGTCCGGGCTGAACCCGACCGCGTACGCGCCGGACCCTGTCGCGATGAAGGAGCCCGCAGTGAGGGTGCTCACATCGATCGGCGTGACGCCGCCGGCGCCGGAGTCCGCGACGTACGCCGTCTTCCCGTCCGGGGAGATCTGCACGTACTGCGGGCCCGCCCCGACCGCGATCGTCGTGGTGACGGCGTCGGTCGAGGCGTCGATCACCGAGACGGAGGAACCGCCGCCGTTGGTGATGAACACCGTGCCGCTGTCCGGGGTGACGGCTACGCCGAACGGCGCCGGGCCGACGGCGATCGTGTGGCTGACCGTGTCTGTGGCCAGATTCACCTCGCTCACCGTACCCGAGCCCTGGTTCGCCACCCACAGCCGCGTGCCGTCGGGGCTGACCGCGAGCCGTTCGGGCTGGCTGCCGACCGCGATCGCCTTGCCCGCGGTGAGTGTGGCGACGTCGATCGGCTGAACGGTGCCGTCGCCGAAGTTGGTCACCCACACGGTCTTCCCGTCCGGCGTGGCGGCGACGTCGGCCGCAACCGAGCCGACCGGGACGGTGGCGACGACGGCGTTCGTGCTTGTGTCGATGACGGTCACGTCGTTCGTGTTGTTGTTGGCGACGAACAGCTTCCCGCCTGCGACGACCATGCCGTCGGGGCCGCCGCCGACCGGGATCGCCGGCCCGGCGTTGTGCGTCCGCGTGTCGACCGGGGTGACGGTGTTGTCGCTGTAGTTGGAGACGTACGCCGTCGGGATGCTCTCCCCCGCCGCCGCGACCGTGACCAGCAGAGATACGTCGGGCAGTAGGGCTCCGTTCGAGGCGCGCGCGGCGAATCGGACCTGGTAGTAGCCGGTCGCCATCCCGGACGCGGCCGTGATCGTGGCCGTCGTGCTGGAGGTCTTCCCGGCGTCGGCCGTGAGTGTCGAGGTGGCAGGACTGGCGGTGAGGCCTGTTGGCGCCGTGGCGGTGTAGGTGACGCTCGTCGAGCCGGAGGTGGCGAGCGTGTTGTCTTCCTTGACGGTCACCGTGGTGCTGGATCCGGGTGCGATACGGACCTGACCGGGCGTCACGTCGAGCGAGGCGCGCGTGCTCGCCGGGAAGCTGAGCTGTCCGGCGCCGAACGACGGCGGCGCGTCGCCCGAAGCGGTGCCCCAGCTCGTGTTCGGGCTGCTGGAGAGCGTGTAGTCGAGTTCGTGTGTGTGCGTCAGGTCGATCCAGGTCTTGTTCGTGCTCCGACCGTCGACCGCGAGGCTTTGGACGTAGGTGTCCCCGGCGCCGCGCGCGTTGATGACGAGCGGCCCGTATGAGCCGTGGATCACCTCGTGCGCGAACTGCGGCGTCCCGAGCACGAGGTCGGCGACGCCCGGGGTCTGCGGGTACACGCCGAGCGCAGCCCAGACGTACCACGAGCTCATCGCGCCGAGATCGTCGTTTCCGGGCTCGCCGCCGGGGGTGAGCGAGTAGAGCTGGCTGGTGATCTCGCTCACGACCTGCTGGGTCTTCCAGGGCTGACCGACGCTGTCGTAGGCCCACGGCGTGTCCAGCGAGATCTCGTTGCCCGCCCACTCGTTCGGCTCATTCGGGCCGGCATTGAGCTGGCTGAAGTAGCTGTCGAGGCGCGAGGCCGCGGCCTTGTCGCCGCCGAGGCCCTGGATCAGGCCACTCATGTTCTGCGGGACCATCCACGTGTACTGCGCCGCGTTGCCCTCCTGGAACCCGTTCTGGCCGAAGCCGGTGAGCGCGGGGACGGCCGGCCCGCTGGGGAACGCCCCGGAGGAGTCGCGGGGCTCGATGTAGCCGTCGGCGGTGTCGAAGACGTTCGCCCAGTTCTGCGAGCGGCCGGTGAAGGTCGTCGCGGTCGACTTCCGGCCGAGGGCCTGGGCCAGCCGCGAGATCGAGAAGTCGTCGAGGGCGTATTCGAGCGTTTCGGAGGCGCCGTTGGGCACCGGGCTGATCGAGTCCGAGCCGACGTTCGGCACGTACCCGTCGGAGATGTACGCGGCGGCGTTCGGCCGCTCGACGAACCAGCCCTGGCCGGTGGACGAGGTGCCGTCGGCGCCCATGACCATGTCGGCAAGCGCGGCCGAGGCGTCGAAGTCGCGGGCGCCGAACGCGTAGGCGTCGGCGAGGATCGGGTCGGAGGAGTCGCCGTTCATGACGCCGGTGTACGCGTTGGCGACCGGCCACTTCGGCAGCGAGCCGCCCTGTGCGGCGTCGTTCACCAGCGATGCGGCCATGTCGGAGGCTATGGCCGGGTCGATCGTCGAGAGCAGCGGCACCTCCGATCGGTAGATGTCCCAATCGGAGTAGTCGGCGTACTGGTTGTGCCCCCGTTGGACGTAATGGATCTTGTCGTCGAAGCCCGGGTAGGCGCCGTTCGCATCGTTGAAGACGCTCGGTTCGAGCGAGGCGTGGTAGAGCGCCGTGTAAAAGGTCTGCTGCCTGGTCCGCGTCCCGCCGGCGATGCCGATGGTGCCGAGTTGCCGGTTCCAGGCGGCCGTGGCCTGAGCGGCCACCTTGGCGACGGAGTAGGTGTGCGCCTCGGCCGCGAGGTTGCCGAGGGCGCCGGCCGTGCTCACGTAGGAGACGGCGACCTGCATGCCGACGGTCTGGTCGTGCCGCGTGTCGAAGGTCAGCCAGCCGCCGGAGACCGACGAGCCGGTCCCGCCCCAGGTGCCCGAGGCGGTGAAGGGGCGGTCGAAGCGGGCGGCGAGGTAGATCGTGTAGCTGTCCGGCTGGCCGCAGAAGTGGCCGCTGGTCACGGCGCCGGTGATCTCGTTCGTTCCGACGGTCTGGAAGGTCGCGGCGGAGCTGCCGTTGGCGCTGTCCGCGCTCTTGAACAACAGCTGGGCCTGCGACGTAGCCGGATAGGTGAACGACGCGACGCCGGTGCGCGTGGTGACGGCGAGTCGGGTGCGCACGCCGCCCGCGGTCACGGCGTACGAGCCCGGATGCGCGGTCTCGCTGCTGTGGCTGAAGTCCGCGGACGCCGAACCCGGATCGGATGGGATGGCGCCGGTCAGCGGCAGGATCGGGAAGTCTCCCGCGATCGCGCATCCGGGGCCTGAGAAGTGGGTGAGGCTGAAGCCGGTGATGGACGAGTCGGTGTACGAATACCCGCCGCCGTCGGGCCGGGAGGTGGTGTCGGGGCTCCACTGAATCATGCCGAACGGCATCGTGGCGCCGGGGTAGGTGTCGACCTGCCCGACCACGGCGCCGCCGCTTCCGGTGCCGACCATCGTGTCCACGAGCGACGCGGGGTCGCCGACGGTGGCGTGATCGGATTCGGCCTGGGCGCAGACGGGGCTCGCCAGCGTCCCGAGGGTGAGTGCGGCTATCGCGGTCAAGGACAGCAGGGCGCTGTGGGCGCGCCGGAAGGACAACGTTGTCACAGGCATTTGATAGACAGCGCGGAGGACCCTGTCAAGGCCCTCCGGCCGTCCGCCGGGCCCCGGATCAGTCCGCTGCGGCGAGTTCCAGCAGGCGGCGGCGCCATTCCAGCGCGTGCCGGATCCCGTCCTCGAGTTCGTACTTCGCGCGCCAGTCGAGCAGCTCGGCCGAGCGGTCGCAGCGGGTGTAGGCGCCGACCACGTCGCCCGGGCGCGCGGGGGCGTCCTCGGTCCGCAGCGGGGTTCCGGTCACCGTGCCGAACGCCTCGGCGAGCTGGCGGACCGTCACACCCTTGCCGGTGCCGAGGTTGATGACGGCGTGCGCGGGCCGGTCGCCGGGCTCCCCGCTGCCGTGGCCGACCAGCCGGTCGAAGCGCGTCAGGGCCGCGACATGGGCCTGGGCGAGGTCCCAGACGTGGATGTAGTCGCGGATCCCGGTGCCGTCGCTCGTGGGCCAGTCGGTGCCGGTGATCCGGAAGACGTCGTGGTTCTCCCAGGCCTCGACCATCTTGCCGAGCGCGTGCGAGGGGTTCAGCAGCTGAAGCCCGGTGCGCATCTTCGGATCGGCGCCGATCGGGTTGAAGTAGCGCAGGGAGACGGCGCGAAGGCCGCTGCCGCCGCGCACCGCGTCGGCCAGGATGCGGTCCACGATCGTCTTCGTGGCGGCGTACGGGCTACTGGGATCGAGCTCGGACTCCTCGTCGACCGTGAAGTCGGCGCCGGCCTTGTACATCGACGCCGAGGAGCTGAACAGCACGCGGTGGCAGCCGTTGCGCTCCAGGTGCTGCAGCAGTTCGATCGTCTTGCCGACGTTCTCGCGGTAGTAGCGGAGCGGCTCGCTGACCGAGTCGGGCACGACGATCAGCGCCGCGCAGTGCACGACGGCCTCGATGTCCGGGTGGTCGGCGAAGACGCGGTCGATCAGCGCCCCGTCGGCCACGTCGCCGCGATAGAACTCACGGCCCTCGGCAAAGGACTCACGGCCGGTGACGAGGCTGTCCAGGATGACCGGGAAGCCGCCGTGGTCGAGCACGGCCGAGGCGATCGTGCTGCCGATGAAACCCGCGCCGCCTGTGATGAGTACCTTCATGTCCGCATCGACGCGGTCTCCGGCGGATCCGGTTGCGTTTCGATAACGCGCGATTCCCGGGAATATCGGATATCGGCCGGAGGTTAGCCTTTCCTAAGGGAATTGCTTTTAGGATTAGGGGCGCTATTCCGATATCATGAAATCCATGGTGACCACGGCCTCCGACAAGCACTCGCATACCCGCACGCCGGGTCCGCCGCCCGCCCACCACCACCGGGACGTGAGCGGCGGCTGGCTGCGCCCGGCGGTCTTCGGCGCGATGGACGGCCTGGTCACGAACGTCTCGCTGATCAGCGGGGTCGGCGCGGGCGGCGCCTCGTCGCACACCGTGGCGCTGACCGGCATCGCCGGACTGGTCGCCGGCGCCTTCTCGATGGCCACCGGCGAATACATCTCGGTCACCTCGCAGAACGAGCTGGTTCAGGCCGAGGTCAACAAGGAGCGGCACGAACTGCGCCGCAACCCGGTCGGCGAGCAGATGGAGCTGGCCGCCGCGTTCGTCGCGCAGGGCGTGGACGAGGACCTGGCCAGGAAGGTGGCCGCGCAGGTCTCCGCGCAGCCCGACCGGGGCCTGCGGCTGCACGTGCGCGAGGAGCTCGGCGTCGACCCGCACGACCTGCCCTCCCCGTGGACGGCGGCGGGAGCCTCGTTCGGCGCGTTCACCGTCGGCGCGATCATCCCGCTGGCGCCCTACCTCTTCGGCGCGCACGCGCTCTGGCTGGCCCTGGTGCTCGCCGCGCTCGGGGCGCTGGTCGGCGGCGGCGCGGTCGGCAAGCTCACCTCGAAGCCGGTGTGGCGCAGCGCCCTGCGACAGCTCGCCCTGGCGGCGATCGCGGCCGGAGCGACCTTCGTGATCGGCCACCTCATCGGCCAGAGCGTCGGCTGACGCGGCGGCGGCTGACGCGGCCGGCGCGGCGGCCCGAGCGCCCGACTAGCCCGGCTACGCCGAGGCCGGCTCGCTGACCACGCCCTCGAGCACCGGGTGGATCTCGAATCCCGAGCAGACCTCGGTGCCCGTGGATATCGACAGGGTGCTGGTCTGCGTCGTGTTCGGCGGCGTGACCAGCAGGCTGACCGGGTTCTGCATCGCGCAGCCCGAGCCGGTCTGCACGTCGCTCCACTCCAGCACCGCCGAGGCGTCGGCGCCCGGCGCGAGCACGACGATCGGGGCCTTGGCCAGGCCGACCGCACCGCCGAGGGCGCCGGAGAGCGCGCGCGTCGCGTTCAGGTCGGCCGTGCCGGCCCGGCCGGTCAGCGCGGCGCCGGGATAGCCGTGCAGCACGCAGGTGCTGCCGCTGGTGTTCTGGAAGACCAGCAGCAGCGAGATGTGCCCCATCTCTCCCTGGCCCGCCTGCTCGGAGACCTGGATGTCGCCGTTCCGGCAGTTTTGGGAGCCGCCGTTCCCGGTGCCGCCGCCGGAGTCCGGCGTCGCGCTCGATCCGTCGCCCGGCACGAGGGCCGTGGCGGTGCTCGCGCCGGTCGGCTGCCCGGCGGCCGAAGCGCCGTTCGAGTCCGAGCTGTGCGTGCCCGAGCTCGCATACGCGAAATAGCCCGCCCCGCCCATGGTCACCAGGCCGAGAGCTGCCGTCAGCAGGGCGAACTGTCCCTTGGTCATCACTTACCTCCAGGGGAACAGACGCGTGATCACGCTGAACGGTTGAACCGGATCCCCCGGCCCGGTGCCGTACTCCGCGGCGTCGCGGGACCGGCGCTCAGAGCGACCAGTCGATCGCCGGGTAGCCCAGTTCCCCGAGCGCCGCGTTGATCGCGGTGTACGGCCGCGAGCCGTGGAAGCCCTTGCTCGCCGAGAGCGGCGAGGGGTGCGTGCCCTCGAGCACGCGGTGGCGCTCGGTGTCGATCAGCGCCTTCTTGGTCTTCGCCGGACCGCCCCAGAGCACGAACACGGCCGGCTGCTCGCGGTCGCTCACGGCGCGGATCACCGCGTCGGTGAACGTCTCCCACCCCTGCTTCTTGTGCGAGTTCGCCTCGTGGGCGCGCACCGTCAGCACCGTGTTGAGCAGCAGCACGCCCTGCTTCGTCCACGGGCGCAGGTCGCCGTCCTTCGGGATCGGCAGGCCGAGGTCGGCGTTGAGCTCCTTGTACATGTTGCGCAGCGACGGGGGCACCCGCACGCCGGGCCGCACCGAGAAGCAGAGCCCGTGCGCCTGGCCGTCGTCGTGGTACGGGTCCTGGCCGAGCAGCACTACGCGCACGTCCTCGTAGGCGGTGGCCTCGAGCGCCGCGAAGACCTCCTCGCGCGGCGGGAACACCTGGTGCGCGGCGCGCTCGGCGGCCACGTAGGCGTCCAGCTTCGCGAAGTAAGGCTTCGCGATCTCCTCGCCGAGGACCTTCCGCCACGATTCGGGCAGCGGGGGCAGGTGCAGATCGGTCGGCATCGTCAGCTCATCGGTAGTCACGCGGGCTACCGTAGCGGCCCGCACCGACAGCGCGTGCCGGATGCCGATACGTGGGCTGATTCACTCGCCCCGCCGCCGCCCGGCGTCCCGTTCCCCGTCCCATTCCGCGGCCCACGTCGCCGACCACCGGTTGAGCGGCTCGATCGCCTCCCCCAGCGCGAGCCCGAGCGGCGTGAGCCGGTAGCGCTCGGACTCGTCCTGGCCCACCAGCCCGGCCTGCCGCAGATCCTTGAGACGCTGGTAGAGCACGCTCGGGGACATCGAGTCGCAGCGGGAGCGCAGCTCGCGCGGGCCGAGCGGGCCGAGCCGCAGCTCCCAGAGGATCCGCAGCGTCCAGCGGCGCCCCAGCAGGTCGAGCGCGGCCATCAGCGGCCGGCCGGTCTGCGAGCCGCGCACCGGGGTTCCGGGCCGCGGGGCGGTCATCGTCCTCCTCGGGTCGCGCCTTGACGTTACGGATTCCGTAACCGTAGCCTACTCGCGCCAGCGTGTTACGGAAACCGTAACGGGAGGATCCATGTCGGCGTTCTACACACCCACCGAGCGGACGGCGGACGGGGCCGCGACCTTCGACTCCACCGTCGCGACCCAGGGCCCCTGGTCCGCCGAGATGCAGCACGGCGGCGCCCCCTGCGCGCTGGCCCTGCACGAGCTGGAACGCCTCGCCCCGGCGGACGGCGGCCACATCGCCCGGCTGGCCTGCGATTTCCTCGCCCCGGTCCCGGTGGGCCCGCTCACCGTCCGCACCGAGGTGGTCAAGCCGGGCAAGCGCGCCCGGCTGCTCGCCGCGACCGTCCTCGCCGGCGGCCGCCCGGTGCTCACGGCCCGCGCCTGGTGGCGTCGCCAGCAGCCTGACCTGGTGCCCGACGTCCCGGACCCCGCCTCGGCCGATCCGTTCCCCGACCCGGAGTCGCTCACGTCGCACGACGGCGGCGGCGACGAGCTGAGCCGTCACCTGAACCACGGCTGGATCGCGGCGATGGAGTTCCGCTACGTGGCCGGCGGCCCCGCGACGCCCGGCCCGTGCCGGGTCTGGGTGCGTCCCCGGCTGCCGCTGGTCGAGGGAGAGCCGACCACCCCGACGCAGACCGCCGTGCTGATCGCCGACGGGGCCAGCGGATTCAGCTCGGCGCTCGACTTCCGCACGCACCTGTTCAGCAACCTCGACCTGAATCTCAGCTTCCTGCGCTGCCCCGACGGCGGCTGGATCTCGGTGGACGCGGCCACCTCGCTCGACCCCTCCGGCGGCGGCACGACGAGCACCCGGCTCGGCGATCAAGGCGGCGTGTTCGGTTACTGCCTGCAAGCGCTGTACGTCGAACCGCATGGAGCCCGTGCTTGACGAGGCCCGGAGAAGGTAGAGTGCCGTAAACGTTTTCGATCACCGGAGCGAGCGGTACTGGGGGAAGCGATGGCGGGGATCAAGGATCTGGCCAGGGAGTGCGGGGTCTCGGTGGCGACCGTGTCGCGGGCCCTCAACGGCCATCCGGAGGTCAGCGTCGAGACGCGGCGGCAGGTCCAGCAGGCCGCCGAGCGGCTCGGCTACCGTCCCAGCCAGTCCGCGCGGGCGCTCGTGCGCGGCCGCTCCGACGCCGTCGGCCTGCTGTGGGACAGCGGCTACGAGACCGCGGGACGCAAGCACCCGTTCCTGCTCTCCTTGCTCGTCGGGCTCAAGCAGGCGCTCAGCGACGTCGGCCGGCATCTGATCCTGCTCAACGTGGACGTGGACCGCCAGGGGCCGCGCGCCTACCTCGACACCGCCCGCCAGTTCCAGGTCGACGGCGTCATCGTGATGGGCGTCGACGACCACCGGCCCGCGCTGCGCGAGCTGTTCGAGTCCAGCCTCCCGTGCGTCGCCATCGACCACGACATCGCCGGCCCGCGCGCGTGCTGCGTCACCTCCGACAACCGGGCCGGCGCCGTCGAGGCCGTACGCCACCTTCACGATCTCGGCCACCGTCGCATCGCCACCATCACCGGCCCGGTCGACCTGATGCCGGCCGTCCAGCGGCTCAGGGGCTTCCAGCAGGCCGTCGGCGAACTGGGCCTCGACCTGCCCGACGAGTACGTGCAGAACGGCGACTTCTTCATGGACAGCGGCTACGCCTGCGGCCGCAGGCTCGCCGGGCTGCCGAAGTCGCGACGGCCCACGGCCGTGTTCGTCGCCGGAGACGAGATGGCCCTCGGAGCCATGCACGCCTTCGCCGACGCGGGACTCGACGTCCCCGAGGACATCGCCGTCGTCGGCTTCGACGACATCGAGGCCGCGAGCCTGGTCCGTCCGGCGCTCACCACGGTCGCCCAGGACTCGCTGGCCCTCGGTACCGCCGCCGTCAGCGCGCTGCTCGACTTCGTCGACGACCGGTTCGGCGACCGGCCCGCACCGGAGAGCCCGATTCTCACCCCCACCCGCCTGGTGATCCGGCAGTCGTGCGGCGGCGGCCGGTAGACCGGGCCTAGGCCGCGTCTTCGAACTATCGCCGGGTCCGCGACGCCTGCCACGCACGCTCGCGGCGTTGCAGGGGCGGTTGCAGACGACCGAGTATGCCCCCGCCCCTGCGCCTTGCGAGCGCACGCGTCAGACACCGCGGCCTGATCCGACGCTAGTTCGAAGAAACGGCCTAGCATGAAACCGTGGCTGTGCCGGAGCACCGCGGCGACGGGCTGACCGAGCGGGATCCGCGCATCTCGCGGCTGGAACGGCTGCGGGACCAGCGCGGATGGGCCTATCCCGGGCCGGTCGGCGGGTTCGGCGCGACCACGGGTGCCGGTTTCGATCCCGTCGGACAGGTCTTCGGGGCGACGGTCGCGTTCCTCAGCTCCGCCGGATACGGACGCTGCTTCGTCACCGCGCCGGCGCAGCGCGCGGACCGCTCGACCGCCGACCCGCACAACCCCCTGCTCGCGCAGATCCAGGCCGGACGTGCGCTAGCGCTCGAACGCGCCGTCGCGGAGTGCCGCGCGCTCGGCGGCGACGGCGTGATCGGGATGCGGATCGGCTCTGCGAACTTCTTCACGCAGACGGAGGAGTTCACCGTCGAGGGCACTGCCGTGCAGGCGAGGGCACAGACCCGCTCGCAGGCGCCGTTCACCACGCACGTCTCCGGTCAGGAGCTCGCGAAGCTGCTGCGTTCCGGCTGGATGCCGTTCCGGCTGGTCTCCGGCATCGCCATCGCCGCGGTTCACTTCGACGAGCGGATGATCCAGCAGACCAGGCGCGGGATCGGCGCCGGCGGAAACCGCGAGGTCGTCGGGTATACCCGCCTGGTCAACGACGCGCGGCGGGAAGCACGCAGGGCGCTGGAGAACGCGGTGCGGGATGCGGGCGGCGAGGGGGCGGTCGTCCAGGACATCTCGATCCGCTTCTTCGAGCGCGCGTGCCCCAACTTCGAGGAACGCTCCGACTACGTGGTCGAGGCGACGATCTTGGGTTCGGCCGTCATCGCGTTCGAGCGGACGGGCTCACCGAGGGCGCGGCCCCCGCTGACGATCATGCGCCTCGGCCGCGGCGTGGAGGCTGTCCCCGAACCCGCTCCGGCGACGCGCGCCGGGCCGAGTCTCAGCGATCGGGCTTTCGCCTACGTGAACGCCGACAAGATCGCGACGCAGCCTTCCGAGCCCGATGCCTAGGGCTTAGCGCTTCTGAGCGATCGTCAGGCCGTCGGCGATCGGCAGCATGACGACCTCGACGCGCTCGTCGGCGACGAGGCGGCCGTTGAACTCGTGGATGGCCTGCGGGTCGGGGTCGCCGTTCTTGCCCGCTTCGGCGCGGCGGGAGTCGACCACGTCGCCGTTGCGGAAAGTGTTGTCGAAGGCGATGATCCCGCCGGGCTTCGTGCGCGTGATCAGGGCGCTGTAGTAATCCCAGTACGGCTTCTTGTCCGCGTCGACGAAGGCGAAGTCGATGTGCTCGTCCTGCGGGAGCGCGTTGACGGTGTCGAGGGCCTGGCCGATGCGGAGGTCCATGCGGTCGGCGAGGCCAGTGCGCCGCCAGGCCTCGCGCGCGATGGCGGTCCAGTCCTCGCTGATGTCGCAGCAGATCAGCCTGCCCCCGTCGGCGAGGCCGCGGGCGATGCAGATCGAGGAGTAGCCGGTGAACGTGCCGATCTCGACCGCGACCTCGGCACGGGTGAGCCGGGTCAGCATCGTCAGCAGAATGCCCTGCTCGGGAGCGATCTGGAAGCGCGAGATCGGGCCGAGCTCGGCCGTGCGTTCGATCAGCCAGCGCTGGACCTCGTCGCGCGGGCTGCAGTGCTCCAGGATGTACGCGTGGAGTTCGGGCGTGACCGGCACCGACGTCGACGTCATACCCGGAGTCTAGTTCCGGTCTCACGCGTTGAGCAGCAGCACGCCCGTCAGCGCTGCAAGGATTCCGACGTTCTGCACGGCGCGCAGGCGCTCCTTGAGCAGCGCCCAGGCTAGAACCGTGCTGACCACCGGGTAGAGGCCGGAAAGCGCCATGACCACCGGCAGGTTGGACCCGGCGTGGCGCGTCGCGAGACCGTAGATGCCGTTGGCCGCGACGTCGCCGAGACCGTTGAACACGAACAGGACGGCGATCGTCGGTGTCCAGGTGAGGCCGTTGATCAGGCTCTTCCGCCGCGGCAGTCCGCGCAACGCGACCGGCGCGAGGATGAGCACGCCGGCGATGCGCTGGCTGAGCAGCGTGCCGTACACGCTGGTGGCCGAGCCGAGCGCGAAGAAGATGTAATACAGGCCGAAGCCGATCGCGGAGGCGAGGGTGAAGAGCAGGGTCGAGCGGCTGACGAGGCTGCCCTCGCGCATCTCGGGCCCCGAGGCGAGGATGACGCCGATGAACGCGAGCATGATGCCGACGCCCTGCAGCAGGTCGACCGTTCCGCCGCGCGCGAGCGACCAGAGGACGGGCACGGCCGCGCTGGTCGCCGACAGCGGCGCGACCAGGGACATCGGGCCTGCGGCCATGGCCTTGTAGAAGCACGCCAGCGCGATCGCTCCGCCCGCGCCGGCCGCCGCGCCGTACCACTGGTAGGCGCCGAAGGGCGGGTCGGCGAGCGGGATCCCGAGGAGCAGCACGGTCGTCGCCAGCAGCACGCCGAGGAAGACGACGGCGGTCGAGGGCCAGCGCTTGGACAGCATGGCTCCGACGAAGTCGCTGCTGCCCCAGAGCGCGGAGGCCAGCAGAGCGAGCAGCGACGCCATGTGAGACTCCCGAAAACTGTATGGTCATCAGGAGTCTACCGGCCCCTACCGCCCTTGATTCACCCCGCTCCCGGCCGGTCCGACGAGCGCCGCGCGGCCCGGGCGATCATGTGCGCGGCGACCGGCACCGTCCAGGTCTGGAACAGGCCGACGAGGATCAGGGTCGTGATGTCATCGGCGGTGCGCAGCCGCAGCGCGACGCCGAGCAGCATCATCAGCAGTCCGAGGACCTGCGGTTTCGTGGCCGCGTGCATGCGGCTCAGGACATCGGGCAACCGAAGCAGGCCGACGCCCGCGATCAGCGACCAGACGGCGCCGCCGAGAATCACGACGTCGCCGATGTCGTCCGCGATCTCGGCTCCCCTCACAGCCCCTCCTCGCGGCGCTTCTCCAGCTCCCTCTCCGGCAGCGGCTCGGGCAGCGTCCCGGAGAGCGGGTCGGGCTGTCCGGGGGCGACGCACCCGTCCTCGCCGGAGATCTCCTCGCCGCCGCCCCCGAAGCGGGCCAGGCAGACCGAGCCGGTGAACCCGACGAGCGCGAGCAGCAGCAGGATCGGCAGGTACTGCCCGTCGTGGTGCTGCGCGGCGTCCACGGCGATCGCGGCGAGGCAGATCGCGGAGAGCGTGTCGAGGCCGACGGCCCGATCGAACACGCTCGGGCCGATCACCGTGCGGATCAGCACCAATGCCGCCGCCACGACCAGCATTCCGGCCGCGCCGTACAGGCACACGTTGTCCATGGTCATTCTTCAGCCTCCAGTACGCGTCGGCGTTCGGCCCGGGATCCGAAGGCGGCCGTGATCCGCCGTTCGAGCAGCTGCACGTCGCGACGGATGTTCTGCTCGGCCTCGCTCGACGAGGCATCGAACACGTGGATCTCGAGCATGCCGTCCTCGGGGCGCGCGTCGATCACCGTGCTGCCGGGGACGGCCGTGACCGCGACGGCCACCATGGTGATCATCAGACCGCCGCGGACCCGCAGCGGCACGTTGTAGATCGCCGACTCCGGGAGGGTCGGCGTGAGGATGTGCCAGGCGACGCGGCAGCTCGAGACGACGAGGTCGACGGTGACGAACAGCAGTAGGCTGATCGCCGCAAGCGGCCGGAACCGCAGCCCGATCTCGACGGCCGGCTGCGGCGTGGCCCAGAGCAGCCCGAAGCCGATCAGCAGCCCCGACACGATCGCCAGTGGGCTGATACTCCCCCACAGCAGCAACCAGACGCCGAGCAGCCAGACGACCGCGAGCGGGCTGGTCGCGCGGGCGTTGACACTGCGGAGGGCTTTCAATGCGTTCCTCCAATCGCGTGAACTGCGTTGATGTACACGCTCGGGTTCAGCAATTCGGCCGCGGCGCGTTCGGTGTATTCGGCGATCGGCCCGGCCCAGACGGTGTAGGCGAGGCTGATCAGGATCAGCGCGACGGTCGCGCCGAGCATGCCGACCGGGTAGCTCTCGCTGGTGGAGATGCGCCGGCCGCCGATGCCGCGCGCGGCGCCGTATGCGCTGCGGACCACCGCGACCGAGTCGGAGCCGGGCATGACGATCTGCCGCTCGGCCGCCTTGCCCGCTCCTTCTCCCGGCGCACGCCAGAACGCGCGAGCCCATACCTTCGTCATCGCATACAGGGTCAGCAGGCTGGTGACCAGCATCGCGGCGAGCAGGATGTACGCGCCGACACCGCCGTCGGCGGCTGCCGCCTGGAGCAGCGCGAGCTTGGCGATGAAGCCCGAGAGCGGCGGGATGCCGGCGAGGTTCATCGCGGGAATGAAGAAGAGCAGTCCGAGTACGGGCGCGAGCCGCGCGAGTCCGGCGAGCCGGCTGAAGTCGGCGGTCCCCTCGCGTCGCTCGATCAGCCCGGTGACGAGGAACAGCGTGGTCTGCACGGTGATGTGCGTGATCGCGTAGAACAGTGCCCCGGACAGTGCGCGGACGGATCCGATCGCGAGGCCGAGGACGAGGAATCCGACGTGGCTGACCAGCGTGAACGACAGCAGGCGTTTGAGGTCGGCCTGGGCGACGGCGCCGAGGATGCCGATGATCATCGAGAGTGCGGCGACGGTGTAGAGCAGCGGCGCCTGCCGGTTGTGCGGAAAGAGCAGTGTCTGCGTACGAATGAGTGAGTAGACGCCGACCTTCGTGAGCAGTCCGGCGAACACCGCGGTCACCGGCGCTGGAGCGGTCGGGTAGGAGTCGGGAAGCCAGGCGGAGAGCGGGAAGATGGCCGCTTTCACCGCGAACACCGTGATCAGCAGCACCTGCACGGCGAGACGCGCGGCGGGTGCCACGACGGCGAGCCGGACGGCGAGGTCGGCCAGGTTGACCGTTCCGCAAGCCGCATACGCGACGGCGATCGCCGCGACGAACAGCAGTGAGGACGCCGCGCCGACCATGATGTACACCGCGCCGTGCCTGATCCGGGCGTCGGTGCCGCCGATGGTCATCAGTACGTAGCTCGCCGCCAGCATGACTTCGAAGCCCACGTACAGATTGAACAGGTCCCCGGCGAGGAAGCTGTCCGCGATTCCGGCGGCGAGCAGCAGATACGTCGGGTAGAAGATCGCCAGCGGGGCGCCGGTCTCGTCCTCGTTCTCGTCGGCGAACCGCTGGCTCTGCGAGTAGAGCAGCACGCACAGGGTGACGGTCGAGGAGACCGCCAGCATGAGCCCGGAGAAGCGGTCGACCACAAGGGTGATCCCGAGCGGAGCAGCGAAGTTCCCGACTTGTACGACGATCGGCCCGTGCCGGTCGGCCTCGACGAGCAGCACGGTGCTGATGACGGTGTCCGCGACCAGCACCGTGAGCGAGATGAACGTCTGCATGCGGACGCGGCGCGGCCCGAGCACGAATTTGATGCCGACCGCGAAGAGCGGCAGCAGGACGGGCAGCGGTACCAGGGCCTTCACGCCGGTCCTCCCCTGTTGGCGGGAGGGCGCTCGAAATCGGTGTCCGACTCGGTCTCCTCTTCCAGGTATTCGTAGTCTTCGGCGCGGGCCGCGATCGCCCGCTGGAGCCGGGCCCGGGCCCGCAACTCGCGCCGCGCCTCGCGGAGGGCTTCGCGCAGTTCCTTCTTCCGCGCGCGCGATGCCTCCCGCGCGGCGCGCCGGTCGGCCCGGTACGCGGCACGCTGCGTGCGCAGGTCGCCGGCCAGGTCTTCGCGGTGCGCGGCGCGGGCGATACGGCGGTCCTCCACGTCGTCCTGCACGAGGTCGTCGCCGTTGAGCTGCCAGCTGCGGTAGGCGAGTGCGAGCAGGAAGGCGGCCATGCCGAGGGTGATCACGATCGCCGTCAGGATCATCGCCTGGGTCAGCACGTCGGCCGGTCCGAGGCCGCCGGCGGCGAGGATCAGCACGTTGAGCCCGTTGCCGGCCACGATCAGGCCGAGGACGAGACGGGTCAGGCTCTGCGCCATCAGCTGGTAGACGCCGCAGGTGACCATCAGTCCACCGGTGAAGATCAGGGTCAGGCTGGCAGCGCTCATGTGCCCTCCGGCGCGGGCTCAGTGGGCTCCGCGGCCGCCTCGCGGTCGGCGGCGATGTGCCGGTCGATCTCGGAACCGAAGGACCGCAGGATGTCCAGGACCAGCCCGATGACCAGCACATACACGCCGAAGTCGAAGAGCAGGGAGCTGTGCACGGTCAGGCTTCCGGTGACCGGCAGGTGCACGGTGAAGTGCGCGGGGGCGAGCACGGTGTCACCCCAGGCGTAGCCGAGCAGCGCGGTTCCGGAAGCGAGCGCCATGCCGAGGCCCAGCAGCACGCCGGCGTCGATGGGAGCCGCCGCAGCCAGTTCGTAGCGGCCGCCCGCGAGGTAGCGCATGACGAGCCCGAGTCCGGCGAGCAGCCCCGCGACGAAACCGCCGCCCAGGCCGTATTCGCCGTGCAGGAGCAGGTAGAGCGAGACCAGCAGGATCGTGTGATAGGTCAGGCGGGCGACCACCTCGAGTGGCAGCGAACGCTGGAGAACGGCGGGTCGCGCGGCGAGCCAGCCGGCTTCGGCGCGTTCCGGCCTGCTCCGGACCGCGAACGCGCCCGCCGCGCGACGTGCGAAGACGAGGCTCGTGACACCGGCTGCGCAGATCGCGATGACGCTGCTCTCGCCGAGCGTGTCCCAGGCGCGGAAGTCGACGATGATCGCGGAGACGATGTTCTCGAGCCCGGACTCGTGAGCCAGCTCGCCGTATCCGGAGGCGACGGCCTGCGCCTGCCGCGCGGCCTCGGCGACGTAAGTCAGCGCGCTGAGCACGACGCCCGCCGAGACCGCGAGCAGGAGGTGGGCGGCGCGCCTGCTGGTCCGCTGCGTTCGGACGAAGCTCGGATCGAGGCGGCGCAGTACGAGCACGAACACGATGAGCGAGACGGTCTCGGCAGCGAGCTGGGTGAACGCCAGGTCCGGCGCGTCGTCGACGAGGAAGAGGATCGCGACCGCGAAACCGCTGACGCCGGTGACCAGGGCGGCGGCGAGCCGGTTCGTCAGCAGCGGCACGCAGATCACGGCGAGGCAGGTGAGGACCGCGACGGCGAGTTGCGTGCGCGACGCCCACCAGGGAACCGGGCTGGGAAGGTGCCAGGGCGCGCCGTAGACCAGGGCCCACGCACCGAGGGCGACCGCGGTGAGGAAGACGGAGCCCACGTAGACCGGCAGCGACCCGCGTTGCACGGACCCGGTGATCTGCAGCGATGCGCGCTCGAGGGCGAGCAGCAGGTTGTTGACGACGTCTTCGCCCTCGGGCAGCGTGTGGTTCTTGTGGAACCGCAGCAGTGGCTCGCGGACGATGAACATCGCGCCGCCGGCGACCCATGCGATCGCGGAGAGGAGGAGCGGCAGCCCGAAACCGCCCCATCCAGCCACGTACAGATGAACCTCGTGAGCGCCTGGAACGGCGTCGGCATACCCGGAGAGCAGGTCGTTGAGCATCGGCGCGCCGATTCCGACGACGAGTCCGGCCAGCGCGAGCAGCCCGGCGGGTCCGAGGGCGAGCCAGGCTGCCGCGTGTACCGGCGTATCCGCGACACCCGGCTTGGGAGCGAATGCGCCCCACACGACGCGGCATGTATACGCGACGGTCAGCGCCGAGCCTGCGACGAAGACGGCGAGCATGTACGGGTAGCTGCTCGTGCCGTGCTCGGCGCCGATGACGAACGCGTCGAGGACCGACTCCTTCGCGGCGAATCCGAGCATCGGCGGAATGGCCGCCATCGACAGTGCGGCGAGGCACATCACGACGCAGAGCGCAGGCATCGAGCGGGCAAGTCCGGAAAGTTTGCGCAGGTCGCGCGTGCCAGTGCTGTGGTCGATGATGCCCACGCCGAGGAAGAGCGGGGCCTTGAACACGGCGTGAGCGAGGAGCATCGCGAGGCCGGCGAACGCGGTGTCCCGCGTCCCCGCGCCGAGGATCGCAGTCAGGAACCCGAGTTGGCTGACGGTGCCGAACGCGAGGACGCGCTTGAGGTCACGTTCACGCAGTGCTCTGACGCCGCCGAGCAGCATCGTCGCGCCGCCGAGGATCAGGCAGAGCCGCTGCCAGGTCGGGTCGCCGCCGTAAGCCGGGGTGAGGCGCGCGATGAGGTAGACGCCCGCCTTCACCATCGCCGCTGCGTGCAGATAGGCGCTGACCGGCGTCGGAGCGGCCATCGCGCCGGGAAGCCATTGGCTGAACGGGAATACCGCGGACTTGGCGAAGCAGCCGACGAGGATCAGCACGAGGGCGCTGGTCACGGTCGTACCGTGCGGCGGGTGCGCGAGGATGGCGGACAGCCGGTACGTGCGGGCGTCCTGCCCGAGGATGACGACACCGGCCAGCAGCGCGAGTCCGCCGAACGTGGTGACGCTCACGGCGCGCAGGGCGCTGCGACGCGCCGTGGGCCGGTCGGCGTAGTGGCCGATGAGCAGGAACGACAGGATGGTCGTCAGTTCCCAGAAGACGAACAGCAGGATCAGGTCGTCGGCGAGGACCAGTCCGATCATCGCCCCGGCGAAGCCGGTCAGCGAGCAGGCGAACAGGCCGAGGCCCGGCTCGTCCGAGTCGAAGTAGCGCGCGCAGTACACGAGCACGAGCGCGCCGATTCCGCTGGCGAGGAAGAGCAGGACGAGGCCGAGCGGGTCGAGGCGGAAGGCCAGGGACACGCCGTACGCCGGGATCCACTGCCTGACCTGCTCGATCGGCTGGCCGTCCACGATCCTCGCGGTCTGCGTCAGGGCCCAGACGAAGGCCGCGGCCGGGGCCAGCGCGAGGACGAGGAACGCCGCGCGGCCGAGCTTGCGCACGAGCAGCGGCGCGAGGACGGCCCCCAGGGCGTGCACGGAGACCAACCACAGCACATCCCGATTATGTAGCTCTATCCGAATTATGACGGTGTGCGACACGCCGTGGCCGCGACCGGCCTGAGCCCATAGAATTCAGCCATGGCGCGATACGAGTACCGCTGCCGCGCATGCGGCTCCACCTTCGAGCAGACCCGCCCGATGTCCGAGGCCAACGAGCCCGCGGCCTGCCCCGAGGGGCACACGGACACGGTCAAGCTCTTCTCCGCGGTCGCCGTCGGCGGCCGCGCGGCGGGCCCGGCCCCCTCGGCCGGCGGCAGTTGCTGCGGCGGCGGTTGCTGCTCGTAAGCCGCTCGTCCGCCGATCTGTCGGTCCGCCGGCCTGCCGGGCTGGCGGCCCGTCATGCCGCGGAACTGTCGGGCCGTCAGGAAGCCAGGTCGGTCCGGCGACACCCCATATCGCCCTAGCTCGCGCGCGAAGACCCGCATCGGTTGCACGCCGGTGCATCTAAGCCTGCGAAGCTGTCACACCGCGCCTTTCGGCAGCCGTACTCCCCTTGCGCTCGACCGGCACGTGCTCGCCGGCCTGCGCGAGCCCGAAGCGCGGCATATTCCCGTACAGGCACTCGTAGGCACCGGCCTTCACCTGGTACGACTCGTGCCAAATGCCGACATACGGCTTGTCGTAGCCGATCAGCCGGTTCCAGCCCTTCCACGCCGGGTGGTGCGGTGCCCGGGCGTCCCGCGCGAAGGCCTCCAACTGCTCGACGCTGCGCCAGTACTGGACGACCAGGGGGCCGTCCGGCCCGATCGCGAGCATCGCGTGCAGTAGCCCGGCCTCGGGCCGCTCGCGCAGGTACTTGAGCATCCGCGGCATCGCCCGGAACGCGTACGCGGCCTTCACCACGTGCCACGGCCGGTTGAACCGCATCCCGATCAGGAAGACCACGAAGTCCCCCTCGATATCGGCCGTCATCCGGCCGCTCACCACCTTGGCCATCACCGCCTCCTCGTGGATAGTGGATAGCTCTACTATCCGTTTCTTCCCGGTAATCTGTCAAGCAGAAAGGGAGCGTGACGAGCTTGCGTATCAGCGAGTTGTCGGCGACCAGCGGGGTACCGCTGCCGACGGTGAAGTACTACCTGCGCGAGGGGCTGCTGCCGGCGGGCGAGCGCACCGCGCGCAACCAGGCCGAGTACGGCCCCGAGCACCTCGCCCGGCTGCGCCTGATCCGCGCGTTGATCGAGGTCGGCCGGCTGAGCGTCGCCGACACCCGCGCCGTGCTCGCCGCCT
The DNA here is from genome assembly GCF_018139625.1 of Actinospica acidithermotolerans. Classification (GTDB taxonomy): domain Bacteria; phylum Actinomycetota; class Actinomycetes; order Streptomycetales; family Catenulisporaceae; genus Actinospica; species Actinospica acidithermotolerans. The sequence continues at coordinate 8,991 of NZ_JAGSOH010000069.1, read as the reverse complement.
CGGATGACCCGCGGATGCCGCTCAACGAGGTGCTCGGCGCGGCGCACGACGCCGTGACCCGCCGCGCCGCGCCGACCCGCCCCGAACCGGCGTGGCATGAGGCGCGCGCGGTGGTGCTGGACATGGCGCGGCAGCGCGGCTGGCACATCGAGCCGGACTGCCCGGCGCTCGACCAGGCCGCCGATGCGGTCGCCGCCGTGCTGGCCGCGGACATTCCCGAGCTCTACCCCTTGATCGACGTCTACTTCGACGTGGTCGAGCCCATGGCGCGCCGGGAGGTCGAGGCCGTCCTCGCGATGGAATCGCCGGACCAGGTCGTGCGCGGCGTCGTGATGGGCACGATCCTCGGAGAGTCCCTGTTCAACGCGCTGCGGCTGCTGGCCCAGCAGAGCGTCTCCACCCGGTTGCTCGATCCCGGGAAGGGCGCCGACGGCGGCGGCTCCGGCGCGGAGACCGGGGCTTAACCGGATCCAAACATCTTTTCTTAGCCGATTCTCCGCTGCGGCCGCCATCGCGTTCAGCCCGGTGAGGCACAGTTGATCCATGACGACGACCACCGGCCAGGGGCATCGCGCCGCCCGGCCAGCCGCCGCGTCCGCCACGGTCCTGCCGCGGCCGGGCCGCACGTGGACGTACGCACTCGTCGCCGCGATCGCGCTCGGCGCGATCCTCGTGGTCTCGATCTGGTGGCAGGACACCACGGCGGCCTCGCTCGGCAACACCGCGGGCCTGGTCACTGCCGCGGGCCGGGTGCTCGGCATGCTCGCCGCGTATCTGCTGCTGGTACTCGTCGCCCTGATGGCCCGGATCCCAGTGCTCGAACACCGCGTCGGCTCCGACGTGCTGACGCGCGTTCACCGGGCGCTCGGCGAGTACACCGTCACCCTCGCCGCGTGCCACGCGTTACTGATCATCATCGGGTACGCGCTGACGGCGCACGCCAACCCGGTCAGCGAGACCGTCACCCTCGAACTCGACTATCCCGACGTGCTGATGGCCACGGCCGCGCTCGGCCTGCTCATCTGGATCGGCATCGTCTCGGCGCGGGCGGTGCGGCGCCGGATGGCGTACGAGTCCTGGTACTACATCCACCTCTACGTCTACCTGGCGATGGCGCTGGCCTTCTCGCACGAGTTCGCCAACGGCGCCGAGTTCTCGACCTCGGCACGCAATCGGGCGATCTGGGTCACCGCGCACGTCCTGGTCGCGGCGCTGCTCGTCGTCTACCGGATCGCGGTGCCGGTCTACCGCTCGATCCGGCACGATGTGCGCGTGACCAACATGGTCCGCGAGTCCAAGGGCGTCGTCTCGCTGCACCTGACCGGCCGCGACCTGGCCAAGCTCAAGATCCAGCCTGGCCAGTTCCTCCGCTGGCGCTTCCTGGACCGCGCGCACTGGTGGCAGTCGCACCCCTACTCCGTCTCCGCCGCGCCGTCGGACACCCGGCTGCGGATCACGGTCAAGGACCTCGGCGACGCCAGCGGCTCGCTCAGCAGGCTGCGGCCCGGCACGCGGGTCTGGTTCGAGGGCCCGTACGGCGCGTTCACCGCGCGGCGGCTCGACCCGACCGGGGGCGGCAAGGTCCTCATGATCGCCGGCGGCGTCGGCATCACCCCGCTGCGCGCGCTGTTCGAGTCGCTGCCGGGCGGCGGCGGCTCGGCGGTCCTGCTCTACCGCGCGTCCGACCCGTCCGAGTTGCCGCTCTACCAGGAGCTCGCCAGGATCGCCCAGCGGCGCGGCTTCGGGCTCTTCCCGCTGGTCGGCTCGCGGCAGGCGAACCCGGATCCGTTCTCCGCCGCCGAGCTGCGCCGGCTCGTGCCGGACCTCGCCGAGCGCGACGTCTACCTCTGCGGCCCGCCCGGGCTCGTGCACGCGGCGCGCAAGGGGCTGCGCCGCGCGAAGGTGCCGGGCCGCCGCATCCACGTCGAATCCTTCGATTTCTAGGCAGGGAAGGTCATGCGAAAAGTCGCACTGGCGCTGCTGCTCACCGCGGTCGGCCTCGGCTTGCTGCTGTCGTTCAAGTCGCGGGCGGCGAGCGCGAACAGCGCCCTCGGCGGCAGCGCGCTCAGCGGAGGCACCAGCAGCAACGCGGGCGCCCGGGCGACGACGGGCTCCTCCCCCGGCCCCACGCCGACGACGAGCGCGCCCGCCGGCGCCTCCGCTTCGCCGTCCGCGTCCGCCCCGGCGGGCAAGGCCGGCGCGAAGAACGGCTCGTACACCGGCACCGCGGAGATCACGCGGTACGGCTACGTGCAGGTCCAGGCCGTGATCAGCGGCGGCAAGCTGACGAACGTGGTCGTCCTCCAGGTCCCGGACCACGGCGGATACGAGGACCAGATCGTGCAGATCGCGCTGCCGGAGCTCAAGTCGGAGGCGCTGTCGGCGCAGAGTGCGCACATCGACATCATCTCGGGTGCCACGTACACCTCGCAGGGCTACGCCCAGTCCCTGCAGTCGGCGCTCGACCAGGCGGGTTTGTAGGAGGAGATCATGGCTCTGCTTCGGGATGCGAAGCCGCTGATGGGCACCGTGTTCTCGATCGCGGCGCCGGACGGCGTCGACGGCGGACGGTTCGAGCGCGCCTGGCAGGAGGCGTGCGACCTGCTGTGGCGCATCGAGCAGATCTACTCCCCCTTCATTCCGGACAGCCCGGTCTCCCGGATCCGCGACGGCCGGTTCGGCCCCGGCGACCTGGACGAGCAGGCGGATCTGAGCGCGGCCGAGGCCGAAGACTTCCGCGAGGTCCTCGGCCTGTGCGCCCAACTGCGCCGCGAGTCCGACGGCGCCTTCGACGCCTGGGCCGTCGGCGATCCGCCGAACTTCGACCCCAGCGGCGCGGTGAAGGGCTGGGCCGCCGAACGCGCCTCCGCCCTGCTGGTCGAGCGCGGCGTCACCGCCCACCTGCTGAACGCGGGCGGCGACGTGCGCCTGCGCACGGACGGCGTCGCGACCTGGAGCGTGGGCGTCGAGGACCCGCACCGGCCCGAGAACATCCTGGCAAGGCTCGAGATCGCGGAGGGCGCGGTGGCCAGCTCCGGCACCCGCCAGCGCGGCACGCACATCTGGGATCCGCGCCGCCGCCGCCCGGCCGAGGGCATCGCCCAGGTGACGATCGTCGGCCCCGACCTAGCGCTCGCCGACGGCTACGCGACCGCCGCCCTGGCCCTCGGCGGCCGCGCCCGCAGGTTCCTCGCGGACCTCGGCGAAGGCGGCCCGTACCAGGGCTGCATCGTGGACGACGCGCAGGGCGTGTGGTGGACCGAGGGCTTCGAGCAGTACGCCCCGGCACTGCGCGGCCTCCTGCGGCCCAGCGCAGGACACGGAGGGGACTTCCAGGGGACTTTCGGTACCTCCGGCGGGTGATCGCGACCCGAAGTCCTTGGATCCGGCCGCGGGACGCGATGTGATGGACCCATCGGCGGCCGCAACCGCGGCCACCGGACCGTGGTGACAAACGCTCCCCCAAGCGAAGGCCGCACCACAACCACGGAACCCCGCGCACTGCCCGGCGCGGGGTTCCACCTTTTTCCGCCCTCGGCACTCAGCAACTGCCCCGCCACAACCTCCGAAGCCCCGCGCCGCGCACTGCCCGGCGCCGGGCTCCGCCTTCTGTGCTGCTGCTTCTCCGTCGGCCTACTTCTCCGGCTCCGCCTGTGCCGCCGCCGTCGGCTGAGTCGGAACCTGCGTGAGCTTCGCACTCAGATCCAGCACCCGCGCCGTCAGCTCGTCCGCCCGAGCCCGTTCCGCGTCCAGCTGCGCCCGCAGCCGCCCGACCTCGTCCTGAGCCGACGTCAGCTGCGCCACCGCCGTATCCCGCGCCGCGTTCGCCTGCTGGGCCTGCAGCGTCGCCTCGGCCATCGCCGCCTGCGCCGCCTGGAGTTCCTTCGCGATCCCCGCCGCACGCTCATCCGCCGACGAGGCGCGTGCCGCCTCGGCTTCGGCCCGCTCGCGCTGCATGTCCGCCGCCGCCCGCGCGCGCTCGGCCACGACCAGCGCCTCCGACCGCTCCGCAGAAGCCTGACGCGACGCCGCCTCGGCCCGCTCCCGCGCCGCCGCTTCGCGCATCGCCTGATCGCGCGCCTGCTCCGCCTCGTTCTGCGCGGCCACGGCCCGTCCCAGCGCGGCGTCGCGCGCGGACTCGGCGTCACGTGCCTCCTGCTCGGCCCGTCGCGCCTCGGCCGCGCTCTCGCGAGCCTCCTGCTGCGCCTGCGCCGCCCGCTGCACCGCCTCGGCCTCGCGGGCCGCCGCCTGGGCCGCCTCGTCAAGGGCCTGAGCCGCCGCGGCCTGCGCGTTCCGCGCCTCCTGCTCGGCCTCCTCGCGGCGCGCACTCTCCCGCTCGGCCGCCGCGATCGCCGTCTGCGTCTCGGCGCGCGCGGACTCCGCCGCGGCCTGCGCGTCCCGCGCCTCCGCCGCCGCGCTCGCGGACTGGGCGGCCGCCTCCGCGCGAACCGCGGCGATCTTCGACTCGACCCCGGCCGCCGACAGCTCGCCGTTGATCGAGCCGGCGAGCAGTGCCGTGGCCTGCTCGAGGCGGTCGACGAGCTCCCAGGTCTGGGCCAGCTGCCCCGGCAGCCCCGGAGCGTGCCGCTCCCGTTGACGGGCGTTGCGCGCGGCCTTCAGGCAGGCGTCGTCGTTGTCCCTGCAGTACTGGAAGGGCCGCCCGGCGCTTGCACGCTGCGGCACCGGCCGCCCGCAGTGCAGGCAGGGCCGGGTGGGGAGGGACGAATCGGCGGTGACGACGGGTTCGACGGCGCTCATGGCCCAGCAGAATACCGGCCCTGACGCCGCGTCACCCGTCTGACGTGCTCGTCCCGAGGCGTGACGCGGCTACCCGGTCCCTCAGGCCGCCTCGCCCTGGACCCGCTGGGCCAGGTTCGACAGCAGCTCGTCGTAGATCTTCACCAGGGCCTTGGGCGCGAAGGTGCGCTCGAAGAAGCCGCCGATGCCGCCCGCGCCGTTCCACACCGTCTCGATGACGACGCTCGCGTGCCCGTCCTCCGAGCCGACGACGGTGTACGTGGTCACCATGGAGGAGTTGGCGTCGCTCTCGACGAGCACGCCCTCCTCCGGCGAGGTCACCGTGATCGCGCAGTCGCGGACCCGCTTCTCGGTGGCGTGCAGCTTCCAGTTCACGACCGTCCCGGCGCCGATGCCGCCGGTGCGCAGCTCGTAGTCCGTGAACTGCGCGGGCTGGATCTGCGGCCGCACAGCCGCGTAGTCGGCGAGCGCGTCGGCCACCTGCTTCGCCGGGGCATGGATGTGCGCAGCTGCCACGGCGCGGACCTGGGACATGCGAGGCTCCTCGAAAGCGGATCAAAGTCGGCTCCGACCGCCGCCTATCGCAGCGGTCGGAGCCAGCTTAGTCCCTGGGACGGACAGGCTCGGCTCAACCGCCGCCGCCCATGCCCGCCTGGATGTTCTCCTCGGACATCGGCCCCGCGTTGATCAGCACGCCGCCGACGATCGCGGCGAGGACGAGGAACCCTACGGCGGCCCACGTGGCGAGGACGTAACCGTGTACCTGCGCCTGGGCCTCGCCGAGCAGAGCCTGGTAGCTCAGCGTCTTCTCGGTCGCCGGGTTCTGCGCGACAGCGGCCGGCGGCAGCCGGTGCGAGACGATATACGAGGCGCTCGCCGATACCGCGATCGTATTGAGCAGCGCCGTGCCGATCGAGCCGCCGACCTGCTGCGAGGTGTTCAGCGTCGCCGAGGTCACGCCCGCGTCCTGCGGCGCGACACCCGAGGTCGCCGTCGCGAACACTGGCATGAATGTGAGGCCGAAGCCGATACCGAGCAGGATCTCGGCGGGCAGCACCTCGGCGGCGTACGACCCGCCGACCGAGATCCGCGTCATCCAGGCCATGCCGCAGGCCGCGATCAGCATGCCGGGCACGAGCAGCATCCGCGGCGGCAGCTTCGTCAGCAGCCGCGCGGCGATCCCGACGGAGACGAAGATCAGCGTCGCGCTCATCGGCAGGAACGCGAAGCCGGTGCGCAGCGCCGAGTAGCCCTTGATCCCCTGCAGGTAGTAGGTGAGGAAGAGGAAGACGCCGAACATCGACAGCGCGGCCAAAGCCATCAGCGCGAAGCTTCCGCCGCGGTTGCGCTCGGCGACGATGTGCGGCGGCAGCAGCGGCGCGCTGACGTGGTTCTCCACGACGGCGAACAGGGCGAGTGCGACGATCGCGACGGCGAAGAGGGTGAGCGTCGTGCTGTTGGTCCACCCGTCGCTCGCGGCCTTGGTGAAGCCGTACACCAGGGCGAGCAGGCCGCCGCAGCCGAGCACCGTCCCCAGGTAGTCGACCCTGACCGCGTGCCGCGGCGCACGGTCGACGACCAGCGCGACCGCGCCGACGACCGCGATGATGGCGATGATGACGTTGACGTACATCGTCCAGCGCCAGGTCAGGTAGTTGGTGATGACGCCGCCGAGGATCAGGCCGATCGCGCTGCCCGCGCCCGCGATGGCGCCGAACACGCCGAAGGCCTTCGCGCGCTCGTTCGGGTCCGTGAACGTCGTGGTGAGGAGCGAGAGCGCGGCCGGCGCGAGCAGCGCCCCGAACGTCCCCTGCACCGCGCGTGCGCCGAAGAGCATGCCGCCGGTGACCGACGCGCCGCCCAGCGCCGAGGCCCCCGCGAAGCCGATCAACCCGATGATCAGCGTGTTCTTGCGGCCGACGAAGTCGACGATCTTCCCACCGAGCAGCAGCAGTCCGCCAAAGGCGAGCGTGTAGGCGGTCATCACCCACTGCTTGTCGGCGGGGGCGATGTGCAGGTCGGCCTGCGCGGAGGGCAGCGCGATGGTCACGACCGTGATGTCGAGCACGATCATCAGCTGCGCGAGCGCGATGATGACGAGGCTCCACCATCGGCGCGGATCGGGTTCGGCGGCGTCCGGTCCGAGCGCGGTCGCGGTCCCCGGCGCCGCATCCGCAGAAGGTGTTAGGGCAGGGTCGAAAGTCTCTGAGGTCTCGGACACGGACGGCTCCTTCGCCGTACGGACGGCGCCCCCGATTGGCGCGCCCCTTCTCTGGAAGGTAGCAGCAGGAATTGCCGATCTTGCGGGCAGAGTAGCCACCACCCCTGACCCCTTCTGACTAACACACCCCGACTACTCGATCAAGGCTTTTTCGTCCGGCGGCGAACCAGCCAGGACACCCGTCCTGCCCTATCCCGGCCAGCGGATCTGCTTGATTCCGCCCGATCGGCTCCCCCAAATCGTCGCCGAATTCACAGGGTGCGTTACGCATCGAGCGGACGACTTTCGTCACCCTGAGGAATGAGGAATTCCTCACTATGCAGCGCACTGAGAAATTTCGCACGCGGCACCCACACCGATCCGGCTACCTGCCGGCTCAGCGCCGCTGAGCGCGTGGACTGGAACGTTCCCCGATCGTCATCTGGCCAGGGGTTCCGCGATCACTGGCGCGGGGCACCACGTCGTCGGGTCGCCGGGGGCGATTTCCCTGCGTGCGGCGTGGATTCACCGATGGAGGAGGCAGAAGAGGATGGCGACCATACCGCTGGCACGCGTCCGGGCGGGGGCGACCAGCAGTGCCACGCTGGTCACGCTTCTGGTCACGGCCGGCCTGGGCAACCAGGCCCTGGAGAGTTGGCGTGTATCACGGGCGAGCAGCGACGGCCTCAACGGCTGGCTCGGTGTGCTGTTCCAGCCCTTGCTGCTGACCGGATGGCGCTTCGACGAGCCCAGCGGCGCGAACAGGCTCGACCACTATCTGGCGCCGCTGGTGTTCAACGTCGTATTCGTACTCGGCACAGCGCTGCTCGTGGCGTGGGCGACGCGCGGCAGCGGACGCCTGGCGACGCTGTTCACGACGTGGGGCATGGTCACGCTCGCGGGCGGCATCGCGGCCGCCGCGTGCACGCCGCTCGCCTACGCGGGCATCACCGGCCAGGCGGCGAAGGCGTTCCAGGAGACCGTCCCGCAGGGCCTTTCCCTCGGCTTCATCGTCGGCGTGATCGCGGGCATCGTCGCGTGCATCTTCGCCGGCGGAGGCTCCGCGTCCTCCAGCTCCGCCGAACCCGCGCCGAGCCCGCTCGAGACCACGGCGACGCTCCCGATGGGCACCAACTGGTCGCTCGGAACGGACGAATAGTCCACGCGGGCGACAACGCACGCTCCCGTACGATTTACCTACATTGACGCTCTCCGGCTGAATTTCCCGCTCCAGCACATCGCGGCCGGAAATCGGCCCGCACGCTGGTCTTCAGAAGCAGGGCCGCCGCACCGGCGGCCCCGAGAAGACCAGACGGGCGGGTCGAAGCGTCATGGGAAAGAGCACCAGAACCAGCAAGCACGTCACCGGCATCGCGATCCTCGCCGATGAAGGCGAATGGCGAGCCCTAGCCGAACAGAACCAACTCTTCGAGTTCCCCGACTACCGCGCGTACCTGGCGGACACCGAGCGCCGCATGCGCGCGGCGGCACGGGCCGGCCGGCAGGTATTCGTCGGCCAACTGATGCCGGACCAGTTCGAGACGAGAGCCGACGCGGCGGGAATTCCCCGCGACAGCCCACGAGCCCTCAAAGAGTACGAACGATTCGTGGCAGAACTCGGGCCACTGACCAGGCCGTGGGCCGGCGAGCCCATATCCCAGGTCCTAGACCGCCTCCGCGCCCACGTCCGCGCCGAGACCCTGCAGTCGCGCGCCATCCCGGCCCTCTCCGCCGCAGCCGACCTGCACGAGCACCCGGACGAGGTCGCCCAGCGCGCCATGGCCCAAGCCGCCCATGTCCTCATGGAGATCGCCGAAGGCGGCGGAGACGGCCAACACGAACTGCACATCCACGTCACCCATCCCGACGGAGACCTCGAATACACCCTGCCGTACTCGCGCTGCGGAAAGGTCCTAGCCTTCCCCGACGACGGCGGCGAGCACATGGCGGTGATCCTCCTGGCCATCGCCAGCCTCGCCGAACGCCCAGGCCACGTCACGCTGCGCTCAAGACCGCAGCCCACCTTCTTCCCG
>NZ_JAGSOH010000068.1 GCF_018139625.1 Actinospica acidithermotolerans | reverse complement strand
AGGCCGACCAGCAGGCGAACCGGAAGAAGAAGGGCTCGAAGGGCGGACGGCCGATCTCCTACGACACCCGACGCTACAAGCAGCGCAACACCGTCGAACGCTGCTTCCAGAAGATCAAGACCTGGCGGGGCCTTGCCACCCGATACGACAAGAGCCCGGAAAGCTACGAAGCCGGACTCCACCTGCGAGGATCGATCATGTGGCTGAAGGCCCTCAACCCAGCCACATGATCCGAACTACGAACCGCTGGCGGCTAGGCGCGCCGCGGCAGGTCGATGCTGACCGAGCCGCCGGCGACGCGGGAGACGCAGAGCGCCATCGCATCATCCAGGCTCTTCTGCCGTCGGCTGAGGAAGACGTCACGATGGTCGAGCCGACCGTCGAGGGCCAGCACGGGAACGACGCAGAGTCCGCAGTCGCCGCGCAGGCAGTCGGTCATCACCTCCGCGCCGATCCTTTCGAGCGCTTCGACGGCACTGACGTCAGGGCCTACTACGGTTTGCAGGCCGAGCCGCGGCACCCGCAGCTCGAAGGGCAGAGAAGGCAGGCTGCCGCCGCTTCCGAAGCTTTCGAAGCGCAGCAGGCCCGCAGGTCGTCCTTGCTCGGTCCACCGCAAGGACGCGATATCCAAACTGGCCAAGCACACCTACCTGCTGGAGAGTTTGTCCGCTCCGGGGCAGGTACTCATCGACAGTGGCCCGACCCGGCTGCCCTATCCGGAATCTGCCGGCGGCGCGAACGACCTCCTCCGGGGATCACCGGCACCCGCCTCGCATTATGCTGCGATCCCGTGCGGTTCTCTGCAGATCTCTGCCATGTGCTGCCGGGTTTTGCGTCGGATCTTCCCCAGATTTTCCCCACTTCAGAGGTCTGATACACGGCACGCGGGCGATGCCGCCACCTGGGAAGTCGAGGGCGGCGCAGGGAGCTGATGCGGACTGTCCGCTGCAGCCCCGGCGCCTTCGACCTGTCCGCGGAACTTCCGCAGAGGGTTGGACGCAAGGCGTCCCTGCGGCCCACGGCTTGAGCTTGCTCGTATCAGGTGCGGTGACGGTCGGCTCGATCTACGCGGGGCGGGCAGGTTGGTCGAGCGTGTTGAGGCTGCGCCAGATGTGCTCGTAGCTCTCTTGCGCGGAGCGAACCCATGCGGGCACTGCGTTCCACTGGACGGTTACCTCCCGCTCACCCCAAGCGACCTGCACGACTCTACGATCTCCGGCGAATTCGAGTACGTGGGCGCGGCGTAGGAACAGCAGGTTTCCGCGCCAAGGTTCGTCCACGCGAAACGTGGCCGAGACCCGGCTGCCGTCCAGTCCGACAAGATCCAGCGTGCCAGGCAGTTGGCGAAGCCCGAACTGGTCGGCAAACTCATACGAAGGCACTGAGAATGCTTGATCGAGCTCTGTCTGCCCCTCGACCGGATAAAAATCAACGCCCAGTTGGGCGACGCTGATCCCCTCGTCGCGCCAGTTGCGGCGCAGAGCAGGGCGGGGCTGGAAGTCCGGATTTTCGTCGTCGTACTTCACCTCGAAGCGCGCGCTCCAGGGCATCTCGCCGGCGAACACGTCCCGGACTGCTGGCAGTTCGGGAAAGAAGTGGTTTCCGGGGTAGTTGATTTCCCCGGCCAGGTCCACAGCTCGCGCAAGATCGCCCGGGTCGAGCAGGATCGTGCGGAAGAACCCGAACACCTTCCTTCCGTCGAGACGGTGCTGCAGGTATCCCTCGACGAGCAGCCATCCGCCGGGGACGCCGTGAATCTCCTCGGGAGCCCAAAGATCAGCCGGGATGTTCACGGAGCCCGTCCGCAGCCAGGTTTGTTCGTTCACCTGACCCGCGGGTGCCCACTCCGGGAGCGGGAAGGGCGGTACAGGCGGGGCCTGGGGAAATGTCGGGTCGATGTCGGGCGAGATGTGTCGCCCCGCGGCGACCCACCAGGCGGGGAGGTTCCCGGCGTCGGCGAGGCGGCCGAGCAGTTCGTGGTAGCCGATCCATCCGTATTTCTTGCCGTAGCGCTCGACCCTTGCGCGTGTCGACGAGAGTTCGCCGCGTTCGGCAATTTGGCGGTCGACGCCGCCGAGGCTCGCCGCGCGCCAGCCGAGGTCCCAGACCCGTGCCATGACTTCGCCGCGGGCGCGGCGGTAGCCCTCGTGTTCGAAGTCGTAGTTGTCTCTGTCCGCGACAGCGAGTCCGATCACGTAGTTCTCGAAGTCAATACCGAAGGTGCTGGCGCACTCCGCGGCGTTCGGATCGTCGTCGTCCATCACCGGCGCGGACGAAGTAGCTTCGAAGGTGAGGGAGAAGGGATCCACGGTTTCCGGTACGGCGCCGGGGTGGTTGGTTCCGGCGAATTCGTAGGCGGACCGGATGTAGCTGCGCAGCATTTCGTGCGACGTAGGGCTGGATCCGGCGGCGAGGTACCGGTCGTGTAGCGCTTCCAGCCAGCCGGACAATGCTTGCTCGAACGCCGATGACGACCGGGATTCGAGAATTTGAACGGATACCAGCTGAGTTCAGCGCCTCGAGCAGGTCCTCGAATCGTTCGACCCTCGTCCCGGGGACTCGCCGCGCCAGATCATCGAGGGTGCCCCCGACGCGCAGCCAACCACCTGGAATGAACACTCCCGAAGTCGGCTCGCCCACCGCCGCCGTTAGCTGAGCGGCAAGGTGCGTCTTGCCCTGCCCGGCCGCAGCGACGATCGCCGTCAACGGAGCTTGCGCATTCGTCTTCGCATCCTCCAACCATTCGAGGATGTCGCGGATGTTCGCTCCGATACCGGTAGCTGCGGGAGCGGCCGAGAGGGCTCGCTTTCTAAGGCTCAAAACGACGGAGCGCAGCACGCGTGGCGTCGTGGCGGGAGGTCGCTGGTCGACGATGCGCTCGAGGGCCTCGATCGGCCTGCGGCTCTTGCCAGCATCCACGATCGCCGCCAGCGCATCGACGAACTGCTCCAGGTCATCGGCGACTGCACCGGCGGTCGCGCGCGCAACCTCATCATCGATCTCTCCGAGGGAGTCACGCAACGCAGCGGCGCGGGTCGCGACGATGCGCACCTGTTCGTCTAGGGCTTCAAACGATGCCGGCCGCAGCAGCGCACGATCGATGCGCTGTTCCACGTGATTCGAGGTGTGCAGCGAGGGTTCCCACCGCGCCTTGACCGGCGCCACAGACCGCTCGTGGACCTTGGCGAGAACGTTCGGTGTGAGCACGAGCTCGCCGAAGAAGGTGGAGCGCAGCTCATCGTGCCCCGCGAGCTGCTCGTCGAAATTCTCCGACGCCCACAGCCTGGTCGTGACGCCTGCTGCCTTGCCGAGGTCATTGATCCACTGCTCGTCGTTCTTCGCGGGACGCATTGGAAGACATAGCACGAAGTCGGTCAGCCCATCGACATTCTCGATCGCCTTGGCGAGAGACTCCTCGATCAGCGTGCGCTGCTTTGCGAAGAACTCGTTCTTGTTGTTGAGGACGAACCACTTGCACGACCATCCCCACACGCGTCCCGCGTCCCCGAGCTCACCGCGATGCTCGACACGGAGGTAGAACTCGACGCCCGGCTGGTTGCGCCGCTCGCGCAGGGCACCGAGCTTGCCGTAGCGGCGAGATACAACTGCTCGCGTGAGTGCCTCGAGGTTGGCGTCGGCGGCGCCCGGGAGCTGTTCCAAGCGAGTGAGATCCAAGGCCATCTCAGCTATCGGCTCCCGTGCGCGGCGTGCCGTCCTCGTTCCACTCGTGACGCGAGAACACTTGAACCCGCGCACCGAGCTGGAGCATTACCTTCAGGAAGCCCTGGATTTCGCTCTCCTCGGTAGCGATGCGAACAATCGTCGCATCGCGTTCAACCGAGTGCTCGAACGCGTAGTTGTCGACGTCGTAGCGACCCATGGTGGGAAGGTTCAATTTGATCAGCTCGTCGACGATTGCCTCGGGCATCCGTTCGACGCTGCTGTGCCAGGCGTCGTCGGACCACTCGGCTTCGGCGAGGGTCTTGAGAGCCTTCATCCGCTCTTCCGCCGCCTCCGCGCCTGAGGCGGTTTCGAACGTGCCGATCAGAACCAGATCCATCGAGTGCTCCGAGCCGTGGCTGTGCCAGATTCTCATACCAACTCCCGTAGGGCTTGCACGGCGTTCAATATGGAGCCCTCGATCAGTGTTCCCGCGCGCGCGTACGCATGAGGACGAAGGACTCCGGTAGCATCGACATGCATGTGAGCATCCAGCGGCAACTCACCCGGAATGGCGTTAGCCACCGGTACCTCAGATTCGAGCCCCGAACGCGAGATCGCGAGCCGCACCGGACACCGGGTGTCGCGCAGCCAGGCCAGCAGGCGCTGCGCGTCCGCGTCGGAGATGCCCGACGTGGCCTTGGTCGGCTGTTCCGGCAGCAGCAACAGCTCAGAGGCCCCGACGCCAACTGCGAACTCGGCCAAGTCATCGAGGTCGCCGACCGTGTCGCCGTTGACGACCACGTTGATGCCGATCGGAGTAATCGATCGCAGCAGATTGGCCGCCAAGACCACGGAGTCGAACGGCCGATGCCGCAGGCGCTCGTACGTTGCCCCGATCCCGTCGACTGACAGGCGCGCGAAGTGGACAGATCCGCGAAGCGCCTCGACCATCCCAGGGGTGAGCCGGTGGCCATGGGTAGTGAAGGTGACCGCCATCGAAGTCGATCTCGCAACGCTGGTGCAGAGCTCGACGAACTGACGGTGCGCGGTCGGCTCACCGCCGCCGAAGCCGATGCCGAGACAGCCCGCGCCGTCCAGTTCGGTCGACCACGCGATAACGCGACCGACGTCGAGAGCGGCGGCAGACTTCGGTGCGTAGCAGTAGGAGCATCGAAGCTCGCAGGCATTGGTCAACGCGATCGAGAGGTATCGAGGCGCCAGGGAGTACCGCTGCGGGGGCACGTCCACCTCATCAAGCAGGACGTTGAGCCCGGATCGACGGTCGAACAGATGTACGCCCGCCTCGGACAAACGAACTTTGCACGTCACTGGCATTATCATGCCACTTCTGTAGCTGGCGCGTGGCGCGATGCGGTGAAGCGGAGCCGCCCATTCGATGGCCTGCCAGGGCACCAGGAACTGCATGTGGCCTGAGTATGAGCGGGCGACAGCCCGCTGCGAACCCCCGCTCTCCCTTAGCGTCATTGGCCGCACTGCCGAACGCATAATGGCCAGATCCGGTGTCGTCTCCGCACCGATGCCGCACGCCGGCTCGCGGTCGGAAGCCCGGCAGCTACCGCACGGACGAGGGAAACCAGGGCACAGAAACCGACCTCGTGCCTCGTGCCGCATTAACTGGTGACCACGGATCAACCGGTGGCCTTACGCGAGCCGCGGGTGGAGGGCGGCCCGCTTCGTGGGCGGGCCGCCTCTCGCGGAGCCCGGGGCCCCACCTATCCGGCCAGCCCCAGATCCTTGATGAGGACTCCCTCGGCGACCACCACCCTGATCAGGTTCGCCATGCTCGGATTCGCGCCGAGGCGGCGCAGGTTCTTCAGGTAGGCCTCGGCGTCGGCCGCGAACGTGCACGCGTGGTACACGGCCGCGAGGAAGACCAGCACGGACGGGTTGATCATCGGAGACTTACCAGCCATCTTCATGCTCCCTCTGCTAGACCGGGCTCAGCCGGATCTGGACCGGGTGAGTGTCTTGTCTAACCCAGGGTCTTCCCAGTTCACACCCGGGCGCAACGGTTTAAGAACTCCAATCAGGTGTAATCTCCATAGCGTGGAGGACATCACCGGGCCGGGAACGATCGACCAGCTCGTCGCCGACGCCCGAACTCGCCAGCACGAGGCGAACCCCCGGCTGATCCGGGACTGGACCCAGGCAGGGCTGCTCGACTACCCCACCCGCCGGCCGGCGGGCAAAGGCCACGGCTCACTTCCCGCGCTCTATGCCGAGGAGCAGCGCAAACTCTTCCTCACCCTGCTCCACCACCGGCCGACCACCCGCATCCGGGGCCTGGCGAAGATCCCCGTCGGCCTGTGGCTCTACTTCGGCGACTCCTACGTCCCGCTGCGCCAGGCTCGGCTGGCGATGACAACCTGGCTCGGCGACAGCCGAACGAGCCTGCGCGGGGCGAGGGAGACCGCGCAGGAAATGCTCCTATCCCTCGACAATCCCGCAGCCAGCGAGGCGGCCCGCCGCCACCTGCGCACGGTGATCAGCGACTCCGCCTACACCGGGAAGGTCGACTTCAGGGAACTGGAGGCCGCCACCCGCGCGGTATTCGAACCCGGCCACCACCGGGTGCGCCGCGCCGTCGGGCACCCGGCCGCACCCCTCCTGGTCGACTCGGTCATCCAGAGCATCAAGGCCCGCGTACACGCCGTGAAGAAGCTCAACGCCGGCGAGATCAGCGACGAGCAGTTCAACCTCGCCCGCCACACCCACCTGGTGAGCTTCGCCGACTACATAGTCCTCCAACCGTTCCTCGCCGCCCAAGCCCCGGCAACCAACCCCGACATGTACGAGCCCGCCACCGCGGAGGCCACGCTCAACCGCGCCTGCGGAGACCTGCTGACCTCACTCGGCCTCGTGAGCATGTTCCCGCAGCGCGCCGCCGAGATCGCCAAGGCGCCCATCCCCAGTTTCAACTGGGCGACGTGATCCCCGCATAGGGGGACCACCGTCACGGCCGCCTCACCCGCCGTCGCCCCACCCCGGACCAAGCCGCGTAGAAATCCAGTTCAGGCACGGGCACTGCATGGCTAGACATCTACCTATTTCCAGATCACTATGAAAGCTCAGGCACGAAAAAAGGCTTTGAGCAGGTGTGATATGGCGATCGCTTCTGGCCAAACAGGACCCCGTAGGACTCGTGGTCTGCCGGGTATGACGGTGGGGCAGTGGTGGGCGCGGTGGTTCCCGGCAGTGGATCTGGCGCCGGGCACGCTGGAGTCGTACGCGCAGCAGTACCGGCGGCATGTCGGTCCGCGTTTCGCGCGGGTGCGGCTGGACGAGGTCGGCGCGCTGGACCTGTCGCAGTTCGCCCGGGGCCTGCGGGAGCGGGGTCTGGCGCCGTCGAGTGTGGGGGTCGTTCGGCGGCGGCGCGCCGGCCAGGGGCAGCCGGTGCGGGCGGGGATCGCCGTGGACCTTCGCACGGTGATGGCGGTGGCGCGGCGGCTGCCTGCGCAGGAGTCGCTGATGGTGGTCGTGGCGGGGTTCACCGGGATGCGGTGGGGGGAGGTGTGCGGGATGCGCACGGGATACCTGCGCCTGCAGCCGGCAGGGCTCGGCGTCGGCGGGGGAGTCTACGAGGTCGATGCGCGGTTTGGCGCGGTGCACGAGGACGTGCACGCCCGCAGGTACTTCGGTCCCCCCCAAGAACGGGTGCGGCCGGACTATCGACCTTCCGGTGTTCCTCGCCGACCTTCTGTCCGAGAGGGTCGAGGCGGTTGGCGGGCGGCCGCTGCTGTTCGCGAACCGGTGTGGTGAGCCGATCCGGCACAGCGACTTCTGGCATGCGTGGCGGGCGGCGTGCGACGGCAGGCTGCCGCGCTACGCCCGCGACGGGAGCCTGCGCGAGCCGGGAACTGGGCCGGTCTACCGCGGGCTGCGCTTCCAGGACCTGCGCCACACGCACAAGACGATTCTGACGGAACTCGCCGTCCCGGAGATCTTGCAAGACGAGCGGCTCGGACACCGCCCGCCCGGCATGCGCCGCGTCTACGACCACACCACCCTGCCGATGCGCGAAGCCATGGCTGACGGGCTTCAGACACTGTGGGAGTCACGACCTGATGCGCGGGACGGGCTTTCCCAGCGGCAAGCTCTGTCCGATCCTTGCCCGGCTCGAGGCGGCCGGGTGGTTGATCAAAGAGTTCGAGCAGGTGGATCCCGCGAGCATCGGATGCCCGGTTCGCGGCAACTATTGGCTGATCGGTAAGGGTGCGAAGGCGGCCCGCGGGAAACTCGCCCTTGTCAACGCCCAGCTACCACCCCACGCCAAGGGCAGTGCCGCCCAGCGACCGGTGGCAGGTCATGACGTGGCCGTGGAGGTCGTTTCCCTCCACGGTGAGATCCATTAGCACGGGGATCGTCTTCGCGGTCGAAGGCTTTTCGCCTTGCCCGGGGAGGAGGGCCGCTCTGACGAGGAAAATTTCGCATCCGCCCCGTGATCGCCACGATCTCAGGCAGCGCTGTCACCGCTGTCAGGCCGTCACGCTGCACGGCTGTGCCTAGCGGGTGAGTAGCGGGAGCGCGGAGAAGGTGTGGTGCTGCCAGATGAGACGGGATGCGTCCTCGGGGTAGGCGGTGGCGACTGGTTCGTCGTCGAAGACCTGGGTGGTGCGTCGGTCGGCGTTGTAGGGCGGCCAGCCGGGATCGCCGGTGGCGGCGAACGCGGTCCACGCGTGGCGCATCCGTTCGCCCAGGACTACCGCCTGTCCGGTGGGTTCGGGACCGAGCAGCATCGGGCCGAGGTGGGCTTCGAAGGTTCCGAAGAGCAGCGGGCCGTCCAGGCCGTGCGGCGCGCCGAAGATGCCGCCGCTGCCGGGCGTGGCCCACGTCAGTTCGTAGAGGTGGGCCCGGCCGCCGCCTGCGGCCTGGGCTTCGGCCAGGTGCAATGTGGGCATGCGGAAGAGCCAGTCCGTCTGCACGAGTTCGTAGAGATCACCGGGTGTGGCGTTCGGGAAGGCCTTGCGGTACGCGTCAGCTCCGTGCGGCTGCGGGGCGAAGGCCTCGAGCGCGGCTTCGGCGTCCTGCTCGCCGATCTTGCCCAGCTGCCCGGCCATGGCGATGAACAGGCGGTATTCGTCCTTCGTATGACCGACGATCAGATCCACATCACGGCCTGCGCCCGCGGAGAGCGCCTGCCACGGATCGGTCGGCAGGATCTCGCCGTCGACGACCGGAGAGAACGGGGTGATCGTGCGAGCGAAGATGCCCCACCGGTGCTCATGGCGCGCCATCGTCGCGGCTGCGGCAGCTCCCGCATCGGGCAACCGCAACGGGTCGATCGCCGCCAGGTCGGCGGCGGTGGGGCGGGTCCCGGCCTCGGCGGCGATGACGGCCGCTACGTCCACGGCGAGTTCGTCCGACAGGAACGTGCCCGGCACGCTCTGCAGGATCGCGCGATGGAACAGGCCCCTGGCGCTCGGCATGGCCAGCAGGGCGGCGATCGAACCGGCTCCGGCCGATTCGCCGAACACGGTGACCTGGTCCGGGTCCCCGCCGAAGGCCGCGATGTTCTCCTGAACCCAGGTGAGGGCTGCCACCTGGTCCAGGAGCCCGCGGTTGGCCGGTGCGCCCTCGATGCGGGCGAAGCCCTCGACACCCAGGCGGTAGTTGAGGCTGACCACCACGACGTTCCCGGCGGACGCGATCCGGCGGGCGTCGTATCCGGGGCTGCCGGAGTAGCCGAGCTTGTAGGCGCCGCCGTGGATCCCGACCATGACCGGCCAGCGGGCGCCCGGATCCGGTTCAGGGCTCCAGACGTTGACCGTCAGCCACTCGTCGCCCTCGGGGAAGGCGGCCGCCGAGTGCTGTGCGCCAGGCGGCAGTTCCTGCGGGCAGGGCGGTCCGAAACAGTATGCCGGCCTGACTCCGTTCCAGGCGCGCGCGGGGTGGGGAGCGGCGAACCGCCTCTCGCCGACCGGCGGCTCGGCGAACGGGATGCCGCGGAAGACGGCGAGACCGTCCTCGCTGCGTCCGCGTACCAGGCCGGCGGTCGTGCGCACCTCGGGCTCGGTCGGATCGGCGAGAGTGGGAGAAGACGGCGTCGTCATGGATCGGAACCTCCCGGATGAAAAACGGACTTGTCGGCTGCGACGGATGGTCAGGGAAGTTGGAGTAGCACCTGAGCGGTGCGCAGAACCCGGTCGGTGTAATCCTGCGGATCGAGCGGGTCCGGCGCCTCGATCAGCCAGTCCTGCAGAAGGCTGCCCCATCCGCCGGTCAGCACCCTGGCGATGTCGTCGGCGGCGCGCTCGTCCAGGCCGTCGCCGTACCTCTCGCGGACTGCGGCCAGGTTGACCGGAAGGAACAGGCTGTGCAGCGCTTTGCTCAGCTCGTACGCGCACGGGCTCAGGAGTAACGCGCGGTAGAAGACCCGGTGCTCGGCCATGTGCCGGGCCACCGCCAACGCCCTGACACGCCCCGAGGCAACGGCGCCGCTGTCCGCGATCTGCGGCAGAACCTCGCGCCGCGCGAGATCGAGCGCCGCCTCCAGCAGCAGCGTCTCGCGGTCCGCGTACTGCTGGTAGACCAGACGCCGACTCACGTCGGCCACCTCGGCGATCTCAGAGACCGGTACGTCGGCCGTGCCCCGCGCGGTGACCACCGCGATCGCGGCACCCATGAGCGCTGCGCGGGACCGGCGAACCCGCCGATCACGGGCCGGGGCCACCGTTGTCGATTCGAACATCACGCCGCCACTTTTGCACGAGTGAGAAATAACGGTCAAGTGTTACTTGGCCTCGAGGCGGGCGCGCCTCGGCTGCCGGCGATCGGGGACCGGCTCGCCAGGTGGAAACTTATTGACACGGCAGCCGAGCGGGTGGATCTTCTTGACCTGCCCGCGGCGATCGCCTGGCGCCGTTCGCGAGTTTCGGCGTCCGGCGCCCGGCCCGGAAAGGCAAGCCGCCGGCCCGTTAGACACTGAGGAGCCCGCACCGTCGACCGCCCGAGCAGAAGGGCCGCGCGTTGGCGGAGTCGGCCACGCGGCCACGCTTTGAGGAGGCATTTGTGAATACGGTTTCTTCTCCACCAGTGCCATGATGCCCCGTGGGCGCCGCCAACTGCTCGGGGCCGGGCCGGATGGAAGTTGAGGTGGATGCCCACGTCCGCGTCGCTTCGGGGCGCGCATGGCCGATGATCAGTGGATGCGCGGCCGGTTCGCCGTATTGAGTCCGTGTTACCTCTTGCGCAACCGAACGCTCTGGTCCTAGCTTGCCTTGTAACCGTTTTCGAAAAGCTCATGCGATGGAGGTCGTGCTGCCGCCGCTCACGTTCGGCGGCCGGAACCGCGTCCCGTTCGTCCTCGGGCTCTACTCCCGGAGAGAGGCGGTCCCGCTTTCGGGACGCGGCCGCTCTCGCCATCACCGGCCCTGCTGCTGCCGGTGAGCCTGCCGCCTGTCCGCGCGGGTGCGCCGCCGCTCCGGCCGGCGAACTCGCGTTGGGCGCCGTCGAGCAACTCCCGCCCCCGGATCGGCCCGGGGACGGCTAAGTAAATGTATTGTTTTCGAGAGGATAGACAGTGACGTCTGCATCTTCGCCTGCCGCAAAGTCGCAGGAGAACAACATCCCGCGGTCGTTCAGCCGCCGGCACATACTGCTCGGCACCGCGGCGGCCACCGTCGCGGGTCTGACCTGGCGGGCCGCACCGGCTCGCGCCGCCACCGCCTCGGCCAGCGGCTATGCGGCGCCCACCCTGACCAGGTCGACCTCGAGCGCCGGGTTCGTTCACCCCGGCCTGTCCGTCAGCGCGGACTCGCTGGAGAACGCGCGCACGCAGGTGCTCGCGGGGGTCGAGCCGTGGGCGTCCTACTACGCGGCCATGACCAGCACCAAGTACGCCTCCCAGACCTTCAGCTCGCAGAACCAGGGCTCGACCCTGGACACGCCCAAGTACTCCGCGTTCAACTCGTCGGGCGTGCAGTCGGAGTTCATCGACGACGCGTTCCGGGCGTACACCCAGGCGATCATGTACTTCGTGACCGGCAACCCCGTCTACCGCGAGAACGCCATGAAGCTGATCCGGATCTGGAGCAACATGGATCCGAACGGCTACGTGGTCTACGCGGACGCGCACATCCACACCGGCGTGCCGCTGATGCGGATGCTGGCGGCCGCCGAGATCATGCGCTATTCGAGCGTGAACGCGGGCACGGACAGCTACGACCTCACGTGGGAGGACGCCGACACGACCAAACTCTCGGACAACCTGGTCGTGCCGCTGACGAACACGTTCCTGTACAGCAACACGTTCTTCATGAACCAGCACAACTACGCGCTCGTCGGCGCGCTCGCCGGCTACATCTTCACCGACAACGCGACGCGCTACCAGGAGGCGGTCGAGTGGTTCTCGGTCAACTCCACCAACACGGACGACGCCACCAACGGCGCGCTCATCAAGATCATGCCGTTGATCGCCAAGAACGACCCGCTCAACACCTTCAAGAAGTCGTTCGTCCAGGTGAACGAGATGTGGCGCGACCAGGCACATGCCTGGGACGACGTCAGCCAGCTCAGCCAGCTGGCGCGCCTGATCGACGTGCAGGGCACGCTCCTGGACCCGGTCAAGGGAACCGTGTCCACCGCGAGCAACGCCGTCTCGCCGTACCGGTTCGGCGACGACCGGCTGCTGCACGGCTCGGAGCAGTTCTTCTCCTACATGCTGGGCAAGGAAATCCCCTGGATCGACGTCACCGGACACGGAGGGGTGCCAGTCCAGGCCTTCCGGGGCCGGATCTTCGACCCGACCAATGAGCTGTACGACGTGTACAAGTACCGGTTCGGTCTCGGCGTCGAAGGGCTCGCGCCGAGCATCACCCAGGTGGCGACGACGCAGGACGACGGCCCGCAGTTCTACTGGGGCACCACCGCGTACAACTTCTGGAACAGCAACCCCGACTGGACCCCGGACGCATGGCTGTCGTTCCCGGCCGCCCTGGCTGGAACGACCCCGCCGACGCAGAGCAGCGCGCTGATCCAGGCCGCCACGCGGTCCGCCGCGATCACCGGCGGGATCTCGATCGGGCAGGACAGCGGCACCAGCTACGTACGGATGACGGCGTGCCCCAAGGGCGTCACGCTCGCGATCCGCACGCTGCTCTACCCGAGCCAGTCCGGCTACAGCCCGGTCGGCGTGCTGCTGCGCACCAACGGCACGGCCACGCTGCAGATCCGCAAGACGATGTCCAGCCAGCCCTACTACTCGCTCACCCTGCCCGACACCCAAGGCGCCTGGCGGTACATCACCTACGACGTGGACAACACCAAGATCCGCGGCGGCTTGGGCAACATCGACATCGCGTACTACACGGTCGTCGGCTCGGGCGGCGTCTACGTGGACATCGAGGCCGTCAACCTCGACGCCGTCAACGAGCTCACGCCCCCGCAGTTCCCCGCGGGAAGCGACACCACCCTGATCGCGATCGTCGGAGAATCCCTCTCGGCCGATCTCGCGGCGACGTACTCCGGAAGCGGCACGGTGACCTACAGCGCGGGCCTCGGCCTGCCGCAGGGGGTCACCCTCGACGCGAGTACCGGCGCGCTCACCTGGACTCCGACCGCAAGCCAGGTAGGAACCAGCCACACTTACGTCGTGGCCTCGGACGGCACGACCGACACGGTGCTGCGCGTCGCGCTCGTGGCCGCCGCCAACCGCACGGACGCCGTGAACGCGGCGCTGGCGGGCTACGACCCGAGCACCGTGTACGTCAGCGCCAC
This sequence comes from Actinospica acidithermotolerans, assembly GCF_018139625.1. GTDB lineage: Bacteria > Actinomycetota > Actinomycetes > Streptomycetales > Catenulisporaceae > Actinospica > Actinospica acidithermotolerans. The sequence goes on along the minus strand of NZ_JAGSOH010000068.1, from coordinate 28,257 downwards.
GGCGACCGCGGTCAAGACCAAGCAGGCGGCGGCCACGGCCGACATCGCCTCCGCCGACTCCGCCACCTTCGCCGCCGACCTCGTCGCGCTGCAGGAGGCCGTCGCCGGGCTGCAATTGCTCAACCCGCGGCTGGCCGACGGATCCTTCGACTACTGGGGCCTGGCGACCTCCGCGCAGTGGTCGCAGGTCGACATGGCCGCCCTGACCGACGGCGACAACAACACCAACGCCGGCGGCTCGGTCACCACTCCCGACGTCTTCGACTTCGGCATCGGTTTCCGGGTGCAGGCCGACGCGTTCGGGCTCCAGGCGTACTACGACTTCGCCAACCGTTCCCAGGGAGCGAATGTCTACGGAGCCGAGGACGGCAGGAACTGGACGCTGCTGACGTCCCGGGAGACCACGGACACCACGGACGAGGGCTTCGCCATGGAGAAGATCCCGGTGCTGTCCTCGGTACAGGGCAAGGCGTACCGGTTCCTGAAGATCCAGGTCGACAACCCCGGTACTGCGACCGACCCGAACTACCCCGGCATCACGAGCTTTGGCGAGTTCCACATCTACGGCCAGCGCGTCGAGATGTCCACGGCCATGAACTCGGTGTCCGTCTCCTCGAACGACAGCAACTCCGCCATGGCCGAGAACGGCGACACCGTCACCCTCACCATGAGCGCCACCGAAGCCCTGCAGTCCGTCACCGCCACGATCGAGGGGGTCACCGCGCAGGTGACCAGCACCGACAGCGAGCACTGGACAGCCTCGGTGGTGCTGCCCGCCGACGTCGCCTACGGGCGCGCCCTGCAGTTCGAGATCGACTACACGACCGCCGCCGGCGCCACCGGAGGCACGATCATCGCCACGACGGACGGCTCCTCGCTGCAGCTGTGGAACACGAACGCGACGCAGCTGACCATCGAGGAGAGCTGGGTGACCGCGTCCACGCCGCAATACCCCGGAACGGGCACGGCCGCGGCCAACGGGTGGCGCATGTTCGACGGCGACACCACCACCTTCACCGACACGACGACCGCCAACGGATGGGTCACCGTCACGCCCCCGAGCGGAACGGATCTGACGTTCGACGTCGTGCGCATCCGCCCCCGGGCCAACCTGCCCCTGCGCGGCAACGGCGACCTGATCCAGGGGTCCAGCGACGGCGGCAGCACCTGGACGACGCTGGTCACGATCAGCGGCATCACCGTCGGCACGCAGTGGTACGCGTTCGCCCTCGGCTCGTCGACGACACAGCCGATGATCCGGGTCTACGACGGACACGGCGGCCACACCAACCTCGCTGAGGTGCAGCTGTACTCGCTCGGCTAGTCGGAGCGACACACCGGTGATCGGCCCGGCGCGTTGCCCGGCCGATCACCGCGGCGAAGGTGCGGCGAGGAGGCACCGGCCGCGTATTCAACGCCCTCTGCAAGGTGATCGAAGTGGCACAGAGCACAAGTCGGCCTCCGACGCTCGGAGCGGTAGCCCGCATCGCCGGGGTCTCCATCTCGACCGTGTCGAAGGTGCTCAACGGGCGACCCGATGTCGCCCCGGACACGCGGGTGCGCGTGGCCGCGCTGCTGGGCCGAGCGGGATATCCCATCGCGGACGGCCAGGCGGTTCGGCGCCGAGAGACGGGAGGCCTGGTCGAGGTCGTCGCGAACCGGCTCGACGGCCCGACGACGTCGAGGCTTCTGCGAGCCGTGTGCCTGGAGGCGTGCGCCCGCGGGTTCGGCGTCGTCGTGACCGACGTCGAACCAGACGGCGGGCCGTCGGGCCGTCGGCCTCCGCGCCGATGGCTCGAGGCCATGAGCGCCCGAAGCGCCGGTGCGGTCATCAGTCTTCTGCTGGAGTTCTCAGACGCGCAGCTGGCTTACTTCGACGCCCACGCCATCGCGGCGTGTGCCGTTGGGGCCGGGCGGCCGCAGGCTCGGGAGTGCGCGGTGCTCGTGGACGAGCGGACCCGTGGCCATACCGCGGTGCGCCACCTCCTCGACCTCGGCCACACGCGGATCGCCGTGGTCGCCGGACCCGCGAACGTACCGGGGCAGCAGCGGCTGGTCGACGGCTGCATCGATGCGCTGCAGGCCGCTGAGGTCCGGACTGACGACGAGTACGTGCTGCGTATCGGCCGAACCGCCGAGGACTACAGCCGGGCCGCGCTCGGCTTGCTTTCGCTGCGCACCCCGCCCACCGCGATCGCGTTCGCGGACCATTGCGCCGCGCTCGGCGCCTGTGCGGCATTCGCGTCCAAGGGCTTACGCATCCCCGGTGACATATCGGTGATCTGCTGCGATGGGCTGCAGTACGAGCGTGCGAACGCGACCGATCCGCCGCTCACGAGGCTGGTACAGCCGCTCGACGAGATGGCCCGGGCCGCGATGGACCTGATGTCGGCGCACCGGGCGGCCGCGGTCCTCGACGTGCCGGCGCGGCTGGTGGTGCGCGGGTCGACGGCGGCGCCCGGCCGGGCGGCGTAATGCCGACCGGCCGGAGGTGCCGCGTCGCTGATCGGATCTGCGCTCAATATCCGGACTCGAACGGTCCGACCCAGGTTGGCAGCCAGTTCTGAGAACTGGCTCCGTCGATGGTCCACTGCACGACGGTGCTGCCGCTGGTGGTCACGCTGTCGTTGTCCAGGTTCTTCCCGCTCAGGTGGTTCGTCAGCGTGAAGTAACCGTCGCCCGCGGCCGCCGCTTTCCACTGCTGTGCGGTGTCCCCGTTGGCGGTCCACTGCACGACGGCGTGGCCGTTGGTGGTCGAGCTGTCGCTGTCCAGGTTCTTGCCGCTCATCTGGTTGGTCAACGTGTAGTTCCCGCCGCTCAGCGGTATCGCAGCCCACTGTTGCGAGCTGTCGCCGTTGGCGGTCCACTGCACGACGTCGCTGCCGTCGGCGGTCGCGCTGTCGTTGTCCAGATTCAGGCCGCTCATCTGGTTCGTCAGCGTGTATATCCCGTGCGGTAGCGGCCCGGAGTCCAGGGTGTAGGCCAGCGTGCCGAAGCCGAGCTGGTCGAAGCCGCCGCTCGTGCTGCCGTAGTCGCCACCGCCACCCTCGGGGCCGACGAGGGTGGCGTAGGCCGCGGTGTAGGGCGCGGACAGGCCCTTGAGCGCGACGTAGTGGTTGTAGATCAGGGCCCAGCACGGGCGGATGTTCCCGCGGCCGCTGGAGGAGATCGTCGTCTGCGAGTTCAACGTGGCGCAGTCGGTGCCGTCGTACCAGCTGTAGGTGGTGTAGGACACGTCGTTGCCGAGGTTGTACTTGGCCACGTACTCGCACATCTGCAGAACCCGGTTGCTCTCATAGCCGAACAGATCGACGCCCTGGTTCCACGCCATCTGGCAGAACGCGCCGACCAGGGCGACGTCCAGCATGGTGTGCGCCTGGTCGCGCCCGCTCTCCTGGCACTGCGCCAGCCCGCCCGAGTAGGTGAAAGGCGTCAGGTTGTTGATCGATCCGTTGCCGGCGCCGCTGTAGAAGTAGTCGATCGCCTGGTTGACCTTCGCGCTGTCATCGCAGAGTATCCCGATCGCCAGGATCGAGCACATGTTGCACAGGTCCCAGTTCGCCCAGTAGTGGTGAACGCATGCGTCGTTGTGGTTGACGAGGAATTCGTAGTTCACCGGATAGAAGACGTTGAGCATCATGTCCTGGAACGCGGCCAGGTCGAACCCGGAGTAGTCGCGCATGATCTCGGCCGCGTTGGCGAACTGGTAGCCGTACAGGCCGGCCGCCAGGTACCCGTCGGAGCTGCACAGGCTGATGGACTCCAGCGTGGACGCCCAGCCGTTGAGGATGGCTGCCGCGGTGTCCGCGTGCGCGGTGTCGCCGGTGACCTTCCAGTACAGGGCGTTCTGATAGGCCGCGGCGATGTCGTTGTAGGCGGTGCCGTAGTTTTCGCTGCAGCCCGAGCCGCGGACGATGGAGGTCTGCGGGCTCGCCGTCCAGCTACTGGAGGCGTGGGAGTTGCGCGCCAGTCGGTCCCATCCGGCTTTCCACGGTTGGGCCCCGGCGCTGACCTGGGTGGCCATCCGGTCGAAGTCGGCCTGCGTGTGCAGCAGACCGGGGTGGGCGTACGTGGTGGCAGCGGCCGCGGTCGCGCCGACGCGGACAAAGGCCGGGGCGGCGGCCGCAGCGGCGGAGGCGATACCCAGGCCGAGCGTGGCGAGCACGGCGCGTCTGCTGACCGGGGTGGTGGAGGCGGGATCCTCGTGTGGAGGCGTCATCGTTGATCGATCTCCATTCGGATGTGCGTCGGGCCGCCCGGCGCGTGACAGCGATGTCAGCACCTGTAGTCGGGATGGCCCGTTGAAAACGTTTGCTCAATGGTCGAGGTGAGCGCGGTGTTGCGCAATAATCACACGCCCGGCGAAATTTTCGACGATCGTCAGGCAAGCGACCACGCGTGACGGCCGCTTATCTGTATTCATCAGCAGTGAAGCCACAAGCTCGGCATACAGGCGCTGTCGTTCCGGCCCTTGCGCAACCGGCCGCGCACGCCCGAACGTGTGTGTAACCGTTTTCGAAAAGAAGACGGCCGTGAGCCGCCAGAGGGGTATCGGAAGCCCTTGACCGGTACTCCCTGGCGCGGGGGACGGTGAGGGAGGTTTGGGTGGCCTCGCGCACCCGGAGAGCGCTTCAGGCGGCGGTTTCAGTGACTGTGCCCCACTGGCTCCGCTCGCGCGCGGGTACGCGCGCACGCTCCGGGCCCGACCGTCATCGGCTCCGGGGGCCGCGGGGATTTGGAGCACCCCGCGGCCCCCGGAGCCGCCCGATCAGAACCTTCCAGGAGCGCGCTGTCCGGGGTGGTGCCCGCCGATCGTCGGCGGGCACCACCCCGGACGCGTTCGGCGACCCGGACGGGGGCGCCGCACGCTACGCGCGGGCGTGCGGACCAGCGCGTAGCGGTCACTGCGCGCACCTGGGGAGGGGGAGTGCGCGCGAGCTTCGATGCAGCGGTCAGGCTCGTCTGCGGCTCAGGCGACGGGCCTGTACTGCGCAGGCACCGCACCGGAGACGTCGACGCGGCGGGACAGGCGCACCAGTACCGAGTCGAGCTTGCCCAGGTCCATCTCGAGTACGCCGTCCTGCACGTCCCACGCGGGTCTCGGGTCCGCGGCGTCGCCGGCGAACAGGACCTCAACGTGCGCGGGTCCCAGGTCCGGCAGCGGAATCGCGATCCGGTGCACGCCGCCGATCCGCTCCTCCCGGCGCCAGGTGAGCACTTACCAGTCACCGTCGGCGGCCTCAAGGGCGAGGCAGACGAGTCCGTCGTCCCAGGCGGGCAGCCCGAGCGGCCAGCGAGGGATCGCGGTGGGCAGGACGTGCCGGTAGGACTTGTAGACATCCATCGCGCGCTTGACCAGTGCCGCCCGCGCGGGGTCGAGCAGGTCGATTCGGCCGCTCAGGTGCACCCTGCCAAGCAGCGCGCTGGCAAGGGTGAACGTGTTCTCCGCGTCGGTGAACTCAGGCTGCGGATACGCCCACACCGCGCCCTGTTCCGGCGGCACGGCCAAGGGCGCGGCGGCGGCGATCGGGGGCATGAGCCGGTGGTCCTGCTGGTCGGTGAGCGACTGGATCGGCAGCCGTGAGAGCAGCGCCTGGTCCGTGCGGCTGCCGCCGGCCGCGCAGTTCTCGATCGTCAAACCGGGGTGGCGTTCGAGGAGCTTCTCAAGCCACACCAGGTACGCGCGGTTGTGCGAGAGCAGTCCGTCTCCCGCGCTGTCGGAGTTCAGGTCGGTGCCGATGCCCGCGTCGATGTTGTAGTCGAATTTCAGGTATCCGAGGCCGTACCGCGCGATCAGCTCGTCGATCCGCTCGTCCACGAACGCCCGCGCGCTCGCGTTGCCGAAGTCGAGCTGATGCCGGCCCCATTCGGAAACGCGCCGCCAGTCGCGGTGGAAGAACGCCGCCGAGGGCAGCGCGTCCGCGGTCGGGCTGTGCACGCCCACGCACTCCGGTTCCAGCCACAGACCCGGCACCATCCCGAGATCCCGGATCCGGTCGATCACCTCGGCCAGGCCCCGTTCGCCGGGGAAGCGCTTCGCGGACTCGCGCCATGCGCCGATCGAGTCCCACCAGCCCGGCACGCCGCCGGGTCCGGGCTCTGATCCGGGATCGTCGTCGAACCAGCCGGCGTCGATGCAGAACACCTCGGCGCCGGCCGCAGCCGCGGCCTCGACCAGGGGTAGCAGTTTCTCCGTGTCCGGGTCGGCCATCAGGCAGTTCATGAAGTCGTTGAAGACCACCGGCAGCGTCTCGTGGTCCTGATGCGGACGCCGCAGTGCTCTGCGGTGCGCGGTGGCCTGCGCCGCCGCGCCCTCGATCCCGGTGTCGCTGAGCACGACAGTCACCGGCACGGTCGCGAAGGTCTCACCGGGCCCGAGGTAGTGGTGCCACTGGTGTTCGGGATCGCTCGGGCCCGCGACGCTCAGGTAGAGTCCGCCGACCCGGTCGCCGATCTCGAACTGCCAGGCGCCGTTGTGCTCGACCTCCCACAGCAGCACGCGCTCGCCCTCGCCGTACTCGAGCGCGCCCATGGGCAGGTATTCGGAGCTCGACCAGGCGCCCGCCGAGCCGATCGCGATCCGGTTCTTCGTGCCGCGCTGGCCGTAGCGGTGCATGCCGGAGTCGTGCAGGCCGTACCCGGACAGCGGGGCCGCGCGCCAGCGGTGCTCCGCGCTCCACGGGTTGGCCGCCGTCCACAGGCGCGCATCGCTCGTCCACGGCAGTCCCGCGAGCGCGAACGAGGATATGTAGGCGAGCGGCGTCGGCTGCTTCGCGGCCGCGTCCAACGTGAGCTCGTGCCGGAAGCGGAACGCGTCGATCCCGTCGCGGTGCTCGATGATGCTGCGTACGCTCAGCCCGGCCTCGTCGTCCGCCTGCTCGATTTCGAGGCGGTGCACGTCGCCACTTGCGGACTGCCGGTGTGAGCGATAGCGCAGACGCTGGCCCGCGACGCCGTCGACGTGCCGCTTGCCGGCCGTGCCGACCTTCCCGCCGCCGAGCGTCTCGATCCCGACCAGCGCGACGCACCGCTCCTCGCCCTCGCCGCCACCGGCGAAGCTCGAGCGGCCGACGCCCAATTCAGCGATGCGCACCGGCGCGTCGGCAGGCGCCTGCCAATCGATCCAGGCCCGCGTCCCGGCCAGGCGCGTGGTCCGCTCGGCGGCGGGGGCGATCGGATGCACGGGAGGCTCCTTCTTGTGTGTAACCGTTTTCGAAAACATACTATGTGTTGCGCGGCGACGCCAGATGCTCCGCCCGCGGTGAGACTGAGAGGATGGAGCGGTGACAGGTGACCGGAACCACGAGGCGAACGGCGCGAAAGCCCGGCGCAGCACCATCCGTGACGTCGCGGCCCAGGCGGGGGTGTCGGTGGCCACCGTCTCCCGGGTGCTGGCCGGCAGCCATCCTGTCTCCGAGCAGTTGCGCGCCAAGGTGCTGCGGGTGGTGCGGGAGGTGGACTACGTCACCAACGCGCACGCCAAGTCGCTGGCCGGGGCCGGCCAGTTGTCGATCGCGATGCTGATCGGCGACATCACCGGCGCATCGTTCGCGCACGCGGCCAAGGGCGTGGAGCAGGAGGCCGCCTCCCGCGGCAGCCTCACCCTGGTGGGAAGCACGGATCTCGATCCGGCACGGGAGGCGGCCATGGTCAACCTGATGCGCGAGCAGGGCGCGGGCGCGGTAATCCTCATCGGCGGCGCCTCCGACCTCGCCGAACACCAGCAGCGGATGGCCCGCTACGCCAAGTCCCTCAACGCGGCGGGCTCGCACCTGGTCCTCTGCGGGCGCCCGCCGCTGCCTCCCGAGGTTCCGGCGATCACGGTCGACTACGACAACGAGGGCGGCGCCTTCGCGATGACCAGCCACCTGCTCTCGGCCGGGCATCGCAGGATCCTGATCTTGCCGGGCGTCGAGGGCTACACCACCGCCTCGATCCGGCTGGCCGGATACACGCGGGCGCTCGAGGCTTACGGTATGAGCGTCGAGCCGGACCTGGTCGTGCACACCACCTACGAATACGGCGAGGGCGCGCGCGCGGTACGCCAGGCGCTCGAGCGCGGGGTCGAGTTCACTGCGGTCTTCGCCGGCTCGGACGTGGTCGCCGCCGGCGCGCTCGAGGCGCTGCGGTCCGCCGGGCTGCGCGTGCCCGAGGACGTCTCCCTCGCCGGCTACGACGACATCCCGCTCGCGCGGGACCTGACGCCGAAGCTGACCACGGTGCATGTGCCCTACGAGGAGATCGGCCGGTCCGCCGCGCGGCTCGCCCTGGAACGTGAGCCGGGTGTGCGCGGGGAGCACAAGCACGTCGTTCTGGGTACGCACGTGGTCGTGCGGCAGTCGGTGGCCCCGCCGCCGCGCTGACCGAAGCGCCCCCGCCGCTACAACGCGTGCGGTGCGGCGACCGAGGCACGCACCTTCAGGTGCGTGCCGAGCACCACACGATCCTCGGCGCCGGCGCCGAACCGTTCTAGGGCCAGGCGCACCGCCGTGCGCCCCATCTGCTCGTAGGGCACGTGGACCGTCGTCAGCTTGGGGAAGACCGCCCCGGCTGCGGGGACATCGTCGTATCCGACGATCGAGAGGCGGTCGGGCAGGCTGGTCCCGGCCTCGCGCGCGACGTCCATCAGGCCGAGCGCGACCTCGTCGGAGCCGGCGAACACGGCGGTCACCTCCGGGTGTTCGGCCAGCAGTCGCCGCGCCGCCTGCTCGCCGGAGGCGCGCGTGTAGTCCCCGCGGATCACGAGCTTGGGGTCGAACCCGACGCCGTGCGCCTCCAGGGCCCTGCGGTACCCGGCCAGCCGTCCCTCGGCGGTCGAGTAGTGCTCGGCGCCGGGCAGCGCCAGGATCTTGCGGTGCCCGGCGGACAGCAGGTGGCTGACGGCGGCGAAGGCCCCGTTCTCGTTGTCGTACTCGACGACGGTGGCCGGAATCCCCTCCTCCAGAGGCGGTCGCCCGCACAGCACCAGGCGCGAGCCGACTGAGTCGAGCGAGCGGGCGTACCGGGCCGTGCGCACCCGGTAGTACTCCGAGTCCTGGGCCGCGCCGACCAGGATGACGGCGGCCGCGTGCTGGCGGTGCATCAGATCCACCATCCGCAGTTCCTGCTCCGGGTCGCCGTGTGTGGCGCAGATCAGGCTCAGGCGCCCGCGGGCGGCCGCCTCCTGCTCCACGCCGCGCGCCACCGCTGCGAACGAGGGCCCGGTGATGTCCTCGAGGACGATCGCCACCATCTCGATAGCCGTCCCGGACAGCGATCGCGCGTGCGAGTTGACGACGTAGTCGAGGTCGTCGACGGCGCGCAGCACCCGCGCGCGCCGGTCGGCGGAGACCGGCTGGCTGCCGGTCATCACCCGGGAGACCGTCGCCATCGACACCCCCGCCCGGTCCGCAACGTCGCGGATCGTCGCCTGAACCGCCTCCTGGCCGTCCGCCACGCCGCCCTCCTCACGGTGAGCGGGCGCCGGGGCCCGACTCGATCATCGCCTTCATGAAGCGTACCGTGTGACAGTAGCGTCTGAAAACGTTTACTACCGCAAAGGTTCGGGGGCGGCCGTGCTCAGATGGCGCTCAACCGCACCAGGACCGGCTCCTGACCGTCGGTTTCGACGCTCACGGTGATCGATCCTGCTCCGGTCGGTCGCACGACGGCGAGGGCGCGGCCGTGGAACGTGGTGTGTTCCGCGCTGTCGTAGCGTTCGGTGTTGTCCGGGCGCGCGCTGCCGAGGCCCTGGAGGATTCCGGCGCCCTCGACCGTGACGCGGACCCGGCGGTCGTCGCAGGTGACCAGGGTGCCGTTCGCGTCGCGCAGTTCGATGGCGATGTAGGCGAGGTCGGAGTCGGAGGCTTCCAGCGCGGCCCGCTCCGCAGTCGCCGTCAGCCGGGTCGCGCCGTCGGCGGAGCGCAGCGCGCGCCGGCCGGTCTCGCGCCCGTCGCGGTAGGCGACGGCGGCCAGTTCGCCGGGCTGGTACGCGATATCGAACAGCGCGGTCAGCGCCTCCTTCTCGCCGACCGGGCGTCGAGCGATGATCTCGCCGTCCAGGAGCAGTTCGATCTCGTCGGCGTCGCTGTAGACCTCGACGCGGATCGGGGTGCCGGGCTTGGCCGCCCAGGTCCAGCTCGCGATCGACTCGCTCCACGACCACGGCGCGTCCGTCCGGGTCCGCTCGAAGCTGTCCGGGTCCTGCACGGCGATGTACGGCTCGGTGCTCAGGCCGAAGACGATCTCGCGGAAGTACGAGGCGGGCCGGCGGTATCCGGTGATGTCGAGGTCGCCGCACCACGCGGTGATCCAGGGGAACGAGGCCTCGAAGCGGTGCGGGGTGTCGGTGTACTGGGCGCGCCCGACGCCGACCTCGCCGAGGTAGTCGAGCCCCGTCCACGTGAAGTCGCCGATCACGTGGGGGTTGGCGAGCACGATCGGCCAGGCCTCGGCTATGCGGCGCGGGAAGGTCTCGGAGCCGACGATGACGCGGTTGGGGAACAGCTTCTTGTCGAGTTCGTAGCGCGAGTCGCCGTAGTTGATGCCGGCGATGTCCAGGACACTGAAGGATTCGGCAGTGCGGTCGGTGACCACCTGGGACATGTTGTGCTCATGCTGCATCTGCCGCTCCGCGGCCATGAGTTCGTTGACGCCCGCGTCGGGGTTGGCATCGTTCGCGCGGCGGGTCTCCCGCACGAGTTTCGCGACTTCATCGAAGGTCGAGACCATGCCGTTGATGCCGTTGGTGACGAACCGGGTCGAGTCGAGCGATCGGATCTTCTCGGCGAGGCGTCGGCCGAGTTCGGCTCCGAGCCGGTCGCCGGTCTCGGGTATCTCGTTGCCGATCGAGTACATGATGACGCTGGGGTGGTTGAGGTCCTTGGCGACCATCGCCTCGATGTCGCGCTCCCACCATTCGGGGAAGGCAAGCGTGTAGTCGTTCTGCGACTTCGGCACGGTCCACACGTCGAACGCCTCGTCCATCACGAGCATCCCGACGCGGTCGCAGGCTTCGAGCATCGCGTCACTCAGCGGGTTGTGCGCTGAGCGGATCGCGTTGAAGCCGGCCTGCTTGAGCAGTTCGACTTTGCGCTGCTCGGCCCGCCCGATCGCGGCCGCGCCGAGGATGCCGTTGTCGTGGTGGACGCAGGCTCCGCGCAGCTTCACGCTTTCGCCATTGATACGCAGTCCGTGGCGCGGGTCGACCTGCAGCGTGCGCACGCCGAATCCGGTGCGCCGCGTGTCGATCGGGATCTCGCCCGCCCGCAGAGTCGCGGTGGCCGTGTAGAGGTGCGGTGTGTCGGGGCTCCACAGCTTCGGCTCGTAGACATAGGTGCGCACGCGGGCCGTCGTCGAGTGCCCGGCCCGCGTGGTCACCGGGGCCGATCCGGCCGCCACCACGGCGCCGGTCTCGTCGCTGATCTGCACCGTCAGCTCGACGGTTTCGGTGCTCAGCCCGTCGTTGCGCACCTCGACGGCCGTTTCGACCACGGCGCGTTCGGCGTCGATGTCCGGCGTGGTCACCCGCAGACCGTGGGAGGCAATGTGGACGAGTTCGCAGACGATCAGGCGTGTGTCGCGGTAAATGCCCGCGCCGGTGTACCAGCGCGAGTCCAAGTGCGATCGCGCCTCGACCCGGATCGTATTCGTCTGGCCGTAGCGCAGGTAGGGGTCGAGCTCGACCTGGAACCAGGAGTAGCCGTACGGACGGTGGTAGGCGGCAACGTCGTTGACGAAGACGGCTGCGTCGCGGTACACGCCCTGGAACTCGACCGCGACGCGCTTGGTGCGCCATTCTTCCGGCGCCTCGAACGCCTTCTCGTACAGGAAGCAGCCGCTGGGGAAGAAGGCGCGGCCCGGCCCGTTCTCCGGTGCACGCTCCTGGGAGATCAGCGCGTCGTGCGGCAGGGTGACGGGCGGCGGCTCGACGCTGGGGCCCGCGACCTGCTCGAAGACGCTCGCTTGCGTCCGGACGGTCCAGCCGGTGTTGAACGACTCGATGGTCATCGAGTTGACTCTCTTCCGCGTGTGGTCATCCGCGGCTCGGGCCGGGCGCCGGTCCGGCCGAGCCGCGGATGACGATATGGGTGCCCAGCACGAGGTGCTGGGGCTCTTCGGGGTGCAGGGCCAGGCGCACCGCGGCGCGCCCGAGCTCCTCGGTCGGCACGTGCACGGTGGTCAGCGGCGGCCAGAGGTCGAGTGCCAGGGGGATGTCGTCGTATCCGACGAGGGAGACGTCCTCGGGTACCCGCAGGCCGGCCTCGCGCAGCACGGCGAGCACCCCGGCGGCGACCATGTCGGTGGCGGCGAACACGGCGGTGAACTCCCGGCCCGTGGCCAGCAGCCGCTTGGTGGCGCGCGCGCCCATCTCGCGGGTGAACTCCGACGGCACGACGAGCTCGGGGTCGTGCTCGACGCCGTGCGCCTCGTGCGCGCGCACGAAGCCGCCGAGGCGCCCGGCCTTGGTGGTACTCGGCGCCTCGTCCGGGCGGTCGGCGCCGACGAAGGCGATGCGGCGGTGTCCGAGGGAGAGCAGGTAGCTGGAGATGGCGTAGGCGCCGCCGGTGTTGTCGTATTCGACGACCGTCGCCGGCACGTCGGGGCCCAACTGGGGCTGGCCGGCCAGCACCAGGCGGGATCCGGACTTGTCCAGGGCGTGCGCGAAGGAGACGAGCCTGGACCGGTGCGCCTCGTCGAGCCAGCCGCTGCCGACGAGGATGACCGCGTCGGCGCTGTGCTCGCGCATCGTTTCCAGGATCGCCAGTTCGCGGGCCGGGTCGCCGTGGGTGGTGCAGACCATGCACAGTCTTCCCTCGGCTGCGGCCTGCTCCTCGACGGCCTTGGCGACATAGGCGAACGACGGGCCGGTGATGTCGTCCACCAGGAACGCGACCGTCTTGGTTCCGCCCTTGGCCAGGGCACGGGCCTGCGCGTTCGGCACGTAGTCGAGCTCGCGCATCGCCCGCTGGACCTTCGCGCGGGTCGCCGCGGCGACCGGATAGTCGCCGGCGACGACGCGGGCGGCGGTCGCCGGCGAGACTCCGGCCCGCGCGGCGACATCGCGGATCGTCGCGCGCTCGGTCTCGGTGCTGCTCACTCTTCTGGCCACGTTGGATCTTCCTCGCCGCTGCTCGTCCCCGGGAACGCAATGGCCTGCGTCTGACGCGGCAAACTTAGCGCGCGCGTTGCGCGGGCCCCAACGCCCGCGCCGGTCGGAGGGGTCACGCGGCCCGCCCGAGCGTCTCGAGGTCTACCCGGTGCGCCAGGGGCAGGTTCGCGGCCAGCCGCTCGACCTCGTCGACCGCCGCGGTGCCGAGCCGGGCCAGTTCGTTGCCCTGCGACCCGGCGATGTGCGGGGTCAGGAACACGTTCGGCAGGTCGAACAGGACCGAGTCGGCCGGCAGCGGCTCGGGATGGGTCACATCCAGCAGCGCCGAGATGCGGCCGGTCTCAAGCTGCGCGATGAGCGCTACGGTGTCCACCAGTTCGCCGCGTGCCGTGTTGATCAGGACGGCGCCGTCGCGGATCCGGGCGAGCTCGTCCGCGCCGATCATGTGCCGGGTCTCGGCGGTCAGCGGCGCGTGCAGGCTGACCACGTCGCAGGTCTCGAGCAGCTCGCCCAACGAGACCTGCCGGACGTCGTCGAGTTGGACGTAGGGATCGTAGACGCACACCTCGAGGTCGTGCGGTCGGAGCAGTTCGATCACCCGGCGGCCGATGCGCGAGGCGCCGACGATGCCCACGCGCCGCCCGTAGTTGCCCACGCCCGGCTCGACCTGCGCGATGACGAACCCGCGGTTGCGCGCGTAGCTCTCCCTCAGTTCGAAGGCGCCCTTGCCGGCCAGCAGGATCGCTCCGAGCGTGTACTCGGCGACCGGGACGGCGTTGGCGTCCGCGGCTGAGGAGATGGCCAGGTTCCGCTCGCGCGCGGCGAGGTTGGCCAGGTACTTCACGGAGCCGGCGGCGTGCACGAGCGTGGTGAGCCTCGGCGCTCTGGCCAGCACGTCGGCTTCGAGCGGCGGGCAGCCCCAGCTGGTGATCAGCACATCGGCGTCGGCGAGCGCGGCGGCGGACGCGGCGTCGGCGAAGGAGTGGGCGACCAGGCCCGGGTCTATGTCCACCAGAGAGGTCAGGCGCGCCATCACCGGCTCGGGGAAGAGCAGGGGGAGGTGCTCCGGGCTCATGGCGAACAACGCCTTCAGGCGTGCAGGCATCGACAGTCCTTCAATCCGACGACACAAAAAGAAACCGGTCTCTACCGTAAGGAGCACTCCCGGGCGCGGTCAAGAGCCTCGGCCTCTCATGAAAAAGGCCACCAAAGGCTCCCGGCTGACACCTTTGGTAACGCATCCGTAACGGCGTCTTGTGGCGCACGCCACTCATCTTCTACCTTCGCAGAGACCGGTCTCTATCGCTTTCCTGGGCTCAACCTGTTGCCGCCGAACGCGTCGGCCGCTCTGGAGACGCCTGGGCCCTCTTCTTCCTACAGACAGGATTCCGAGCATGATCCCTAAGACATGCCGCACGGCAGCAGCGTTGCTCGCGGTCGGCATCGGGCTGATCAGCGGGTGCAGCAGCACATCGAGCCCGTCGAGCAGCCAGACGGGCTCCGCGGCGAAGCCCGCCGTGCTGAACTTCTGGGGTTGGGCCAACGGCCAGCCGGCCGTGGTCGCCGCGTTCAACGCGAGCCACAAGAACATCCAGGTCAAGTACACGACGGTCACCTCCGCCGCGTACCTGCAGCAGCTGAGCAACGCCGTTAAGGCCGGCAACGCCCCGTGCCTCGTGCAGAGCACCGCCGAGAACCTGACGACGCTGGTCTCCCAGGGCGAAGTCCAGGACATCAGCCAGTACGTGGCCTCCCACCAGTCCGAGTTCAACGCCGGCGCGTGGGCCGGGGCGAACGTCGGCGGCAAGGTCTACGGCGTGCCGACCAGTTCGGCGCCCGCGTTCACGATCTACCGTACCGACGTGTTCGCGAAGTACGGGCTGACCCCGCCGACCACGTGGGACCAGTTCATCGCCGACGGCGAGGTGCTCAAGGCGCACGGGATCTACATCACCAACTACGCCGGCGAGGACCCGAGCACGCTGGAGACTCTCGCCATGCAGGCCGGCGGGCACTGGTACAGCATCGACGGCAACTCCTGGAAGGTGAACTTCCAGGACGCCGGCACCGAGAAGGCGGCCGCGGTCATCCAGAAGATCGTCGACGACGGCCTCGACTCACAGCTCTCCTTCGCGGACTACGCGGCGGTGCAGCGCAACTTCGACAACGGCGGCACGGTCACCCGGCAGATCTCCACCTGGCAGATGGGCGGGATGGTCAAGAACTTCACGAAGTCCGACGGGCAGTGGGCGCTGTCGGTGTGGCCGGAGTTCGCCGGTGAGGGCGCGAAGACCCCGGCGGGCACCAACTCGAGCGGCGGGCTGACCCTCGTCACCTCCGGGTGCAAGGACGCCGCCGACGCCGCCACCTTCGCGCTGTACCTGTCGACCGACACCAGCGCCGTGAACACGATGGCCAGCCCGACCACCGGCGACGCCCTGATGCCCGCGCTCGCAGGCACCGCCTCGCTGGTCGGCGAGACCATCTCGCAGAAGCTGCTCGGCACGAACTACGACGCCGCCAAGACCGTGGTGGTCAACAGCCTCTCCACCGTGACCACCGACTGGACCTTCGGCCCAGACTGGACGGCGATGTACGCCGAGCTCGCCGACGGGTGGGCGAAGGTGCTGACCAAGCAGGAGACCCTCACCGCCCTGCTCGCGCACATGCAGCAGTGGACGGTAGCGGACCTGAAGTCCCGCGGAATCAACGTCGAAGGCTAAAACCAGTGACCCGCTCACTCCGCTGGAAGGGCGCGGCCTTCTCCGCGCCCTTCCTGGTCGGCTTCATCTTCCTGTTCCTGATCCCGATCGGCTACGCCGTCTACCAGTCCCTGTACTCGGTGCAGCAGTCCGGGCTCGGCCTCGGCGGCTCCACGACCGAGTTCGTGGGCCTGCGCAACTACGGCCAAGGCCTGACCGATCCGGACTTCCGCAGCGCGCTCATCCGGGTGTTCCTGTTCGCCTGCATCCAGATCCCGCTGATGCTCGCCGTCGCCCTGCTGATGGCGCTGCTGCTGGACGCGGCCAGCGCCCGGGTCGCCGCCCGGTTCCGGCCGATGCTGCTGGTGCCCTACATGATCCCCGGCATCGTGGCCGCCATCGTCTGGGTCAACCTCTACAGCCCCGACGTCGGCCCCCTCACCCCGTTCGGGCGCCTGTTCGGCTTCGCCTGGAACTTCTTCTCGCCCGCGATGGTCTGGCCGTCCATCGGCAACCTGCTGACCTGGCACGGCATCGGCTACAATATGCTGATCATCTACGCCGCCCTGCAAGGCGTGCCGCGCGAACTGTTCGACGCCGCGCGCGTGGACGGCGCCGGAGAGCTGCGCCTGGCGACGAAGATCAAGATTCCGGCGGTGCGTCCGGCCCTCGTGCTGACCGGCATGCTCTCGATCATCGGGATGCTGCAGATCTTCAACGAGCCCATGATCTTCCGCGAGGTCACGCCGCAGACCGTCACCAGCGCCTTCACGCCCATCATGGCCATCTACAACGAGGCGTTCAACGCGGGCAACTACAACTACGCCGCCGCCCTGTCCGTCATCCTTGCGCTGATCCTCGGCGTGGCCTCGTTCCTGTTTTACAAGCTCACGTCCAGGGAGGTCGCCTGATGCCGACGAACACCGCGGCGCGGCCCAAGGGTCCGGTGATCCGCAAGGCCGCCCCGGCCCCAGCCCAGACGCGCCCGCCGAGCCGGAGCAACCGGAAGCGCTCGGACCGGTTCGTGCTCGCCGGTCTTGCGCTGTTCGCGCTCTACAGCGTCTTCCCGGTCTGGTGGCTGATCGTCGCCTCGACCAAGGACGAGGCCGGGCTGTACCAGACCAACGGCCTGTGGTTCTCCGGCATGCACCTGTGGCAGAACGTGCACATCCTGTTCACCTATGACGGCGGAATCTTCCTGCGCTGGATGGCGAACTCGTTCCTCTACGCGGGCGTCGGATCCCTCGGCGGCACCATCGTGGCGATGGCGGCCGGATACTCGCTCGCGCGGTTCGAGTTCCCCGGCAAGAAGGCGGTGTTCGCGTGCGTGGTCGGCTCGTTCCTGGTGCCGTCCGCGATGCTCGCCCTCCCGCTCTACCTGCTGTTCTCCTCCTGGGGGCTGGTCGACACCCCGTGGGCGATACTTCTGCCGTGCCTGGTCAACCCGTTCAGCGTCTACCTCGCGAAGATCTACACCGAGTCCGCGATCCCCCGGGAGCTGCTGGAAGCCGCGCGCCTGGACGGCGCGGGCGAACTGCGGATCTTCGTCAGCATCGTGCTGCGCATGATGACCACCGGCGCCGCCACCGTGTTCCTGCTCGCCTTCGTGGGAACCTGGAACAGCTTCTTCCTGCCGCTGACGATGCTGCGCAGCGAGCAGAACTGGACGCTGACCCTCGGGTTGTTCGACTGGACCGGCCTGCGCCTGGAGGGCCAGGACCTGACCGGTCTCGTGCTCACCGGCGCGCTGTTCTCGATCATCCCGCTCGCCATCGTGATGATCGCGATGCGGCGCTACTGGAAGACCGGCGTGGCGATGGGCAGCATCAAGTGAGCACGCTGACCAACCCGGTCATCCGCGGCTTCGCCCCCGACCCCTCGATGATTCGGGCGGGGGCGTGGTACTACGTCGCCACCAGCTCCTTCGAGTGGTTTCCGACCATCCCGATCCACCGCTCCCGCGACCTGGTCAACTGGGAGTTCGCCGGGCACGTGCAGCACGCCGTGCCCGGCGGCTCCCTGTCGGGGGTTCCGGACTCCGGCGGCATCTGGGCGCCCGCGCTCAGCTGGGACGGGCGCCGGTTCTTCATCGTCTACGCGGTCGTCCGTTCCTTGCAGATGTCGTACTTCAACCTCGAGACATACATCTGCACCGCGGACGACCCGGCAGGCGAATGGAGCGAGCCGCGCCGCGTCGCGGGGCACGGCTTCGACCCCTCGCTCTTCCACCACGAGGGCCGGCTGTGGCTGCTGAACCTGCAGAACGACCACCGCCCCGGCGGCAACCGCTTCGACGGCATCGTCCTAACCGAGCTCGACCACGACACCTTCCGCCCGATCGGCGAGACCCGGATGGTCTTCCAGCGCGACATGGAGCACGAGCGCTTCGTCGAAGGACCCAAGCTGCTCCACCACGACGGCTGGTTCTACCTGCTGCTCGCCGAAGGCGGCACCGGCTACGAACACGGCGTCCTGGTCGCGCGCAGCCGCAGGATCACCGGACCCTACGAGGCCGATCACAGACCTCTGCTGACCTCCCGGGACGACCCGTCCCAGCCGCTGCAGAAAGCCGGACACGGCGAACTGGTCCGGGCACCCGACGGCCAGTGGTTCCTGAGCCACCTCGCCTCGCGCCCGGTGCAAACC
This sequence comes from Actinospica acidithermotolerans, assembly GCF_018139625.1. Taxonomy (GTDB): domain Bacteria; phylum Actinomycetota; class Actinomycetes; order Streptomycetales; family Catenulisporaceae; genus Actinospica; species Actinospica acidithermotolerans. Next base: position 9,819 of record NZ_JAGSOH010000068.1, on the reverse strand, counting down.
GCCCGCGGCCCGCGCTGCACACTCGGCCGGGAAACCGCGATCCAGCCGGTGGCCTGGGCCGCCGACGGCTGGCCGCGCCTGAAGCACGGAGGCTGGCACCCCGCGGTTCACGTCGAGGTGCCCGACCCGCCCGGCGACCGCGACGGCGCCGCCGACCCGCCGCCTGTGCACGCTGCCGACGAGGAACTGCCGGGCTGGCCGTGGAGCACGTTGCGCGAACCCGTCGACAAGACGTGGTCCGACACGTCCGCGCGTCCCGGATGGATCCGGCTGCGCGGCAGGCACGGCCCGGAGTCCCTGTGGGGCCAGAGCCTGCTCGCGCAGAGAATCACTGAGCACCGAAGCCGGGTCGAGGTGACTGTCGACGCCGCGCCCACGACCTACACTCAGGCCGCCGGACTGGTGCTCTGGTACAACACAGAGGCCTACTTCACCCTCGACCTCACCTGGACCGAACCCGCGACCGAGCGACAGAACGGCCAGCAGTGGCGCAACCAGGGTCGCACCGTGCTGACGCTAACCACCCGCGACCGCCACGGCACGCGCATCGAGGCCACCCGCCAGATACCGGCCGGTGAACCGGTCACGATCGGCGCGGACATCGACGGCGCCGACGCCCGGTTCTGGATGCGCCGCAACGGAAGCGAGTGCCCGATCGGCCCGGTCCTCGACTTCAGCGAACTGTCCGACGAAGCCGGCACCAGACTGCGCTTCACCGGCGCGTTCGCCGCGATCCACGCCGTGGACCTCGTCGACGGCGCCTTCACCGCCGATTTCACCGACTTCCGCCTCACCGCCTCACACGCGTCTGACGATTGAGCAGCGTCCTGTCGCAAATCCAAATTTAATGGAGACCTAAGAGGTCGCAGAAGCCTCGTTCATGGGATACGAACCGGTCCCCGCTGATATAGAGCACGCGCGAGATCGATACAGGCGAGTGCCAGAGAAAGGCATACTAATGCAGCGCAGGACAGTGCTCAAGACCATGATCGGCGCGGCGTTCATCCCGGTGGCCGCTGGATGTAGCTCCAGTTCAGCGTCATCCTCGTCGTCGACTTCGAGTTCAAGTTCCGCCAAGACCTATTCGCTGACCTTCGACGCCAGCTCTCCCACGACCCTGTCGAAGACGGTGAGTGTGGGCGGCAGGTCGGTGACGGTCAAGTACAAGTTCTACCCGAACAACGTCTACGTGAAGAACCCGGTCGACTACAAATACCAGTCCCTCAACGTCAGCGTTCCAGTCGAGATCGACGGGAAGTCCATCGACGCGTCGAACGCGCCGATCATGTTCGCGATCAACGTGGGCGGATACACCTCCTCCTCGACGTACGGAGCGACCGCGCAAGGCGGCGGCACTTCCAGTGGCAACTACGGCGGCGGATTCAGTAGCGGCTCGTCCGGGAGTTCCTCCGGCGCGCCCAGCGGCTCAGGCGCGCCGAGCGGTTCCTCGGGCGCGGCGTCCGGTGCCTCGTCGGTGGGCCTGGGCAGCTCGATGGGCAGCTCCTGGACCAGCTACGACAATGGTGAATACGCGCTGGCCAGCGGATACGTCGTCATCGAGCCCGGCTGCCGGGGACGGGACCTGAAGAACTCAAGTGGCGACTACTACGGCAAGGCCCCCGCGGCGATCGTCGACCTCAAGGCCGCGCTGCGCTACGTGCGCCACAACACGAACATCCCGGGCAACAAGGACTGGATCATCACCTCAGGCGGCAGCGCGGGTGGCGCACTGTCCGCGCTCGTCGGCGCCTCCGGCAACAGCGCGCTCTACGAGGCGAGCCTGACCGCCCTCGGCGCGGCCAGCGCGGACGACAACGTGTTCCTGTCCGCCTGCTACTCGCCGATCACCGACCTGGAGCACGCAGACGGGCAGTACGAGTGGATGTGGAGCACGCTGAGCCTGCAGTCCGGCAGCCTCAACAAGACCGTCTCCGCGACCCTCAAGGAGCAGTTCGCCACGTATCAGAGCTCGCTCGCACTGTCCGGGATCAACGGCTACGGCACGCTCAGCGCCGACAACTACTCCGCGTACATGATGAAGGAGTACCTGATCCCGGGCGCCACCAACGCATTGACGAACACACTGACGTCCTCCGAAAGATCGTCGTACCTCGCGAAGAACACCTGGATCACCTGGTCCGGCAGCGAGGCATCCTTCACCTGGGCCGACTTCCTCGAGCACGTCGGCACCCGGATGAAGAGCGCCCCCGCCTTCGACACCTTCGACCTGTCGGCGGCCGAGAACATCGAGTTCGGCAGCGCCACGGCCAACGCGCGCCACTTCACCCTCTACAGCCTGCGCCACCAGAGCGGCAACTCCTCCTCCGAGCTCGACAGCGACCTGCCGGCCAAGCTCAACCAGATGAACCCGATGTACCACCTGGCGAACAAGAACTCCTCCCGCGCCAGGCACTGGTGGCTGCGCACCGGAACCCTCGACACCAACACGTCGCACACCGTGGTCTGCAATCTGGCCGCCGCCACCAGCGGACTCGGCGATTCGGTCGACTCCGCGCTCTACTGGGACGGCGGTCACGCGGTCAACTACGACGCACCCGACCTGTTCGCCTGGATCAAGAAGCTGACCGGCTACTCGGCGAGCTGACGGCAATAGTCGCGCAAGAACGCTGAGATAGAACTGCCTCGTCATCGCTGGCCGCCGCGAGCAGATCCTGCGATCAGGGGAACGCACATGAAACGCTCCCGACTATTCAGTCCGAGACGCCGCCGGGCGCGGCCCCACAAAAGCGTGGACCAGGCGAAGCGTCTGCCAAGAATCGCGTATCAAGTATCGAGGAGGAAGAATGGCCGACCGCAGTTCGGCGCACGTGGAGTTCCGCCAACGGCTGGCCAGGCAGATCCACGCGTCGGTCCGGGCAGCGGTCGAGTGCGCGCTGTGTCCCGAGATCACGCCCGAGCGCGGCATTGAGATCATTTTGACGAGCTCGGTGACGGACCTGAGCCGCACGTATAAGCTCACGCACGCCGCGAGGGAGCGCGTCGACGCCACGGTCACGGACGAGGCCTGGCGCGGCGCGGCCCTCGGTTGGATCACCGCGTTCCGGGCCGAGCACAGCCATGGGCCGACCTGGTCGAAGTTCCTGCACGCCGAGACGATCTGGCCGGCCGAAACCTCCGTCTACCTCCGCCGCGTCGTGATGGCCAAGCTCTACCAGCGCGGTTATCTCGACGGGACCAAGACCCCCTTCGGCCTGACAGCTTGTGAGCAACCCCTCTCGCGTTCCGTGCCCGCGCAGCACATCGGCGCCGCGCATGCCTCCCGGAGCATCACCACCTAAGTGCTCGGAACTTCCGGCGCCCCCGACGGCGGCACCAGCGCGCCCGAGATCGTCGGCAACCAGTCCAGCCTCTGCCTGGACATGCCGCGCAGCTCGGACGCCAACGGCACCGCGAACGCGATGGCCATCGCGAGGAAGGTGGCCAGCAGCCGTGTGGGAAAGAGGATGATGGTCACGGTCGCCAGGAGGAAGAGGTTGGCGAACAGGGTCACGTGGTCGACCCGACCCGCGAGAGCGCGCACGACATGGTGGTAGGCGAAGTAGGAGCGCGCGATGGCCACGGTTCCAGCGAACCAGCCGTAAGGCACACGAGCCGCAACCGAACCAGCCCTCTCAGGACGGCGACTGACTCGGCGCGACGTGGTGCGTTCCCGAATGGTGGCTGGCCGACGCAGCGACGGGAGGCGCACTAGGGCTGGCCGCAAGCAGCGCCACGGCAATAGCGCCAGCGGCGGCCAGCGCCCCAATGCTGCCGAGCGTCATGTTCTGGCGTTTGCGTCCTCGCCGGTCGCCGCGCTCGCGGACGCCGTGCGCCGAAAGGCGCGCGTGCGCGTGCAGGTTGGCGAAGTCGTAGAGCTCCTCGACGAGTTCGTCGTGCGGGTGCGCGCTCGTGCGCCCAAAGTCCAACGCTGCGCGGCCGCGGATCACTCGTGCCCGCGCTTTGCGGAGCGTCACGCCGGTCTCGGCCGCGATGTCCTCGTAGTCCTGATCGCAAAGGTAGTGCAGCACCGTGGCGCGGCGCTGATCCTCGTTGAGCCCACGCAGCGCGTCAACGAACCCAAGCCGCCCGGCCCCCGCCGGCGTGCCCCCGGCAGGGCGCGCCCACTCCTGGCGCCACTGCAAACCCGTCAGATTCCAGGCGACGATCCGGACCCACGAATCCGGCGCCGTCTCGAGATCGAACTGCGACCGGTAGTCCCAGGCGCGGATGAACGCCTCCAAGACGACCGCCTGAGCCTCCTCCCAGTCACCGGTCATCGCGTACAGCTGGCCGACGATACGGGAGTAGGACACTGCGAAGAAGGCGTCGAAATCCTCTTCCCCTATCACGGGCGCCCCTTGCGCGAGGGCCTGCGGCATCCGGCCGGGGAGAAGCGGATGCTTCTGTTCACGCGGTGAGCGCCTCTGGTGTTGCCTAGGGTGCTGCGGCCTGCGCACTCGTCTACCGCCGGCGCGGAGTCGAGGAGACTGTGCGGGCTGATTTGGACTTGGGCGAGGTGTTTGGGAGATGCCGTAGGCCGCAGCGGGCTCCAATTTCCTGCGACCTCCGGCATTGTCGGTCGCTCGACCTGGGAGTGTGCGGACGGCCGCAGTGACGGGGCCGGTGGGGCACAGTCACTGGACCCGCTGGGTGCAGCCCTCGCCTGGATCCGCGAGACCACCCGACCTCGCTCCAAACGACCCTGCTGGATCGCCGTCTCCGGTCCCGGCGTGTGCCGGGCGATCGCCTGCTGGCCCGCGCCGGGGGTCTGGCGTGCCGCGGGCCCATCTGCCGCCGGGGTCCGGGCGCGACGAGTCGAGTCGGCTGTCGGGATCGCGGGGAGATGGCGATGATGCCTACGTCGCCGCTTGCCCGTCGGCGCAGGCGAGCCCAGCGGCGGCGTGCCGTGCATGACCGCGCCTGCGTGCTCGCCGGGCATGGGCATCTCCTTGTCGATGTTGCGCACTGCCGTCGTGGCGTTGTGGCAGACCACGACTGTGCTCATTGGTGTCAGGCGGATCGACCGGCCGAGGTGGAGAGTGCAACTGCCGTCGAACTCAATCTCGGTGTCCAAGCCGAAGGCGTGGAAGGTGAAGTGCTGTTCGCCGATGGGTGTCCATCACGGTCAAGAAGAAGGCGGCCTGGTAGTAGTCGGCCTAGTGGAGTGCAATGCTTCGATGCCGATAACCTCCGCGCCGAACAAGGGCGTATGACGTTCGAGGCAAGTCTGGCGATCGGTCAGTTCTCCCCAGCCAGGGCTTGGGCCGGCATCGCTCCGGAACCCCAACGGATGACATCCTTTCGAAAACGGTTACAGAAGAAGACTGAACCCCCGCGCAGCGCCCCGCAACAGGCGTCCGGCCATCGAGACACGGATATTCCCGCACAGACCTCCGCTCAGAGCGGCAGGCGACCGACCTGCGCAAAAGCCGGCCAGGCGAACAGCAGGAGCCGGCCGTCGGCACGGATCTGCGCTGCCCCGTGGGAGAAGCGAAGCGGATCGGCCAGACTCACCCGGCCAGGGTGTTTCAGAATCTCCGCGCGACGATGCCGCCGATCACCAGCTCGCCGAAAGACGCGGCGCCTGCTCCAGGACGGGACCACCGGGATCGAGCAACAAGTACGCCGCCGCCCGCTTCAACGTCGGCCTCAAGCCCCTCGGGCGCGGGCCGTATCAAACACCAGCCCACTAAGATCGCGGCATCATTCCAGGCGGAGGAGCGGCGCGACAGTCTCAACCACGCTGGCTGCCGCACGGCCGGTAGAAACACGAACCGTGGACACGCAGCCGACGATCATCGCGGAGCCCACGCGTGGACCGCGACCCGAACCGGTGGATGAACTGCGCGGACGAGATTTTCGGCAAGTACAGCCTCTACAGCGGCCCCGGTTACGGCTGGACGCCGGTTAGCCGAGCCAGGTCACGCGCAGCACCAGGACCAGCAGGTCCGGTTCGTAGATGAGGATGCTGACCTGTCCGCGGCCGCCGGGTAGGGCCAGGTGGCGCACGTTCTTGCCGGTCGGCTCGGTGGGGGAGCGGGCGTAGTCCATGGGGTCGAAGACCACCGCGTCCATCAGCGCGTCCAGTGCGGCTACGGCCTCGGGCGGCAGGCCCTCGGTGGCCGGGTGTTGCGGATCCTCGTGTTCCCAGCGGTAGAGGCTCACCGGTGCAGGTACTCGGGGTGCGCTGTGATCCATGCGTCCACCGCGGCTTCGCGCTCGCTGCCACGCACCAGGCGGCCCTCGGCCGCCCACTGCGCCTGCAGCGCGATACCGAGCCAGGTGCGCAGCGTCTGGGCGAGGTCATCAAGCGAGCCGGTTCGCGCGCTGCGACGGATGGATGCCTCCACGTCGTGCTCGAAGGGCGCGAGATCGCTGAACGGCGCGAGCTGGTCGCGCACGGCCAGGATGGACAGCAGCGGGGTCTCGTGCTCAAGCGCCGAGGTCGTCATGCCCCCACACGCTACCGGCTCAGACTGACAATCGACGAACCTGAGCCTGAACGCGGCAACGACACATCGACGTTCCATGCTTCGAGGTGCTCAGGCCACAATGCCGCACCGGCCAAACTCGAGGCTTGTCAGTCTGTCCAGGTCAGTTGCCGAGTCGCCGGTCTGCTTCGAAGGCGAGGGTGAGTTCGGCGAGGCTGCGCGGGTCGGTCAGGGAACGTCCGGTGCGTTCTTCCAGGCGGCGTAGCCGGTGCCGAATCGTGTTGGGGTGCACGAACAGCCTGCTTGCCGCCTGGTCGGCGGAGCCGCCGGCGTCGAGCCAGGCGCCGAGCGTTGTCAGCAGCAGTTCGCGGTCGGCCACCGGGAGCGAGTCGAGGCCCTCCAGAGTCGTATGCGCGAGCCGTGCGCCGACCTCGGGGGCGGTGGCTGCCGCGATCGCGAGCGGGTGGCGGTCGAAGACGACCACCCGATGCCCTTCGTACGCGCTGTGCTGGGCGATGCGGGCGAGTCGGTGCGCGTCGGGCGTCTCGCGCAGGTCCTGATATTGAGGGCTGATTCCGACGCGGCCGGTCGTGGCCGATTCGATCTTCGCGACCAGGTCGTCGAAGCGCGGCCGGTTCGATTTCAGGTTCGCGACGCCGACGTACACGTCGTGCTCGAGTCGCCAGGCTGAGGTGATTCCCAGGTCTTTAAGATCGTGCTCGATGCGCGGCAGCGGATGTCGGCCGGTCTCGGTGGCCGAGGCCAGGACGACGGCATAGGGCCCCTTCCGCGGTAGCCGTAGGATCTCGGCGGCATCCCAGATGCTGGTCTCGGCGAGGCGGCCCTGGATCAGCGCTTGGACCAGGGCCGACCGCTCCTGCTCGCGCACGAGGACCTGGGAGGTGATCTCCTCCCGGTAGCCCTCGGACATCGCGGCCGTGTACTCGTCGAGCACCCGCCACATCTCGGAGGCCGCCGCCAGCGCCGCATGAGTACCGACTTCGGTGCGCGCGGCGGCGAGGGCCAGTTCGTCCCACAGGTAGCGCGCGGCGACCCGGTAGGCGTCCATGACCGCGGCGAGCGGCAATCCGGCCTGGGCGCGCGCCCTGCCGTACTGCCGGGACGAGAGCGCGGGCCGCGCGGAGCGGCCGGCCATCGGGGAGAAGATCAGGAGCACGTTGTCGAGGCACGCTGCGCGCAAGTCCTCCGGATTGACGGTGTCCGTCTGGTAGACGGGGACCGCCTTCCGGATCTGCTCGGCCATGGCGTCCGCCAGCTGATCGGCCCGTCCGAGCAGTTCGGAGCCGAGGCGCGCGACGTCGTCCACAAGCCCTGATCGTACGCCGGACCCGTCACTGCGCATGAAGCGCGTTGCGGAGCGTGTCGACGGCGAGGCTGATCGCCAGCTGCGCGCCGTTGGTCTCGCGCAGGGCGTTGAGCATGACGAAGTCGTGGATAACGCCCAGCACGCGAACCGCAGTGACCTCGACACCGGCCGCGCGCAGTTTCGCGGCGTAGGCCTCGCCCTCGTCGCGCAGCACGTCGGCCTCAGCGGTGATCACCAGTGCGGGCGGCAGGCCGGCCAGCTGCTCCGGGTCCGCACGCAGCGGGCTCGCGGTGACGGCGAAGCGCCGGTCCGGGTCGGTGGTGTACTGGTCCCGGAACCACTGCATCGCGTCGCGGCGCAGGAAGTAGCCGGTGGCGAACTGGTGGTAGGAGCCGGTGTCGAACGAGGCGCCGGTGACCGGGTAGAACAGCACCTGGTGCCTCAGCGGGACATCACCGCGCTCGGCCGCCATCAAGGTGAGCGCTGCGGCCATGTTGCCGCCGACCGAGTCGCCGGCCACGGCGATGCGCGTGCCGTCCAGTCCGTGGTGCGCGCCGTCGGTGACGACCCAGCGGGCGACGGCGTAATTCTGCTCGATCGCCACCCGGTACCGGGACTCGGGGGAGAGAGCGTACTCGGGGAAGACCACGGCGATCCCGGCTCCGGCGACGAGTTCGCGTACCAGCCGGTCGTGCGTGTGCGCGTTGCCGAACACCCAGCCCGCGCCGTGGATGTAGATGACGACCGGGAGCTCGCCGACGGTGCCGACGGGCCGGATCACGCGGACGTTCACCGAGCCGGTCGGGCCGCCCTGGATGTTGACCCAGTGCTCGTCGACCGGCTGCTTGAGGATCTGGCCGGACTGCACCTCGTCTACGGCCTTGCGGCCCTCGGTTGGACCGAGGTCGAACAGGTACGGCGGATTCGCGGTCGCCGCGGCGAAGTCGGCGGCGGCCTTCTCGAGAACCGGAATGACCGGCTCGGTGGCGTCGGACATGGAATCCTCCTTGATCCTTCTCGGTGGCGACCAGGTCATCCGTGCTCTTTGATGAAGGCGAGCGCGGGATCGGCCACGTCGCGCCAGCCGTGGTCGAATACGAGGGAGTGGCCGCGGCCGGGGATCTCCAGGTAGCGCGTGACGGCCTTGTTCCTCTTCTGCTTGCGGTAGGCGGCCTTGGCGATCGCGGGGGCGGCGATGTGGTCCTTCTCGCCGGTGATCAGCAGCAGCGGCCCGCGCCGTGGCGTGCGTGAGTCGGTTTTGGCCTCGGTGAACGGGTTGACGTTGGCGGTTGCGGCCTGGAAAAGCGGCACCCCTGAAGCCGGAACGACCAGCTCGTCGTACAGGCGCTGGGACTCGTTCGCGCCGAGTTCGTTGGCGAACGAGTAGCGGAACTGTTCGAGCGTGAGCATCACCGAGCGTCGGTAGTTCGCCGGGTTCCCGATCACCGGCCAAGCGCTCTTCAGCGCCGGGAACGGCAGTGGCAGGACCCCGCGGAACGGTGCGGGATCAATCGCGACGGTCGCGGCCGCGATGCCGCGCCCGGCCAGCTGCTGCACGAGCAGTCCGCCGAACGAGTGACCCACCAGCGCCGGGCGCACATTGAGCCGTTCGAGGACATCCTGAAGATGGTCGGCGACCTGCTTGATCCGCTTGCGTGCGAACAGTTCGGGATGCGCGCGGCCCTCGGCCACCGTCGCCGGGTCATCGGGCCAGCCCGGCGCCAGCGTCGCGTATCCAGCGGCCTCGAACATCTCCCGCCACGGCTGCCACGAGCTGGGCAGCAGCCACAGCCCGTGCACGAACGCGACCGGCTTGAGACCCGATGCGTTCACCCGTCCGACCTCGCTCATTTCACGCTCAGTGACACTCACCGCAGACCGCCTCCGATCCCCACAGCGGGGCTCTCACCTGTACCGACGGTCACGATCATGAGGCTGGGAAGCAGCAGCGTCATTGTCACGGGATACACGGCGAACAGTCCCAGAATGTCGCCCCGAACAACGCCGAACCATGAGAAGGGACGCGGTGGGGGGGGGGGAGGTGTGCGGGATGCGCACGGG
>NZ_JAGSOH010000067.1 GCF_018139625.1 Actinospica acidithermotolerans | reverse complement strand
ATCCATGCCACCCGCCCCCATCCGCACCGTATCCGATCAACTACCTCCAGTGTATGTGGCGGGTCTGACAAAAGGTGCGCCTAGGTTGAATCCCCTAGGAAACCGTAAATAGCCGGTGCGAAATTTCGCACCGGCTGTAGCGGCGAGAGCGGGGTGAAGCAATTCCAATCGCGGGCGAAGCGATGCCTACCGGGAACTCAGCGGGCCGCCGGAGGCGGATTCGACGGTGACGGCGGCGTTGGCCTGTCTTGAATGTCGACGTTGCTTTCGCCGCGGTACTTCAGTCCTTTTCGACTGCCGTCTTGATCCGCTCGACTGTCGCGCGGATGTCGGCCTCGATCTTTGCGTTCCACTCGCGCACGAAGCGGCCGCGGGCGTCCTCGTCGAGCGGGGTGAGGATCTTTTCGAGGCCCTCGGTGAGCCGGCCTAGGCGGTAGGAGTGCACGAGGCGGCAGGCGGCGCCGTCGTTGGCGGGCTCGAACTCGTAGGTCCAGGTGCTCTCCTGGCGGCCGCGCTCGCTGTTGAGGATCACCCAGCGGAATACGCGGGCGGGCTCGGCTTCGATCACCTCGGCTTCGGTGTTCCAGCGGCCGCGGATCACCGGGGCCCAGGCGACTACGTCCGTACCGCGCAGGTTGTCGCCGCGGAAGATCGAGCCTACCTTTGCCGGCTCGCCTAGTACCCACTGGCCGCCGGTGCACTCGGCGCTCCACTCGCCGCTGCGTGCTAGGTCGGTGACCACGGCGTAGGCGTGCTCGGGGGTGGTGTTGAGGAGGATTTCGGCGCGGGCGCGGAATGTGGTGCCCGGCTCGGACTGGTGGGGGCTCAGGTCGATGCTCATCTCGGCGTTTCCTTCCGTTGGGTGGTCCATCGCTCGACGTCGGTCGCGATGATCAGGCGGCGGCCGCGCAGCTGCCCGGCTTCCATCCGCCGGTGGGCTTCGGCCGCCTGCTCTAGGGCGCACAGGTCCACGGAGCGGGGGCGCAGTAGGCCGCGGGAGACCAGGCGGTTGATGCCGGCCGCCGCGGTGGCGAGTTCGGCCGTGGAGGCGTGGGAGATGACGAAGCCGTGAATCTCGGCGTCTTTCATGTAGAAGGGACCTACCGGCAGGATCGGCCGGGCGGTGACGCCGGCCAGGAGCACGATCCGGCCGCGGGCTGCCAGAAGGTCTACCGCCGTGGTCAGGTCGTTCGTGCCGAAGGAGTCGATCCAGAGGTCGATGCCACCCGGGCGCGCCTCGCGGACCCGGCCTGGCATTTCGGGGTCGGCGTAGTCGAATACGTCTTTGGCGCCTAGACCTTGGCAGTACTCGATGTCGCGTGCGGAGCACGTCGCCACGACCTCGGCGCCGGCCTGCACAGCCATCGCGACCAGTGCGGCGCCTACGTTTCCGGCCGCGCCCGCGACGAAGACCGTCTCGCCGGGGCGCAGCCGTCCGTGCGGGAACAGCGCGAGGTGCGCCGTGGCCGCCGGATGCGCGACGCCTAGTAGGTCCTGCGGGTCCACGCCCGGCGGCACGCGGTAGAGCCGGTCCGCGGGCACGACCGCGAGTTCGGCGGCGGCGCCCTGCCGGCCGCCGTGGCCGAGGCTGTTGCTCCACACCCGCTCTCCCGGCGCGAAGCCGGTGACGGCGGAGCCGGCCCGGACGACGGTGCCGACCAGGTCGCGGGCGATGACGAAGGGGAAGGGGATCGGGGTGCGGAACACGCCCGAGCGCACGAAGGTGTCCACCGGGTTCACCGTCGTGGCCCAGACCCGCACGAGCACGTCGGTGGGTCCGGGCTCCGGGTCGGGCAGCTCGCCGTGCCGGATCGCGTCGGGTGGGCCGAGTTCCTCGATGTAGGCCGCTCGCATGCCGCCCAGTATCGATTCGCCCGCGCGCCGCCCACCAGCGGCGCGGTCCGGCTCCGTCAAGTCCGTGGCAGAGACCTGACGAACACTGCGGCGGAGCATGGCGGTGCGGGCCGGGCGCGCCGAAGGTGGAGGGCGAGGACCCAGGAGGGAGCGTCGGATGGTCGACGATGGAATGGTCACCACGGTCTGCGTCATCGGCGCCGGCCCGCGCGGGCTGTCGGTGCTCGAACGGCTCTGCGCGAACGAGCGGGCCCGGCCCGGCGGCAACCGCCGCCTCGTGGTGCACGTGGTGGATCCGGGCCGCCCCGGGGCGGGCGGCGTCTGGCGGGTGGACCAGTCGAAGCACCTGCTGATGAACACCGTCTCCTCGCAGGTGACGGTGTTCACCGACGCCAGTGCGCGAATCGACGGGCCGATCGAGCCGGGGCCGAGCCTGTACGACTGGGCCGCCGAGCTCACGCTGCTCGGCGGCTTCGAGGAGTACGAGGACTGGGTCGCCGAGGAGGTGACCCGGCTCGGGCCGGACACCTATCCGACCCGCGCGCTCTACGGCAGGTATCTGATCTACTGCTTCCAGCGCATCGTGGCCCGCGCGCCGCAGCATGTGACGGTGCATGTTCACCGCTCGCAGGCGGTCGCGATGTCCGACGTGCACGGTGTGTCCAACGGCCACCAGGGCGTGCGCTTGGAGAACGGCACCCGCCTGAACGAGCTCGACGCGATCGTGATGGCTCAGGGCCACGTCGGCGCCCGGCTCACGCCGCGCCAGGAGCGCACCGCCGCGCTCGCGCGTATCCACTTCCTGACATACATCACGCCGTCCAACCCGGCCGACGTGGACCTCGAGGTCATCGAGCCGGGAGCGACCGTGCTGATGCGCGGGCTCGGCCTGAACTTCTTCGACTACATGGCGCTGCTCACGCTCGGCCGCGGCGGCCGGTTCATCGCCGAGGGCGATCGCCTGCGCTACCGCCCCTCCGGCGCCGAGCCCGTGCTCTACGCCAGCTCCCGGCGCGGTGTTCCGTACCACGCGCGCGGTGAGAACCAGAAGGGCGCGTACGGCCGCTACACCCCTCGGCTGCTCACCAGCGAGTACGTCGCGGGCCTGCGGGAGCGGTCCACGACGGGCGGCGATCGGCTTGATTTCGCGTCCGATCTGTGGCCGCTGCTGTGTCGGGAGGTGGAAAGCGTCTACTACGAGACCCTGCTTCGGTCCCGCTCCCAGGCTGAGGATGCCGAACGCCTCGGGTCGGCGATCCTGAACGCGCCTGCGGGCATCGAGCCCATCGACGTGGCACGCGGCTTCGGGATCGATGACGGCGAGCTGTGGGACTGGAAGCGGATCATGGACCCGTGCCGCGGCCGGCAGTTCGCCGACCGCGACGAGTTCCGCCGCTGGATCCTCGGCTACCTCGAGCAGGACGTCCGGCACGCCGAGTCCGGCAACGTCGAGGGCCCGCTCAAGGCGGCGCTCGATGTGCTGCGCGACATGCGCAACGAGGTGCGGCTGGCCGTGGACCACGGCGGTCTGGACGGCGGCTCGCACCGCGACGACCTCGAAGGCTGGTACACGCCGCTCAACGCCTTCCTCTCCATCGGGCCGCCGGTCTCCCGCATCCGCGAGATGATCGCGCTCATCGAGGCCGGCGTACTCGAGCTGACCGGCCCGGGCACGCAGATCCGGTTCGACGCCGTGAACCCGTCGTTCGTCGCCGAGTCCCGCGCCGTGCCCGGCCCGCCGATCCGTGCCAACGCGCTGATCGAGGCGCGGCTGCCCGAGCCGGACCTGCGGCGGACCGCCGATCCGCTGCTGCTGCACCTGCTGCACACGGAGCAGGCTTCCCCCTTCCGCATCCCGTCCGCCGCGGGCGGCGAACACGAGACCGGCGGCCTGGCCGTCAGCGAGCGGCCGTACCATCTGCTCGACGCGCGCGGCCGCGCCCACCCGCGCCGGTTCGCCTTCGGCGTGCCGACCGAGGCGGTGCACTGGGCCACGGCCGCGGGCATCCGTCCCGGCGTCGACTCCGTCACCCTCGGCGACTCCGACTCCATCGCCCGCGCGGTGCTCGCGCTCCCCCCGGCCAGCACCCCGCCCGGCAACGTCGTCGCCCCGACCGACGAGACCGACCTCAAGGAGCTGATCGTATGATCGACGGTCTCGATTTCGGCCTGCTCTCTCCGGTGCGCGCCGGCACGCCTGTAGAGGACGCGACATCCGACGCGGCCTACCTCCAGGCCATGCTCGATGCCGAAGCCGCGCTGTCCCGTGCGCAGTGCCGTCTCGGCGTCGTACCCGAATCGGCCGCTGAATCGATCACGCGCGCTGCCGACGCGAAGAATCTCGACGCCCGCGGCATCGCGCTGGCCGCCCGCGAGACCGCGAACCCGGTCGTCGCGCTGATCCGCGACTTCACCGGGCTCGTCGCGAAGGATGACCCATCGGCGGCCGAGTACGTCCACCGCGGGTCCACGAGCCAGGACATATTCGACACCGCCGCCATGCTCATCGCCGCCCGCGCGACTCCCCTCATCCTCAGCGACCTGATGCGTTCCATCGCCGCGTTGGCGGAGCTCGCGGAGCAGCACCGCGAGACCGTCATGCCCGGCCGCACCCTGGCGCTCCACGCCGTCCCCACCACCTTCGGTCTGAAGGCCGCGGGCTGGCGCAAGCTTCTCCAGGACGCCCACGCCCGCCTCAGCATCGTCGCCGAAGGCCTCCCGGTCTCCCTGGGCGGCGCGGCGGGCACGCTTTCCGGCTACCTGGAGTTCGCCCGCATCGACGGGGCCGAACGCCCCGACTACGCATCAGCACTCGCCGAAGCCTTCGCGCAGGAGTGCGGCCTCGCCGTCGCGCCACTCCCCTGGCACACGCTGCGCACACCGATCGCCGACCTGGGCGCCGCGCTCGCGTTCACCGCAGGCGCGCTCGGAAAGCTTGCCGTGGACGTGCAGATCCTCTCCCGCACCGAGGTCGGCGAGGTTGCCGAGCCCGGGCCCGCCACGCGCGGCGCCTCCTCGGCCATGCCGCAGAAGCGGAACCCCGTACTCAGCACCCTCATACGCTCGGCCGCGCTCCAGGTCCCGGCCCTGACGACGGCGCTCACCCAGGCGCTTCTGGCCGAGGACGAGCGCTCCGGCGGCGGCTGGCAGTCCGAGTGGCTGCTGCTGCGCGAGGCCCTCCGCCTGGTCGGCGGCGCCGCTCACACCGCCGTCGAACTCACCGCCGGCCTGCGCGTGAACCCCGACCGCATGCGCGAGAACCTGCGGCGGACGGGCGGCCAGATCGTCGCCGAACGCCTCGTCGCCGTGCTCACACCGCTCCTCGGCAAGCCCGAGGCCCGCAAGCTCCTCAACGCCGCCACCGCCGAGGTCCGCCGCACCGGCGCGCCGCTGAGCACGGTGCTCGCCGAGGCCGACGTGATGGATGCCGCGGAGCTCGACCTCGTCTGCGACCCCGCCACCTACATCGCCGCCGCCCCCGCGCTCGTCGATCGCGCCCTCAGCTGACCTCGCCGCCCCACGTTCGGCTTCCGGCACCGCCCCGTTTCACGCGCTCGGGGCGGTGCCGGCGTCTTCGGACAGGCCGCCGCGCATCCGGGCCAGTTGCAGGGCGACCTGGATCTCAAGTACCCGCTGCGGGTGCTGCCAGTCGGGTCCGAGCAGTTCGCTGATGCGCTCGAGGCGGCGGGAGACGGTGTTGGGGTGGACGTGCAGGGCCTTGGCGGCGGCGGTGGCGTTGCTACCGGACTCGAAGTAGGCGTCGAGGGTCTCGACGAGGGCGCCGGAGCGCTGGTCGTCGTATTCGAATACCGGGCCGACGACTGAACCCACAAGCTGGGGGACGTCGCGGCCTCCGGCCAGCAGGAGGCCGAGGAAGCCGAGTTCGTCGGGGGCGGCGGACCGGCCGACCATGCCGAGCGTGAGCATCGCGGACAGGCAGCGGCGGGCCTCGGCGTACGCCGCGCGGACCTGCTGGCCGAGCATGTGCGCCGGGCCGCCCGCACCGACCGTGACCGGGGCTCGCAGCGCACTCGCCAGCTCCTCGCGTACCGCGTTGGAGGCGGCCGACGGGTCGCTGCCGGGGACGAGCAGGGTGACATCCTCGGCGCGTGCCAGGTAGAGGCCGTTGAGCCTGCGGGCGTAGGCCTCGGCCCACTGCTCCGCCTTCGCGCGCAGGCCCGGCTCGGTGCGCGCGATGACGACGAGGTGCGGCGCTTCGAGGTCGGCGCCGAGCTCGCGCAGCCTGGCCAGGACGGCGCGCGAGGGCGTCGGCGCGTCGGAGCGGAGGAGTTGGGCGAGCAGGCCGTCGCGCTGGCGTCCGCCCGCTGCGGAGGTCTGCCCTGGGCCCTTGCTCAGGCACGCGGCGATGACGCGGACGGCCAGCCGCAGGACCATCGTGTCGCGCTCGGTCAGCGCACGCTCGGGCCGCGCGACGAGCGTGCCGAGGTGCTCGCCGCCGAAGTCCACGGAGACCACGCTGCGGCCGTCGCCGAGCTGGACCAGGTCGGCGGCGGCGCGGGCGACGGCGGCTTCTGCGGCGGGGAGCACGGTCTGGTCGGCGGGAACGGCCGGCCGCGCGACGCCGGATGCGGTGACAAGGCGGTCGTCGCGGCCGTAGACGGCGATGTCGAAGCCGAGAGCTTTGGCCCAGAGTTCGACGTGCGCCGAGACCGTCTCGCCGTTGGGCGGCTCGTCGAGGGTGCTGTGGCAGAGCTCGATGATGTTGCGCAGGTCGGCGAGATCTGCGTCCGCGCGATCCAGCGATCGCTCGGCGGCGGCGATGGCGTCCGCGTTGCGCGCGAGTTCGGCGGCGGAACGGACGAAGGCGGCGACGAGCTCGGCGTACCGCTCGATCAGGGAGACCTCGGCGGCGGTGAACCGCCGCATGCCGCGGCTGCCGCCGTAGAGCACTGCGAAGCGCCGGCCGTCGGCGTAGAGAGGCGCGGCGATCAGGCCGCGCAGGCCCTCCTCGGCGATCATCCGGTCGGTGTCGCTGGTGTGCTCGAAACCGTTGTCGGCGAGGTAGTCCGGCGTCCATACCGGCGTACGTCCGAGACCCCGGTCCCCGCCGAAGCCGGTGCTGCCGCCGGGCAGCCGGGTCCCGACGGTGGCCGTGGTCACCTGCCCGTCGGCGGCGACGATGCGGTAGCGGCCCGGCTCGTCGTCCGGCACGCTGATGAACACGGTGTCGAGCAGCAGCAGGTGCCGCGCCTGCCGGGCGGCGGTGGCCAGCAGCTCGCCGATGCCGCCCGCTTTGGACAGCTCCCTGATATAATCGAACAGAGACAGCAGCATCGCCTCGCCACGGCGCAGCCGCGCGAAGTTCGCGTGTATGCGGGCGTAGAGCTCACCGGCGTACTCGGATTCGTCCGCGTACCGTTCGCGCCCCGTCGCGCCGGGCGAGGCCGCCCGCGCCACCGGTTCGCCGGTGACCGTCTCGTGCGCCAGTGATTCGAGTACTTCGAGTAACCCCGCCGGCCCCGCCCGCTCCGCCATGCCCCGCGCCTCCCTGCCCCTAGCAGCCGTTTGCACGCACGCACATGGACATCCACTCGGTGCAGGAGGGAGCTCGACCGCCCGTCCGGCACGGATGCCCGACCGCGACGGCGCGCGAAGCAGCGCGGAAGTCGCCCACTTCCCGCGCGCCGCCGCCCGCCGACGGTGACCGGCGCCCGGCGTGTCAGCCGTCCCACACCCACCAGACCGGTCGGACCGTCCGCGAGACGCTGGGCGCCACCCGCGGGCGCTGCCGCCCGCACCGACGATTATGCGGCATCTGACTTGTCAGCGGAACGGCTTCGCGCAAGCCGGGCGCCGCCGCCGACCCCGCTTCGGAATCACGGCAGGCGGGGCCGCCGCGAGTCACAGCGGCCGACCCCGCCTCCGTGGCCGGATCGCGGCACGCCGGGTCGCCCGCGCCAGATCGGCCGTCACCGGCCCCGCTTCGGAATCACGCCAGGCGGGGCCGCCGCGAGCCGCTGCGCCCGTCACGCCGTTGCGGGATCACGGCCAGGAGCGGATGCCCGCGCCGGATCGGCCGTCACCGACCGCGCTTCGGGGCGGGTCGGGCGGCCGCCGCTGCCGCCTCCTGCTTGTGCTTCTCCTTGATGCGCACGTTCTCCCGGCGCACCTCGGCCTGCGTCGCCCGCTCGCGCCGCAGCCACTCGGGCATCTCGGCCTTCAGCTCCTCGATCTGCGCGGTGGTCAGCGGCTCGGTGACGCCGCCGCGGGCGAGGCCGGCGATGGACACGCCGAGGCGGGCGGCGGACTCCTGGCGCGGGTGCGGGCCGTTGGCGCGCAGCTCGCGCAGCCATTCGGGCGGATCGGCCTGGAGCGAGGCGAGCTCGTCGCGCGAGACGGCACCTTCCTGGAACTCGGCGGGGGCGGCCTGGAGGTGGATGCCCAGCTTCTTCGCCGCGGTCGCGGGCTTCATCGTCTGGGTGGTCTTCTGCGACTTCATGGTCCAACATTACCGACCGCGCACGGCGCCTCCGGCCAACGCCGGTAACCTGGCGTCGTGACCGGCACCGAAGCACCCGCCCCCTTCCGCCTCGCGTACGTCCCCGGGGTGACGCCGGGGAAATGGGTCAGGACCTGGGAGGAACGTCTTCCGGACGTGCCGATCGAGCTGCTCGCGCTGGAGAACGCCGAGGCGGAGCGGGCGGTGGCGGACGAGGCCGCGGAGGCGGCGCTGCTGCGGCTGCCGATCGACCGTTCGGGTAAGCACGCCATTGCGCTGTACACCGAGACGACGGTGCTCGTCGTGCCGAAGGACCACGAGGTCGCGGCGGTGGACGAGGTCTCGGGCGAGGACCTGGCCGACTACGTCGTGCTGCACCCGCTGGACGACTGCCTCGACTGGCGGACGCCGCCGGGCAGGGCCGCGAAGGAGCGGCCGGCGACGACGGCGGAGGCGATCGAGCTGGTGGCGGCGGGCGTCGGTCTGCTCGCCGTGCCGCAGTCCGTGGCGCGGCTGCACCATCGCAAGGATCTGACGTACCGGACGCTGCTGGACGCCCCGCAGTCGGGGGTCGCGCTGGTGTGGCTGGAGGAGCGCTCGACGGACCTGATGGAGGAGTTCATCGGGATCGTGCGCGGCCGGACCGCGAACAGCTCGCGCGGCCGGCAGCAGCCGCGGCAGGAACCGGATCGGAAGAAGGAGCGCGAGCAGCCGCGGGGCAAGAAGGCGACGCCCGCGGCGCGCAAGGCCGCTCCCGCGGCCAGAAGCGGAAAGCCGCGCCGCCGGGGCCGTTGAACCCCGGCGGCGCGGATGGAACTCCCGCGGACCGCTATCAGCAGGCCGCGTCCTTGTTCCACGCACCCGAGGCGCCGCCCGGCACCTCGTTGTAGTTCCACTGGTTGGCGGTCCAGTTGTAGCCGCCGTAGGAGACTTCCTGGCCGGACGTGTAGGCCGTGGAGGAGTTCCACGCCGTCGCGCACGAACCGCCCGAGCCGCCGGTGGAGGTGGCCGTCGGGCTGGCGCTCGCGGTCGCGGTGGCGGTCGGGGAGCTGCTGCCGGTGGACGACGTGCCGCCGGTGAAGGCCTGGAAGATCGTCGTGAACTGTCCCGTGCTCTGGCTCACGCCGCTGCACGTCGAGCTGGCCGAGGTCTGGCCGGGGCAGCCGCCGTTGTCGCGGCCCTCGGACCAGAACGAGGTCAGCGCGAGGCCCTTGGAGGCGGCGTACGACTCGACGGTGGAGGCGTCGGCGAGCGTGAAGATCTCGCCGGAGCTGTCGTTCTGGCCGATCATCGGGGTGACGCCGAGCATGCCGTACGCGGCGGCCGAGGAGACACCGAACGCGCTGGCCACCTGCGACGCCGAGGCGTCGATCGCCGAGTCGGCGGCGGAGCCCATCTCGGTGCCCGAGGTCCCGTAGTCCATCGTCATGATGTTGACGACGTCGGGGGTGAAGCCGGCGGAGGCGGCCGCGTCGATCACCGCGATGCCGGACGAGGTCAGGCCGCTGGAGAGTACCGGCAGGGTGTAGGCGATCGAGAGCGACCGGCCGCTCGACGAGGCCCACGAGCGGACCAGCGCGAGCGCCTGGGCGGTCCGGGTGTAGTCCGTCGAGTCGGTCATCTCGCTGGACTCGATGTCGAAGTCGAGGTGGGTCACGCCCATCGTGGTGACGACGGACTCGACCTGGGTGGCCATGGCGCCGGCGGAGGAGCAGGTGGCGCCGAGGTCGGTGGCGTCGGTGTCGACGGTGTAGCCGCCGAACGAGATGCTCACGTCGCCGCCCTCGGACTGCAGCGAGGAGATCTGCGACTGCCAGCTGCTCTGGCTCGGCAGCGACCAGCTGCAGCCGGAGCCGTTGACGAACGCGAGGGTGAAGTACTTCGTGCCGTAGTCCGCGGCGACGGTGGTCAGGGTCGTGTTGCTCAGGCCGGTGTCCACGTAGGGGGCGAAGACGTGGCTCGGCCAGGAGGTCGCCGCCTGCGCGGGCGACGCGAGGCTCAGGGCGAGGCCCGCGGCGATCCCGCCGGCGCCGACGACCGCGAGGGTGGAGCGGACGAGTGCTTTCTTCTGCATGCTGGGGTGCTCCCGGATAGGCGTGGTGGGGCCCGCGTCCGCGGGGGTGACGGACGCGTCGGGGTACGCGGGCGCGATTCGGACCGTGGGTGAAATTGGTCTGAACCAGAGGTCGCAGTGGTATAGACAACTCCGGTCGACCGGTGCTGTCAAGAGGGCGGATGCCGGTTTTGACCAGCCTATGGGAGGATCGGCGGATGCGCGCCGCACCGATCTCGCCGGAACTTCTCCTCGCGCGGACGGCCGACGCGGTGCTCGCCCTGCCGCCGGATCGCCGCCTCGCGGTGGCGGTCGACGGCGCCCCGCCGACGCGCCCGGACGACCTCGCGGCCCGGCTCGTCGAGGAACTCCGGCTGCGCGGCAGGCCTGCGGTGCACGTGGCGGCGCGCGACTTCCTGAGGCCGGCCTCGCTGCGCTTCGAATTCGGACGCGAGGACCCGGACCTGTTCTACACGGACTGGCTGGATCTCAAGGCGATCGAGCGCGAGGTCCTCTCCCCCATCGCGCCGGACGGCAGCGGCCGGGTGCTGCCGCGGCTGTGGGATCCGGCGGCGGACCGGGCGTACCGCGCCGAGCACGTGAACCTGGAGGCGGGCGGCGTCGTCGTGCTCGAAGGCTCGTTCCTGATCGGCTCCGGACTGGCCTTCGACCTGATCGTGCACCTGTCGATGTCCCCGGCGGCCTTGGCCAGGCGCACCGAGGACGAGCTCGCGTGGACGCTGCCCGCGTATCGGCGGTACGCGGAGGAGATGGATCCGGTCAGCCTGGCGGATATCGCAGTGCTCTGCGACGACCCGCGCCACCCGGCGCTGGTCGAGGACTGAGCCGTTTCTCTCGGACCACGGCCTAACGACGCAGCGCGGCGGTCGGGATGCGGGGGCCGGAGTGCTGCGCGGGGACGGAGGGCGGCTGCGCCGGGGCGGCGGGACGCGACGGCCCCGACTGGCCGGGGACGACGAGCCCTGATTCGTAGGCGAGGACGACGACCTGCGCGCGCGAGGAGAGGTTCAGCTTCGCCATCGAGCGGTTCAGGTGCGTCTTCACCGTGCCCTCGCTGACCACGAGGCGCTCGGCGATCTCGCTGTTGGACAGGCCGGTGGCGACCAGCCGCAGCACGTCGGTCTCGCGGGCCGTGAGCGTGGCCAAAGCCGCGCGGTCGGCGGAGCCGAGGCTCGGACGGGCCGGGGCGCCGGGCACCGGCGGTGCGCCGTCCGGCCCGGTGCCGTCGGCCACGGCGCAGAAGGCCTGGACGAGCCGCGCGGTGACCGTGGGCGAGAAGAGCGTGTCGCCGTCCGCGACGGCCTTGAGCGCGGCCAGCAGCCGCTCCGGCGGCGTGTCCTTGAGGACGAAGCCGCTGGCTCCGGCCCGCAGCGCCTTGTAGACGTACTCATCCAGGTCGAACGTGGTCAGGATGAGGATGCGCGGCGGGTTGGGCGCGCCGGAGGCGAGGATGCGGCGGGTGGCGGCTATGCCGTCCACCTCCGGCATCCGGATGTCCATCAGCACCACGTCGGGCTCGGTGGCCGCGGCGGTCCTGACGGCCTCCTCGCCGTCGCACGCCTCGCCGACCACCTCGTAGCCCGGCGCGGCGCGCAGTATCGCGGCTATGCCGGCGCGGATCAGAACTTGATCATCGACGATCAGTACCCGGACCATCGGCTCGTCGTCTCCCTCGCGTCCCGGCATCAGGAGCAGCCGGTCTTCCGGCACGCTACCGGCGCGCCGTACGCAGGCGTCGGTGACACGCCCGGGGAGTCTTCGATGTTCACGGAATTCAGCTCTGCGCCCACAGATCGGCGGACTCGCTGGTGCTGCAGGCACCGGCGACGACTCCGGAACCGGAGGACGTCAGGCACAGGCTGTCACCGGCGTTGTGGATCTCCTCGCCCGAGGAGCCGCTCACGGTCGACCACAGCTGCTCGGTCCCGCCGTCGCAGGAAGCCGTGCCGACGGAGCCGCCGGAGGCGTCGAGGCATTCGCCGGTCGCCTTGTTGACGAGTTCGAAGTCGCCGGCCAGCGAGTTGAGGATGCCGGTCACCGGCTCGGTGAACTCCCAGCTCTGCGAGGCGCCGCCGCCGCACGACTGCTGCCCGGCGGATGAGCCGGACGCGGTCAGGCAGTTGCCGCTCAGCGCGCTCTTGAACTGGTAGTAGGTGCCGAGCCCGAGCAGGCCGCCGGACGAGCTCGTGGACGACGCGCTGGCGGTCGCCGTCGCGGAGGCCGCGGCCGAGTGCGTGGTCTTGGCGACCGTGGGCTCGGCGCTGTGCGTCGCGGTGTGGCTGGCGCTGGCCTTGGGCTTGGCGGACGCCGATTCGCTGGCGCGTCCGGCGGCGGCCTTCGTCGGGATCGGCGTGTGCGCGGAGGCCTCCGCCTTGGCGCCGGTCGAAGAGTTCTGCGAATCGAGCACCACCCAGACGGCTCCGCCGAGCAGGCAGAGCGCGACGAGCACGATCAGCGGCGTGCGCCCACGATGCCGGCCCTCCTCGCCCTCGACGGCGGGGGTTCCGGCTCCGATGCCTCCGGCGGCCCCGCCCGCCGCTGCGCCGCGCTTCTTCCTGGCCTTCGGGTCCGGCTCGGGGCCGACGCGGTCCGGACGCACCATCGTCTCGTCGACGCCGCCGCGCACCCGGCCGCTGAACGTGTCGTCCGGGTCGAGGCCGAGCACGGGAGCGGGCTCGGCCTGCGGACCCGTGTGCCGTCCGGTGTATGTGGCCGACCTCTCGCCCGGGCCGGTGCCGGTGTCGGCCTCGGGCTCCGCGGACAGGATCGAGGTCGGCGACGCGGCGTCGGCGCCAGCACTGGCACCGGCGGCCGGCGCCACGACGGTCATCGCCAGGGTGGCGGAGCCGCCGCCGTCCGGGATCAGGGCTCGGAGGGTCTTCGCGAAGTCGGCGGCGTCCGGGAAGCGGTCGGCCGGCTCCTTCGCCATCGCGCGCACGATGGCGTCGGCGAGCCCGGGCAGCTCCGGGCAGTCCGGCCGCGGCGCGGGCTCGGTCATCGCCCGCCACATGATCGCGCGCACGTCCCGGCTGTCCGCGCCGAACGGCGGCTTGCCGGTCAGCAGCTCGTAGAGCGTGGAGCCGAGGGCGTAGACGTCCGAGGAGACGCTCGGCACGCCGCGGGCCATCAGCTCGGGTGCCGCGTGCTGCGGAGAGAACACGTCGAGCACGGAGGCCGACGCGTTCGAGTCCAGCAGGCAGGAAACGCCGAAATCGGCGAGCGCGGGCTCGCCGAAGCGGGAGACGAGGATGTTGTTGGGCTTGACGTCGCGGTGCAGCACGCCGAGCGAGTGCGCCGCCGCGAGCGCGTCGGCCACCTTCGCGCCGAGCAGGGCGACGTCGGCGGCGGGCAGCGGGCCGCTCCGTCTGAGCCGCTCCTTCATCGAGCCGCCGTCGTACAGGTCCATCGCCAGGTAGGGGCGGCCCGAGGCGGTGGTCCCGGTGTCCAGCACGGTCACCACGTGCGGGTGCCCGCTGAGCTTGCTGGCCAGCCGGACCTCGCGCAGGAAGCGCCGCTGCGCGTCCTCGTCGGTGCCGACGGTGAGCACCTTCAGCGCCACGTCGCGCTCGAAGGACTCCTGCACCGCCCGGTACACGACGCTGAAGCCGCCGTGCCCGATCCGGGCCAGATCCCGGTAGCCGGAGACGGACTCGGCCGCCTCGGCCGTCGAGGTGGATTCCACGTCGCCGCCCTGCGAGTCACTTCGGACTGTCATTGCCCTTGCGTTTCCGTCCGTATCCGTGCAACCTCGGCTAGGCGGTGGCGCAGCGGCACGCTAGATTCGTGCCGCTGCGCCACCGCCGTCGCCGGTTCAGTGCCAGCTGGTCAAGCTATCGGGGAACTCTGCTGCCTACAGGCTGCCGAGCGGCAGGCTGCTGACGACAGGCAGGCTGCTCAGCGGGGAGGCGCCGGCCGAGGTGATGTTGTTCAGGATGCCGGAGACCTGGCTCTGCAGGCCGTTCAGCGCGCTGGTGACGGTGCCCAGCTGCGACTGGACCTCCGGCCACACCGAGGACGCGAAGTTGGTGGCGGCCGGGCCGGCCCACACGTTCGGGTCGGTCAGCGCGAGGCCGTGCGAGGTGATCTGCGACAGGACGTCGCCGAGCGGGCCGTTGAGCAGGCTGAGCAGCTGGTTGATGTGCAGGTGGGCCTCGGCGGTAACCTTCACGGTCCCGGAAACGTCGGACATGGTGTCGCTCCAAATCTGTGTGAGGTGCCGGGACGCTGGTGTTCGTCTTGACCGGCCGTACGGGTAAGAACGTTACGGGGGCGGCGACTCAGTGGTCGTCTACCGAAAGATGGAAATCGGGACTACCGCGGTCGTTGTAGATCACGTCAACCCACGCCCTCCACCTGCATGGAGGCGGCCAGCACGAGTTGCACGCCCTCGATCCGGCCGTCGGTCACCAGGTAGCCGCGGCCGGGCACCGGGGCCATCCGGTGCTGGCGCGGCAGCGGGGTGCCGAGCAGGTCGCCGTCGAGCTCGTGGTCGGGCACGAGGAGCACGCCGCAGCGCCCTTCGCGCACCTTCTGGGTCCACAGGCCGTACTGGCGGCGGATTCCGTCGTTGCGGCCCGCCGCGATGACGTGGCGGCCCGGTCCGGCCTTGGCGATGAAGCGGTCGATGACGCCGAGGCCGTCGGGGACGGTGTCCGCGTCGTCAACCAGGAGCAGAGTCCGGCCCTCGTGCGGGGCCAGGGCGGCGTCCAGCATCGCGTAGTCCGTGCAGACCACGACCGGCTCGGGCAGATCGCGCAGCGGCGAGCGGCGCGGCGCGAAGGCGACGACGGCGGGCGGCTCGGGGCCGGCGAGCACGGTCGCGGCGATCGAGACCAGCGCGCTGCTGCGGCCGGAGCGCGGCGGCCCGGCGACGAGGGCGTGTTCGTGCTCGTACAGCTTCAGCGCGACGGGGGCGAGGTTGCTGTCGGCGAATCCGACCGGCACCGACCACGGCTCGATCCCGGTGTGCGGCAGGGCGCCCGCGGCCTGCAGCTGAAGCACGTCGATCCGCTCGGGCAGCAGCCGGACCGGGTACGCGGTGCGTCGTGCGTCGCCCCAGCGGTGGGCGACGGCGGTCACGGTCGAGGCCGGGTCGTCGCCGGGGTGGCCGATCTGCACGATCTGCCGGGTGGCGGCGACCAGGGCGCGCCCGGGAAGGCCCGCGGGGACGGCGGTGCGCGGCACGTCGAACGGCGCGTAGTCGCCCGAGTCGGCCAGGCGCAGCAGCAGTTTCTGCCGGCACAGCGCGGACCAGGCGCTCGGCACGGCGCCCGCCCGGTCCGCCGTGGCGGCGATGTGCAGGCCGACGGCCGGTCCGTCCGCGAAGACCCGCTCCAGGTCGTCCAGGACGCTGATGCCGCCGTAGTCCTTCTCGAGCTCCGCCCGCAGCGCGCCGACGTTGTCGATCAGCACCAGCCAGTTCGCCGGGGTGGCCGCGTGGCCGCCGCGCGGGCCGCCGGCGCCGCCCTCCTTGCGGGCGTTCAGCTCGGCTCGCAGCATCCTGATGAGCCGGATCTGCCGGGCCCGCTCGGTGGGGCCGATGTACGCGCCGGTGTGCGGCAGCCCGGCCAGCGGCGCGAGGTCGCCGGAGCCCATGTCGAGGGCGTAGACGTGCTGCCGGTCCGGCGGCTGCGTCGCGGCGACCGTCAACGCGAGGGACAGCAGCGCGCTGGTGGTCCCCGAGCCGACGACGCCGTAGACCAGCAGGTTGCCCGCCGCCGGATCCCAGCCGACCGGGTACTGCGCCTGCCGGTCCGGGTCGTCGGCCAGCGCGTACGCGGCCAGGTCGGCGGCGTCGGACTGGATGCCGCGCACGGCGAGCCCGAGCTCGAAGATCGGCACGGAATCGGGCAGCGGGTCCGGCCACGGTCTGCGCGGCGCCCCGATCCCGGCCTTGGCGCTCGCCCACCGCGCGGCCTCGACGAGCCGGGCCAGGTCGGTCGGCGTGTCGCCGGCCATCGTGCCGGTGTCGGCCGAGACGGATGCGGGCTGCTCGCCGGACGTCAACCGGAACGGCCGGAGGCTGACGCCGCCGAACACGGCGGCGGCCGCGGTCACGCCCGTGGACAGCGCCGTCTGCACCGGCAGCACTTCGTTGGCGCTGAGCCGGTAGAAGCCGCGTCCCCACTGCCTGCTGCCGATTCCGGCGGCGGCGGGCGAGTCGATGACGTCCTGCGAGTCGGTCGCGCTCTCCAGCCGCAGGGCGAGGCGCAGTTTCACATTGTTCTTGATCGCGTCGCTCACCGAGCCGGAGGGCCGCTGCGTGGCCATGATCAGGTGCATGCCGAGGCTGCGGCCTCGCTGCGCGATGCTGACCAGCGAGTCGACGAACGCGGGCAGCGCCTTGACCAGTGTGGCGAACTCGTCGATGACCACGACCAGGCGCGGCATCGGCTCGAGGTCGGGCCGTTGCAGGTCGCGCAGCCGCTGGTAGTCGCGAACGTGGCTGAGCCCGACGCCGCGCAGCGCGTGCTCCCGGTAGCGCAGTTCGGCCTCCAGGCAGCGCAGCGCGCGTTCGCCGAGCTGTTCGTCGAGGTCTGTCACGAGCCCGACGACGTGCGGCAGCTGCGCGCACTCGTCCAGCGCGCCGCCGCCCTTGTAGTCGACGAGCGCGAAGGTGAGGTGCTCGGGGTCGGCCCCGACGGCGAGACTGATGATCAGGGTTCTGAGCAGCTCGCTCTTGCCGGAGCCGGTGGTGCCGGCGATCAGGCCGTGCGGGCCGTCGTCGTCGAGGTCGATCTCGAACAGCTCGCGTTCGGTCACGCCGAGCACGGCGCGGACCCGCAGCGTCTCCAGCGTCGCGCGCCAGCGCGCGCCGACCGCCGAGTCCAGTTCGCCGTGGAGGTCGAGCAGCGGGAGCAGGCCGACGCTGTCCGGCAGGCCGGATCCCTCGCTCTTGAGCTCGGGGTCCTCGAACCGGGCCAGCGCGCGGGCGAGCCCGTTGGCGCGGCGCTTGGTCATCCCGGCGAGCAGGATGTCGTCGACCTGCTCTCCGGTGGCGACCCGCCGCAGCCGGGCCGAGCCGTCGCCCGATACGGACAGGACCTCGGTGCACAGCGCGGGCAGACGGCGCGTCAGCACGATCCCGGAGACGGACCCGACGCGGCCGCCGAGCAGGTCGCGCAGGTAGCACGGGCGTCCTTCGAGCAGCGTCGCGCCGTCGACCACGACGAGCAGCACGGGCGATCCGCCCGCGGCCTCGTCCGCGGGGCGCGCGGAGGGCGTGCCGGTCGCGCCGAGGTCGGTGAGCAGCGTGCGGGCCAGGGCCTCGGCGCGTTCCGAGCCGACGGCGACCAGCCGTCCGGTCCCGTCGCGCGGATCGGTGCCGTGCGGGAGCCACTTGGTCCACTCCCAGTCCGCGATCCGGTCCTCGTCCGCGAAGACCGCGACCGCGACGTCGGCCGGGCCGCTGCCGGCCACGGCCTGGCACAGCAGTGCGCGGGCCGCGGCCAGGGCGCCCGCGCGCTCGCCCTCCAGGCCGAGCACGCCGCCCGCGTCCAGGTTCACCGGCACCGGGACCTGCGTGAGCTTCGAGGCCTCCCGGATCGCGGCCGCCAGCCGGGAGTCGAGTTCCTGGTCGTTGCGGCGCGGCCGCTCCACCGGCGGGTCCCAGGGCCGGTCGGCGTATCCGGCGGAGACCTGGAGGAAGTCGGCCGCGCCGCGCCGCCGCTCCCACAGCCGCAGGCCGGGCGCGGTGGCGCGGTCGTGGAACTCGGCGACGTCCGGGAAGTCGGCGTGCAGCCTGGCCTGCTGCTCGGCGCGGCGCTCGGCGAGCCGGCGGCAGGCCGTCGCGATGTCGGCGGCGTAGGCGCGCTTGCCGCGGCGCGAGCCGGAGCGCCCGCGGATCCGGTCCTCGACCTGCGTGCCGATCATGATCAGCGGGCTGAACAGCGCGATCAGCGCGTACGTGGCGTTCTTGAGCAGCAGCACCATGACGCCGGCGAGCAGCACCGGGAACAGGATCGTGCTCACCCGCATCGGCGCGCCCTGGGAACGCCCCGGCGGCTCGGGAAGCCGGATCGGGGGCTCGGCCGGCGGGGTGGCCACGCGCGGGGCCCGGTTGAACGGCAGGGTGCCGCCCGGCCCGGCCTCCCGCGCCGGATTCACGTACGCCACGGGGCTGACCGAGGTGATCGGCAGCACCCGGAACGGCACCCGCCCGGCCGCGCACACGACGTCGTCCGGCCCGATCCGCGCGGTCCCGGTCAGCCGCACGCCGTTGACGTCCGTGCCGTTGCGCGAGCCGAGGTCCGTCACCGTGACCCGGCCGTCCTCGGCGACGTCGATCTCGCAGTGCAGCCGGGAGACGTCGCGGGAGTTGATGCGGATCTCCGCCTCCTCGCCGCGCCCGAGCCGCAGCCGCCCCGGCTCCAGCCGCACCGACAGGCCGGCGTCCAGGCCGCCCACCACGCGCAGCACGACCCCGGGACCGATCGCGGCGGTGGCGTCGCCGTCCGGTACCCGGCCCGCGCCGAAGCCGAGGCCGTCGGGCGCGGGCAGGCTCACCTCCGAGCCCATGACGAGCCCCGAGCCGGACAGCGGGGCCCCGGGAGGAGCGGATCTGCCGTCGATGACGAGCCCGCTGCCGGGGGCGCCGAGCGCGGCGGCCAGATCGGCGACCACCGCATCCGGGCGGCCGAGCCGCGCCTCCCATTCGCGTTCGCTGCCGGCGACGTCCCGATGGACGAATCTCAATGTGCCACCCGCTCTGTTCCGCACGCTCTTCTCCGGGGCACGGCCCCGGGCGCGATGACCGCGGTCCGCGCGAGATCAGCATTTCAATCCGGGCGGGTATGCCGCGTTACCCGAGGGTTCACAATCGGCCGCGGGGGTCTACCGCGCGCGGCAGGCGGCGCTACCGCAAAGGTTTACCAACGCAGGTCAAAAAGCTCGCCGGGTCCTGCCGTGTGCTGAGGACAGCCGGCGCGGGAGCTGGCTAGTTTGGCCCGATGCTCCGCTTGCGCGACACGGCCAGGGCCCTGGCCGCGATTCCCCCCACCGTCGTCGACCTCGCGATAGCCGCCGCGGTCACCTGGCTGTCGCTGAGTACCGCGGCGGGTTCCTACCCGCCCTCGGGCTCGCGCCCGTTCGACGCCTTGGCCGTGCTGCTCACGTCCGCGACCGGCCTCGCCCTCGTCGCCCGCAGGTCGTGGCCCCTCGCGACGATGGCCGCCTGCGCCGCCCTGGTGGCGGTCTTCGAAGCCCGCGGCTACTGGCTGAGCCTGAACCAGCTGGCCCTCCAGCTCGCCTTCTTCACGGTCGCCTCCCGCCGGGGCCGCGGCTGGACGGCACTGGCGGCGGCCGTCGTCTACCCGGAGCTGATGTACAGCAACATCCACGAGTGGGTCGGCTCCGCGTTCAACATCTACCTCGGCACGGCGGTCCGCGTCGTAGCGATCGGCGTGATCGGCGACGGAGCCCGAAGACTGACCGAGAACCACGCGCTGACCGCCGACTACAACGGCCAGCTCCTGCTCAAGCAACGCGATCGCGAGCAGCGCGCGGTGCTTCTCGAGCGGATAAGGATCGCCCGCGAACTGCACGACGTGACCGCCCACCATCTCTCGGTCATCGCGGTCCAGGCGGGCCTGGCACGGTTCGTGCTCGAAACCGACCCGAAGACCGCCGACCAGGCCCTGCGCACGATCTCCGAGGTCGGCAGCGAGGGCCTGGCCGAACTGCGCCGCCTCATCAGCCTGCTGCGCCCCGAGGAGGACGACAGCGGCGCCGGCGCCGACGACCGCCCCGCTCCCGGCATCGCGCAGCTGCCGGTGCTGGTCGAGCGGGTGGGCCTGTCCGGCACCCCTTCCCGCTACGCCATCGCCGGCCGCCCGCGCCCGCTTCCGGCCGGCATCGAGCTCTGCGTCTACCGCGTGGTCCAGGAGTCCCTGACCAACTCGCTCAAGCACGCCCCTGGCTCCTCCGTGGACGTCCGCCTCGAATACGAGCCCGAACACATCCGCCTCACCGTCTCCGACACCGGCCCCGACGGCCACGCCGCGGCCCGCACCGAGCATCCCCGCTCCGCCGTCGCCCAGGCCACCGCGCACACCGGCTCCGGCGTGGGCCTCGCCGGCATGCGCGAGCGCGCCGCCCTCTACAACGGCGAGATCTCCGCCGGCCGTACCGAAGCCGGCGGCTTCGAGGTTCGCCTGATCCTGCCCATCGACGCCTGCGAACCCGAGGCCGCCGACCCCGGCGCCGCCCAGCAACCCGCGTTGAACCGATAGCCCGCCTCCTACCTGACAGTCAGTCGGTCACTCGGCGGAGCCAGGCGTCGAGGGCCCACCACCAGTGCAGCGTGTCGGTGATCGGCTCGTCGGGTGCGCCGAAGCCGGTCAGTTCGTTCATCCGGCGCAGCCGATGCTTGACGGTGTTCGAGTGAACGTGCAGTTCCGCGGCCGTCGGAGTGAGTTGGCGGCCGTGCTCCAGATAGGTGCACGCCGTCTGCGCGAGCAGTCGGTGGAAGCTTTTCGCCGGGTCGAGGCGCGGCAGCAGGTCGGCGGCGAGAACCAGACCGAGCTCAGGGTGCGCGTCCACCGCGACGAACGCTGACAGCGCAGTGAGCGAGCGTAGACCGCGCAGGCCGCGTAGCCGGGCGGAGGCGAGTGCGGATTGGCAAAGCGGGTAGACCGCGGCGAGCCGGTTCGTGGGCTGGGCGGGCGAGGCGATCACGGCCACGTGGTCCAGGGAGCCGGGTGCGGGCAGACGCCGGGTGACGCAGCAGAGGTAGCCGTCCACGAAGCCTGCGATGCCGCCGGACAGCGCGGCCTCCGCCCTCGGCGCCTCGCGCGGCTCGGTCACGTCGGCGATCAGGCAGTGATAGCGCTTGGCCGGATCCAGGCCAGCCTCCGCCGCGTGCACACCTTGGTCGCCGTGCAATAGGCCGCGCAGGGCCTGGAGCCGCAACGCATAGCCGGTGCGCGCGAGGCTGAGTTCGTGGTTCCGGTAGGCGTGAATGAGCCGGTTCTGCAGCGCGGTCGTGAAGCCATCGAGCTCGACGAGCGCGTCGATGAGCGTTTCCGAGGCCACGCCGCGCACCCGCGCCTGCTCGGTGAGCACGAGCAGCAGGTGCGCGCGTCCGGCCTGGAAGCCGTCGAGCAGCCCGTCGAGCGGCACGCCCTGCGCGACGCGGTCGGCGGCCAGCGCGTCCGCGGCCGCGAGGTCCGGGCCGGCCGCCGCGTCGGCGAAGCCGCGAGCGACGCCCTGAAGCAGGGCCGCGACGTTACGCCGCACCTCGCACTCCGGCAGCGCCGCCACGGACGGCGACCGGTCGCGGGCCGCGCGGACCACGGCGTCGAGCGCGTTCTGCTCGCCGCACATCGCTTCGACGATCTCGACGAGGACCGCGCGGCCCGCGGGATCACCCATCCGACGAGGAGAGCCCGGCGATGACCGTGTTCGGCACGACGGCGGTGCGCTCCCGCTGCGGGAACTCGCCGACCGTGACGCGGGCGACCTCGGTGCCGGTCGCGTAGTCGATGACGGAGACCGCGTTGCCCGCGCTCAGCGAGACGTAGCAGTAGTCGCCGTCGGTGCTGGTCAGCGCCCAGTACGGGATGCTGCCGGCCGGGTACGTGACCGTGGCCGTCGTGCTCAGGCTGCCGGTGTTCACGATCTTCGCATAGTCGTCGATCGTGCCGACGTCGCAGAGCTTCGTGTCGTCCCCGGACAGCGCGAGCCCGTGGTGTGCGGAGTTCTGCGGGTAGTTGTCGTACGACTCGCTCGCCGCCGTCGTGCTGTAGGGCTGCTGGACCGTGGCGAGGGTCGTGCTCGTGTTCAGGTCGTACTTGATGAAGCCGTTGAGGTAGGACATGTCGGCGAACATGGTCGTCCCGTCCGGATCGATCGCGAACGGCCGCAGGCCGTAGGGGAACTTCCACACCTTCACGACCTGCAGGGTGCTGGCGTCCACCTTCTCAAGCTGCAGGTTTCCCTTGAGCGCGTTCAGCGCGTACGGCAGCGCCGTGACGCCGATGCTCTCGTTGTAGATGTACCTGCCGTCCGCGGTGAACAGGTTCTGATGCGGATAGGTGCCGGTGGAGAACTTGCCGATCAGCGAGCCGTCGGACGCGTTGAACACCTCGGCGTCGGCAGCGGTGGTCGCGGAGACCACCACCTTCGTGCCGTCCGGTGAGAGCGCGAGGTGGTCCGAATGGATGCCGTCGATCTGCGCGGTCCACAGCTCCTGATGGGTCACCAGGTTGAAGGCGGCGAGGTCGTCGAGGTTGCCGCGGGATACGTAGACGGTCGTCCCGTCGGGTGAGATGGCGAAGTCGTCGACGTAGCGGGTCCCGCCGACGGCCGGATCGACGCTCGCCTCGTCGGCGGTGGCGATGCCGTAGTCGATCCACTGCGCGGGGGTCCAGCTCGCCTGGAGGCTCGCCAGGTCGGGGATGACGCTGAAGGAGCCGAGGTTGGCGTAGGTGGCGGCGTCGATGAAGCTGAGCGTTCCGGCGACGGCGTTGCCGACGACCAGGACGCCGCGACTGTCGGCCGCGCTGGCCGGTGTCTGAGCGGTGGGTCCGGCGACGAAGGCGGCGGCGAGGAAGGCGGACAGGGAGGCGGTGGTGATCAAGCGCTTACGGGGCATGGGCGGTCCTCGGGCTTGTTACCTGAACGTAGGTTCGTGATTTCGTCCTGCTGTGAGTCTCGATCCGCAGGACGGGCCTGCCAAGGGCCGCGCCGACAATGTTCGGCCCCCGCGTCGTCGCTTGCGGACAACGCGGGGGCCGGGGCCGTTACGGGGACCGGGGTTCAGATCACGGATAGGAGACCAGGTCGGCCGGGCCGTTGAAGTCCGAGTCGACCGCCGCGCCGGTGCCGTTGATCACCGACTGGATGCCGCCGGAGCCGTTCAGGAACCGGGTCAGGATGTCGTGGAACTGCACCCCGGGGGTGTCGGGCGCCTCGAAGGCCATCGAACTCTCGATCGCGACGCCCTGGTCGAAGTACGAGTAGACGCCCATGCCGTAGCCCTGGAAGGAGGTCACCCGGTTCGTGACGTAGAAGCCCGGGTAGCCGTTCTGGGTCGGCGTGGCCATCCACGAGGCCTGGTTCGGCACCTCGTAGGGGTTCTCGTTCTGGAAGAAGATCACCGTGCCGTTCTGGCCGGACCAGACCGTCTCGTACTTCTGGAAGTGCTCCACCGCGAGGCCGTACGCGGTGACGTCGTCGCCGCCGACCGTGACGCCGGTGTCCGCCTGATCGCCGGTCCACGTGCCGGCGCCCGCGCCGTGGTCGGCGCGCCAGGCCCACACGTCGTCGATGATCGAGTCGCTCGCGTCGTCCGCGAAGGCGGTCTTGGCGGTGCCGGCCGTCGCGCCGCCGACGCGGAAGAAGACGTCGTCGACGCTCGTCGGGTCGGTCTTGTACACGGACAGGCCCGCGAGGCCCCGGATGCCGTGCAGGTCGAGCAGCGTCGGCGAACTCTCGGTGCCCGCGTCGAAGATCAGACCCGAGATGTTGACGCCCGGCACCGCGGTCGCGTCCATCGTGACGTTGCCGTTGGTCGGGATCAGCGTCGGGAAGCCGAGGCCGATGACCTTCGTGTCCGGGTACAGGATGTGGATGGTGCTCGGCACGTCGTAGACGCCCGGCGTGAACAGCAGGTTCAGGCCGCGCGCGAGGGCCGCGTTCATCTGGTGCACGGTCGTCGACTGCTGCACGATGAAGAACCGGCTCAGCGGCAGCGAGTAGCCGGCCGTGCCACCGTTCGACCAGGTCGTCCCGCTGGAGTTCGTCTGCGCGGACGGGATGAAGACCTCGAGGTTGCCGGACGAATCCGTGTAGAGGTACGGCTCCTCGCGCGTCGTCGGGCAGGTGGCGAGCGTCGTGTACGGCGCGGTGCCGTTGCTCAGGCCCGAGGTGGCGGAGAAGCTCTGCGCCGGGGCGCCGGAGTCGCCGCAGAACACCTGGTTCCACACGCCGTTGGTCCAGCCGTCCAGGCTGCTGTTGCGCGTGATGTACTGCTGTTGCGAGCCGTTGATCACGGTGCCGCCGGTGAACGACGAGTCGGCGATGAACCCGCCGCTGGCGTAGTCGGGCGAGCCGTCGCAGTAGTCCATCAGCGTGACGTTGCCGTTCACGGCGACCCGGCGCATCGGCGCGGCTTGCGAGACCGCCCAGAACTCGGTGTTCGCCGTGCAGCCGGAACCGCCCGCGGCGTCGATGGTCAGGTTCGACATCGAGCGCCAGAAATTCTCCAGCGCGTAGCACTGGGACTGGTCGCCGTCGGTGCACTGGTTGAAGGTGTCCACCTGCCCGACGATCGTGGTGTCGCCCGGGTTCTTCCCGAGCCCCGCCACGCTCGTGTAGTAGCCGACCTGGAAGACCAGCGGGTCCGCGGCCGAGCCGTAGGTGCCCGGCTCGAACAGCAGCGCGTACCGCTGGGTCCCGAACTGGTTGGGCACCTGCTGCGCGGCGATCGCGTCCAGCGTGCTCTGGATCGAGGCCTGCGACATGGACGGGTCGAAGATGTACACGTTCGACCCGAGGACGCCGCCCGTGGTGGAGGCGGCAACGGTGGAAGACGACGTTGTCTTGGCCTGGGTGGCGGCCGAACCCACCGAGGTGACGGCCTTCCCGGCCGTCGCGGCGGAAGCCGTCAGGGGCATAACCGCGAGGCCCGCGACCGTCACCACGACGGCCAGCGATCGCGTCCAGGACGAATGCAGCACAGAGAGCGCTCTCATGGCGAGAAGTGAACCGGCTACGCCCCGGAGAGTCAAGGGCCTGAGTAGGTTCCGGAACCGTTTCCGGCGTGGTCCGGGGTGCGCGTAGCCGGTGCAGCCCTTACATTTCCAGGGTGACATTTGATCCGTCGGCCCTGGCCCCGCTGCACGAGCGGGTATCCGCCGACGTCGGCCGGGAAGCGGCCGGCGTGGTCATGCGCTTCACCGTCGAGACGATGGACAGGGCCGCCAGACGGATGGCCGACGGCACGATGCACCTCGTCACCGGAGACATCCCGGCCATGTGGCTGCGCGACTCCGCGGCCCAGGTGCTCCCCCTGCTGCGCCTGGGCACGTACTGCCCCGGCGCCGAGGAATTCGCGGCCGACGTCCTGCGCCGCCAACTGGCGTTCGTCACCGTCGACCCCTACGCCAACGCGTTCAACGCCGGCCCGACCGGCGCCGGCCATCACCGCGACAAGACCGCGATGACCCCGCACATCTGGGAGCGCAAATACGAGGTCGATTCCCTGTGCTACCCCCTCCACCTGGCCGAGCGCTTCTGGCGCCGAACTGGCCGAACGGACGTCTTCGACACCCTGTACTGGCAGGCAGTGCACCGCGTCCTCGATACCTGGGAGACCGAGCAAGACCACGAAGCGCGCTCGACCTACCGCTTCCAACGCCGCTTCGCCGGGCGCCGCGGAACGCTTCCCCGCCGAGGCCTGGGCGCCCCCGTAGCCGTGACCGGCATGACGTGGAGCGGGTTCCGCCCCAGCGACGACGCCTGCGTCCACGGCTACAACGTCCCCGGCAACATGTTCGCCGACGTAGTCCTCCGCGGGATCCCGGAGATCGCGGAAGCCGCGCCGCCCCCGCCCCGACACGAGGACCTCGTCGATCGCGCGACGCGGCTTCACCTGGCCATCGACGGGGGCCTACGCGAGCACGCCATCGTCGCCGACCCCGTCCTCGGCCCACGCTGGGCGTACGAGGTGGACGGATTGGGCGGCGTCCTCGAAATCGACGACGCGAACGTCCCCAGCCTTCTCTCCCTCCCCCGCCTCGGCTACTGCCGCCCCGACGACCCGCTCTACGTCGCCACCCGCAAGTTCATCCTCAGCACCCGCAACCCGTACTTCTACTCCGGCAGCGCCGCCGCCGGCATCGGCAGCCCCCACACGCCGCCCCACCACGTCTGGCCCATCGCGATCGCCATGGCCGCACTCACCGACCCCGACAGCGACGTGAAGCGCGCAACCATCAGGACCCTGCTGGACACCCGCGGCGGCACGGACCGGATCCACGAGTCCTTCCACGTGGACCGGCCGCGGAAGTGGACGCGCAAGTGGTTCTCCTGGGCCGAGGCGACCTTCTGCGAGCTCGTCCTTGACTACTGCGGCTTCGAGCCCTGACGAGCACGATGACTAGGGGGCGGGGACGAGGATGTCGCGGACGAGGGCGTCCAGCTGGGCATCGGCGTCGAGGAACTGCCGGAGGGTGGCCCGGGTGGCGCCGAAGTCATCGAACTCCGCGACCGTCATTCCGTCGGGCTCGTACGCGCGGCGGAAGTCCTCGAGCGTCTCGAGTTCGGCGATGACGCGCTCGTCGACGGGAATGTCGATGCGGCGGGCGACGGGGAGATTGTTCTCGTCGATGCGCAGCTGCCAGTCGAACGGCGGGGAGACGACGAGGTCGCCGCCGAGCAGTTCGGACCATTGCAGACCGTTGCGGAACGCGGCGGACAGGACGCGGGCGC
This sequence comes from Actinospica acidithermotolerans, assembly GCF_018139625.1. Lineage (GTDB taxonomy): Bacteria > Actinomycetota > Actinomycetes > Streptomycetales > Catenulisporaceae > Actinospica > Actinospica acidithermotolerans. The sequence continues at coordinate 15,151 of NZ_JAGSOH010000067.1, read as the reverse complement.
GGTAGCCGCGGGCCTGGAAGATCGCGTATGCGCGCTTGAGGGCGGCCACGCCGGCCCAGTCGAGGGCGCCGGGCGTGATGAGCCTGCGCTGCTGGGCCGCGACCTGCTTGAGCCAGTCGTCAAGGCGGCCGCCCATGATGGTGACGACGGAGCCGAACTCGTGCTCGGGCAGCCCCTCCGCGCTGCGCCTGTCGAGGCCGCGCTCGATCGCCTCGGCCGCCGCCACCGCCTGAGGGACGGTGAATGAGACCGTGACGTTGATGCTCACGCCGCGGTACGTGGCCTCCTCGATCGCGCGAATGCCAACGGCGGTCGCCGGGATCTTCACGATGATGTTCTCGGCGAGCCCGGAGAAGCGCACGGCCTGCTCGACGAGCGCGTCGGCGTCGCGGTGGTGGCGCGGGTCGGTCTGCACTGACAGGCGACCGTTGCGGCCGCCCGAGGCGCGGAACGCGGGCTCGAGCAGGCGCGCGGCCTCGATGGAGAGTTCTTCGACGGCGCGCCAGCCGATCCGCGACTCGCCCCAGGTGGGGTTCTCGGCGGCGATCCGCGAGATGCGCGGCGCCCAGACGTCGAGGCGCTTGCTGATGGCGGTGTAGGCGATCACCGGGTTGCAGGTCGCGCCGACTGCGCCGAAGGCGATGGAGCGGGCGAGCTCGTCGGGGTCGGCGGAGTCGTTCCACAGGGCGGTCTGCGGGAACTGGCGGGTGGCGCGATTCAGGGGGGAATCGACGCTTTCGACGGGGGACGGCGAGGCAGGCGAGGCGGCCGACCGCCCTTCGGCCGGGTCGACTCGGACGAGCGACATGGAGCCCCCTTCCTTGAATGAGTTTGTACTTACATTCTAACATGTGAGGTTGACGCCGATAGGGACGCGGATGCGACCCGATCGGTGATGCAGGGTTCGTGCCACGACGTGGGGTCAGGGGCGGAATTCCAGGCATTCCCCGTCCCGGTGATTCCTCGTCAGACGGCGTAGAACTCGGGGGTCTCGGGCAGCTCGACCGGGACCGGGCCAGCGGTGTCGAGGGCCTTCACCCCGGCGGCGCACGCGACCGCGACCTTGAAGCCGTCCCACGCCGACGGGCCGGCGATCGCCCCGCGCCTGGCCGCGTCGACCCAGTCCTGCACCTCGATGTCATAGGCCTGCTTGAACCGGGTCACGTAGCTGGTGTGCTCGTTCAGCGCGAAGCGCGCGTCCTGCCACAGCTGCAGGCCCTCCGGCTGGCCGATGCGGGCGACGCCGCGCTGGAAGACGGCCTCGGTGGCGACCTGGTAGCCGAACTGGACGCTCACGTTCATCTCGACGTCCACGAGCACGCCGTTGTCGAGCTCCATCAGCACGAGGATCGGCTCGCGCAGGTGCGCGGGGCTCAGGGCGTTGCGCTTGGCGTACTTGACCTCGACCGAGGTGATCGAGGCGCCGGCCAGCCAGGGCACGACGTCGAACTCGTGCACGACCGAGTCGTTGATGAGCATCGGCTGCGTGTAGCCGTCGGGCACGGACGGATTGCGGTGCACGCCGTGCAGCATCAGCAGCTCGCCGGCGCGGCCGGAGGCGATCAGGTCGCGCAACTGGCGGTACTGCGGGTCGAAGCGACGCATGAACCCGACCTGGATGAGCTTCCGACCCGCTTTCTGCTCGGCCTCGACGATCCGCCAGGAGGACTCGGGGTCCTGGGTCAGCGGCTTCTCGCAGAGGATCGGCAGCCCCGCCTCGAGCACCGGCAGCAGGACCGGCTCGTGGAATCGGCCGGGGGTGGCGATGACGACCGCGTCCGCGGCGTCGGCGGCGAGCGCGTCCTCGACACGGCTGAAGAGCTTGGCGCCGGGGGCGAGCCGGGCGGCCGCGGCGGCGCGCGCGGCGTCCGGCTCGACGATCGCCGAGACGTGCGCGCCGGTGGTGGTGCCGGTCAGCCGGGCCACGTGGTCGGCGCCCATGATGCCGGCGCCGACGACGCCGACGCGCAGCTCGGTGGTGTTGCTGGTGCTCATGGAGTCGGAGTCCTCTTCCTTCGTCGTCGAAGCGTGCTGATCGCTGGCCGGCCGGCGGGACCGGGATCGGCGGACGCGGGTTGACCGGTCGGCGGGACCGGGATCAGCGGACGCGGGTCAGCGGCGTGCAGCCGAAGATGTGCCGCCGGGTGCGGGTGGCGATGCCGAGCGGGATCTCGATGTCCACGCCGGGCATGTCCTGCTCGACGATGGCGAAGGTCTGCGGGTCGATCGCCGAGACGGCCTCGATGATGGGCGCGAAATCGGGCACGCCGTTCGGCGGCTCGATCATCACCTCGCCCGCGCAGTCCGCGAAGGCGATGTCGTTCTTGAGCACTTCGAAGCGGTACTCGGGGTCGATCTGCTTCAGGTGCAGGTAGCCGATCCGGTCCGGGTGGGCCTTGATCATCTTGAGGTTGTCGCCGCCGTAGTAGGCGAAGTGGCCGGTGTCCAGGCACAGGTTGAGGTACCGGGGGTCGGTCGTTTCGAGCAGCCGCTCCACCTCGCGGTACGTGCCGATGTGGCTGTCGGCGTGCGAGTGGAACTGCTGGTGCACGCCGAATTCCTCCAGCAGCGCCTTGCCGAGCCGGTCGTGGCCGGCGGCGAGCCGGTCCCACTGCTCGTCCGTCAGGGTGCGGGCTTCGAGCGCCTCGCCGGTCTCGTCGGAGCGCCACAGGTCCGGAATGACGACGATGTGCTCCGCGCCCATCGCGCTCGCGAGTCCGGCGACCCTCACAGCCTGGTCCCAGGCCCGCTGCCATTCGTCCTGGCCCTTGTGGAAGCCGGTGAACACGGTGCCGGCGGACAGTTCGAGGTCGCGCTTGCCGAGCTCGTCGCGCAGCCGCTCCGGGTCGGTGGGCAGATAGCCGTAGGGGCCGAGCTCGATCCAGTGGTAGCCGGCCTCGGCGACCTCGTCGAGGAAGCGCTCCCAGGGGGTCTGCCGGGGGTGGTCGGGGAACCACACGCCCCAGGAGTCGGGGGCGCTGCCGATGCGCAGCCCCTGCGGGGCGGCGGCCGTGGTGTCGGTCATCTTCGTCCTTACCTTGATTCCTGAGGGTTCGGATTCCGGAGCGTTCGGGCTCCTGGGATTAAGATCCCTGAGCGTTCGGATGCCCGGGGGTTCAGCCGAGGAGGGGGCGCTGCCTCCTGCGCTGCTCGATGTACTCGGCGCGGGCCTGCCGCGTGCTGCCGAGTTCGGAGACCTGCGCGACCGGGACGTCCCACCAGCCCTCGCCGTCGGGGGCGTAGCGCAAGGGGTCCGAGTCGATGTGGATCAGCGTCGAGGCGGTACTCGCCTTGGCGGCCTTGACCGCGGCGGCGAGCTGCTCGGTCGCGGCCTTGCCCGGGCGGATCTCGACGACGTCGAGCCCGTAGCTGCGCGCGTTGGCCGCGAGGTCCGGGCCTGCCGGGTAGCGGGTGCCGTAGCGCTCGGAGCCGATGGTCTCGGACAGGTGGCCGATCGAGGCGTAGCCCTCGTTCTGGATCAGCACCAGGATGAGCTTGATGCCCTCGGCGGCGGCGGTGGCGAGTTCGCTGTGCAGCATGAGGTACGAGCCGTCGCCGACCATGACGATCACGTCGCGGTCGTCGCCGAGCGCGTCGAGGGCGCGCTTGGCGCCGAGGCCGCCGGCAATCTCGTAGCCCATGCAGGAGAACGCGTACTCGACGTGGTAGCCGAGCGGGTCGCGGACCCGCCACAGCTTGTGCAGGTCGCCCGGGAGGGAGCCGGCGGCCTGCACGACGACGTCCTTCGGATCGCTCGCGGCCTGCACCGCGCCGATGATCTCCGCCTGGCCGGGCAGTTCGGCCCCGGTCGGCGCGAGGGCGGCCTCCGCGACCGCGTCCCAGCCGCGCTTCTCGGCGGCGATCCGGCCCGCGTACTCGTCGGAGACGCGGAAGCGCTCCAGCCCGGCGCGGAGGGCGTCCAGGGTCTCGCGCGCGTCGGCGATCACCGGGAGCCGCGACCCGTGCTTGTAGGCGTCGAAGGACGCGATGTTGACGTTGACGAAGGTCACGTCGGGGTTCTGGAACGCGGTGCGGCTGGCGGTGGTGAAGTCGCTGTACCGGGTGCCGATGCCGATGACGACGTCCGCCTCGGCGGCGAGCCGGTTCGCCGCGGTGGTGCCGGTCGCGCCCACGCCCCCGACGTACTGCGGGTGGTCCCAGTTCAGCGAGCCGCCGCCGGCCTGGCTGGTGCCGACCGGGATGCCGGCGGCCTCGACGAGGCGCCGCAGAGACTCCTCCGCGCCGGAGTAGATCACGCCGCCGCCCGCGACGATGAAAGGCTTGCGGGCGTTGCGGATCGCGGCGATCGCCGCCTCCAGCGCCCACCTCTCCGGCGCGGGGCGGCGGATGTGCCAATCGCGCTCCTGGAGGAACTCCACAGGCACGTCCACGGCCTCGGCCTGCACGTCCTCCGGCAGCGCGATCGTCACGGCGCCGGTCTCACCCGGGTCGGTCAGCACGCGCATCGCGGCGAGCGCGATCGAGTACAGCTGCTCGGGCCGCTGGACGCGGTCGAAGAACCGGGACAGCGGCCGGAACGCGTCCGTGACCTGGATGCCGATGTCGTGCGGGAGTTCGAGCTGCTGGAGCACCGGATCCGCGACGCGGGTCGCGAAGGTGTCCGAGGGCAGCAGCAGCGCGGGCATCCGGTTCGCCGTGGCGAGCGCGGCGCCGGTGAGCATGTTCGCCGCGCCGGGGCCGACCGAGGCGGTCGACGCGAGCGTGGCGCGGCGGCGGCGCATCCGGGCGTAGCCGACAGCCTGATGCACCATCGCCTGCTCGTTGCGCGCCTGGTGATACGGCATCAGTTCCGGGTCGGTCACGTTGTACTGCTTGAGCGCCTGCCCGAGTCCGGCGACGTTTCCGTGGCCGAAGATGCCGAACATTCCCGGGACCGTGCGCTCGCGGATCGGGCCGTCCACGGTGTACTGCCTGGCCAGGAACTCCACGAGCGCCTGCCCGACCGTCATCCTGCGCGTCGTCATGACCGGGCTCCTCCGTTCGGGGGCAGATAGGGCAGCCGGGCGTCGAGGGCCTGCCGCGGCCAGGTCGAGCGGATCCAGGCCTGCCGCGGGTCGTCGGAGACCAGCCAGACCCGCTCGGGGTCGGGGCCGGCCATCACGTTGAGGTAGTAGAGGTCGTACTCGGGAGCGGCGACGGCCGGGCCGTGGTAGCCGAACGGGACCAGCGCGATATCGCCGGTGCGCACCAGCGCGTTGGTCTCGATCTCGCCGGCCGCCGAGGTGTACGTGGCGAAACCGCCGAAGGCTTCGGCCTCCGCGGGAGCGTGCGAGCCGCGCACCGGCGCCGCCTCGAAGTAGTAGATCTCCTCGAGCCGGGACTCGTGCCCGGGGACGTGCTCGTCGTGCTTGTGCGCCGGGTGCGAGGACCAGTTTCCGCCGGGGGTGATCACCTCGCACACGATGAAGGCGGCCGCGTCCAGCGCGTCCGGCGTGCCGAAGTTGTGCACCTGCCGGGTGTCCCGGCCCGCGCCGCGGATCTCCACCGGGATCTCGTCCTTGGCCAGGTACCGGCTCGGCTTGCGCGCGGCGGTCGCCGCCTCGGCGACCGCGACCCGGCCGGAGCCGGAGACCGCGAGCGCCTGCCCCGCGCCGACGTAGACCACGTCGGTCGGCCCGTCGAAGACGCTCGCGCGGCCCTCCAGCTTCGTGGTCGCGCCCTCGTGCTCGACCCGGAAGGAACCGGCCAGCGGGACCACGATCCGCTCGACGTCCCCGGCGGGCAGGGCGACGGTGCCGCCGCCGAGGGCCGCGACGCGGATGCCGGTGTGCCGCCAGCCCGGGATGGCGGAGTCCACCACCGACTCCCAGCCCTCCCGGGCCAGGGTGCCGCGCGGGTGGAACCACTCGTTGCGCACTGCCATGGTTCGGCCGCCCTCTCTCCTGGTCAGTTGCCGTGGACGAGCGACGCGGCGATGTCGACGGCCTTGGCCACGTCGTCGTCCTGGGGGTAGAGCAGCGTGCGGCCGACGATCAGGCCGTGTACGCCGGGCAGCTGGAGCGCGTTCGCCCACGAGACGTACATCGCTTCTGGATCGCCCTCGGAGTCGCCGCCGAGCAGCAGCGTGGGCAGCGTCGTCGCCTCCATGACGCGTGCCATGTCCGGGACGACCGGGAGCTTCATCCAGCTGTACGCGGAGGCCGCGCCGAGGCCGGAGGCGATCGCGACAGAGCTGATCACGGCCTCGGTCGACAGGTCGTTGACGACCCTTCCGTCGACCCACTCGCTGATGAACGGTTCGAGCATGATCGGCAGCCGGGCCTTCGCCGACGCGGTCACCGCCCTGGCCGTGGCCTCCATCGTCGCGGCGGTGGCCGGGTCCTTCAGGTTGATCCGGACCAGCAGCTTGGCGGCGTCGAGCCGGGAGTCCACCATGGACTCCACGTCGTAGCCGGTGTAGCGGTCGTCCATCTCGAAGACGGCGCCGCGCAGGCCGCCGCGGTTCATCGAGCCGACGGCGATCCGGTCGTCGAGCAGGCCGAGCAGCGCGAGGTCCTCGATGACGTCGGGCGTGCCGAGCACTCCGTCCACGCCGGGCCGGGAGAGCGCGAGCGCGAGCCGCTGCAGCAGCTCGTAGCGGCTGGCCATGGCCATCGGGTCCTTGCGCACGCCCAGGGCGCCGCGGGCCGGGTGGTCCGCCGCGACGATGAACAGCCGGCCGTCGCCGCGCACCAGCGGACGGCGGGTCCGGGTGGCGAGCGCGGCGGGGATCGAGTCGGGGTCGCCGTGCCGCGCGGCGCGCAGCCTCGCGAAGGCCTCCTCGCTGATCAGCGGGGATCCCACGTCGACGACGTCAGGGGTGTACACGTTCGAGCTCCTTCATGATGTCTTCGACCTCGGCGGTGGCCGGCATGGCGGTCGAGCATTCGCGGCGGGTGGCGACGATCGCGCCGGCGACGTTCGCGAAGCACAGGGTGCGTTCCAGCGGCCAGCCGCGCAGCAGTCCGTGGCACAGCGCGCCGCCGAAGCCGTCGCCGGCACCGAGCCCGTTGACCACCTCGACCCGGTACGGCGGCACCTCGACGGTCCGCTCGCGGGTCTTGGCCAGCACCCCGCGCGGCCCCTGCTTGACGACGGCGAGTTCCACGCCGCGCTCCAGCAGGGCGTCGGCCGCGCGCGCCGGCTCGGTCTCGCCGACCGCGATCTCGCACTCCTCGCGGTTGCCGACGGCGACGGTCACCTGCCCGAGCGCCTTGTCGACCGCTGCGGTGGCCGCTTCGGGCGAGGGCCAGAACATCGGCCGGTAGTCGAGGTCGAGGATCGTCAGCGGCGCGCGGCCGCGGGCCTCCCAGGCGGCCAGGTGCGCGGCGCGGCTCGGCTCCCGGGACAGGCCGGTGACCGTCGCCCAGAAGATCCGGGCGCCGCGGATCGCGTCCAGGTCCAGGTCGCCCGGGGTGATCGCCAGGTCCGGGGCCAGCGGGTCCCGGTAGAAGTAGAGCGGGAAGTCGTCCGGCGGGAAGATCTCGCAGAAGGTGACCGGGGTCTTGAGCCGCGGCACGGTGCCGACGAAGCGGTCGTCGACGCCGAGCCGGGCCAGTTCGCGGCGGGCGTAGCGGCCGAAGGGGTCGGCCCCGGTCGCGGTGACGACGGCGGCGCGCAGCCCGTGCCGGGCCGCGGCGATCGCCACGTTGGTGGCGCTGCCGCCGAGGTACTTGCCGAAGGTCGCGGCGTCCTCCAGGCGCACGCCGTCCTGCAGCGGGTAGAGGTCCACTCCGATCCGGCCGATCGTGATCAGGTCGAACGGAGGGTCCGGGGGCCGCGTCGTCATGCCGTCGCCACTCCTTCGTCCGCGCCGGGCATTTGTTCTATCAAACTAACAAGTCGGGGCCAGGTCAAGACCCAGGGCCGGAGCGCCGCGTCGCATGATCGATGTGATGCCCGCGGGGCGGCCGGGGCATGCGGCGGCGGAGGGCGGTCAGGTTGTCATAATCTTGTGACAAGCGTCGAGCCATGTCAGATCGATAGAACGAAGGGGGCCACGGTGGCCGAGAGCGCAGCCGAGGCGGCGAGCCTGCCCGTGGAGCTGTTCATGGACATCGACCGCGCCAGCCCGGTCCCGCTGTACTTCCAGCTCGCCAGCCGGATCGAGCAGGCGATCGGCGACGGCACGCTGCGCCCGGGCGCGCGGCTGGAGAACGAGATCGCGCTCGGGGACCGGCTGGGGCTGTCCCGGCCGACCGTGCGCCGGGCGATCCAGGAGCTGGTGGCCAAGGGCCTGCTGGTGCGCCGCCGCGGGCTCGGCACCCAGGTGGTGCAGCGGCCGCTGACCCGGAAGGTCGAGCTCACCAGCCTGTACGACGACCTGCAGCAGGGCAGCCGGCACCCGGCGACGGAGCTGCTCTCGCGCGCGGAGATCGGCGCCGACGAGCGGATCGCGGAGATCCTGTCCGTGGAGCCGGGCTCGCCGATCCTGCACATCCGCCGGCTGCGCTCGGCCGACGAGGTGCCGCTCGCCGTGCTGGAGAACTTCCTGCCGGCCGAGTTCGTCGACATCTCGGCCGAGGACCTGCGCTCCCGCGGCCTCTACCAGCTGCTTCGCGCCCGGGGCACGACGATGAGCGTGGCCCGGCAGCGGATCGGCGCCCGCTCGGCCACGCTCGAGGAAAGCAAGTTGCTGGACATCAGGGCGCGCGGCCCCGTGCTGACCATGGACCGCACCGCCTTCAGCAACAACGGCAAGGCCATCGAGTACGGGCATCACTGCTACCGGCCGGACCTCTACGCGTTCGAGACGACGCTGGTGAACAAGTAATAAGCAGTCGGGCGCGCGGGGGTTGGGCGCGCAGCGGTTCGGCGTGTTGCGGTCCGGCGGGCAGCGGTCCGACGGGCAGCAGTCCGACGCACATCGGTCCGACGTGTAGCGGCCCGGCGTGTAGCGGCCCGGCGTGTAGCGGCCCGACGTGTAGCGGCCCGGCGGGTAGCGGTCGGGCGCCCAGCGGTCCGACGTGTAGCCGTCCGACGTGTAGTAACGGTTGCGCACAGCGGTCCGGCGCGCACAGGTCCGGCGTGTAGCGGTCCGACGTTCAACGCCCAGCGGTCCGACGTGTAACTGTTGCGTGCAGCGGTCCGGCGCGGCGGCGATCGGCTCAGTGCGCGTCGGGGCCGGTGACGAACCGGCCGCCGAGCATCGTGCGGGTCGGGTTCAGGTCGCGCCGGGCCTCGGTCGGCAGGTCGGCGGGATCGCGGTCCCAGACGGTTAGGTCGGCCAGGCGGCCGGGGGCGAGCGAGCCGCGCAGGTGCGCCTCGCCAGTGAGCCAGGCGGCGTTCACGGTGTGCAGGGTGACAGCCTCCTCGTAGCCGATGGCGTGCTCCGGACCCTTCACGCCGATCACGGTCTGCCGGGTGGTCATCCCCCACACCGAGCGCATCGCGCCGAACTGCCCGACCGGGAAGTCGGATCCCGCGCTGACCTGGGCGCCGAGGTCGATCCAGGAACGTGCCGGGAAGAGCGCGGCGACCCGCTCCGGGCCCCAGAACCCCTCCTCGACCTCGGCGGTGTCGTGCAGCAGCGGCTGCTGGATGGTCACCGGGACGCCGAGCCTGACCGCACGGGCCCGCTGCTCGGCGCCGGCCAGGCCGCCGTGCTCCATGACGAGGGCGCCCGCGGGCAGTCCGGGGTTCTCGGCGAGAACCCGCTCGTAGACATCGAGCAGGATCCGCACGGCACGATCGCCGTACGCGTGAGTACCCACACGCCAGCCGCGGCGAACCACGGCGCCGATCGCCCTCACCATCTCGTCCGGCTCCCAGATCAGCATGCCGGAGTAGGCGTGGTCGCAGGCGTAGGGCTCCTCGGTGGCCCCGGCCTCGAGTCCGCCGTCCATGCCGAACTTCACGCCCCAGACCCCGAGCCACGGGTCGGCGCCGTAGCGCAGGTCCTCCATCGCGTCGAGCAGGTGCTCGACTTCGTCCGCACTGGTCAGACCGAGCGCCGAGATGAGCGCGCGGACTCGGGTCGAGAGCGCGCCCTCCCCGTGTGCCGCGCGCAGGCTCGCGTAGTCGTCGAGGGTGACCGCGCAGTCCCGGACGGTCCCGATGCCCGTCGCAGCGTACTGAGCGGTGGCGATGCGCAGGCCGTCTATGCGCCGCGCACGGTCCGGCGCGGGCACGTTGCGCTCCAGCAGGGCGAGCGCATTGTCGATAAGTCGACCGTTCAGGCGGCCGTTCTCGTCGCGGCCGATCGAGCCGCCGGGCGGGGTCGGGGTGTCCTCGGTGATGCCCGCGAGGCGCAGCGCGAAGTGGTTGACGACGTCGTTGTGGCCGCCGCGCTTGACCAGCACGGGGTGCCGGTCCGTGGCCTGGTCGAGCTCGTCGGCGGTCGGCATGCGGCGCTCGGCGAGGTTGAGCTCCTGCCAGTTCGTCGTCGTGCGGATCCACTCCCCCTCGGGCGTGGCGGCGGCGCGCTGCCGGATCAGGTCGAGGAACTCCGGGATCGTGCGGGCCCGATGCACCGGCACGTCGTGCGCGCTGTGGCCGGCGAAGATCAGGTGCGTGTGCGTGTCGTCGAACGCGGGAAGGACCGCGGCCCCGGCCAGGTCGTGGACCGTGGTCCGCGCGGTCAACAGGTCGTCGAGGCCGTTCGGGTCCGCGGAGAGCGCGATCACGCGATCGCCGCGCACGGCGAGCGCCCGCTGTACGGGTAGGCCCGGCACCTGCGTGTGGATCGCTGCGGCCCGGATGATCAGATCAGCACCGTTGTGAGTCATGACTCAGTGATAGGACCGCGTGCCGATTGACGCACTCTTCTGGCCACGATATGCAGATAGTGCGCCAGTACAGCACTCCTGAAGGCAGATCATGCGCCAAACCCTCGACGAAACGGACCGTCGGATCGCGGCCGCGCTGCTCGCCTCTCCGCGTGCGAGCTGGCGAGAGGTCGCCGCGAGCCTCGAGCTGTCGGAACGCACCGTCGTCCGCCGCGCCGCTCCCCTGTACGCCGACGGCACACTGCGCGCGACGGCGGTGCTGAATCCCGCGCACGTTCCGGACGTGATCCCGCTGGCCCTGCGCATCGACTGCCGTCCGACGAAGATCCAGCAGGTCGCGCGGGCGCTGGCACGCAGGCCCGACACCACCTGGGTCGACGTCCTCGGCTCGGGCGACGAAATCTCGGCGATCTTCTTCCTCGAGGGCGCCGAGGCGCGCAACAATCTGCTGCTGCGCGACCTGCCCGCGACGGACGCCGTCAGATCATGGAGTGCCTACACGCTGCTGCGCGTGTTCCCCAGTTCCTTCCGCTGGACCGCCGGACTTCTTACAGCCGAGGAGACGGCCCGGCTCATGCCGCCACCGCCGGCCGGCGCACCGGCGCCGCTGCCGATCGACGAGCCGCTGATCACAGCGCTGACGGAGGACGGCCGCGCCACGTACACAGATCTCGGCCGCCGCGCGGGCATCACACCGCTGACGGCCCGCCGCCGCCTCGAAGCAATCGTGCGCGGGCAGGTCGTCCGGCTGGCCACGGAGGTCGATCTGGCGCTGCTCGGCATCCACGCCGAGGCGCTCCTCTGGATCACCGTGCAGCCCGGGGCGCTGGAGGAGACGGCGCAGATCCTCAGCGGCCATCCGCAGGTGCGGTTCACCGCGGCAACCACGGGATCGGCGAACCTGCTGATCGCGGTCGCCGCGGCCGACCTCAACGCCCTGTACGCGTTCCTGACCGCGACGATCGGCCCGCTGAGCCAGGTCACCGGGGTCGAGATCACGCCGCTGCTGGCCACGGCCAAGCGCACCGGACTCATCCGGCGCGCCTGACCGGCCTGGCACACCGCGCTTCTGGCTAGCCGCGCGGCAGCACCTCGGACAGGACCCCGTCGCCGGGCGAATTACTCCAGTCCGTCGAGACGAACGAGACCGAGTCGGCAGCGAGCAGAGCGACCCGGGCCTGGGCGTCGGAGAGCGAGGGAGCGGTATCGGACAGGGCCGGCGAGACGTTCTCGGCATCCGTGGCGACGACCAGGTAGTGGTTCGCGTTGTACCACTCGGTGTTCCCGTCGGCGACGTACGTGGCGGCGTCGCCGTCGAAAACCACGAACCAGGGCTGGATCGCAGCCGCGTACCGGGTGCGCGGGTCCCCGGTCTGCGCGCCGAGGACGCTCGGGAAGATCTCGGCGTTCGCGATCTGCCCGGAGGACTCGAGGCCGGAGAGGTAGTCGGCGTACTCGGTGTCCGTCCACAGGTGGTCGAAGGGGTTGGCCTGCTCGAAAGTGCCCGGGATGGCCTCGATGATCACCTTGCCCTGCAGCTGCTGCCGAGTCGGCCAGTTGTCCGCCTTCGCGGCGGCGTCGAGGTTCGCGTACTGCGTCCCGTCGGACTTCGTCAGCAGGTCGACGGGCTTGTAGACATAGTTGCCGATGTGCGCTGCGACATAGGAGTCGAGCTCGGCCGGGCCCATCCCGATCGTCGCGTCGAAGCCGTCCTTCATCTCCAGCTTGACCATGATCGGGTTGGCGTTCGGGTGCACGCTCAGCCAGGTCGCGATGTCGCCGAGGCAGCTGTCGAGGTCCTGGCTGGTCTTGCCGGTGTAGAGGTCGGCCGGGACGGGGGCGTAGTTGCAGTTATTGGAGCTGCCGAGCGGGTCCGAGTGGCTCACGTCCCACTGGTGGGTGAACGGGTTGACCCAGGCGTCAAGCTCGATCAGCGTGGCGCCGGAGTCCAGGGCGTCGGCCAGGTAGGGGTAGGAGGAGTTGTCGTAGGTGTTGTGAATGCCGACCGACGTGGCCTGGTCCAGCTGGAGCGAGCCGTAGTCCAGGGCCCGGGCCGGTCCGGCCGCGGTCAGGCCCAAGGCGACGGTCAGCAGGACGGTCGCGAAGGCGGCGACGCCGGTCCGGAACCGGTTCCGGGCGAAGGCGTACAAGCGCATGTCATCTCCCGTGTGGTGGGTGGAGATGCGGTGGGTCCGCACCTCGCACGGTAGCGCCGGCCGGTGAATCAGAGCCATGGTTCGGATGGATTCCGTCCGACGGCCGCTCAGCGAGCCCGGCCGGACGGCCTCACAGCACATCAGTCCGATCGTTCGGATACCTCCCGGCCCACGAGAGGCCAGCCCGACTGCCCACACCACATCAGCCCGATAGTTCGGATACCTCCCGGCCCACGAGGGGCCAGCCCGACTGCCCACACCACATCAGCCCGATAGTCCGGATACCTCCCGGTCCACGAGGGGCCAGCCCGACTGCCCCCAGCGCATCAGCCCGATAGCCCAGATACTTCCCGGTCCACGAGGGGCCAGCCCGACTGCCCCCAGCGCATCAGCCCAATAGCCCAGATACTTCCCGGTCCACGAGGGGCCAGCCCGGCGGCTCACACCACATCAGTCCGATTGTTCGGATACCTCCCGGTCTATGAGATGATGAGCTGCCCTGCCGGACTTCCGGGCCCTGCTTGACCGGGAGGTAGCCGCGTGAAGCGACTCCCCTATCCGCACCTGCATCTTCCGTTCCTCGATCAGCGACGGCGCCGCCGCGTCCGCCGGTTGCTGCTCGGCGGGGTCGCCCTGCTAGCGCTGGCCACGGTCGCCTCGTGGCTGGCGCTGCTCGTCACGCCCGCGCAGAGCGTTTCGACGGCGGGTCAGACGATCCAGGTCGGCGCCGCGCAGCCGACCCTGGCGCTCTCCGGGCCCGGAGAACTGGACCTGTTCGGGCAGAGCATGCCGACGGTCCTGCAGTTCAACGGCCTCATTCGGCCCAAGCTCGAACTGACGCACATTTCGCTCGACAACCAATTGGCCCAATTTGTCCAGGTTTCCGCGAGCAAGCACAACGCAACCGGCGACCTGAGCTCGGTACTGGTCAACGGCTGGGAGCACTACTTCGCCTGGCAGACGCTTATCGCCGGGGCCTTCGCCGTCGTGCTGCTGCTCGCGGTCGCGGGCGTGCGCCGGTATCCGCACCGGACGACGATCAAGATCGTCGCGTTCGGCACGATGGCCGCAGTCGCGATCAACGTCGGATTCGTCGTCGCGTTCGCTGCCGGCGCCCCGGGAACGCTGCGCCGGGTGCACTCGCTCGAGGACCTCGTCGGCAGCAGCCCGGTCGGCGCCGCACCGAAGCCCGTCGGCGCCAGCCTGCCCGGTGTGCAGGCCGTCGTCCTCGGCGACTCAACGGCGGCGGGGCTCGGCAATCCGCTGGTGAAGAACCCGAGCGCGCTCGACCGGGCCTGCGGGCGCAGCGGCGATGCCTACGCTGCGGACCTGGCGGCGGTCAACGGCTGGAACGTGCTGAACCTGGCATGCAGCGGAGCGACCGTGGCAGACGGAATCCTCGGCGCGCAGACCCTCAGCACCGCGATCGCCGCGCCGCAGTTCGGCGTGCTGGAGCAGGCCTCGCACGCCTCGGTCGTGATCGTCAGCATCGGCGCCAACGACCTGCAGTGGCAGGCGATGGCCGCAATGTGTGCGATGGGCCCGTCGTGCGACGACCAGGCCACCGGCGCCATGTTCCAGGCGAACCTCGCGACCTTCACCCAGAACTACTTCCAACTGCTGCACGACCTGGCCGCGCTCCCGGCCCATCCGCACGTGCTGATTAACGAGTACTTCAAGCCGTTCGGCGCGAACGTGAGCTGCCTGGCCTCCGAGGGGATAACCGCAGCCAAGTCCGACATCCTGCTCTCCCGGCTCGCCACCCTCAACCAGGTCCTCGCCGACGGCGCCAAGACCTTCAGCTTCAGCACGGTGCAGCCCGACTTCACCGGGCACGAACTGTGCACCGGCCAGCCCTTCGTCCAGGGCCTCCACGACAGCGCGCCGATGCACCCGAACACCGCGGGCGAGCTGGCGATCGCACTGGCCGACCAACAGGCGCTAAGCAAGCTCGCCGCCACGCAGGCCGTAATGGCAGAGAGCACCGGCTCGCAGTAACCGCGGCGCCTCGATGGGGGCGCCTGAGCTAATCGGTGAAGAGTTGATCGGCTGCGGTCGGGTGTCACAGCTTTGCCCAACCCGTTGCGTAGCAGCGGCGGCTGCGGTTTCCGGAACTTGAATGTTCGCGCCATAACGTCGACGTTTTCAAGTGTGGGTCAAATTCGCCTCTGGCGGCCCGGTAAGGATTGTCCCCGGGGAGTGCGGCATCGCTGCGGTTCCGTGTCGCAGCTTTGCTGCTCCCCGGTTCACGCTGGCCCACCCTCCCAC
>NZ_JAGSOH010000066.1 GCF_018139625.1 Actinospica acidithermotolerans | reverse complement strand
TCCCCGCCTACGCCGCCGGGCCCGCCGCCCTCATCCTCTGGCTCGCCGCCCTCACCCGCGTCGACCTGCACGCCATGGGCGCCTACGGCCTGCTCGCCATCCTCCCCGCCCTGTTCTGGATAGCCCTCGTCCTGCTCACCCTCGGCTTCGCCGCCGCCCTCGCCCAACCCGGCATCCGCACCTCCTGGCTCCTCGCCCACGTCATCGCCCTCATCGCGATGCTCCACGCCACCCCCACACTCCTCTACGGCACCCTGCGCTACGCCTGGGCCTGGAAGCACATCGCCGTCATCGACTACCTGCTGCGCCACAACGCCACCGACCCCAGCAACAGCCAGCTCAGCGCCTACAACCAATGGCCCGGCTTCTTCACCCTCAACGCCCAGATCGTCCGCCTCGCCGGCCTCAGATCCGCACTCGGCTACGCCGCCTGGGGACCACCGATCAACAACCTCCTGATGATCGCGCCGCTCGTGCTCATCCTGCGCACCATGACCCGCGACCGCCGCGTCCTGTGGGGCACCATCTGGCTCTTCTACAGCTGCGCCTGGACCGGACAGGACTACTTCGCCCCCCAGGCCTTCGCCCTCACCCTCTTCCTCGCCATCATCGGGGTCGTCCTCAACCGCGCCGCCGCCCACCGCGACCTCACCCCCGACCAGCCGCGAGCACCCCGCGCCGGCAACGCCGTCTGGATCCTGCTCCTGGCCCCCCTCGTCGCGGCCATCGACTCATCCCACCAGCTCACCCCGCTCATGCTGGTCCTGGCGCTCGCCGTGCTCGCCGTCACCCGCTATCGAAACCCCGTCCTGCTCTGGACCCTCGCCGCCGCCGTCGCCCTCACCCTCGCCTGGGACGGCACCGTCGCCGCGCCCTACATCCGCAACAACCTCAGCTCCATCGTCGGGTCCTTCGGCAACCTCGACTCCAACGCCACCGCGCCCCTCGGCGCGGCCGCCACCGCCAGCAACCAGCAGCAGGTCATCGCGTACGTCGACACCGCCGCTGCCCTCGCCGTCGCCCTGCTCGCCATCGCGGCCGTCCTCATCCACAAGAACCTGCGCCGCAGCAGCGCCTGGATGCTCACCCTCGCACCCCTGCCGATGCTCGCCGCCAACAACTACGGCGGCGAAGTCATCTTCCGCGTCTACCTCTTCGCACTCCCGGGAGCCGTCTACCTCAACCGCAGACTCCTGCTCCCGAGCTCCGCCAGGCCCTGGACCGCCCGCGTCCACGCCCTGGTCTTCCCGGCGTTCCTGCTCCTGCTGCTCGCCGCGTTCGCCGTCCCCTACTACGGCAAGGAATCCGAGAACTACTTCCCGCCAGGGGAGATCACCGCCATCGACTACACGTACAGCACCGCCCCGCACGGCTCGATCATCGTCGCCGCGACCGGCGACTACCCCGGCGGCAACCTCTACTACGAGTACTACGAGCAGATCTCCTGGCTCGACCAGATCTCCGGCCCGCAACGCGTCCTCGTCGAACGCCACCCCCTCGACGCCCTCAGGGACGAGCTCACCGTCCACGGCAGCCCCGCCTACTTCATCCTCACCCGCTCCCAGATCGCCGAGATCCAGACCGCCGGCCTGCTCCCGCAGGCCACCCTCGACCAGTTCGAGAACGTCACCACCTCGCCCGAATTCACCGTCGTCTACCGCGACGCCGACGCCATCGTCGTCACTCTCACCGAGCAGCCCGAGCCGCAGACCCCGCCGAGACCGGAAGGCATCCCCTCATGACCCCGCAGCGCCTCACCCTCGCCGCCTCCGGCTGGATCGCCCTCGCCGCCACCGCCCTGCCCGAAGGCTCACCCCTGCGCGCCCTGATCGCCGTCGCCTTCATGCTCGTCTGTCCCGGCGCCGCCCTCGTCCGACTCGGCAACGCCGCCCTCACCCGCCGAGGCCGGCCCATGGACCGCCTCGAAGCCGGCGTCCTGGCCGTCACCCTCAGCCTCGCCGTCGGCGCCCTCGTCAGCGAAGCCTTCTTCATCACCCACACCTACACACTCACCCGCACCACCATCGTGCTTGCCGCCATCACCAGCGTCGCCGCACTCTGGCCCGTCCCACGCCGCCCCCTCAAGACCACCGCGCGCGCGGAACGGCCCGGCAAACCCGGCCTCCTGCACGTCCCGCCACGCGCGCCCGCCGCCCGACACCGCTGACCCCGGAAGAGCACCATGAGAACGCCGACCGCATCCCGCGTCATCGAGGCCGCCGCCCTCGCCGCGGGCCTCGCCCTGGCCACTGCCTCCTGCACCTCGACCACCCAAGCCGCAGGCACACCGGGCACCGGCACGCCGGCGGCCACCGCCCGAACCACCGCCCGAACCACCGTCGCCGACGTGGCGCTCCCGCGCCCCGGCCACGTCGTCGTGGTCATGATGGAGAACCACTCCTACTCCGACATCATCGGCAACCCCGACGCCCCCTACATCAACGCTCTCGCAGCCCAAGGCGCCTCCTTCAGCCGCTCCTACGCCGTGACCCACCCGAGCGAGCCCAACTACCTCGCCCTGTTCTCCGGCTCCACCACAGGCCTCGATGACGACAGCTGCCCGCACACCTACACCGGCCCCAATCTCGCCTCGGAACTCGCCGCTGCCGGACTCACCTTCACCGGCTACTCCGAATCCATGCCCAGCGACGGCTACACCGGCTGCTCGGCGGGGGAGTACGCCCGCAAGCACAACCCGTGGGTCAACTTCACCAACGTCCCCAGCGCCGACAACCGCACCTTCGCCGCGTTCCCCAGCGACTACGCGAAACTGCCCACCGTCGCGTTCGTCGTGCCGAACCTCAACAACGACATGCACGACGGCACCATCGCCCAAGGCGACGCCTGGCTCAAGGCCAACATCAACGGCTACGCGCAGTGGGCGAAGACTCACGACAGCGAACTCGTCGTCACCTGGGACGAGGACGACAACTCCAGCGCCAACCAGATCCCCACGATCATCGTCGGCGCCCACGTCCGCCCCGGCACCTACGACGAGCAGATCACCCACTACAGCCTGCTGCGCACCATCGAGGGCTTCTACCGCCTGCCGCCCGCCGCCGAAAGCGCCGGAGCCGCTCCCATCAGCGACGTGTTCGGCGTATCGTAGGCATACGAACACGAGGAGTGACAATGCGGTCGTCCGCCGACTGGGCCAGGGGAGCGCGCCGTCGGAGAATCAGACGGCCGCGCGCCCGCCCGATCGCCGCCGCCGCAGCGGCCGGCGCCGTCCTCACCTTCGCCGGCACCCTCGCAGGCTGCGGAGGAAGCGGCGCAGCAGCGGCCACCGGCACCGGCCGCACTCAGCCGAGCACCGCCACCCGCACGGCAACCGGCGCGGCGGCCCCGAACACCTCGTCGGGCTCCGTCGCCGTACCCGCCGGTGCGCGCACCGCGAGCGCGGCCGCCGTGCCGATGCCGCCGGGGGACATCCCCGGCTGGCACCAGATCTTCGCCGACGACTTCCCGACCGACGTGCCGGTCGGCGGCTTCTCCGGCTGCGACAACGGCGCCACCCGCACGTGCACCGGGCTGCCCGCGACGGTCGCCGCGAAATGGTGGGCCTACCCGGACGGCTGGAAGGACACCAGCGGCCAGGGCACCTACATGCCCTCCGAGACGATGAGCATCGCGAACGGCGAGATGCACATCCACATGTTCACCTCGAACGGGCGGACCATGGTCGCCGCGCCCGTTCCGAAGATCCCCGCCCCGGCCGGCCCCGAAGGTGGCCAGACCTACGGCCGCTATGCCGTCCGCTGGATGGTCAAGGCCCCCACCGCCAGCTTCAAGCTCGCCTGGCTGCTGTGGCCCGACAGCGAGAAATTCCCCGGCGACGGCGAGATCGACTTCCCGGAAGGCCAGCTCAACGGCGACATCACCGCGTTCATGCACCGCCGGGGCGCCACGGCCGACAACGACCAGAACGAGTTCGACACCGCCGTCCCGATCTCGTCAGGCTGGCACACCAGCATCGTCGAATGGACCGCGACCGGCTGCACCTTCATCCTCGACGGCACGGTGACCGGCAAGGCTGACGCGCGCATCCCGGACACCCCGATGCACTGGGTGCTGCAGAGCGAGACCGTCCCGGACCGCGTCACCCACAGCGCGGACACCGCCGACATCTACATCGCCTGGGTCGCCATCTACCGGCCCGACTGACCTGCTCATTCGGCCTCGCCCAAAGCGGGGCATCGGATTCCGCCACCCCGAGGGCGAAGCCTCCGATGTGCCGAATCGCCCCCATTGCTGTTAACGCTCACAGCAGATCTCTGAGACCTTGACGCGACTTCCCGGCGCGGATACGCTCCATCCGCGCGAACACACCACGCCCACTATCCGATCCTCCACTGACTGCCCGTCGAAATGTTAGCGCTAACATTCGATCATCATCGTCTCCGGCTCTGCACGTCTGCTGTCTGATGTTCATATCCGGAGAATGGCGAAAGTGGCGGTCGGTGGTGCGCAGGAGATCCCGGCCACCCCGCGCCGGCGTGGCTCTCGGCCCATTGATGAACAAAGGAGTTCACCTTGACTGATCGGGCATCATCTCGGACTCGTCGAAGGACGTTGCTGAGCTCGGGGGCGAGCGTCACGCTCGCGCTCGGCGGCGTGCTTCTCGCCGGCGGCGTTTCCCAAGCCGCGGCTCAGGGCCCCTGCGACATCTACGCCGCCGGCGGCACGCCGTGCGTGGCGGCGCACTCCACCACTCGGGCGCTATACGCGGCTTACGATGGCCCGCTGTACCAGGTGGAGCGCGTCTCGGACAGCACTACCTTGACCATCAGCCCGCTCGCTGCGGGCGGGGTGGCCGACGCCGCCGCGCAGGATTCCTTCTGCGCGCAGACCACCTGCTACATCACCGTCATCTACGATCAGTCCGGGCACGGCAACAACCTGACCCAGGCGCCCGCGGGTGGAGCGGCCGGCGGCCCGGACAACCTCGCGGTCGCCACCGCCGCGCGCACCACGCTCAACGGCCAGGAGGCGTACGGGGTGTACATCGCCCCCGGCACCGGCTACCGCGACGACAGCACCAGCGGCATCGCGACCGGCGACAGCGCCGAGGGCGAATACGCGATCTTCGACGGCACCCACTTCGATTCAGGCTGCTGCTTCGACTACGGCAACGCGGAGACCAGCAACACCGACACCGGCGCCGGTCACATGGAAGCGATCAACTTCGGCAACGAGAAGGACTGGGGCTACGGCGCCGGCACCGGCCCGTGGATCATGGCCGACTTGGAGAACGGTCTGTTCAGCGGCGTGAACGCGGGATACAACAGCGGCGATCCCACGATCAACTACCGGTACACCACCGCGATGGTCAAGGGCACCGCGAACCAGTGGGCCATCGAAGGCGGCAATGCCCAGTCCGGCTCCCTGTCCACGTTCTACAGCGGGGCGCGCCCGTCGGGCTACAACCCGATGCACAAGGAGGGCGCCATCATCCTGGGCATCGGCGGTGACAACAGCAAGAGCTCCGCGGGCACCTTCTACGAGGGCGTCATGACCTCCGGCTACCCGTCGAATGCGACCGACGCCGCCGTCCAGGCCAACATCGTCGCCGCCGGATACGCTTCTCCGGCCTCGGTCGGCCCGGCGGTCGGCTCGACCGTCTCGCTGCAGGCCACGACGGCGTGCTGCACCGGCGACTACCTCAAGCACGACGACAGCGACACCAAGGTGGTCATCGCCGCAGTCTCCTCCAGCAGTTCGGCGACCACCAAGGCGGACGCCGACTGGATCGTGACCACCGGCCTTGCCGACACCTCGTGCATATCCTTCGAATCCGCCAACGACTCCGGCCAGTACCTGCGACACTCCGGATTCGAGATCTACCTGCAGCCGAACGACGGCACATCCCTGTTCGCCTCGGACGCGACGTTCTGCCCACAGCCCGGCAACAGCGGTACCGGTGTCTCGTTCGAAGCCCTGGCCTACCCGAGCAAGTACCTGCGGCACTACAACTACACCGCCTACATCGCGAGCGACGGCGGTTCCAACGCCTGGGATGCCAGCTCCCTCTGGCCCAACGACACCAGCTGGCTCGTCGACACAGCCTGGTAGTGGTCAATCCCGAACACCTTCGCGCGAACCATGCGCGAAGTGCGTGACACGGCTGCCGCCCCACCCCGGTGGTGCGGCAGCCCGGAAGTCGGGGCGAAGGTCCCTTTCCTTGATCGGCTGATCGTTCCACGCTGGAGACCAGACGGAATCCGCCCTCGAGCGAGGTACTGCAGCCGCGGGGCGGGGGAGAACCTCGGGTCCAGATCGGACGCGCCGCTAGGACTGGCTATGAACACGACTTCCCGACACCGCATCCGCACCGCCGACGAGCGGAGCACCGACGCGGCGCCCGTCCAGACCGTACTGCACGGGTCGGTCTCGGCGGATGACGCCGCCTACGCCCGCAGGAAGGTCGCCGCGCTCGCCCACTACGTCCGTGAGCCGATCGCGTTCGCGCGGGTGAAACTCACCGAGTTGCGCAACCCGGCCGTGCGCCGAGGGTCGATCGCGCAGGGGAATCTCGACGTGGCCGGCCGCGCGGTGCGTGCGCAGATCGCCGCGAGCACCATGCGCGAGGCGGTGGACCTGCTCGTCGACCGGCTGCGGGTGCGCCTCGCGCGCGTCAACGAGCACTGGGAGGCACGTCGCGGCGGTATGCCCAAGCCGGCGCCGCGGGAGTGGCGCCACGGCAGCGAACCGACCCACCGCCCGGACCACTATCCGAGGTCGGTGGAGGATCGGCAGATCATCCGCCGCAAGTCGTTCGCGCAGCGGGTGGAATCGGCGGACGAGGCGGCGTTCGAGATGGAGTCGATGGACTACGACTTCCACCTGTTCACCGATGAGGCGACCGGCGCGGACTGCGTGATCTACCGCGCCGGGCCGACCGGCTACCGGCTGGCTCGGACCACGCCCGGGGCCACGCCGGAACCGGGACCGCTCGCGGTGCCGCTGACCGTCAGCCCGGTGGCGGCGCCGAACCTGAGCCTGCCCGACGCCGAAAACCGTCTCGAGGCCACGGGGTGGCCCTTCGTGTTCTTCGTCGACTCCGAAACCCGACGAGGCAGCGTTCTGTACCACCGATACGACGGCCACTACGGGCTGATCACGAGCGCCGAGCAGAGTCCCGGCGCGGCCGGGCCAGGTGCGTAGTGGTGGTGCGCGGCAGCGGGGCTTGACGTCCTGAGGTGGTCTTCGTGGCCAGGCGCGTCGGACTACGCACCTCGGAGTGACCGACGCAGGGCGCCGAGACGACGTGCACGGTGGAGTGCGGTGCGGCCGCGATCCGGATCCGGGAGCACGGCGCGGAGTGCGATGTGTCCTCGTCGCGTCCTGAGCGGGACCTGTTCAGGTAGACGAACGCCCGTACGCCCAAGGAGAGCAGTAGTACGAAGACCACCGCGATCGCTGCGACGCGGGTCGTCGACCCTGTCGGCTCGCCCTCCACCTCGTCTCTCGGCTCGCCCGGCTCGGGCACGCTTTCTCCAGGCTGCGCCGCGGGTCTGGTCGTCATCCTGCGCTCCTTGAGTGGGGTGCCCGGCCTTTCCCCCACTCTGTGTCCGCACGGCGGCCACCGCGACCATGCCCGGTCCTTTCGGGTGACCTCTCGCGCTGCTCCGCGCGAACGTCGCGATCGTGCGTTTGTCGCTGTCACCCGCGTGCCGCACCGGTATGTCTCTTATCGCACGATTCGCGTAGCGTGGACGTATGAGCGGTTCTTCAGGTGGCGGCCTCGCCGAGGCCGGTGTGATCGCGCGCACGTTCCTCGAGATGGCAAGGCTGGCGCAGGAGGCGGAGTCGATGCTGCCGGGTTTCGACCGGCAGATGCATGTCGCCCGCGATCCCGCGGCCGCAGCGCAGTTGCTCGATGCGCATAACGAGTTCAAAGCGGTCCAGGACTCGCTGGAGCGTACGTGGGCACAGGTCGAAGCGACCGTCAAGACGGTTCTGGAAGCCCGCCCGGAGATCACTCCGCCCCGGTAGGGCCCGCCGCGGCGCCTGCGGGGGCGGCGAACCGAACAAACCGTGCCGATGAGGATCGAAGGCGCATCACGGCGTGCCCGGATCTCTGCCCGCACCCTGTGGTCGCCGGGTGAGGAGGATTGGCGATGAGCCGCGCTGTGGGGATCGATCTCGGCACCACGAACTCGGTGGTGGCCGTGCTGGAGGGCGGGGAGCCGACGGTGATCGCGAACGCGGAGGGTTCTCGCACCACGCCCTCGGTGGTGGCGTTCAGCCGCGGCGGGGAGCTGATCGTGGGCCAGCCGGCCAAGAACCAGGCGATCACGAACCTGCAGCGGACCATCCGCTCGATCAAGCGGGAGATGGGCTCGGACTGGGTCAAGGAGATCGACGGCAAGCGCTACACCCCGCAGGAGATCAGCGCGCGCGTGCTGGGCAAGCTCAAGCGGGACGCGGAGGCGTATCTGGGAACGCCGGTGACCGAGGCGGTGATCACGGTCCCGGCGTACTTCGAGGACGCTCAGCGGCAGGCCACCAAGGAGGCCGGGCAGATCGCCGGCCTCAACGTGCTGCGCATCATTAACGAACCGACGGCCGCCGCGCTGGCCTACGGGCTCGACAAGGGCGGCCGGGAGCAGACCATCCTGGTCTTCGACCTCGGCGGCGGCACCTTCGACGTCTCGCTGCTCGAGGTGGGCGACGGCATCGTCGAGGTGAAGGCCACCAGCGGGGACAACCATCTCGGCGGCGACGATTGGGACCAGCGCGTCCTCGAACAGCTCGCGGAGCGCTTCAAGGGGGAGCACGGCATCGACCTGATGCGGGACCCGATGGCGGTCCAGCGCCTGCGCGAGGCCTCCGAGCGCGCGAAGATGGAACTGTCCTCGGCCTCCGAGACGAGTATCAACCTGCCGTACATCACCGCTTCCGACGAGGGCCCGCTGCACCTCGACGAGAAGCTGACCCGGACCGAGTTCCAGCGGTTGACGGTGGACCTGCTCGAACGGTGCCGCAAGCCGTTCGAGGCTGTGCTGCGGGACGCGGCGGTCAGCGTCGACGCGATCGACCACGTGGTGCTCGTCGGCGGTTCGACCCGCATGCCGGCCGTGGTGGACCTGGTCCGCGAGCTGACCGGCGGCAAGGAGCCGAACAAGGGCGTGAACCCGGACGAGGTCGTCGCGGTCGGCGCCTCGCTGCAGGCGGGCGTGCTCAAGGGCGAGGTCAAGGACGTCCTGCTGCTCGACGTCACCCCGCTGTCCCTCGGCATCGAGACCAAGGGCGGCATCATGACCAAGCTGATCGAGCGGAACACGACGATCCCGACCAAGCGCTCGGAGATCTTCACGACCGCCGAGGACAACCAGCCCTCCGTGCAGATCCAGGTCTACCAGGGCGAGCGCGAGATCGCGGCGTACAACAAGCGCCTGGGCATGTTCGAGCTGACCGGCCTGCCGCCGGCCCCGCGCGGCGTCCCGCAGATCGAGGTCACCTTCGACATCGACGCCAACGGCATCGTGCACGTCACGGCGAAGGACCTGGGCACCCAGAAGGTCCAGTCCATGGTCATCACCGGCGGCTCGGCGCTCTCGAAGGACGAGATCGACCGGATGCAGCGCGAGGCCGAGCAGTACGCGGAGGAGGACCACCGCCGCCGTGAGGACGCGGATACCCGCAACCAGGCCGAGGCGCTGGTCTACCAGACCGAGAAGTTCCTGCGGGACAACGACGACAAGGTCCCCGGCGACATCAAGTCCGAGGTCGAGACGGCGCTGACGGACGCGAAGGCCGCGCTCGGCGGCACCGACATCGAGGCCATCAAGGACGCCACCGAGAAGCTCGCGACCACCAGCCAGAAGCTCGGCACCGCCATGTACGCCCAAGCCCAGGCAGCCGGCGGCCCCGGCAGCGCGGCCGACGGCGCCGGCACTGAAGCCGGTACTGAAGCCGGCACTGAAGCCGGCACGGCACACGACAACGTCGAGGACGCGGAGATCGTCGACGACGAATCCGGTCCCGGCACCACCTGATGCGGGGCTGCCGAACCACGTCGCAGGCGGCGGTTCGCCGCCTGCGTCGCTCTCGCTAGCGCCCGGTTCGGGCTGGGGGGCCTCCCGCTCGCGCGCGGTCACGGCTCGGCCGAACGACGGCGGCCCCGGCCGATGTCGACGCCATCCTCGACCGGCTGCTCGCCTCGTCGCGCGGCACGTCGGACGACGCCGTGGGCGCTAGCGGGCAGGACGCCTGACCGATGCCGACCTACGTGATGTCGTATTTCACCGAGCGGGACGAGTCGCTGCACCTGGCCGTGAGCCGGGACGGCGGCTACAGCTTCCTGTCGGTGAACGAGGGGCGCCCGGTGCTGCGCGGCAGCGTCGGCACCGGCGTTCTGCGC
Source organism: Actinospica acidithermotolerans (assembly GCF_018139625.1). GTDB lineage: Bacteria > Actinomycetota > Actinomycetes > Streptomycetales > Catenulisporaceae > Actinospica > Actinospica acidithermotolerans. The sequence continues at coordinate 32,151 of NZ_JAGSOH010000066.1, read as the reverse complement.
GATCCGTTCCTGGGTCTCGGCCCGGACGGGCGGACACCCTGACCCGCGGAACAGACAGGGAGCTGGCGGTCCTCATATACAGCCCTGATACGTCCGGCCGAGCCGCGCTGCCCTGGAGCACGCCGGTGGGGAGGAAGGTCCTGGTCGCGGCAGGGCGTAGGCCTGCTCTTCGTGAGGGGACGTTCGCCCCTGGTGCCATGGCGGCCTGCGCGCGTCGATGGAGGTAGCAGACCGGCCTGGAGTGGGAGCGGAGGCAATCATGCGCATTCTGGTGGCTTACGGTTCGAAGCGCGGCGGCACGGCCGGGTTGGCCGAGATGATCGGCAGGGAACTGACCACTCTGGGACATCACGCGCTCGTCAGGCCGGCGCGTCAGGTGCGCGGGCTCGACGATCTCGACGCGGTCATCATCGCCGGTTCGCTCTATGCGGGCAGCTGGCACCGCGACGCGCGGCGCCTCGTCCGTCGTCACGCGGACGAGCTGCGGCGGCTCCCGGTCTGGCTGGTGGCCAGCGGGCCGCTGGACGATTCGGCACTGGCCGGCGAGAAGCCCCCGGTGCGGCAGGTGGCGCGAGCCGCGGCCCGGATCGGAGCCCGCGGGCAGGTGACCTTCGGCGGCCGCCTGGCACCGGACGCCGCCGGATTCCCCGCAGCCGCCATGGCCAAGAAGCGCTCCGGCGACTGGCGTGACCCCGTGCACGTCAAGCGGTGGACGATCGCGCTCGTCGAGGACCTGACGGCGGTCGAAGGTCAGCCGCCGCTTCCCATGACGCCGACGCCGACGCCGACGCCGACGCCGACGCCAGGGGCGACTACCCGCACGGGCAGCGACGTCGACGGATAGCCCGGGGTTCGGCATCAGGCCGGCTCGTCCCAGTACGTGCGATCACCGGCTCGTCAGTACGTGCGATCAGCGGCTCGTTCCAGTACGTGCGATCAGCGGTGCACCGAGCTTCGGCGCGCCGCTGATCTCTTCCGATCAGGCCGCCGGGGCGGTGGCGCGGACGCCGCGCGGTGCGATGCGGTGGCCGCGTCCCGAGGCGCGGACGCGGGCGGTGGGAGCGGCAGGCTCCTGGATGAAGGAGTCGAGCAGACCAGTGGCCTTCAACGACTTGGCGAGCAGGGGCCGGACTCCGCGCAGCACGGGAACCGGATGTCCGAGCCGCCGTGCCTCGCGGGCGACGGCGCCCAGCACGCGTAGGCCGCTGGCGTCGAGGAGCATCGCGCCTTCGACGTCGAACACCGCCTGGTTCCCCTGCCGCACGAGGGCGAGCGCCGCCTCGCGGAATTGATCGGCGGTGGCGATGTCGACCTCCCCGCGCACCCGTAGCACGGCGCGTCGGTCCGAGTCGGTACTCGGCGTGCAGCGAAGCTGTTCAGTCAAAGTCATCATCCTCTTCGTTTACGTATATGTGTGGCCATGTGCCGGATCCGCTTCTGCGGGTGCCCTGACAAGTTGGGTCGCCGCGCATCCGTTTGCGCTGCGCCGCGGCCGAGTTCGCCGGGATCGAGGGCTCCGGGATGCGTGGCCCTGCTGCCACCTGCCTCGCTGGTGCGGCGAGATGAGTTACGGGGTGGCGGCGGTTTCTTGTTGGCGGCGGGCCGGGATGCGCGGAGGACCGCCGGGGACGAGCGACTGTGAAAAAGCCGCTTGATATCGGCTCTTTGATAAGCCGGGAGCTTCGAGATGGAGGCGGTCCGCCGATCCGGGCCCCTCAGGCGCGGTTGCCGATCGACCGGCGCACGGGCACCGGAGAGGCGCCTTGCGAATGGTGACTGCCGGTACCGTCCATACTACTCCACTGAGGCGCGATGTGTGGTCTACCGCCGGGGCAGGCCCCCGTCCCGCCGCGGATTCCGCAGCCGCTGGAGCAGCGGAATTGCGTGCAGCGCGCGCGTGCTTCGCCCAAACGGCCGGAGACCTGCTATGCTCAACGCAGTTGCAGTTGTGGTTCCCATGAACTTTTGTGTGCGCCTGCAGGTTGTGATGCAGGCGCATTTTTGTTTCCCGGTCCTCTCCGGGTGGGTCATCATCGCGGCGACGCGGCCCCGCGCATGGCGGGTGCCGGTCAGCCCCTGAAGGAGATTTTTTTATGACAAGTGGCACTGTGAAGTGGTTCAACGCGGAAAAGGGCTTCGGCTTCATCGAGCAGGACGGCGGCGGCCCGGACGTCTTCGCCCACTACTCGAACATCAACGCCAACGGCTTCCGTGAGCTGCTCGAGGGCCAGAAGGTCGAGTTCGACGTCGCGCAGGGCCAGAAGGGCCCGCAGGCCGAGAACATTCGTCCGCTCTAATTTCACCTGCCGCAGGCACCTGCCACGCAGGAGGGGCCCGCACCGCGTCAACGCACGGTGCGGGCCCCTCGGCATGTACGCCGAAAAGTCTCGTGTCGCGCCGCCGGCGGACCCGCGCCGCGCGATACGCAGAACGTTGCGGTATGACCGCAGAGCATTGCGTAATCGCACCACAGTGTCCATAGCCTCCGTCGCGCCTATTTCGCCCATTGCGTCAGGCGGCCGCTTCCCCCATCACGCCCACGGTCAGGCATCACGCCCACGGTCAGGCATCAAGCCCACGGTCAGGGATTGCCGCCGCCCTCACGGTAAGCACCGGTGAGCTCCGATTGGCACCGATGGCCACCGACGAGCACCGACCGCAAGATGCCGTGCCGCCGGGCGGATTTCGTCCGTACCGGCTCCTTCACCCACTTCTGGCTCGTTCGTGCGAGCTTCGCGCCGCCCTGTGGCCGCGGAGCCTTCCTCGTGACGTGCCGCCCCCCAGGAAGGCTCATCGCATGAATCGCTCCAGTCGTTCGTCATATCAGCATCCCAACGACCGTTCCGCCGCGGGTGCGCGCTCCGGCGCCGGCCGCGGTGCCCGCTCGGGCGGTTCGGCCTACGGCTCGCGTTCCGGCGGCGGTCAGCGCACGTCCGGGGCGAGCGCCCGTCAGGGGTCTGCGGGGCGGACCGAGTTCGCTCTGCCGGTCACCGTGGCCCCCGCCCTGCCGGCGGCGGAGTCGTTCGCCGAACTGGACATGCCTAAGGCCCTGCTGGCGATGCTGACCCGGCAGGGCGTGACCTCGCCCTTCCCGATCCAGGCTGCGACGCTGCCGAACACCCTGGCCGGCCGGGACGTGCTCGGCCGCGGCCGCACCGGCTCCGGCAAGACTCTCGCGTTCGGCCTCGCGCTGCTGGGGCGCACCGCGGGCCGGCGCGCGCAGCCGCGCCGGCCGCTGGCGCTGGTGCTCGTTCCCACCCGGGAGCTCGCGCAGCAGGTCACCGAGGCGCTCACGCCGTACGCCCAGGCGGTGCAGCTGCGGCTGGCGACGGTGGTGGGCGGGATGTCGATCGGCCGTCAGGCGATGGCGCTCGGCCGCGGCGCGGAGGTCGTCATCGCCACGCCCGGCCGGCTCAGAGACCTGATCCAGCGCGGCGAGTGCCGGTTGGACGCCGTGGCCGTGACCGTGATCGACGAGGCCGACCAGATGGCCGACATGGGCTTCCTCCCGCAGGTCACCGCGCTGCTCAAGCAGGTCGCCGACGGCGGGCAGACGATGCTCTTCTCCGCCACGTTGGACCGCAACGTCGACCAGCTGGTACGGCAGTTCCTCAACGACCCGGTGGTGCACTCGGTGGACCCCACGGCCGCGACCGTCAGCACGATGGAGCACCACCTGCTGCACGTGCAGAACCACGATAAGAACGACGTCATCGCGCACATCGCCTCCCGCCAGGGCGGAGTGATCATGTTCACCGAGACCAAGCACGGCGCCGACCGGCTGGTGCGCGACCTGCTTGCGAACGGCGTGAAGGCGGCCGCGCTGCACGGCGGCAAGTCGCAGCCGCAGCGCACGCGCACCCTGGAGCAGTTCCGTCAGGGCCAGGTGACGGCGCTGATCGCGACCAATGTCGCGGCCCGCGGGATCCACATCGACGGGCTGGACCTGGTCGTCAACATCGACCCGCCGGCCGACCACAAGGACTACCTGCACCGCGGCGGGCGCACCGCCAGGGCCGGCGAGTCCGGTACGGTCGTCACCCTGGTCTTGCCCGGCCAGCGCCGTGAGATGAGCCGGATGATGTCTGCCGCCGCACTTGCCCCCAATTCGGTCTCCGTGCACTCCACGGACGAGGAACTCGCGCGCATCACCGGTGCCCGGGTACCGACAGGCACGGCAGTGGTGGTGGCCGACCCGGTGGCGGAGCGTCCCCGCCGCAACGATTCCGCCGGACGCGGCCGCAACCGCCGCCCCCGCACCAGCCGTCCTGCCACGGCCTCCCGCGCGGGCGCGCCCACGGGTTACACCGCCGTCATATAGCAGGAGCGCGAACAGCCGGCCCGGGCCCCCGGTGGGCCCGGGCCGGCGTCGTCATGCCTACGACTTGTGCGGTGCCGCGCGGCGAGCCCCGCGCGGACGATTCCTGTGTTCGCCGCCTGCGCCGGTGCGGCCGAGGCTCGGCCTTCCATCCTTGCGTAGTGCAATCGACGTGAACGGTCCGACTTGCTGCGTACGGGTGAGAGGCTCACCCGGTCGGATGGGAGGCGCGGCCGGGCCGGCTCGCCGTCGCCTAGGCTCGGCCTGTGGACATGCGCGATCTGCCCGGATTTCCCCCGTCTCGGCCGGGGGCGCTCGCTGCCCTGCCGGGCTGTCGGCGGTCGGCGGCGGAACGGCGTGCCCTGTGCAATCCATTCGGCGAATCTCTCGCCGCGAGTGGTGTCGCCGGCCGGACCGTCCGGTGGTGGCGCCCTCGAACGCAGATCGGAGCCGCGCGGTGAAGACCAGCACACGTCGTCGATCCCTTCTCGGTGCCGGCGCGGTCGCGGCCCTGGCCGTGGCGTGCGCCTCCTGCGCCGGCGGTGCGCCGCGTCCGACCGCCTCCGCCGCCGCGGCGAAACCGTCGCAGGGTGCGGGCGCCGATGCGGGTGCGGGCGGTGTTCGGATGCGGGTCGGTGCGTTGTCCGGCATGCCGGAGTACGACCCGAAGGACCTGTACGCCGCGGACCGGCCGAACGAGCTGTCGCCGGTGGTGAAGAACGACCCGAGCTTCGTGTACGTCCCGAACACCGAGTCGAACACCGTCAGCGTGATCGACCCGGCCACCTACAAGGTCGTGCGCACCGTCGAGGTGGGCGAGCAGCCGCAGCACGTCGTGCCCGGCTGGGACCTGAAGATGCTGTGGGTGAACAACGACCAGGGCAACTCGCTGACCCCGATCGACCCGGCCACCGGCCGGTTCGGCACGCCGGTGGCGGTGCACGACCCGTACAACCTCTACTTCACCCCGGACGGCCGCTCCGCGATGGTGATGGCCGAGGCCGACCGGCAGATCGTCTTCCGGGACCCGCACACCATGGCGGTCCAGGACACGCTCGATGTGCCGTGCGCGGGCGTCAACCACGTCGACTTCTCCCCGGACGGCAGCTACTTCATCGCCTCGTGCGAGTTCAGCGGCCAGCTGCTGAAGGTCGACACCGCCAAGCGCACCCTGCTCGGGGTGGTGGATCTGGGCCACGGCGCGATGCCGCAGGACGTGAAGATCTCCCCGGACGGCAGCGTCTGGTACGTCGCGGACATGACCGCCAACGGAGTGTGGACGCTCGACGGCGACCGGTTCAAGGTCACCGGGTTCATCCCCACCGGGGCCGGGGCGCACGGCCTGTACGTCAGCCGCGATTCAAAGGACCTGTACATCAGCAACCGCGGCGAGGGCTCGATCAGCGTCCTGGACTTCGCCACGAACGCCGTCCGCGTGAAGTGGCGCATTCCCGGCGGCGGGAGCCCGGACATGGGCGGGATCTCCGCGGACGGCAAGGTGCTGTGGCTCTCGGGGCGCTACAACGCCGAGGTCTACGCCATCTCCACCACCGACGGCCACCTGATCGCCCGCATCCCGGTGGGCCAGGGACCGCACGGACTGTGCGTCTACCCGCAGCCCGGCCGCTACTCACTCGGCCACACCGGCATCTTCCGCTGATCCGGATACTCCACCGGGCCCGGGCGGCGGCTCTGGCATGAGAACTCGCGCGACCGGGCCCGGCCGGCGAAACGGAACGGGCAGGCCGTCCCGATCGGCTATCGGGACTGGCGCATGATCCAGTCGCGGATCCCGGGGATCTCGTAGGCGATCTGCCAGGTGCCCGTGTGCGCGTTTCCGCCGCCGGTGGCGGTGCCGACCGTGCCGGGCGCGAAGGTGGCGTAGTTCACCGGGGTGTGCCGGGCCTGCATGCTGCGCACATCCGCGGCGAACTGCGCGGCGGTGGACGTGGCATCCCAGGTTCCGGTGCTCACCGGGGTGCCGGCGTCCTGGATGACCTCGACGATGGCGTTCTCACCCGGGTAGGCCTTGGTGTCGTCCTGCGATACCAGGATCCAGAGCTTCTCCCCGGCCAGCGGCGCGGCCTGGCCGGAGGGCCACTGGCCGGCGACGATGAACGAGGCCGCGAACAGGTCGGGGTGTTCGATGTTCATGCCCAGCGCCATCATCGCCCCCATCGACTGGCCGGTGGCGTAGAGCCGGTCGCGGTCCACGCTGTACCGCTCGGTGATCGACCGGACGAGGTTGACCGTGGCGTCGAAGAGCGTTGATGGCTCGTAGTTGTCGTCGATCACGATCGCGCCGTACTCGGGCGCCAGCACGAAGCACTCGTGCCGCGCCTGGTCCTCCGCGCCGGCCCAGCACACGGCACCGAGCCCTTGCACCAGCGGCCCGATCGTGGCGACGTTGATCACGCCCGCGTCGTGCATGAACAGCACCAGCGGGTAGCGCCGCCGCGGGTCGTAGTTCTTCGGCGTGAACAGGTTGTAGTTCAGCGTCTGCCCGGTCGCGGGGTCGGCGAAGGCGAACTGCCGGAAGTCGTCGACGATCAGATTGATCACGGCGTCGGTGGTCAGCGTCGTGGTGTTCGCGGGGGAGCTCTGGCCGTGGGTCGTGGCGAGAGGCCCGGTCTGGGTCAAACTGGCACTGGCCGCCAGGATGGCGTGTCCCGGCGTGGTATCGCCGACCGTCGGGCCGCCCGAGCCGATCCCGCCGCCTCCGCTGTCGACCGGCACCCAGAGCAGCGCCGCGGCGTCCTCGGGGGAGAGTTCGACGATGACGTACCGGCCGTTCTCGCCTCGCGGGGCGAGAGCCGCGGTACGGGCGGCGTAGATGTTCGTGACGGTGCGCCCGGTGACCGCGAAGGTCGAGGTCGACAAGGATGAGTCGGCGATGTCGCTGTCGTACTCGACGGCCACCGCGATGAGCTTCTGGCCCTCGCCGTAGACCTTCGTGATGGCGGTGACGCTCTGGACTTGCGGCGCTCCGGTGCCCGTCGGCCCGGCCCCGGTCTGTGCGGCCTGGCTGGTGGTCGGCAGGCCGATGACGCCCGCGGCCCCGGCCGCCACGGATCCGGCGATGAAGGTACGCCTGTTTACCATTGCGGACTCCTCGTGGGTAGGGAATCGGCTTACTTGCGGACGGACTCGATGTCCCGGCCGAGACGCGAGGCGAGCTTCTCGGCCGCACCCTCGGCGTACGAGGAATCCAGCGCCTCGTAGGTGATGTGCTCGTAGTTCCACTTGTCGGCCATGTTCTTCGCCCCGCCCTCGAGCATCGACATCACGAAGGTGTGCTCGAACGGCGAGCTCTTCTTGATTGCCAGTGCGGTTTCCGTGGACAGTTCCGGTTCCGCGCCCGCGAGCACGCCGTCGCCGATCCGCAGAACCCATGCCGGGGCCTGGGCGGTCCCGTTCGGCGTGAACGTGTGCGTGGTGGTGGGCGCGGCGTTCTGGCCCTGGGCCGTGGCCACGGTGGTGACGGTGACGGTGTCGGTGACCAAGCGCAGTGTCGAGTCGTCAGACGGCGTGATGGTCTCGCTCACCCGCACCACCTCGGTGCCCAGCCGCTCGCCCTGCACGGTGAGCAGCAGCCAGCCGGCGTCCTTCGCGTCGACCATCGACCAGTTCTTGTCCTTGTCGATCGTGTACCGGTACGACTTGAAGGCCGGCTGCTGGTCTCCACAGGCCCCGACCAGGAAGAACCCGACGACGTCGTTGCTGTACTGCGCCTCCACGTGCGCCACCGCGGCCCCGGCGAGGTCGGCGCTGATCGGCAGATCCCCGTTCGCCATGACCGAGTCCATCATGACGGAGGACTGCACGTTGTAGTTGATGAGGATGGCGATCGGGTTGCCGTCCTGGTCGTCGAAGCGCGCCACGCCCACGCTCTTGTCCGAGGGGCCCGCCTCGCCGGTGCCCAGCCACCATCCCTCGGCGGTCAGCACGTTGCGGTTGACGTTCACGTCCGCCGTACCGGTGCCGTAGCCGACGCGGGCCGGCCGCAGCGTCTTCGCCGCGTCCGCGACCGCGCTGGCGGCGGCCGCCGTGATGTTCCCGATCCAGGTGGCCTCCTGCGTCGAAGCGCTGGCGGACTGCACGTGGGGGGCGGAGAAGGTGTGCGTCACCGTCACGACGATGTCCTGCGCGGTGATTCCCGTGGCCGCGGTGACCGCGGTGCGGATATCGGTGATCGCCTCTTCGCTGATGGAGGTCAGGTCCAGCACGACCATCGCGGCCCGCTGCGATCCCGACTCCAAAAGCAGAACCCGCACGTACAGGTCGTCGTGCACGGCGGTGAAGCCGTCCAGCGGCAGCAATGAGGACGGGATGGCGATCGCGGCCTTGCCTGCCCCCGCCTTCAGGACGCCCGCCCCCTGTGCCGAAGCTGCCGAACTCGCCCGCGCCGTCACCGCGTTCACCAGCGTGGAGGCCGTCATCGCCGCGGTGGCCCCGCCGATCAGCAGCGAGCGCCGCCGCACTCCGCTGCCCTGAGGGTATTCCGGTTCGGATGCATTCTTGACGGACACGCATACTCCGCTCCGCCGGCCTGATTCGCGCGGGCACCGTTGCTCGCATTCGGGTACGTCGAGGTCGGCCCGATCATCGTCGCTACCGTCCCCGGGAGCGGCAACAGCCCGATCAGCACCCTAAGGTTTCGCATGGTTCTTACAAACTCATGAGACCACGGCGACGCCTGGCAACCTCTCACCCGGAGTTTCCGTCCGCTGCCGCAGGTGGTCGGCGTCTCGTCGTGCCGCTACTTCCGGGCCCCGGGGGAGTGGCTGCGGCACCATCTCGCCGCGCGTGCGGTCAGGGTCGGGCTTTGCGGACCGGCGGGGGGTTCCAGCGTCCGTCGAGGGCTTCGGGCCGGGGCGAGTACAGACGCATGGTCACGCCCAGCGGCCCGAGCGGGGCGGGGAGCCAGTTGGCCTGGCGCCGCGGGCCGGGGTTGGTGTGGGAGAGGTAGATCTCGAGTGAGCCGTCCGAGTCGTAGGTCAGCGGGTCGCGGTCGCCGAGGGCGAAGCGGTTGAGTTCGTTGGCGGCCTGGAAGCCCTCGGCGTCGTACATGGTGACCGACCAGAAGGCCTCGGCCGGAGGCAGCTGCCCGGCGTCGAAGCGCAGGACGTAGTCGCACTCGCCGGTGAGCGGTTCGCCGTCGGCGTCCAGGGCCAGGATCGGGTAGATCGCGTCCTCGGGAGGGTTGGCCCCCAGCCCGCCGGCGGCCACGGCCGCCCGCTTGAAGTAGTTGTTGCCGTAGGTGCCCATGGTGTCGGTCGAGGTGCGCCATCCGTTGGCGGGCGTGCCGAAGCCGGTGAGCGATCCCATGATCGCGGAACGGGCCGCGTCGACTCCGTCCTGGATCTCAGCCAGCTGCGCGGCGTCGAGTCGGCCCGGGTCGAAGGCTCGGCCGGGCACGAGCCCCAGGCGGGCTATGCGCGCGAGGATCGAGAAGTCCGCGGCATGCGGCGGATTGACGGCCAGCGCGCGGGCTGCCCTGGTGAAGAAGTCCGGTGCGCTGAGGCCGTTGACGATGCGCAGCGCGTCGGTGGCGACGTCGACGGTCGGGTCCGGCGCGTGCTCGACCGGCACGAGCTCGGTCAGGGCGTAGCCGTCCTGAACCGAGTGGACCGCGTCGTAGTCGGCCGGGCCGTTGGTCTGGGTCCGCCCGATGATCCACACGTGCGGGGTCGGCGCGCGCAGCAGCCTCGCCGTGCTCGGCACGGCGGCGGGCCGGTCACCCGGATGCCCGGGGCCGACGACGAGGAAGTCCTGGTCGCCGTTGCCGGTGGTGCGCGTTCCGATGGTGGCGAACACGTCGGTCCACATGTCCATCAGCGGCAGCATGAAGTAGCGGTCCGCGGTGGCGGTCACGTGCAGCAGCACCGGCCCCGCGGTCAGGTCCAGCCAGGCGTTCGAGTACAGCGTGTCGAAGTTCGGCCGCACCACTGCCCGGAAGTCCGCCGCGGGGAAGGCGCGCAAATGGTGGAACTGGTTCGCCGGGCCGTAGCCGGGCTTCACCCCGGGCCGTGGCGCGGCAGCTTGCTCGCGGGTCACTTCCATCATGACCAGCGGATAGAGGTAGACGTACGCCTCACGGCCCAGCGTCCTCAGGTCAGCCGATCCCACGCGCACGACTCCCTCTCACAATCCCGCCCCACACGAGCCCGGTCCACACACCGTGCCGGTCCGCCGGGCTCATCGCCACCCGGGCCACCCGAACGGGCGAGCCGGCCTCTAACCTGTCATCGTGCCCTGAGCCCGGCAGTGCTCATCAGTGCTCGGCAGAGCGCTCAGAGGGCACGCTCGTTCCCTCGTCGCCGCCAACTCGGCCGCCCGGCCTCCACCGAGCGGCTCGAACCGTCCCGCCAGTGCATTTCCGAGCGAAGGAGAAGTCCGTTGAACCTCGGCAGCCGTCTCATCGAGCGCCGCCTGAAGCTCGACCCGCCGAGGACGCGGGACCTCGTCGTCGAGCGGGATCTGCGGGTCCCGATGGCCGACGGGGTCGAACTGCTGGCGGACCGGTGGGCTCCGCGAGCCGGCGGGGAGGGGCTGCCGACCGCGCTGCTGCGCACGCCGTACGGCCGGTCTGGTCCGTTCGGCATGTTCATGGCCCGGCCGCTGGCCGAGCGCGGGTACCAGGTGCTGATCCAGAGCGTGCGCGGCGGCTTCGGCTCCGGCGGCACCTTCGACCCGCTTCGTCAGGAGCGCGAGGACGGGCTTGCGACCCTGGAGTGGCTGGTGAGGCAGCCGTGGTTCGGCGATTCGATCGTGCTGTACGGCCCGAGCTACCTGGGATACGTGCAGTGGGCGGTCGCCGACCGGCTGCCGCCCCAGGTCAAGGCGATGATCCCGCAGGCGACCGAGTCGGCGCTCACTCTCGGATTCCTGGAGAAGGACGCCTTCTCGCTCGAGACGCCGTTCGGCTGGGGAGTCCTGGTCGGCACGCAGGAGCGCCGTGGCGCGATGTTCCGCCAGGCCGGGCAGGCCAGGAAGACGCGCCGGGCGCTGCGCACCCTGCCGCTGGGGGAGGCCGACGTCGCGGCCATCGGCCACCGCTCGGACTACATCCAGGACATCCTCGCGCACGACGCCGCCGACCCTCGCTGGTCAGGCGTCGACCACCGCGATCGGGTGGCAGCGGTGACCGTGCCGGTCAGCTTGATCGGCGGCTGGTTCGACATCTTCCTTCCCGGCCAACTGCGCGACTTCCGGACCCTGCAGGACGCCGAACGCCACGCGCACCTGACGGTGGGCCCGTGGACGCACCTCGATTTCAACGACACGGCCGTGCGGGAAGCGGTCGAGTTCGGGCTCCCTCACGCCCGCAGCGAGCAGCCGCCGGAGCGAGCCCCGGTGCGGCTGTACGTGATGGGTGAGGAGTCCTGGCGCGAGTTCGGCTCCTGGCCGCCGAGCGGATACGAGACACAGCGCTTCCACCTGCAGCCTGACGGCGCGCTCTCCGCCGAAGCGCCGCGTGAATCAGCCCCCGACACGTACCGCTACGACCCGGCGGACCCCACTCCCGCCGCCGGAGGCGTGCGCATGGTGAAAGACAGCGGCCGCGTCGACAACGCGGCCCTCGAGGCCCGTGCGGATGTGCTCACCTACACCACCGAGGCGCTTGCCGAGGACGTCGAGGTCGTCGGCGAGGTCAACGCAGAGATCTGGTTCCAGTCCAGCCTGCCCCATGCCGACGTCTTCGTCCGACTCTGCGACGTCGATCCGGATGGCCGATCCACCAATGTGTGCGACGGTCTGATCAGTCTTTCCGCCGCCGACGAGCTCTCCTGCGCTCACGTGCGGCTCTGGCCGACGGCGCAGCTGTTCAAGCGCGGGCATCGCATCAGGGTCCAGATCTCCAGCGGCGCGTTCCCGCGGTACGCGCGCAATCCCGGCACGGGCGAACCTCACGCTACCGCCACCACGCTGCGCCCCGCGACCCAGTCGGTCCACCACGGCCCGGCGCACCCGTCCGCGATCCTCCTGCCCATCCGGCGCGATACACCGTCCACCGCAGCAGCGCCCGATCCCGTCCGGCAAGGCGACCAGTCATAACGTGCACCGCGGATGACCGGGAGGGATCCGAACTCATTCAATGTGTCGCACTCACGGCAGTCGCACGTAGCCGTGGCGGGACTTCCACAGGTAGTACTTCTCGAACGCCAGCTTCATGGCGTGCACCTGCGGGCCGGGGATCATGACTGCGGCCTTGCGCGGCGGGAGCATGTGATCGGCCAGGATGAGCACGCCGTTGTTGCCTGCGTCCATCATGCACACCGCCGCCATCTCGCCGAACTCCTTGTGCGAGACCGGGTCCTCGCCCTTGATCGCCGAGGCGACATTGCGGGCGGCGACCTTCGCCATCGATTCGGTCGGGAAGCCGGTCTTCGGGATGCCGATCGGCACCGAGGTGCGCCACGGCACCGGGACCTGCGCGGCGATGCCCGCGGCGTAGATCTCCGGGTAGGCCTTCGACCGGTACGTGTCCTCGACCGGGATGTAGCCCTTGCCGTCGGTCAGGTTCGGGACCGCGCGCACGACGTCCTGGCCGACGAAGGGCGGCACGACCATCGAGTAGGCGAACTTCACCTTTGAGCCGTCGGTCAGCCGGACGTAGTCGCCCCCGACCTCCTCGAACGCGACGCCCGTCCGCACGGCGATGCCCTCCTTCTTCAGGAACATCTTCAGCAGCTTCTCGCCGCCCGGCAGGCCGCCGATCCCGAAGTGCCCGACGAACGGCTCGGCGGTCAGGAAGGTCAGCGAAGTCAGTTCGTTCAGCTTCGACTTGCGCAGCTGGTGGGACATGTTGAACAGGAACTCGTAGGCCGCGCCGAAGCAGCTGGCCCCCTGGGTGGCCCCGATCACCACCGGCCCGGGGTCGTCGAGGAAGTCGCGCCAGGCCGCGCCGGCGCGCTCCGCGTCGGCGAGTGTCGTGATCGACTGGGCGCAGCCGTCGGGGCCGAGGCCCGGAACGGCCTCGTAGTCGTTGCGATACCCGGTGGCGAGGATCAGGTAGTCGTACCGGTACTCGGCACCGGTGGACGTCGTAACGGTCCGGGCGGCCGGGTCGATCGCCGTGGCTTCGGCGTGCACGAACTCCACGCCGTGCGCGTCGAAGGTCGGCTCCAGTGGGAACGTGATGTCCCCGGCCCGCCGCTTGCCGAACGGCAGCCAGATCAGGGACGGGTTGAACAGGAACCGCGCGGAGGCCGAGACCACCGTCACCGCCACGTCGTCCGCGAGTTCGTACTTGAGCTCCAGGGCCGCGGCCAGACCACCGAAGTTCCCGCCGACGACTATCACTTGCTTCGCGCTCACCCTGATCACCGCTTCTCTCCACGCGGGGACGCGTCCTTTCGGCCATAGCACCAGGCCGTGGACGCTGAGGGCAGGGCCTTAGGGCCCGGTGGAACGGATCCGCATGTCACTCAGCCGCTGCGAGCCCGAGTCAGGCGGGTTCCCGCTGGTGAGCCTCCAGGGCCTTGGCCAAGAGCGCGTGGAGTTGGCGGCGTTCGTCCGTCGTCAGGCCCGCGAGCAGTTCGGCCTGGGCCTTGTCGGCGTTGGCCTGGGTTTCCTCGAGGTAGCGCAGGCCGGCCTGGTTCACGGTGACGAGATTCCGGCGCCGGTCACCGGGATCGGGTTGGCGGTCGAGGTAGCCGCCTTCCTGAAGCCGCGTCACGATGCCGCTGACGTCGTTGCGGTCCAGGCCCAGCCGCCTGCCGAGATCGGCCTGGCTCAACGGACCGTACTCCTCCAGCGCCGCGAGCACGGCGAAGTCGGAGCGCGCCGTCAGCGGCATGTGCCGGGCGGTCATGCGGGCCCCGATCGTGGAGACCTTGTTCGCCTGCCAGCTGGTGAGCGCGCGCAGACGCGCCGGCGGCCTCAGGTCGTCCTCCTCCTCGTTCATGCACCTCACTATACCGTTGGCCAGCCCAACCGAAGTGTGTTACGTTGGGCCTCACAACGTTGGGTTTCCCAACGCAGTCCCTCGGGCGGGTCGATGCCCGTCCGTCGTCCTTGAAGGAGCGCACCATGTCCGAAGCCACTCCGTCTCCTGATTTGAGCGGTCGGCGCGTGCTGATCCCCGGCGGCACCGGAGGAGTCGGCGAAGGCGCTGTCCGTGCTTACCTCGCAGCCGGCGCCCAGGTCGTGGTGCCCACGCGCAGCAACGAGCGGGCGGCGGAGTTCCGCGCCCTGCTCGGAAGCGACGCGACCGAGCGCCTGCACCTGTTCGAGCACGACTACACGAGCTTCGCCGGTGCCGAGGCCCTGGTGGCCACCATGGTCGACCGGCTCGGCGGCGTGGACGACGTCCTCGCCCCGATCGGCGGCTGGTGGCACGGCAAGCGGCTGTGGGAGATCGACGAGACCGACTGGCAGGGCGCCTTCGTGGGCCTGGCCACCGCCCACATGGCCGTGCTGCGCGCGGCCGTGCCCCGGATGACGAAGCAGGGCGCGTACTCCATAGTCGTCGGCGAGTCAGCCCACGCCCCGATCCCGGGTAGCGGCCTGGTGAGCATGGAGCAGACCGCGCTCCTCATGATGCACCAGGTGCTCGCCGCCGAACTCCAGGGCACCAAGCGCGTGTTCCTGCTCGAACTCGGCCCCGTGGCGACGCGCTTCGTCGAGACCGCAGACCCGTCTCAGATCACGTCCGCACAGATCGGCGCGGTCGCCGCCGCCGCCTCCGCTTCGACGCAACCCGGCCGGCACGTACGCCTGCTGAACCGGGCCCAGGCCGAAGACGCCCTCGCATCGTTCGGAGCAGCGCAGTGACCGCCACCGGACTGGACTACGAAGTCCTCGTGTCTCCGGCGATCCCGCTCGCCATGCCGGATCGCACCCCGGACGGAGGCGCCCGAACCTGGGCACCGGTGTCCACGACGCTCGTATACGGTCGGCGCGAGGCGGTACTCATCGACCCGCCGCTCACCGCCGCCCAGGCGGAGCGCGTGGCGGACCGGGTCGAAGCCGCCGGGAGGAGGCTCACCTACATCTTCGCCACCCACGCCCACGGTGACCACTGGTTCACCGCCGCGAGCCTCGCCGACCGATTCCCCGGGGCCCGGGTGGTGGCCACGGCCGGGACCATCGAGCAGATGCGTCGCGCCGTTCAGGCACGCGCCGGCTTCTGGGACAGGATCGTGCCTGACCAGATCCCGGCGTCCCCGGTCACCGCCACCGCTACCGAGGAGATCGGCAACCGGCTCGGTCTCGAGGGACATGAGCTGCCCATCATCGAGGTCGGGCACAGCGACACCGACGACACCAGCGTGCTGCACGTGCCCGATCTCGGTCTCGTCGTCGCCGGCGATGTCGTCTACAACGGGGTCCATCAATACCTCGTCGAATCCGGCGACGGGGGTCGCGATGCGTGGCGCGGGGCCATCGATGTGGTCGAAGCGCTCGGCGCAGGCAGGCTCGTCGCCGGCCACAAGAACGGCGAGCTCGACGATGACGCGGCGCGGCAAATCGAGCAGACCCGTCGGTATCTCGCCGACGTCGACGAGGTGCTGATGACAGAACCGACGCCGGAAGGGTTCTACCACGCCATGATCCGGCGGCACCCGGACCACCTCAACCGCAGCAGCCTCTGGGGCAGCAGCCAAGCGCTCTACGCAGGTCGCCGATAGCGGCCGCGACTAGCCTGTCGAGCCGCGGCCGGTTTTGGCTCACGGCAGCGGATGAGGTAGGAGAGGGCGCATGGATATCAACGGCAAGGTCGTGCTCATCACCGGTGCATCCGCGGGAATCGGGGAGGCCACCGCCCGCGCCGCCGCCGAGGCGGGAGCGCGGCTGGTGCTCGCCGCGCGTCGGCGCGAGCGGCTCGAGGTCCTGGCCGAGCAGATCGGCGGCGACGTGCTGCCGGTGGAGACCGACGTGCGTGATCCGGCGCAGATCCGGCGGCTGGTCGAGGCGGCGCTCGACCGGTTCGGGCGGGTGGATGTTCTGGTCAACAACGCCGGGCAGGGCCTGCACGTTCCGATCGAGCAGATCACGATCGAGGACCTGACGGCGATCGTCGAGCTGAACGTGTACGGGGCGCTGCTCGCGATGCAGGCCGTGATCCCCGGGATGCGCGCGGCCGGCGGCGGGTGCATCGTCAACGTCAGCAGCGGTACCACCCGCATGCCCAAACTGCGCGGAGTCGCCGGTTACGCGGCCACCAAGGCGGCGCTGAACATGCTCAGCAACGCCGCCCGGACCGAACTGGCCGACGACGGGATCGTCGTCTCCACGATCTACCCGTTCGTCACGGCGACGGAGTTCCACCAGACGCTGCGTGCCGGCTCGTTGACGCCGGGGTTCGAGCCGGACCCGCCCGAGAAGGTGGCCGCCACGATCCTGGAGCTGATCCGCAGCGGCGAGCCCGAAGCAGTCCTCCTGCCGGAAGGGATGCGCGGATGATCGGGGTGGCAGGAGCGCCCGATTGGGCGGCGCGCCGCGCTGCACCCGCGACGCCTTGGCCCGGTTTATCGCGCACTACGATGTATGCGGGCTGACCGGCAACCCGAACGTGCGGCCTGCGAGGTCATCACTGGGACAGGTCGGGTATCACACGCTCATGCAGCGTCATCGAAGCCTATGGACGGGAGCACGGATGCCGGCCTCGGCGGGCGGCGAGGGCCCGGCGCCCGCGTCGAAAGGCGGTCGGCCGCGCGATCCGAAGGTGGACGAGGCGATTCTGGCCGCGGCCCTGGAGGTACTCGGCGAGCAGGGGTATGCGCGCTTGTCGATCGAAGCCGTGGCGCAGCGCGCGGAAGTGGCGAAGACCAGCCTCTATCGACGCTGGGCCGGCAAGGACGCGCTGATCCTGGACGCCGTCGCCAAAGTCGGCCTCGCCGGTCGGCCGGAGCCGCCCGACACCGGCAGCCTGCACCAGGACATCTCCACATACCTGCGCGCACTGATCGACTTCCGGCAGGCTCAGGTGTGGGTGGGGGAGGTGCTGGCCGATCCCGAACTCAAGCGACTTTTCGGCCAGCATCTCGGCGGCGAGCTGACGGCCGGGTTCCGCACGATCATCGAACGCGCCGTCGAACGCGGCGAACTCGGGCCGCACACCGATGTCGAACTGCTGGCCGTCCTGCCCACGGCATTGGTCCACCACCACTACGTCCTGACCGGCACAGTCCCGGACGAGCAACTCGCCCAGCGGATCGCCGACCAATTCTTCGGCCCTGGCGCTCGCATCGCAGAGAGCTGATCGACCAGCATCTCCCTCGATTCGCGCGCCATGCTCTGGGCCCGCGCTAGGCGAGACGCTCTAGTTTCGCTACGCTGTAGTATCGATACGCGCGCGTTTCGATACCTGCTCGTCGCGCTACGAAGGGAGGGGCGGTGACCAGCGCTTACGCCGTTCATGGGCGCATCCGCACCACCGCCCGGCACGACGAGCTGTGCCGGGCCGCCCTCGAGTTGCTGAGCGAGCTCGGCTACGACCGGCTGACCATGGACGCCGTCGCGGCCCGGGCCGGCGCGGGCAAGGCCACCCTCTACCGGCGGTGGACGGGTAAGGCCTCCATGGTCGCCGACGCGCTCAGCCGGATGAAGGCCATCCCGGACGAAGTCGACACCGGCTCGCTGCGAGGCGACTTGGTGGCGATGACGTGCGGTTTCGGCGCGGGGGACGATCCGTTCCAGACCGGCGTCACCGCGGGCTTGGTCTCCGCGCTGGTGCACGACGCCGAGCTGCGTGACGCGTTCGCCGAGCACTTCCTCGCGCCGCGCAAGCGGATGCAGCTCACCGCGTTCGAGCGAGCGGTCCGGCGCGGGGAGATCCCGCCGCAGCAGGACTTCGACCTACTCGCCGGGGTGCTGCCGGCGATGGTCTTCCACCGCATGATGACGACCGGTCAGGCGCCCGACGCGGACTTCGCCCTCACCGTGATCGACCGCGTTCTACTGCCACTGGCCCACCAGCCCGGGCCGCGCCGCGCACCCGCTCCACCCGATCCCGCACCGCCCGAACCCGCACCGACCGAACCCATACAGACAAGGCCTTCGTGATGACCACTTCACCGATAGCGCAGACTCTTGACCCGAGGCGATGGCGGGCGCTTGCGTTCATCGCGCTCGCTCAGCTGATGGTCGTGCTCGACGGCACCGTCGTGAACATCGCCCTGCCGTCCGCGCAGCGGGACCTGGGCATCTCCGACGCGAACCGGCAGTGGGTGGTGACGGCCTACGCGCTGGCCTTCGGCGGCCTGCTGCTGTTCGGCGGCCGCATCGCGGACCGCTGGGGCCGTCGGCGCGCCTTCATCACCGGCCTGGTCGGCTTCGCCGCCTCCTCGGCCCTCGGCGGCGCGGCGCTGAACACCGGCATGCTGCTCAGTGCCCGCGCACTGCAGGGTGCGTTCGGCGCGCTGCTCGCCCCGGCGGCTCTCTCGCTGCTCGCGGTCATGTTCACCGAGCCGAAGGAGCGGGCCAAGGCCTTCGGCATCTACGGCGCGATCTCCGGCGCCGGCGCGGCCGTCGGCCTCATCCTCGGCGGCGTGCTCACCGAGTACGCGAACTGGCGCTGGACCCTGTACATCAACGTCTTCTTCGCTGTGATCGCCGTGGCCGGCGCCGTGTTCGAGATCAAGGAGCCTGAGGGCGGGCGCAACCGCAACAGGCTCGACATCCCCGGCATCGTCCTGGCGAGCGCGGGTCTGGCGTCGCTGGTCTACGGGTTCAACAAGGCCGAGACCGACGGCTGGGGCTCAGGTGTCACGCTCGGTTTCATCATCGCGGCCGTGGTGCTGCTTAGCGTGTTCGTCCTCGTCCAGTCGCGTACCAGTGCTCCGCTACTCCCGCTGCGAGTGGTCACGGACCGCAACCGTGGTGGCGCGTACCTGACGCTCGGCATCGCGGTGGTCGGGATGTTCGGGGCGTTCCTGTTCCTGACGTACTACCTGCAGGTCGTACTGGGGTACACCCCGGTCACCAGCGGCCTGGCGTTCCTGCCGATGGTGGTCGGCATGATGCTCGGCGCCACGCAGGTCGCGGTGCGGCTGCTGCCCAAGGTGCGGGCCCGGTACCTGATGGCCCCCGGCGCGCTGATCGCGGCCTCGGCCATGCTGATCCTGACGCAGATCCAGGTCGGCAGCTCGTACGCTACGCACGTGCTGCCGGCGCTGCTGATGATCGGCTTCGGGATGGGCCTGGTGTTCATGCCGTCGATGAACCTGGCCACCCTCGGGGTCAAGCCGCAGGACGCCGGCGTCGCCTCGGCCATGGTCAGCACCTCCCAGCAGGTCGGCGGCGCGATCGGCACCGCTCTGCTCAGCACCCTCGCCAACAGCGCGACGGCCAACTATGCCGCCTCGCACGCGGCAGCCGTGCACTCGCAGGCAGCCGCCGGATTGTTGAAGTTGTCCGCCATGGTGCACGGCTTCACGGTCGCGTTCTGGACGGCCGCCGGGCTGCTCGTGCTGGCGTCGATCACGGCAGCCGTACTTGTGAACGCCGCTCCGCTGCGCTCTGCGCATGCCCCGGACGCCGACGCGTCCTCCGGCGGATCAGACGCCGGAGGACCTCAGGACGAGATCCCGGTCATCGTGCACTGACCCGAACCTCGAAAAGGACTCCGGACGCGGCGGGTTCCGCCCGCCGCGTCCGGACCGGAAGCCCCCCACCGCTCCACCGCTCCACCGCTTCACCGAATCCCATGCTCGCGGCCGCCGCGGACCGACCGGACGCGCGATAGCCGTGGCGCGACAGGCTCATGGCTGCGGCTGCGGCTGCGGCTCGGCGACCGGGGCGTCGAACGAGAGCGTGCGCGCCGTTACCAGCGGCTCGCACCCGGTTGTCTTCTACCGCCGGCGCGCACTCGGTGTCGGTCCCTCAGCCGCGGCTGCGGCGGCGTTGGGCAGATGTGGGGGCGAGGTTGCGCAGCTTGTCGCGGACTGCGCCGAGGGCGTCGGTCAACGCGTCGGTCTGCTGGTCGTCGAGGGCGTCGAACATGCCGTGCTCGACGATCGCGACGTGGCCGGGCAGCACCTTCGCCAGCAGGTCGCGGCCCTGGTCGGTGATGGCGGCGGTGACGGAGCGCTCGTCGTCGGGGGAGGGTTCGCGCCGCAGCAGCCCGGCGCTCTCCAAGCGGCCGGCCTGGTAGGTCAGGCCGCTGCGACTGTGCACGACGGTGTCGGCGAGGTCGGTCATCCGCATCCGGCCGCCCGGCGCCTCGGCGAGGCGGGCGAGCAGGAAGAACTGGAGGTAGCTGAGGCCGCCGTCGCGGCGCAGCTGGTCTTCCATGAGCTGCTGGAGCAGTCCGCTCGCCTCCATGAGGGCGAAGTACGCCTGGGTGCGGCGTGCGTCGAGTGTCATCGCCCATCCGGTCCTTTCGTTTCCAACTCGAAGCATGATAGCGTGCGGAACTGTTTCCAACTGGAAGCATATTTCGCGCGCGGTGTCCGCCGTGCGCTCCCCTCGGGAACGGAGCAGGCCATGAAGGCGGTGCGCTACCACCGGTACGGCGCGAGCAGCGAGTTGGTGCTGGAGGACGTTCCGACGCCGGAGCCGGGTGCCGGACAGGTACTGGTGAAGGTGACTGCGACCTCGTTCAACCCGGCGGACGCCGCGTTCCGAGCCGGATACCTCAAGGAGATGCTCCCGCTCGAGCTCCCGCACGTGCCCGGGGTGGATGTCACCGGGACCGTCGCGGCGGTCGGGCCGGAGGTAACCGGGTGGGCCGAGGGCGCGGCCGTGGCGGCGTTCCTGCCGCTGACCGCAACCGGTGCGTCGGCCGAGTACGTGCTGGCCCCGGCCGAGGTCCTGGCCGCGCTGCCCGACGGCGTCGATCCGGTCGACGCGGCGGCGCTGCCCGGGACCGGACTGACCGCCTGGCAGGCGGTGTTCGAGCACGGCGGCCTCACCTCGGGCCGGCGGGTGCTGGTCAACGGCGCCGGCGGCGCGGTCGGCGGGTACGCGGTGCAGCTCGCCCACGAGGCCGGCGCCGAGGTCACCGCGAGCGCCAGCCCACGCAGCGCCGAGCGGGTGCGCGCCTACGGGGCCGACCACGTCATCGACCACATCGCGACGCCGCTGGCCGAGGCCGCGAAGGGCCCGTTCGACCTCGTGCTCAACTTCGCCCCGACCACCCCCGAGCAGAGCGATGCCCTGGCCGCGCTCGCCGTCGACGGCGGGGTCTTCGTCACCGCCACCACCCCGCCGTCCGCCGATCCAGGCCGAGGTATCAAGGTCGTGCAGATGGCCGTGCGCAGCGACGCCGCACAACTGGCCGAACTCCTCCAGCGGGTAGCCGCGGGCACCCTGAGCGTCAACGTCGCCGAGCGCCGCCCGCTGGCCGAACTCGCCGCCGTGCACGCCGAGGCCGACCGGGGCGCCCTGTCCGGCAAGACCGTGATCGTGGTCTGACACGCCGGTGGCCGGAACGCGTCACCGGCCACGCGCGCGGCCCGGGTGCCGCGCGGATCCTTCCTTCCGCTGTTTCCCGTACGAGAGAGGGCGCCGGTGGCCGCCGCGAACGAAGTGATCGAGATCGAGGGCCTGACCAAGAACTTCGGCGGGTTCCAGGCCCTGCGCGGCCTGGACCTGCGGGTCGAGCGGGGCCAGGTGCACGGCTTCCTCGGCCCCAACGGGGCGGGCAAGTCCACGACGATCCGGGTGCTGCTCGGGCTGCTCAAGGCGAGCGGCGGCAAGGTTCGGATGCTCGGCGCGGATCCGTGGAGCGACGTCGTCGAGCTGCACCGGCGCCTGGCGTACGTCCCGGGCGATGTGTCGCTGTGGCCCGGGATGACCGGGGGCGAGGCGATCGACCTGCTCGCCGCGCTGCGCGGCGGGGTGGACGAGCGCCGCCGCGCGGAGCTCGTCGAGCGGTTCGAGCTCGACCCGACCAAGCGCGGGCGGCAGTACTCGAAGGGCAACCGGCAGAAGGTCGCCATCGTCGCCGCGCTGGCCAGCGATGTCGAGCTGCTGATCCTCGACGAGCCGACCAGCGGGCTGGACCCGCTGATGGAGGCGGTGTTCCAAGAGGTGGTCGGTGAGGTGAAGGCCCGCGGCGTCACGGTGCTGCTCTCAAGCCACATCCTGTCCGAGGTCGAGGCGCTGGCGGACCGGATCAGCATCATCCGCGACGGCAGGATCGTGGAGTCCGGCACCCTCGACCAGCTACGCGGCCATGCCCGCACCAGCATCCACGCCGTCGTCCAGCACCTGCCGGGCGGGGAGTCCGAGGCCGCGGCGGCGCTCGCCGCAGTGCCCGTGCTCGAGGACGTCCACCTCGACGGGCGCCGGCTGAGCGCGAGCGTGGACTCCGCGCGGATCACCGAGGCGATCAGCGCACTGACCGGCTACGGGTTCGCCTCCCTCACCGTCGCCCCGCCGTCGCTCGAGAGCCTGTTCCTGAGCCACTACGAGACGACCGAGGGCGAAGCCGGGGGCGCCAAGTGAGCCCGGCCCTCGCGGGCACACGCCCGCTGCTGACCGCCTCCCTCAAGCAGGAGGCCCGCTCCTTCGCGCCGTGGATCGCGGTCGTCACCGCACTCTCGATCTCCTCGATCATCGTCTACCCCTACGCGTTCCCGACGCAGGCGGACCGCAGGCAGCTCGCGGCGACCCTCGGCGCGAACCCCGCCCTGAGCCTGATCTTCGGCCCGGCCCGCGACCTGTCCACGGCAGAGGGCTTCAACACGTGGCGCGCCCTGGCGCTCGGCGGGTTCATCACGGCCCTGATGGCTATCTTCGCCGTGATCCGCGCCACCCGCGCGCAGGAGGACTCCGGGCAGGCCGAACTGCTCGCCTCCGGCGTCCTGGGCCGCTCGGCCCGACTGGTCGTCGCGGTCGCTATGGCGTCGCTGGCCTCGATCGTGCTCGGCGTGGTCGCCGCCGTCGCCACCGGCCTGTCCGGCAGCAACTGGCCGGACGCGTGCCTGCTGGCCGCGACCTTCACCGTCACGGGACTGATGTTCGCCGCGGTCGCCGCCGTCGCGGCGCAGATCGGCTCGGACGCGCGCACAGCCTCCACGATCGCGGTGGCCACTCTCGGCACGCTCTTCCTGCTGCGCGGCTACATCGACACGATGAACCTCCCGGCCTGGGTCGCCTGGACCACCCCGCTCGGCTGGATGGAGCAGACCAGGCCCGCGACCGAAAACAGGTGGTGGCCGCTGCTGCCCGGCCTCGCCGTCGCCCTCCTGCTCTCGGTCGTGGCCGCGCGGCTGCAGGGGCGCCGGGACTTCGGCCAGGGCACCATCGCCCCGCGCCCCGGGCCCGCGCGCGGCAAGGTCCGCAGCACCACCGCGCTGGCGTGGCGGCTCAACCGCGCGCCGGTGATCTCCTGGACGGTCGCGTTCGCGTTGCTCGGCAGCGTCTTCGGGAACCTCGCCACCTCGGTCACGAGCCTGCTGGCCGGAAACCCCGCCGCCGCGAACGTGCTGGCCGGAGGCGCCACCGCCCCCGGCGCGCTGGTCGGCTCGTTCCTCGTCACGATCCTCTCGCTCACCGGGATCATCGCGGCGGTCGGCGGGGTGCAGTCCATGCTCAAGGTCCGCGCCGAGGAGATGGACGACCGGGTCGAGCCCGTCCTGGCCACCGCCGTCCGGCGCCCGTCCTACTTCGGCTCGAACATCCTGATCGCACTCGCCGGGCCCACCCTCGGACTGCTCGTGGCCGGCCTCGTGATCGCCGTGATGGCCGGGACCGCGGACATCGGCGTGTCCTTCGGCGACGTGCTGCTCCAGGCTGTCGCGACCGCGCCGGCGGTGTGGACCGTCACCGCGGTGTCCGTGGCCGTCGTCGGCGCCCGCCCCCAGGTCAAGATCGCCGCGTGGATCGGCGTGATCGCCGCGTTCGCCCTCACCCTGCTCGGCCCGACGTTCAAGCTCCCGGACTGGGCGCTCGGCATCAGCCCGTTCTGGCACGTCCCGCACGTCACGGCCGCGTCCCCGGTCTGGAGCGGCCTGGTGTGGGTGAGCCTGTTCACCCTCGGCTTCCTCGCCGTCGGCCTCGCCGGATTCCGCCGCCGCGACCTGGCGCGCTAGGCGGAGGGTGCCCGCATCCGTCGTCGAACCCGATCCCGAGCTGCACTTACAGACGTTGTCAGTGGCGTGCTTCATCATGGGCTCCATGACAACGACGCACGACAGCAACGACGGCCGGCACGACTTCGACTTCCTGGTCGGCGAATGGCACGTCCACCATCGCAAGCTGGCCCGCATGGCGGATCCCGCGTGCGACGAGTGGGTCGAATTCGACGGCATCCAGTGGATGCGCCAGGTCGTCGGCGGCCTCGGCAATGTCGACAACCTGCGAGTCGAGCGGATGCCGGACGGCTCGAGCTTCGAGGGCATGTCGCTGCGGCTGTTCGACCCGGAGACGGGCCTGTGGAGCATCCGCTGGGCCTCCACCGCGGCGCCCGGTCACCTCGACCCGCCGGTGACCGGCCGCTGGGACGGCAAGCACGGCAGGTTCCACGGCACCGACACCGTGGCGGGCAAGGCGATCCTCGTCCAGTTCGACTGGACCGTGACCGACGAGAACACCGCGCAGTGGTGCCAGGCCTTCTCCTTCGACGACGGCACCACCTGGGTGCCCAACTGGCAGATGTCATTCAGCCGGATCAGCCACTGACCTCGGTCTCTCGCGCGTAACTTCGTGCTCTGAGTCTGCTGGTCGGTGGCGTCGGTGGCGTCGGTGGCGTCGGTGGCGTCGGCGTGCTCGGTTCGAGGCACGCCGACGACGGCAGCCGTCGCGACGGCCGTGGAGCCGATCAGCCACTTTCTGCGCCGTAGCGGCACCGAGGCCCCGAAAGGTTGTCGGCCGCCGCGCGATCGTGCCCTGCGGAACTCATCCCGTCCGCGAACCTGGAGACGTCGGCGGCAGATCGTGCTCCGAAAGCTTTTGGGCCTTCCCTCGAATCCTTTCGCGGGGTTGGGTTAGGATCCGTGCCGTGACCTCCGTTGCCCGCGAGCCCGCGACCCTGACCGACATCGCCCGTGCGGCCGGGGTCTCCGCCCCGACTGTTTCGAAGGTGCTCAACGGCCGGGCGGACGTGGCCGCCGCCACGCGGGAGCGCGTCGAGGCGCTGCTGCTCGAGTACGGGTACCGGCGCCGCGGTCTTCATGCGGCGCCCCTGCTCGACCTGGTCTTCCACGAACTCGAGAGCGCGTGGGCGATGGAGGTGATACGCGGCGCCGAGCAGGTCGCCCACGCGGAAGGGCTGAGCCTGGTGCTCTCGCAGTCCGCGGGCCGCATCACCCCGGGCCAGTCGTGGCTCGACGGCGTGCTCGCCCGCAGGTCCGCCGGTGTCCTGCTCGTGCTCTCGAAGCTCGGCCCGGCTCAGCGCGCGCAGCTGGCCGCCCGCGACATCCCGTTCGCGGTCATCGACCCGGTCGGCGACCTCGACCCCGACGTCCCCGCCGTCGGCGCGACCAACTGGCAGGGCGGCCTGGCCGCCACCCGCCACCTCATCGAACTCGGCCATCGCAGGATCGGCGTGATCGCAGGACCCGAACACATGCTGTGCAGCCGCGCGCGCGTCGACGGCTACCGGGCCGCGCTCGAGACGGCCGGGCTCCGGTTCGATCCCGCGCTGGTGCGCTCGGGCCCGTTCCACGACGAGGCCGGCAGCGAGTGCGGCAGGCAGCTGCTGCGGCTCGCGGACCGTCCCACCGCCGTGTTCGCGGGCAACGACCTGCAGGCGCTCGGGGTCTACCGGGCCGCACGCGAACTTGGCCTGCGCATCCCGGAGGACCTCAGCGTCGTCGGCTTCGACGACCTGCCGGCCGCCCGTTGGGTCGGGCCGGCGCTGACGACCGTGCGGCAGCCGCTGACCGAGATGGCCGCCACCGCGGCCCGCATCGTCCTCGGCCTCGCCGCGGGGCGCGACCGGGTCTCCGCCGCCACCCGGGTCGAGCTGGCGACGGAATTGATCGTGCGCAGCAGCACCGCCGCGCCCTGCCGACCGGGCGACTGAGCGCAGCGCTCCGAAACTTTCGAACCCTGCGACCAGCGGTAATGAGCTGAGGCGCGGAAGATCTAGGCAGCACTCTTCGAAACTTTTCCGAAATCCATTGACGGCACGCGCCCCTCTCTCGGACACTCCCGCTTGGGCGGCAAGCGGCACTACCCACCTCGCCGCCCAACGACCCTCAATGAGGAGGCTCACTCGCGTGCATGCTCCATTCCCACTCAAAGCGCCCGGCGCCGGCCGGCTCCGCCTGGCGCTCACCCTCGTCCTCGCCCTGATCGCGGCCCTCGTCGCGCTCCCGGGCAGCGCCAGCGCGGCGTCCACCATCTGCTCGAGCCAGACCGGAACCAACGGCGGCAACTACTACCAGATGTGGACCAACGGCACCGGCTCGGCCTGCATGACCCTCAACTCGGGGACCAGCTACTCGACCAGTTGGAGCGGCGTCGGCGACTTCGTCGACGGCGTCGGCTGGAACCCCGGCAGCAACAACACGGTGAACTTCTCGAGCAGCCTCAACGCCTCCGGCGGCACGACGCTGGTCTCGCTCTACGGCTGGTCGACCAGCCCGCTGGTCGAGTACTACATCGAGGAGAACTACTCGGGATCGCCGAACACGGCCGGCACCTACATGGGCCAGGTCACCAGCGACGGCGGCACGTACAACATCTACGAGCACCAGCAGGTCAACCAGCCCTCGATCCAGGGCACGGCGACCTTCGAGCAGTACCTTGCGATCCGCACGTCGCCCGTCTCCAGTGGCACGATCACCACGCAGAACTTCATCAACGCCTGGGCCAGCCACGGCATGAACCTCGGCACCCTCAACTACCAGATACTCGCCACCGAGTCGTGGGGAGGCGGTAGCGGCAACGACAGCGTCACCGTGAACTCCGGCAGCGGCTCCGGCGGAGGCACCGGGGGCGGCGGCGGTAGCGGTTCGTGCACCGCGACGCTCTCGGCCGGCTCGCAGGGCAGCAACTGGTACAGCCTGAACGTCGCGGTCACCGGGTCCTCCACGTGGACCGTCACGATGAACCTCGTCGCCCCCGCCGTCGTCTACTCCACCTCGAACGTCAGCGCCACCTGGCCGAGCCAGTACGTCATGGTCGCCAAACCCAACGGCAACGGCAACAACTTCAGCGTCACGATCTCGCCGAACGGGCAGTGGACCTGGCCATCGGTGTCCTGTAGCACCTAGGCCGCGCCCTGATACAGCTCGGCGGAGCCTCCCCACGCGGGGCTCCGCCGAGCGACGCCGCAATGCCCTTGGACAGAACCACATCGCACGTTCCAATGAGAGAGAAGCAACCGCAATGCGACGCAGAACTTTTCTTGCGATGGGCGCCGGAGCCGTAGCCCCGCTCGTGCTCACGGCTCCGGCCGACGCCGCCGCCGCGCAGTCGCACACGACCCCGGCCGCGGACTCGGCCGGCTCCGACTCGCTCCGCGACCTCGCGGCGCGCATCGGCCTGCGTTTCGGCACGGCCGTGATACCGACCGACCTCGACACCCCGTCCTACGCCGCGGTGCTCGCCGACCAGTTCTCGGTCGTCACCCCGGGCAACGCCATGAAATGGGGTTCGGTCGAGCCGACGCAAGGCCAGTTCGACTGGTCGGACGCCGACGCCCTGGTCGCCTTCGCCGAACGCAACGGGCAACTCGTGCGCGGCCACACCCTGCTGTGGCACAACCAGCTGCCGGACTGGCTCACCACCGGGGTGCAGAACGGCACGATCAGCGCCGGCGAGCTCGCCTCGCTGCTCAAGCAGCACATCTTCACCGAAGTCACCCGCTACCGCGGCCGGATCTGGCAGTGGGACGTCGCCAACGAGTTCTTCCTCGACGCCAACCCGTCCGGAATCGACCCGAACAACTTCTGGATCGCCAACTGCGGAACGGAGATCATCGCCGACGCCTTCCGCTGGGCCCACGAAGCCGACCCGCACGCACTGCTGTTCTTCAACGACTACAACATCGCGGGCGAGGACGGCACGAACGCCAAGAGCGACGCCGTGTACGCGTGGCTTCGCCAGATGCTGGCGCAGGGTGTGCCGATCCACGGCGTCGGCGACCAGGGACACCTCGACACGCAGTACGGCTTCCCGACCCAGATGGCCGCGGACCTGCAGCGGTACGCCGACCTCGGCCTCAAGGTCGCCATCACGGAGGCCGACGTGCGGACCTTCGTCGACGGCCCGACCACCCAGGTGCCCACCGACCACCTGGCGACCTTCGCCCAGCCGTACGAGTTCTCGCAGATGCTCAAGGCCGCCCTCGCGGTCCCCGAATGCATCTCGTTCACCTGCTGGGGATTCTGCGACGCCGACTCGTGGATTCCCGGGTTCTTCACCGGCCAGGGCTACGGGACGATCTACGACGTGAACCTCCAGCCCAAGCCAGCCTTCTACGACCTGCAGCAGGACCTGCGGCTCGCGGCGGAAGGCGCCCCGCACCGCGTCGGCGGGTCCAACGGGGGCTTCGGCTCCTGATTTTCCCGGGCGCCGGCTGAACTTCCTTCCGGGCCAGTTCGCGCGCGGCCGGCCGGCCGAGGGCGAAGACGCGGCCGGCCGAGCCGAAGCGCTCGGCCGGCACGGGACCCGGGCCGGCTCGGACCCGGGCCGGCAAGCCAAGGGCTCCACTATCCGGAGCATCAGGATCCATCGATATTCTTCCCGCGACGCTTGACGCCGTGTCAGTCTGGTGTCTCAATAAGGCCCTGCAACGTTGAAACCCACGTGCAACGGAGCTGCCCCATGGCCTTCTCCCGTCGTTCCCTCCTGCGCGGCGGCGCTCTGACCGCGGCCGCGCTCTTCGCGGGCCCTGTCCCGCGGGCGTCCGCCGCCTCCGCCCGCGTCGCCCCGGCGCCGGGCGGGCTCTACTCGCCGAACGCGGCACCGCTGGCCCCCACCGCGTTTCTGCGGCTGCCGCCGGGCGCCGTCACCCCCTCGGGCTGGCTCGCCGGGCAGCTCCAGCTGCAGCTCGACGGCCTGTGCGGGAAGTATCAGGACGTCTCGCACTTCCTCGACAAGTCCGCCACCGGCTGGCTCAATCCCGCGCAGGCCGGCTGGGAGGAGGTGCCGTACTGGCTCCGCGGCTACGGCGACCTCGGCTACGTCACCCGGGACGCGACAACGTTGTCGGACACGGCGTCGTGGATCGAGGGCATCCTCGCCACGCAGGCTTCCGACGGCTTCCTCGGACCCACCGGACTGCGCACGTCCCTGGGCGGCGGCCCCGACTTCTGGCCGTACCTGCCGTTGCTCCAGGCGCTGCGCAGCCACCAGGAGTACACCGGCGACCAGGGCCTGCTGACCGCGATGACCGGGTTCTGCCGGTATATGAACGCACAGCCGGGCTCGGTGTTCTCCTCCAGCTGGATCTCGTACCGGATCGCCGACGGCCTCGACGTGCTGTTCTGGCTCTACAACCGCACCGGCGAAGCCTTCCTGCTGACCCTCGCCGACACGATGCACGCCAATGGCGCGAACTGGCTCGGCGATCTGCCCACCCCGCACAACGTCAATCTCGCCCAGGGCTTCCGCGAACCGGCGGTGTACGCGCAGCGTTCCGGGCAGTCCGCGATGACTCAGGACACGTATACCGACTACGCGTCGATCATGGGCGTCTACGGGCAGTTCCCGGGTGGCGGCTTCGCCGGGGACGAGAACTGCCGGCCGGGCTACACCGATCCCCGGCAGGGCTTCGAGACGTGCGGCATCGTCGAGCTGATGGCGAGCCACGAGCTGCTGACCCGGCTCACCGGCGACCCCGTGTGGGCGGACCGGTGCGAGCAACTCGCCTTCAACATGCTGCCCGCCGCCCTCGACCCGTGGGGCAAGGGAACCCACTACGTCACCTCGGCCAACAGCGTCGACCTGTCGAATACGCCCAAAACACAAGGGCAGTTCAGCGACACGTTCGCCTTGCAGGCGTACATGCCGGGCGTGGACCAGTACCGCTGTTGCCCGCACAACTACGGTCAAGGCTGGCCCTACTTCACCGAGGAACTCTGGCTCGCCACCCCGGACAACGGGCTGTGCGCCGCCATGTACGCACCCTGCTCCGTGACCGCAAAGGTGGGGTCTGCCGCCGCGCCGATCACGATCACCGAGGACACCGGATATCCGTTCACGGATACCGTCACCCTGACGGTCTCCCTCTCCGCCCCGGCGACGTTCCCGCTCTACCTGCGCGTTCCCGGCTGGTGCGCATCCCCGTCGATCAAGGTGAACGGGCAGAGCGTCAGCGCGCCGGCAGGCCCTGCGTACACATCCGTCACCCGGACCTGGAGCAACGGCGACACCGTCACCGTCCAGCTGCCCTCGACGCCGGTGGTCACCACGTGGGCCGGCAACTCCTCGGTGTCCGTCTCCAACGGAGCACTGGACTACTCGCTGCAGATCGGCGAGAACTACGTCCAGTTCGCGGGCGATACGGAGTTCCCCGAGTACGAGGTGCACGCCACCACGCCGTGGAACTACGCGCTCGACCTGCCGTCGTCGAACCCCGCCGGTGCGCTCGAATTCCACGGCGCAACCGGCTCGATCCCGGCGAGCCCGTTCACGCAGCAGACCGTACCGGTCAGCATCACCGCGCCCGCCGCGCAACTCGCGGCGTGGACCGCGGACGATCAGAGCACGGTCACGCCGCTCGAACCAGGGCCCTTCGCCGCATCCTCGACGACGAACGTGACGCTGATCCCCATGGGCGCGGCGCGGCTGCGGATCACCGCGTTCCCGGCGGCGTCCTCGTCCGGAGGCGCGTGGAGCGTCCCAGGGGGCTGGTTCCGGCTGCGCAACGTCAACAGCGGACTGGTCATGGGCGTGTCCGGCATGTCCTGGGACGACAGCGCGCAGGTGGTCCAGTTCGACGACAACGGCACCGCCGACCACCTCTGGCAGTTCATCGACAACGGCGATGGCAACGTCCGCATCCGCAACGCGAACAGCGGCCTCGTACTCGGGGTATCGGCCATGTCCACGGCGGACTCGGCCGACGTGGTCCAGTTCGCCGACAGCGGCACACTCGATCACGTCTGGACCCTGATCGACAACGGCGACGGCTCGATGCGCATCCGCAACGCCAACAGCGCCAAGGTCCTCGGCGTGGCGAACATGTCGACCTCTGATTCGGCACTCGTCGTCCAGTTCGACGACAACGGCACCGCCGACCACCTCTGGACGCTGATACCGGACGGCCCGGTCCGCATCATGAACCGGAACAGCGGCCTGGTGCTCGGCGTGGCGAACATGTCCACGCTCGACTCGGCCGACGTCGTCCAGTTCGACGACAACGGTACCGCCGACCACCTGTGGACCTTCGAGAGCGATCCAAGCGGCTGGTGGAAGGTCCGGAACCTCAACTCGGGCAAGGTCATGGGCGTGTCGGGCATGTCCACGCTCGACTCGGCGGCCGTCGTCCAGTTCGACGACAACGGCACCGCCGACCACCTGTGGCGCCTGCTGCCAGGCGGCGGCCCGTGGCTCCGCATCCAGAACCGCAACAGCGGGCTGGTGCTCGGCGTCGCGAACATGTCCACGGCCGACTCGGCGCAGATCGTGCAGTACGCCGACAGCGGCACCGCCGACCATCTCTGGCGCATCCTCTGACCCCGACATACGTCCTCGGAAATCGGCCCGCGACGTCTTCCGCGGCGGTTCGGATCGTCTGCGCCGTCGACGGGGGCTGTACAGATTAGTAACCTTTACTACTGCTTCACACGCTGTTCGCGCGCTGATTCGTGGCGCTCGGGACGGCGCCGGTAGCCTCGGCGGGCTTGAGGCGAGATCTCGCATGGGAAGAGGTTCACAGTGGCGGAGCGTCCACGGGCGACGACGAGTGGTGCGGCTTCCAAGAACGACGGCAGGGGCGGGCTCGCCTCGGCGTTCGCGGAGGGGGCCGCGTCGGCGGGGGT
>NZ_JAGSOH010000065.1 GCF_018139625.1 Actinospica acidithermotolerans | reverse complement strand
ACCCGGCGTACCCCGGCTACCCGCAGCCCGGGCCCGCACCCGCCTACGTCCAGTCCGGCTGGCCCGCCTCCTACCCCGCGCCGCAGGCGCCGGAACCGGTGGACTACGAACTGGTCAAAAGGCTCCGGGCGGTCGTCGGCGGACAGCTCAGCCCGCTGCGCCCGGGCGCGCTCGAGCACCAGCGGCGCGAAGCCGAACCGCTGGTCATCTCCGCCGCGCGCAACGCCGGGGTGAAGGAAGGGGTGATCGACGAGACCGTGCAGGCGGTGTTGGACCTGATCTTCGGCGCGGGGCGGCTGCAGCGGCTGCTGAACGACCCGGAGATCGAGAACATCGACTGCAACGGACTGCAGGTGTGGGTCTCCTACCGGCAGCGGCCGGACGAACCGGTGCTCGTGGACCCGGTGGCAGATACGATCGAGGAGTTCGTCACCCTGATCCGCACCCTCGCCTCCGGGCTCGGCACCGCCAGCTCCTCGCGGCCGTGGGACACGGCCAACCCGCAGCTCGACTTCTCGCTGCCCGGGGGCCTGCGCTTCTCCGGCGTCATGGACGTCTCCAAGGAGCCCCTACTCTCGATCCGCCGCGCCGGGATGCACCGGGTCTTCCTCGAGCAGCTCGTGGAGAACCGGACCGTGCTGCCCGGTGCGGCATCGTTCCTCGCGGCCGCGGTCAGAGCGCGCAAGAACATGATCGTGTGCGGGGAGACCAACAGCGGCAAGACGACGCTGCTGCGGGCCCTGATCAACCTCGTCGACCGGCGCGAGCGGCTGATCCTGGTGGAAAACGCCCGCGAACTCGCCATCGACGAGCTGCGCGACCTGCACCCCAACGCGGTCTCCCTGGAGGTGCGCCTGGCCAACAGCGAAGGCGCCGGCGAGATCGACATGCGCCAGCTCGTGCGCCGCTCGCTGCGGATGAACCCCTCCCGCGTGATCGTCGGAGAGGTGCTCGGAACGGAGATCGTCGAAATGCTCCTCGCGATGAGCCAGGGCAACGACGGGTCCCTGTCCACGATCCACGCGAACAAGGCCGAGCTCGTCTTCGACCGCATCACCACCTACGCCGCGCTCGCCCACGAGCACCTGCCCCCGGCCGCGGTCCACCAGATGATCGCCGGCGCGGTCAACTTCGTGGTCTTCGTCCGCATGGTCAAGCCGGGCGCAGGCGCACCGGCCTACCGGTGCGTCTCGGAGATCCGCGAGGTCAACGGACACGACGGCACCGTCCTGTCCAGCCAGGTCTTCGGCCCGCGCGAGGACGGTCGCGCGGTCGCGCGCGCCTCGGTCTCCTGCTTCGACGAGCTGGTCGGGCACGGCTACGACTACACGCTCGAAGGGGGCTGACATGCTCACCGGCTCCCAGGCCGAATCGCTGCTCCTGGCCGTGCTCGCGGGCCTCGCCCTGTGCACCACGCTCTACACGCTGATCCCGCGCGAGGTCACCGCGGCCAGGCGGCTCAAGGCCGAGCGTCGCGCCAAGGCCCGCCGCCTGGCCACCCGCACGATGCTCGCCCTGACCGGCGGCCTGATCATGGCCGTGGCCACCGGGTGGCCGGTAGCCGGGATCGGCGCCGCCGCGCTCGTGCTCGCATGGGACAAGGTCGCCGGCGGGCTCGCCTCCGAGCGCGCCGCGGCCACGAAAGTCGAGGCGCTGGCCGCGTGGACCGAGACGCTGCGGGACACGATGGCCGCCTCCGCCGGACTCGAGCAGGCCATCCCGGCGGCCGCGCGCACCGCGCACCCGATCCTGGCCCGGCCGATGGCCGGGATGCTCGAGCGACTCGGCGCCCGCGTCCCGCTGAACGAAGTGCTCCGGGAGTTCGCGGACGAGGCCGACGATCCCGACGCCGACGTGATCATCGCCAGTTTGATCATGAACTCCACGCTGCGCGGCCCCGGACTCGGCGGCGTGCTGCGCTCCCTGTCCAAGTCCGCACGGCAGATGGCCCACCTGCGCCACCGCATCACCGCCCAGCGCGCCCAGTCCCGCCGCGGCGTGCAGATCATCGTGGTCGCCACCAGCGGCATCATCACCTACACCGCGGTGTTCGACCACGGATTCGTCGGCGCCTACGACTCGCCGCTGGGCGAGGCCGTCCTGGCCGTCATCCTCTCGATCTTCGCGGCCGCCTTCGCGTGGATGCGCAAGCTCGCCCGGGTGCAGGCCGGCGGCCGCATCCTGGCGCGCCCGGCGCCGGACGAACCCGACCCCGACCGGGAGGCGACGTGATCTACCTGGTCCTCGGGTCCGTCGCCGGGCTGTGCCTGTGCGCAGCGGTCTACGCGCTCCTTCCGCGCAAGGCCAGCGCCGCCGAGATCCTCGCGGCACTCGACATCCAGCGCTCGAGCGTCACCGCGCCGCGCCCGGCGGCCGCCGGATGGCGCGGCGCGCTCGGCGCCCGCATCGCAGGGATCCTCGCGGCCCGCGGCATCCAGCTGCGCTCGGTCCGCAAGGACCTCGCGCTGCTCGGACGCGACCTCGAGGCGATGCTCGCCACCAAGGTCCTTCTGGCGGGGCTCGGAGTCGTGCTCGCGCCGTGCTTCTGGGCGCTGGCCTACCTCCTCGGCATGCACCTGAGCCCGCAGGCCCCGGCGTGGGGCAGCCTGCTGCTCGCCGCCGTGCTCTTCTTCGCCCCGGACCAGGACGTGCGCAGCCAGGCGAGGCGGCAGAGGGCGGACTTCCGCCGCGTGGTCGGGGTCTACCTCGACCTGGTCTCCCTGAATCTGGAGGGCGGGCGCGGCGTGCCGGAGGCGCTGGCCGCCGCCGCGCAGGTCGGGGGCGGCCCCGCGCTCGAGCGCCTGAGCGCGGCCGTCGCCTCGGCCCGGCTGACCGGCATCACCCCCTGGGCCGCGCTCGGGCTGCTCGGCGAGCAGATCGGGGTGGAGGAGCTCGTCGAGCTCGCGGCGATGCTGGAGAACGTCGCCGGCCAGGGCGCGAAGGTGAAAGACACCCTCAAGGAACGCGCCGCGACGCTGCGGGAGCGGCGCGAGGCGGAGATCGAGGAGAGCGCCGGCGGGGGCACCCAGTCGATGCTGCTCGCCCAGATGCTCCTGGCCCTCGGGTTCCTGGCGTATCTGCTCTACCCGGCCTTGACGCGATTGGCGGGGCTGTGAACAGGCGGGCACGGCGAGCCCAGGATCGCGAGGCCGGCTACAGCGTGGTCGAATTCGTCCTCTGGGTCCCGCTCTTCTTCGGCCTGCTCGCCTTCGCCCTCCAGGCCGGGATGTATCTGTGGGCCGAGCACGTCGCCCAGTCCGCCGCCCAGGCCGGCGCGCTGACCGCGCAGGACGAGTACGTCGGCGACCGCGCCCACTGGTACGACGACGCGCGCCAAGCCGCCCTCGGCCAGTGCCGCCAGCTCGCCCCCGACCTGCTCCAGGACCCGGCGGCCGCCCCCAGCCAATCAGGGACCACCGTCACCGTCACGGTCACCGCCCACGTCCCCGAGATCCTCTTCCCGTTCCTGACCGCGGTCAGCGCCAGCGCGTCCGGGCCGGTCGAGACCTGGACCACCCCATGAGCGCCGTCCGGCGCCGACGCGGCGAGGAGGGGTTCAGCAGCGTCGAGGTCGTCATCATCGCCCCGGCCATCGCCGTGGTCATCCTGCTCATGGTCGCCTTCGCCCGGGCGGTGACCGCGCGCAGCGACCTGGAGAACGCGGCCGACGCCGCGGCCCGCGCCGGATCGCTGCAGCGCTCCTACCCGGCCGCCGTCGCCGCGGCCCGCCAGGTGCTGGCCGAGGACCTCGGGACCGAGTGCGTCGGCGGGCCGGACCCGAACTGGCCGCCGGCGGCATCCTTCGCCCCGGGCGGCGACTTCGTGGTCCACGTCAGCTGCGCCGTCGGGCTGCTGGGAGTGCCCGGGGTGCCCCCCGACGTCGACCTGCACGCGGTCGGGGTCTCGCCCATCGACCCGCTGCGCGGCCTGTCATGATCACCCGTGTCAGGGCGCGGATCAGGTATCTGCGGGCGCAGGATCCCGAGCGCGGCTCGGGCGCCGTGTTCCTGATCTTCTTCACGCTCATCGTGCTGATCGTGGCCGGCCTGGTCATCGACGGCGGCAACAGCCTGGAGATGCGCCAGCAGGCCGCGAACGAGGCGGGGCAGGCCGCCCGCAAGGTCGCCGAGGACGTCTCGGCCGCGGGCCTGCGCTCCGGAACCATCACGATCAACGCCGGGAACTGCTGGAGCGACGCCGACCAGGTCCTCGCCGCCTACGGCCAGGGCACCGTGACCGCGTGCACCGTGGCGGGGCGGGATGTGACCGTCTCGGTCTCGATCACCTACCACCCGATCCTGCTCGGCCTGCTCGACGTGAACCTCACCTTCACCGCGCGCGCCACAGCGGTCGCCCACCTCGCCGCCGGCATCACCTCGGGGAGCTGACCGATGCGCACACGACCCCTGCTGCGCCTGGCCGCCGGCCTGGCCGCGACCGCGAGCCTCGCGATCCTGGTGCTCGGCGTGCCCGCCGGGCTCGTCTACTGGCAGCACAACCCGCTCCCGCACACCCTGCCGGGCGCCTCGGACCTCAACCACCCGATGACCCTGGACGCGATCGCCCGATGCGTGGCCGTGCTGCTGTGGATCGCCTGGCTCCAGTTCGCCCTCGCCGTCGCCGCCGAGGTCCGCTACCAGTGGCCGCGCCGCCACCAGGCGCACGGGACACGGCAGCCCGGGCGCGGGAGGCATCTTGCGCTCACCGGCCCCTCCGGATCACTCGCCGGCCGGCTCGTCGCCCTCGCCCTGCTGCTCACGACCGCCTCCGCCGCGATCCTGCCGAGCGCCAGCGCGGCCACCGCCGCACACGCGAGCGCCGCCCCCACCCGGCACCACACCGTGGCGGCCGCCCCGGCCAGGCCCACCTCGGCGCGAACCGCGCGAGCCGCCGACAGCACGAGCACCGAGTCCGATGCTCCCGCCGCATCGAGCGTCGCGGGGATCCCGGTCGGCGCCCGCTACTACACCGTCGCGCAGACCGACAGCCTCTGGCGCATCGCCGAGGAGTGCCTCGGGGACGGGTCCCGCTACGGCGAGATCTACCAGCTCAACCACGGACGAACCCAGCCGGACGGGCGGGCGCTGACCGAGCGCTCCCTCATCCAGCCCGGCTGGCATCTGATCGTCCCGGCCGACGCGGCTGGCTGTCCGCTGGCCACCGCCCATCCCGGTACTCAACCGCACGCCACCGCCTACACCGTCGTGGCCGGCAACACCTTGACCGGTATCGCCGGCACCGAGTACCACGACCCCGCCGACTGGCCTCTGATCTACGACGCGAACCGCACCACGGTCCACAACCCCGACCTGATCTACCCCGGCCAGGTGCTCGAGATCCCCGCGCTGCCCGGCCAGGCCACGGCGTCCGCGCCCGCGGCCGGCGCCCGCCCGGCGAGCCCCGCCACCGGCAGGAGCGCCGCGACGAAGACCGGCACGAGTTCGAAGAGCACCGCCCCCTCCGGCGCCACCGGTCACACCGGCACCCAGCCGTCTACCGCGGTGACCGCGAGCCCGTCGCCGTCCGCCTCCACCGGCCCGGCTGCGCCGAGGCCTGCCGCAACAGACGGCGCCGCCCGGACCCCGGCGTCGGCGGACCCGACGCACGTACCCGCGCGCGCGGGCGTCGCCGCGGCCGAGGTCTCCGGACAGCGCGCGATCTGGGAGCTGCTCGGCATCGGCGGCCTGGCCGCGGCGGCCGCGGTCACCGCCCTCGACTTACGCCGCCGCCGCCAACAACGGGCCCGGAGAGAAGGGGAGTACATCAAGCTGCCCGGCAGCGGACCGCTCCCGACAACCTTCGAGATGCAGCTGCGCTCCGGCAACGACGAGCAGACCGGGGCATGGCTAAGCCAGGTCCTGCGCGCGGCCGCCGCCAACGCGGCCGCCACCGGTCGCGAACTGCCCGACCTCCGCGTCGTCTCGCTCGGAGCCGACGCACTCTATATACAGCCCGCCCAACCGACCGATCCGGTCGCGCCGTTCGCGGCGGCCGAGGACTGGTGGGTATGCCCGCGCACCTGCGAACTCCCGGCGCCCGCCGCACTCGCGGAGGTCCGCGCGCCCTATCCGGCGCTGGTCACCGCGGGCCACGACGAACACGGCCGGGCGATCCTGGTGGACCTCGAGTCCATCCGCTCGCTCGCCGTTCCAGGCCCGGCCAGCCTCGGCGCGCTGCGCGCGATCGCCCTCGAACTGCTCGGCCAGATCTCGGCCGACCAGCTCACCGTCACCCTGGTCGGGGTCGGCGCGGAGCTCGCCTCAGCCGGCCTGCCCGCCTCCCTCAACCTCGCCGCCGACCTCGACACGTCGATCGACGCGCTCGCCGACGGGATCGAGTTCGCCGCCGGGCGGCTCGACGCATCCGGCGCGCCGAACGTACGCGCAGCACGCGTCGCCGGGCACGTCGACGCACCGGTCGCTCACGTGCTCATCAGCGCCGAGGAACCCACACCGGCGCAATCCGAACGCTTGAGCCGCCTGCTCGCGGCCGCCCCGGCCGTGTGCGCAGCCGTGGTCACCGCCGCGCCGCTTCCCGTGGTCGGCGCGGCGTGGGTGCTTCCGGCCACCGGCGCGCCCGAGATCCTCGCGCCGACCGGCATCTCCGTTCAGGGCCAGTACCTGACCGACGACCTCTACGCGCAGTTGATCGAGCACCTCGACACCAGCGGCGATCTGGAGTCGACGCCGGACCCGCAATGGGTCGCACCACCGCGATCGGGCGCGGAGGCGGCCGAAGAACCAGCGGACGTGGACGACGAGTGGATCGCTGACCCCGAGTACTACGTCGACGGGCTCGAAGTCGGCACCTTCGAGAGGGAGACGCTCGAGACGAAGGCCCTCGACACTCCGCAGGAGCCAGCGCTCCTCGCCCCGGCCGGAAAGACGCGCGCGACCGGGCGGCTGGCGCCGTTCCCCGGCGCCGCCCCGGCCCACGCCACCGCGCGGCCGGTGTCCGCCGCCCCCCGTGTGCTGCTGCTCGGTCCGATCGAGCTTGTCGGAGCGCGCGGCAGCGTCGAGCCCTCCCGGGCGTCGCGGCTTCGCGAACTCGCAGCGTTCATCGTGCTCAATCGGGACTCCACCGCCACCCATCTGGTGGAGGCGGTCTGGCCGAACGGCACGACACAGGGGAACAAGGACACGTCGGTGAACAAGCTGCGTCACTGGCTCGGGCGCGACGATGCCGGCAAACCGTACTTCCCGAATGCGCACGGCGGCTACCGTCTGGCGCCAGGCGTCGAATGCGACCTGCTCGAGTTCGAAGAGCACTATCAGGCCGCCCTCCGCGCGCGTGCGGACGGTGCCATCGAGCAGGCCGCTGCGAGTTTCGAGGCAGGACTCGCCCTCGTGCGCGGTCGTCCGTTTGCCGGCGCCGAGTCCAAACGCTACGGATGGGCCGAACCGGCGCTCCAGAAGGCGGTGTCCGAGATCGTCGACTCTGTCCGGCACCTGGCCAGGATTCGGATGGCCGAGGGTGACTGGATGGCGGCGGCGACGATCGCGGCCTGGGGCATGGGGATCGGGCCCGAGCACGAGATCTTGTTCCGCCTCCGATTCGAGGCCGTGTATCGGATGGGCGATCAACGCGAACTCGACAGGCTCTGCACCGTCCTTCAGGCCAGGTTGGACGATGCTGGCATGAGTATGCAGGATGAGACAAAGGCATTGTTAGAGGAGATGTTGGACAGGCGCACGGCCAGTGTCACGCTGTAGGTTCGGCAACGGCGTGAGCGGTCCGGACTCGCCGCTGGCCTGCGGGCGGCGCGCTCTCGCTGTGGGGGTCCGGCGTGTCAGCCCAGCTGTGGCGCCTACCCGGAACCCGCAGGGTGAGTGCACCCGGGGCATAGAATCAGCGGACTGACCTCATCCCTACCCGAGGGGGATCATGGGTGCCAGCCCAACCCATCCCACGCCCGATGTGCAGGCCATCCGCGAGGCTGACCTGCCCCTATTTGCTAGGGGCCGTCACCTGGACCTGATGATCGCGGCACCGAAGAGCGTCTCGGTCCTGCTCGCCAGCTATCTGAGCGCGGGCCGGCAGGACGGTGTCTTCCAGACAAGGATGGCGCACACCGTCGCGATCGAGGCGG
The DNA here is from genome assembly GCF_018139625.1 of Actinospica acidithermotolerans. Lineage (GTDB taxonomy): Bacteria > Actinomycetota > Actinomycetes > Streptomycetales > Catenulisporaceae > Actinospica > Actinospica acidithermotolerans. Next base: position 34,457 of record NZ_JAGSOH010000065.1, on the reverse strand, counting down.
CCTTCAACTACCTGCAGAAGGAAGCCGGTTACGTCCGCGACGGCGCCGCCTACCTCGACGCGACGCTGCATCTGCGAGCGCTCGACCACATCGCGGCCGAGCGGGAAACCGGCGACCCCCACCTTCACACTCATCTGATCATGGACCTTATGGCAACCGGCCCGGCAGGCCGCGAACTGCCGGTGTACCGCGGCGGGGTGGATGCGGTACGTCCGGCGGTTCACGCAATCTACGACGCCACACTTGAGGTCGAGCTGCACCGCACCGTCGGTGTCGCGATGGCGACGCGACCCGGCTCGGACCGGCGCGAGGTCGCCGGCATCGACGACGCGCACATCAAGGCGTTCCGCGGAAGCCGATGCACGATCGGCCTTGAGCAGATCGTCATCAGCGATTGACGGCGGTCGCCCTCGAATTCTTACGACCCGCGGAAGCGCCTCCCACCGGCCTACGGGATCATGAGCACTGAGCCGGTTGCGCGCCCCGCGCCGGTCTGCCCGGCATGAAATGGAGTTCACCGCCGATGCCCGATGACACGCCGCGCGAGGTCGCGGAATTCGCCTGCTACTGGTGCGGAACGAGGGCGCGGGCGTGCGTGCGGTGCGTGACGACCATCGGGGTCGACCCGGGCACCGGGCTGCCACCCGACTGGGCGCTGACGCCGGACTATCAGCACCTTACGGCTGCTGAGGTCAAGGAGGGGTTCGCCGACCTGGTGCTTACCGGCCGTCTGCTCACCGGGCAGCCGTTCGCTGCCGAGGCGTGGGACCGGCTGACCGCGCGCGGGCTGTGCGACGCGTGCACGCGGGTGCCGTTCGGGCTGGAGCCGTCCTCCGCACGGCACGATCGGCTGGCACGCGAAGGAGGCGGCTGTCGGCCGGACGGCCCGAGATACGGATGATGCGCGGCGCGGGCCTCGGGCTGACGCGGTCTCAGGAGCGTTCGGTAGTGTCGAGGCCGGAGCCCGGCCGGGACGGTCGGTCAAGGCCGACCGTCGAGAAGGCCCGCTGCGTGACGGAGAGGATGAGCTGCCATCACGACCGAGGAAGCCGTCGCTGATGACGGGGAGCTGCTCGGCCCTGATCATCCCCTGGTGGCCGGCGCCCTGCAGCTGCGACCGCCTGCGCCGTTGACGACGACCGCCCCCTTGCAGCTCAACCTGGGCGATCTGTCGTGGGAGGCGGTGGAGTGTCTGGTGGTCGCCCTCGCCCGCGAGGTCGAGCAGGCCCGCGAAGCCCGGCGATACGGACGACCCGGACAGCAGCAGCACGGCATCGACGTCGCGGCGTTCTTCGACGCGCAGCCCGCCACCGTCTACCAGGCCAAGCGCTACGAGAGATTCACCGCCCGGGACCTGCGGAACGCCGTGTCCGCGTTCGCCACGGGCATGCGGCCGTACGACGCGAGCCGCCTGGTGATTGTGACCACCGCCGACATCGCCGACACGCGCATCGAAGACGAGCTCGAAGCGCAGCGCGCCGCACACCCGGACCTGCGCATCGACCTGTGGGGCCGCGCGCAGCTGTCGGACACGCTCCTTGAGCGTCCGGATCTGGTGCGCCGGTTCTTCGGTGAAGAGACGATGCGGATCTTCTGCCGGCCGCTCGGGGCTGCGGACGCGCCGGGCCCGGCGGCCGGCGAGGCCGAGGCCTACCGCGAAGGGGTCGCAGCACGTCTCGGCGGCCGGCTACCGGAGACGGTCAGCCTCGACATCGTGGTCGACGACACCGGCGAGGTGATCGCCAGCAGTGCGCTTTCCGCCTGGATGAGCCCCGGACGACACACGAGCCTGCGCGGCGTATCTGGAGCCGGCAAGACCCACGTGCTCAGCCGCCTGGCGATCGACCTGGCAACCGCCGGCTGGCTGCCCATAGTGGTGAGCGCCTCGTTCTACGAGGGAGGCCTCGAAGATCTGCTGGACGACGCCGTCGCCCCGTTCACCCGGCTGAGTGCCTCCGTGCTCGCGCAGGCGGCCCGACGCGACGGCCGTGCGCTCATCCTGCTGGCGGACGGGCTCAACGAATGCCCGGCCGACCAGCGACCGCGGCTGAATCATCAGCTCAGCGCCTGGTGCGCGCGCGAGGACGCCACGCTCGTGACCACCAGCGCAGACCGTGGACCCGGCCCGGTGCGCAAAGCCGCCGAGCTGACTCTGCAGGCTCCCGGCGCCGAGCAACGCCGGGCACTGACGCACCTCTACGGCGCGGACGCCACCGACGATCGGTTCGACGCCTTCACCACGCCCTTCGAGTTGTCCCTCGCCGCGCAGCTTGCGCGGGAGCTGCCGGAGGGCGCCGGGCTGGCCGTGCTGCTCGACTGCTTCGTTCGCCACCAGACGAACACCACGGGCCACGGCGGATCGGTCCGGCAGGTTCTTCGCCGCTGGGCGACGGCGATGGACGAGCGTCTGGTCAACTGGCTGCCCCTGGCCGAAGCCGAGCGTCTGGCCCATACCGCTGACAGGGGCTCGGTGCGCGAGACGGACCTGGCGCTGAACAGCGCACTGGTCGTGTCCGACCGCCACCGCGTCTCCTTCCGCCACGAGTTGCTCGCCCGCTTCCTCGTCGCCGAAGCCCTGCGCTGGCAGATCCAGGCTCCCGCCCAGCTCGCGCTCGAACTGACCCGCCAGCATCACAAGGACCTGGCCCGGCTCGTGCTGCCCTTGGAGCACGACCCGGACCGCGTGCTCGGCCTGCTGGTGCACCTTCACGATCACCACCTCTTCGAGCAGGGCCTCCTCGGCCGCCTGGGCGCATCCGCACTGCAGGCGCTTGGGGGCGAGGCTCACCGGCTGCTCGGCCTCGCGACCGAAACCGCCGAGGAGACCGCGGTGACGCTCGATCCCGAATCGGGGCAGTACGCAGCAGAGCCGGCCCGCGCATGGAGCAGCTACGAGATCGCGATGTTCATCGCGGTAGGGGCCGCCGCCCGCCATGGTCTCTTCTTCCGCGAACTCGTCGCGCTGGTTCGGGCCACCGGCGCGGCGTGCGAGCGCGCGGCCGCTCCGGCGCAGCACAGCGCCGGAGCGGTGACTGCATACGTGCTGCTCAAACTGCACCGGAGCAGCGAAAACCGACTGCCCGCCGACTGGCTCGTCCACGAGATGAGCGCTCACCGCGGATCATCTCCTGGCCCGATCGGGGCCCTGGAGCGCGCCACCTCAGCTGACCTGGCGCGGCTGCTCGAGCAGTGCACCGCGACCTCGGTCAGCGAACTGCTGGTGCTGTGCATCTTGGTTCGGCACGACGACGAGCCCCGAGCCGCCGCCCTGGTGCCGAGAATCCTCGCTCTGGCCTGGGAGAGCGGCGTGGCCGACCTCCAGATCCAGGCCCTGGACGCGGCCTGCCATATGTCGAGCGTCGCGGAGCCGGAGACGTACGAAGCCGTCATCGACGTCCTCGACGGGCTGTACAGCAGTGATCCCTTCGTATCGACGGCCCTCGGTGACGCGCTACGTGTGTACGGCCGGATCGCCTCGCCCTACTCAACGGAAACGATCAGTATCGAGATAGCCGACGTGCTCGCCCGCCCGGATGCACCAGACGCGCCCGAGCGCGCGAGTGGCCTGGTGTGCGGACAGTTCGAGGACATCATTGCCGCGCCGTGCACCGAGGCGGTAGAAGCGCTCTCCGGGACCGATCGCATGCGCCTGTACGCCCTTGCAGTCAGAGCGAAGCTCGTCGACAACTTCACGGCGATGCTTATGGACCATTTGCTGAGCGGCGGCGACGGAGCGGCGCTACCGGCGTTCGTCTACTGGGCCGGCCGACTCGACATCGACGCACTCTTCGCGGTCGACGAAGTCGGCTGCCATCTTCGCGGGATCGTCGGCTGCGCCGCCCTCACCGAGACCCCGCCGGACCTGCTCACCGCTCACAGCGGTCCTGACGCCGAGGCCTGGCGGTGCTACGGGGAGATCGTCTTCTGGCTCAATCGGCCGGATCTGACGCCCGAACAGCGTGCCGGTCGAGGCACTGCCGCCCTTGACCGCCTGACCACGAGCCTGCTGGACGCCGCCACCGATCCCTTGCAGGCGTTCTACTGGGCCTCCTTTGACTACCGCGATTCGCCGATGCGCCAGCTACTTCGCACCTTCCCCGCGGAGATGAGGCACATCCTGACCCACGGACTCGGGCACCGCGATCGAATCACCTCGCTCTTCCGGGACCCGATCTCAGGGTTGAGCAACGACCCCTTGATCGCCCTCTTGGGCATGGTCGGCGACCACAGCACCATCGCCCTCCTCGAACCGCTTCGCGAAGACCGGATCTACGGAAGGGACGCCGCCCATGCCGTCCGCGAACTCAAGGAGCGCCTCACAGCGTGAGGGCCGGTCGGTCTCGACGGCTGCCCCAGAACTCTCGCCGGGAAACCGGACGCGCCCGAAGAAGCCCACCGGAACTTCGTCCATCGCCCGGCTGCCGGGCGCGACGAGTGCGATCATGGCGGTGTGGCCGCCTCCGTCGAACCGACCGTCGAAGACGCACGCGCACTCGTGGACCGTTCCGTGGAGGTGGTCGAAGCTTTACGCGCCCTGGCCAAGCCGCGAAAGGGCGTCAGCAGGGCGTTGCGCAACAGGATCGGGAGACGTGACGGGTGGATATGCCGCATATGTAACGAACCGGTCGATCCCGCGCTCGCTTACCAGCAGCGCACCCCGCAAGAAGCCCGCGACCACGCAGAATACCTGGCCCAATACGCGGCGGAGGATGTTCATATCGTCATCGCGTGGGTGGGGCAGGATGGGGGCCGGGCCAACTCCGCGCTCCGGTGGTTCTCCGCGGCTCAATCTGCAAGTGACCTCCCCGAAGGATCACCGCGCTCGAGCTCGCGCAACTTTCTCAATATCATGATTTTGGTCGCGCAGGCGCGGGCCGAGCACAACCGGCGAACCGCGTCGGTCGAGCATCTGCACCCAGTCTCGGTCGGCGGCGGGAACGAGATGGACAACCTCGCGATCGCCCACCGGGGCTGTAACGCCGCCGTCAATCCGGCAGCGGAGAACGCGGATCTGCTTGACGCGCCGAGGCTGGCGGCCGAGTTTCTCGAGTGCCTGCACCGCGGCTCCACCAACGGCGAAGCGCAGGCCCATCGCCTGGATCGGGTATGCGCGGCCCTGGCCGGCTGCGGCGCGCCGGTGCCGGACCACAGGGACCTGGTGATGGGCTTCCCCGCTGCGCTCGCCGTGGTGCATGTCGCGTTCGCCGACATGTGGGCGGCGCGCCGGGAGTGCCGGATCCACCTATCGTTCCTGCGGTGGGACGCGGATCGCGGCACCGCCGAGGGCGGCGCCCGGCTACGCGAGTTGATGAGCGCGTACGGCCGGGTGCCCTGGCGCGGCCACACCGCGCAGTGGTGGCTGGCCCGGCGGGCTGAACTGCCCGAACTCTCTGCGGCGTTCGTCGAGTTCATGAGCACTTGGGACTTCGAGCTCGAACTCGACGATGAGGAGAGCGTCCCCACGCAAGTGCTCAGAGCACTCAGCCAGCACTGATAGAACATCCGTCCGAGCCAGGTGCTGCCCGTTGGCCGGGCACTTGTTCTCGATCGGCCGGGCCGCAGATGCCTTCAGCGGAAGTCGCGGCGGCGGATGCGGGTCGGCTGGGCGGCGACGCGCAGCGGCGCGATGCGCCCGGCCACGATGTTGATCGCGCCCTCGCCGTGGTCGGAGCGTTCCAGGCTGCCGGTGATGCGCAGCGCGCCGTGGGCGAGGATGACCTTCTTGTTCGCCTCCCAGATCGGTGGCGAGCATACGATGTTGCATATCCCGGTCTCGTCTTCGAGGGAGAGGAAGCAGACGCCGCCGGCCGTCGGGGGCCTCTGGCGGTGCGTGATGATCCCGGCGACGTGGACGAGTCTGCGGTCCGGCAGGTCGGCCAGATCGGCGACGGTGACGAAGCCGGCCTCGGCCAGGCGCGGGCGCATGTGGCCGACGGGGTGGGAGTCGGGGGAGGAGCCGGTGGACCACAGGTCGGCGAAGGTCTGCTCGATCGTGCTCATCGCGGGCAGTTCGGGCCCGGCCCCGGCGCCGGAGGTGCCGGGCAGGTGCGCGGCGCTGGTGCCGGCGAGGGCTCCGGCCTGCCACAGGGCCTGGCGCCGGGCGAGGCCGAGGCTGCGGAACGCCCCTGCGGTGGCGAGGGATTCCAGGCCCGCGCGCGGGATCTCGGTGCGGCGCACCAGGTCCTCGATATCCAGGTACGGGCCGTTCTCGTCGCGCTCGGCGGCGATGTGTTCGGCCCGCTCGGCGCCGAGCGCGCGGACCTGGTCGAGTCCGATGCGCACGGCGGGCTGGGGGTGGGGGGAGGCGTGCTTGTGCGTCGCGGCGTACGGGTGCGGCGCCTTGTCCAGGGTGGTGGCGGCGAGCGAGGCGTTGATGTCGGGGCCGAGGACCTGGACGTCGTGGCGGCGGGCGTCGGATATCAACGTGGCGACGGAGTAGAAGCCCATCGGCTGGTTGTTGACCAGCGCGGCCGTGAAAGCGGCCGGGTAGTACCGCTTGAGGTACGCGCTGGCGTAGACGAGGTAGGCGAACGAGATCGAGTGCGCCTCCGGGAACCCGTACGAGCTGAAGGCCTCGAGCTTGCCGTAGATGTCCTCGGCGAGTTCGGGCTCGATCTTGTTGGCCGCCATGCCGGACATCAGCCGGGCCCTCAGCGCGCGCATCCGGCCGGTCGAGCGCTTCGAGCCCATCGCGCGCCGCAACTGGTCGGCCTCGGCCGGGGAGAAGTTGGCCGCCGCACACGCCATCTGCATCACCTGCTCCTGGAACAGCGGCACGCCGAGGGTTCGCTCGAGCGCGTCGGCGAGCAGCGGGTGCGGCGGGTCGGGCTTCTCCATCCGGTTGCGCCGGCGCAGGTAGGGATGCACGGCGCCGCCTTGGATGGGGCCTGGGCGGATGAGGGCGACCTCAATCACCAGGTCGTAGAAGCACTCCGGTTTCAGCCGGGGCAGCGTCGACTGCTGCGCCCTCGACTCAACTTGAAATAAACCTATCGAGTCAGCCTCTTGGAGCATCGCGTACACGGCCTCGTCCTCGGCCGGGATCCGGCCGAGCCACAGGTCCTCGCCGTGGTGGGCGCGGATCAGGTCGAAGGCGTCGTGCAGCGCGCCGAGCATGCCGAGACCGAGAAGATCGAACTTCACCAGACCCGCATCGGCGCAGTCGTCCTTGTCCCATTGAACTACTGACCGGTTTTCCATCCGCGCCCACTCGGTGGGACAGACCTCTGCGATAGGCCGGTCCGTGATGATCATTCCGCCGGAGTGGATGCCGAGGTGGCGGGGCAGGTCGAGCAGGCGTCCAGCCAGGTCGCGCACGTCGGCCGGGACGCCGTCGGCGTCGTCCTCGGGCAGCGGGGAGTACGGGCCGAGGGCTGCGGACCAGGAGTCCTGGGCGCCGAGGGAGTAGCCGAGGGCCCGGGCGGCGTCGCGCAGCGCGAGCTTGGGCCGGTAGGTGATCACGTTGGCGACCTGGGCGGCGTACTCGCGGCCGTAGAGCTCGTAGACGTGCTGGATGACCAGCTCCCTCTTGCCGCTTTCGATGTCCAGGTCGATGTCCGGGTAGCCCTCGCGCTCGGGGCTCAGGAACCGCTCGAAGACGAGGTTGAAGGAGACCGGGTCGCAGCCGGTGATGCCCAGGGCGTAGCAGACCGCGGAGTTGGCGGCCGACCCGCGGCCCTGGGCGAGGATGTTGTTCTCCCGGCAGTAGGCCGCGATCTCGTTGACGATCAGGAAGTAGCCGGCGAACTCCCTTTTCGCGATCACCCCGAGCTCGTAGTCCAGCTGCCGGTAGGCCTTGGGGTTCTCCGGGCGCGGCCCGTAGCGCTCCCGGGCACCTTGGAGGGCGAGCTCGCGCAGCCAGGAGGACTCGTCGTGCTCGGCGGGCACGGGCTGTCGCGGCAGGCTCGGGGTCACGGCGGCGAAGTCGAACGCGCACGCGCGGGCGAGCTCGAGCGTGCGCTCCAGGATGCCGGGGAAGCGGGCGAAGCGCTCGGCCATCTCCTCGCCCGAGCGCAGGTGCGCGCTCGCCCCGGCCGGCAGCCACCCCTCGATCTCCTGCACGGTGCGCCGCGCGCGCAGCGCGGCCAGCGCCGAGGCGGCCGGGAAGTCGCCCGGGGCCGCGAAGTGCACCTGGTTGGTCGCGATCGTCGGCGCGTGGTGGAGGTCGGCGAGGTGGGCGAGGGCGTCGTTGCGCTCGTCCTCGCCGGGCACGTCGTGGTCGACGAGTTCGACGTAGACGTTCTGCCTGCCGAACAGCGCCTGCAGCCGGCGCAGTTCTACCCCGGCCTCATCTGTCCCGCCGCGCGCTAGTGCCGCGGGAACCAGGCCCTTGCGGCAGCCGGTGAGCACGGCCCACCGGCCGGCCGCGCGCTCGGCGAGGTGCTCGAGGTCGTAGACGGCGCGGCCCTTGCCCGTCCCGGCGAGCCTCGCCGCGCCGATCGCGCGCGAGAGCGAGCGGTAGCCGTCGATGCCGCGGGCGAGCAGCAGCAGGTGGGCGCCGGGCGGGTCCGGGACGCCGGTACGCTCGGCGCCGGCCGCGCCGAGGGAGAGCTCAGCGCCGAACACCGTCTTCAGGCCCGCGGCGCGCGCGGCCTCGGCGAAGCGCACGGCGCCGTACAGGCCGTCGTGGTCGGTGATCGCCAGTGCTTCCAGCCCCAGCCGGGCGGCCTCGGCCGCCAGCACCGCGGGGTCCGAGGCCCCGTCCTGGAACGAGAACGAGGAGTGCACGTGCAGCTCCGCGTACGGCACGCGCCCGGGCGCCAGGGCGGGGCGGCCCGCGGGGGCCGGCGGTTCGGCCTTGACCGCGGCGAGTTCGCCGTACCTGCCCCAGGACAGGCGCTTGTCCACCTCCCGCCACGGCACGACGGGGTTGAAGCCGCTCACTGGTGGACCGCCTCCACCCGCCAGGTACCCGACTCGAGCACGAGCAGCAGCACCCGACCGTCGGCAAGCAAGCACTGCATCCGGGCCCGCCGCCGTCGACCGGCCGTATCCCAGCTGCGCTCGTACCCCCACGGGCCCGCGTACCCGGCCACCTCGATTTCGCGACCCTCCAGTACGACCAGTGCCGGTGTGGCCGAGATGCGGGCGCGTCCGGACACCGCGACCGGCGCCCGTCGCGCGTCGAGCACGTCGGCCTGCGCCGGTTCGGGCGGGACGGCGGAGGGCGCCGGCCGCAGCACGGCTCCCGGCCACGGCGCCTGCTCGGCCTCGGCCGCGGGCTCCTCGCCCCACGGCACCAGCTCGAGCATCTCCGCCGGGCCGCGCCCGCCGACCAGCCGCAACCGCGCGACACTGTCATGCCCGAGCAGCGCCTGGACCCGCTCGGCCGCCCTCGCCACCCGGTCCGGGATCACCTCCGCGCCCCACAGCGCCTGCTGGGTGCCCGTATCGAGAACGAGCTGGTCCGGGACCAGCCGCAGCAGCGCGACCGGATCAGCCACCGGGTGCGCCTCGCGCGAGCGCCAGCCGTCGAGCTGCCAGGCCGCGCGCTGAGCCAGGCCGGCCGCCGAGAGCCGCCCGCCGTTCGCATCCGCGTGCCGCCACAGCCGGTAGCTGACCCGCCCGGTCACGGTCTGCGCCTCGATCCCCACCCGCACACACGCGAGCCCGGCCGCGGAAAGACCGGCGTGCAGCCGGTCGGCGAGCATCTTCGCGACGAAGACCACCGGCTCGTCCGTCTCGGCCGGCGGGTCGAACTCGTGCTCCACGCAGAGATCCTCGACGGGCCGGCGCGAGGCCGGCGGCCGCGGATCGAGTCCCCGCGCCGATCGGTGCAGCATGACGCCTTCAGCGCCGAAGCGGCCCGCCACATCGGCGACCGGGAGCGCGGCGAAACGGCCGATGCTGCGCACCCCGAGCTGGTCCAACACCGCGATCAGGTCGGGCGGCGCACCGATGGCCGAGAGCGGGAAAGGCGCGAGATAGGCGGCGCTGCCTCCCGGCTCGATGATCACGGCCTCGTCGGCGCCCGGGGTGCGCGCAGCGATCCCGGCAGCCGTGACCCCGTCGGCGATGCCGATACCCACGATGATCGCGCTGCCCTCGCCGGTCTCCAACTGCGCGACCCGGTCTCGCAGCACCAGCCCGAGGGCGCGCTCCCCGCCGTGGTATCGGGCCGGCCCATGCGCCGAGAGCGCGAGCAGGCCGGGGCGGATCACCTCCACACCGGCTGCGACCTGCTCGGCCGCGGCCACCACCGGTTCGAACGCCCGCGCCTCGGCCCGCTCGTCCCGGGCGAAGGCCGCAAGCTGCGGCACGAGCCGCTGGGCGTCGCGCAGCCGCTGGCCGCGCCGGACCCCGGCCGCCCGCGCCCCCGGCGAGCACGCGATCACCACCCGGCGCGCTCCTTCGCCGGAGAACACCGCGACCTGGGCGTCGAGGTCGGCGCCCACGGCGAGAACGGGAAAATCGGGGCACCACGCGACCGCCGCGCGCGTAGGTCTCGCGTCCATGGCCGCCGCCCTCAAGCGACGACGCGCAGTGCGCGTTCGCCGGACGCCTCGGTGCCGCGCGCGGCAACGGCAGCATCATCGATCGGGCGCGCGGCCCCGTCCGCGGCGGGAAGCCACATCCGCGCGGAGTGCCGGCGCCCGCCGGTGGCCCGCCCCTCGGCGACGAGCATCGAGACCCCGCCGGTCAGCCGGCCGCAGCCGCGCGTCGGACCCACCCCGTCCAGCCCCGTCCAGGTGGTGGCGGCGGTATGCAGAACCAGCCGCGCGCTGCTCCAGGCTCCGAGCACCACCAGCGCCGCACTGTGCCGGGTCCCGGAGCTGCGTCCCTGCCGCAGCCGGGCATCGACCCGCCGCCCGACCTCCGCGCGCACCTCGATGCCCGGGCGCACCAGCACCAGGTCCACCCCGTCCGCCAGCGCCGCCACCACCTCCGGCCACTGCTCGCCGGGCGCTGGAACCACCACGAGCCGGTCCAGCGCGGCCGCGCGGTCTACGTCTCCTTCGCCCGCGACCAGATCGGCCAGGGCCGGGCCGCCGAGCTCCGGTACTCCGACCACCGCGCACCACAGACCCGCGGCAAGCGCCCCGGCCAGGAGCGCGAGCGCGAGATAGTCGCAGATGCCGTCGCGCGACTGCACCGAGACCGCATCGCCCCGGCGCACCCCGCCGGGAAGCAGACCCGTCAGCGGCTCGAGCACGGGGATCGACTCCTGAACCTGCTCGGCACCGCCGCCCGCGCCCACGATCTCGCTCAGCGGCGCCGCGCCGAGCACGGAGCGCTGCCCGCCGGCCCTGGTAGACGGCACCTTCTCCAGCGCCGCCGCGAGCGCCGCCCGACGTCCGGCGAGATCCGTCGGATCTTCGAACGTTTGAGCGACCACGTGCCAAGTCTCGCCCCCGGGCCAGGAAAGGTCAAGCTATGTACTTGGCTGACGCACTTTCAGCCGCCTCGGCGCAGGCCACGCGACGCGCCCGCGATGCGCAGCGCTCCCGCGCATGTTAAGTATCGAAGGTGGGCATGCAGGTTCCCGAGTCGATGCTGACGGCGCCGACGAACACGGCGGTGCTCCCGGCCCGCATGATCGCCGAGCCGAAGTGGGACGGGATTCGCGCGTGGATCGCCCGGTTCGCGGACGGCCGGGTGCTCGTCCGCTCGCGCCGCGGCACCGATCTGACTGCGGCGTTCCCCGAGCTCGAGGCTGCCGCGGCCGCGCTGCCGGCGACGTGCGGCGAGATCCTGCTGGACGGGGAGATCGTGCTGTGGTTCGGCGGGAAGCTCGCCTTCGACAAGCTGCTGAGCCGCATGGGCCGCAAGCGCGCGAGCGCCGTGCGCCTGGCCGCCGAGCTGCCCGTGAACTTCGTCGCGTTCGACCTGGTCCACCTGGATGCCGACGACCTCCGCGCTCAGCCGTACGCCCGCCGCAGGGCCAAGCTGGTGGAGCTGTTCGCGCGACTGGAGCTCGCCCCGCCGTGGACGCTGTGCCCGGCGAGCGCGGACCCGGACGAGATCGCCTCGTGGCTCGCCGCGTGGCTTCCCCTCGGGATCGAGGGCCTGTGCTTCAAAAGGGCTGACCAGCCATATCAACCTGGGCGTAGGGGGTGGCTGAAGTACAGGGTGCGCCACAGCACGGAGGCGGTGGTCGGCGCGGTGACCGGGCGCATCGAGGCGCCCTCCTCGCTGCTGCTCGGCCGGTTCGACGAGAGCGGACGGCTGCGCTACGTCGCGCGCACCACCACGATCGCGCGAACGAGCGCGGCCGAGGTCGGCGCGTTGCTCACCCCGGCCGCGCCCGCCCACCCGTGGGCAGGGCGAAGGCCCTCGCCGCGGTGGAACGCCGCCGACCCGGACCAGATCACGCTGGTGGAGCCGCAGGTGGTGGCGGAGTTCAGCGGGGACCTGGCCCAGGATGCCCGAGGGGTGTTCCGGCACCTGGTCCGCCTGCTGCGGATCCGGCCGGACCTCTGCGCCGCCGACGCCCCGCGCGCCTCGGCCGGCGGTGAGGCCGCGGCCGGTTGAACCGGGCGATCAGCTCCTGCTCATCGCGGTGCCCGCGAGATAGTCGGGATCGTCCGGGTCGGTGACCTCAGCCCAACGGTCGGCGTCGAACGGGTCGTACGGACGCTGCGACGTCACGGGAGGCTCCGCAGGCCGGGGCTCGGCGAAGCCCGTCTCGCCCAGAAGTGTGCCGGGCAGGCCATCGTGCAGTGCCAGCCACCATGCCGCATCGTGCGAGTGGCCCGAGACCTTCCTCAACTCGTTGACCCGATCGCGTATCGCCGCGGGCTCACGCTTCAGCCGGGCCGCCGCGCTGATCGCGGCCGCCCGCTTCGCCTCCCACCGCTCGATCGCATCGGGCCGCTTGAGGCGAGCCAGCCTCCGGCTGATCGCATCGATCTGACGTCGCAGCGTCAGTCCGGTTCCCGGATTGTCGAACTCGAAAGCCCGGATCCGCTCCATGCACGCGCTCCGGGCATCCCACAGTTCCCGGTGGTGCGTCGCGTAGGTCTTCAGCGCTTGGCGTGCCTTGACGTCCAGGCCGTTCTCGCCGTCAGCCGCCGTACCGAGCAGACGCCGAGCCTCAAGCAGGGTTCTGACATTCCGCACTGTGTACTTTGCGTCGATCTCGCGGGCGTCCCGCAGCCGCTCGAGATCGTCCAGGAACCCTCGTGCGCTGCCCGGGGCCGCGAGCAGGACCGCGTTCGTGGACCCCTTCGCGCCGATGTGCGTGTTGCACCGCTTGTGCGCGATCACCAGGTTCGACTCCGCGTTCGTGCCGCCCACGGACACGGGGATCAGGTGCTCGACCGTGCCGCACTCCGCGTTGCGAAGGGCGCGCTGCTCGGTCACCTTCCACAGCGCGCTGTCGAGGCTGGCGGGCGACCCGCCACGGTCCCGGCCGGCTTGTGCGAGCACGCGTGCGTCATGCCGGTCCGCCCAGCTCACGCCGCGCGACCACGCGTAGGCGACCTGCGCCCGATCAGCGTCGCCTCCCACCCACGCGAGCACCTCGGCCTCACCGGCCGGGTCGAGAAGCGCGATCTCGGCCTCGTACTCGGGGATCGCTGCCCGGTTCGGCTGCTCCCACTGCAACCGCGGGTCGATCAGGCCGTGGCAGACCTGGCAGATCCAGCCGTCACGATCCCCGATCCGTTTGCGCTGCAGCGCAGTCACCGTGCCGCGCCCCTTGTTGAGCGCAAGCACCGAGCGGGCCAGTTCCTCCGCTGCGGCCAGGATCGCATCGGCTTCGGCCAGTGACGCGGCATCGACGATCGGCATGGACGCAGCATCGCAGAGGGCGGTGACACGGAATCGCGCCGGGCGCGGGCAAGGCCGGTCGGTCCGTGTCGCACCGCAGCCTCTTGCGATCGTGTCGAGCGGCGCGCACCAGCGCAGAGGTCGCGCTCGCAGGCCGCCTGAACCTCGCTCACCGTCTCGCTCGGAGGCAACGATCTGATTTCGCGTGCGCTCTCGCCCATTCGAGCGAGAAACCGAGCGAGTGGCCCTGACCAGCGTGGATAGCGAACCCGATTCGCGATCCAGGAGGTCAGCCATGCCCGGCACGAGCACGCTCGCCGCCACCCCGTACGCCCTGCGCCTGAACGCCGACTGGACCCACCTCTCGCGCCGCCCAGCCACCGCGGCGCTGCTCAAGTCGCTCGCCGCAGGCCACCCCGGCTTCCCCCAGGGCGGGGCGGACGCCGTGGTCTGCGCGCTGCGCGCCGACGACGACGCGCTCATGCGCCTGCTGGTCGCCGCCGCTCAGGAGCCGGGGGAGAGCGGGCAGATCGCGGCGCGCATCGTGATCGAGGCGCTGCGGCCGCTGGCGGTGCGCCTGGCCCGCCAGCACGCCGAGGCCGGCGGTTTCCAGGACTCGTTCGCGCACGTGACCGCCGTGCTGTTCCAGGTGCTGCGCACCGTCCCGCTCACCCGACGCGGCGCGATGCTCGCCAACATCCGCATGGAGATGGTCGGGCTGCTCTTCGGCGAGCGGCGCAAGCACAACCCCGCCGCCCGACGCGCGATCAACACCGCCCGCCCGCTGGGCGATCCGGCCCGGCTCGCGACCACGCGCGCGTCCGGCGCGATCTCGCTCGAGCTGGCCGACTCGGCGGAGGACCTCGCTCTCGGCGCGCTCGCGAGCGCCGACGCGTTCTCGCGCGCCCGCGCCGCGGGGCTGGCCGCAGGCGAGGAGAGCGGCGAGCGCGGCGAACTGCTCGACCTGCTCCTGTGGGCGCTGGACCAGCGCGTGATCACCACCGGGCAGGCCCGCGCCCTGTCCGAGCACGGGCAGGGCGGCGCCGAGACAGCGGCCAGCCGCGCCGCGGTCAACCGCGCCCGCGAGCGCGGCATCCACCGGCTGCGCGAAGCAGCCTCCCGCTACCTGGCCGAGACCGCGCAGTGATCCCGCGGAATCCGCGAGCGAGGACGTGTCGCAGCGCGCCGGCGCCGGGCCCCTATGCCCGGTAGCCGATGCAACCGACGCGAGGAGAGCTGCGACCGTGGCCGAACCCACCGCTTCGCCGAGCGGGATGACCCTGCCCGAGCAGACCGTCGCTCGCGCCCGCGCGATCGCCCGCGACCTCGGCGCCCGCCTGTTCATCAGTCCGAGCAACCTCGAGCTCTACGACGAGCTCGAGTCGTTCCTCGCCGCGGACGCGCCCGCGATGCGCGCCGCCCTGGCGGCGCTCGAGGAGCTCAGCCCCGCGCAACTGCGCCGCCGTCTCGCGGCGATCGGCGCCCCCGTGCCGCCGGAGCACGGCGCCCCCGCCCCCGCGGTTGCGACTCCGGCGCAGGCCGGATCGGCGAGCACCGAGGACTCGACGGCAGAGGACGGATACGTCAGCCCCTGGCCGAGCCTCACGCCGCGCGACGAGCGGTCGGAGGAGGCTGCCGCGCCGACGGCGGACGCGCAGGTGGACGAGGACGACTCGTGGCTTCGGGAGTGGGACCGCGAAGCCCTGCTCGGCGGGGTGGAGCAGTGAAGCGGCCGCTGCGGCGCCGCGACGCCGCGCCCTCCGGTTACCTACCCCCGCACCGGGCCACCGCCCAACCGGCCCCGGCCTCCGGCCCAGGCGCCCCGGAGCGCGGATTCCGCCAGATCGCGCGCTCACGACGCCAGACCCAGCGCGCCGCGGCCGCCGCGCTGTGGACGCTGGTGATCTCTGGCCCGCTGCTGGGCCTGGCGGCCTTCGCCGAACACTCCACCCCGCCCCGCACCGCCGCGGCCCCGGCCGCCACGGCCGACACCACCGGTGCGGCGGGCGTCGCAGAACTCTACCTTCAAGCATTCCTCGCGGCCGGACAGGGCAGCGAGGCGAGCGTGCGGGTGTACTACCCCGCCTTCCCCGACCAGGCCCAGGCCTCCGGCCAGCGCCAGGCGGAGGCCGTCGCCGTCGTCTCGAGCCGCACCACCTCCGCGGGCGTGGTCACCGTCGTGCTCGCCGCGCACGTCGTGGCCGCGCAGACGGGCGACACCTGGGCAGATGAGGGCTGGCACTACTACCAGATCGCCATGGCCGCACCGGCCGGCGGCGGCTACCTCGCCCTCGACCTGCCCGCCGAGATCCAGGCCCCCGCATCCCTCGCCTCGGCCCCGAACTCCGGCTACAGCGACTCGGACGCCCCGACCTCCGGCACACCGCTCTCGGCCGCCGTCGCCCAGTTCCTCCAGGCCTACCTGACCGGCAACGGCGTGGTCTCGCGCTACACCACCTCCGGCTCAGCCCTGACCGCGATCACTCCGACGCCGTACGCCTCGGTGCAGCTCACGGGCCTGGCCACCGACGCCACCAGCAGCCAGGACGAGGCGACCGCCGTGCCCGCGGCCGGAGCGACCCGGCACGTGCTGGCCACCGTCACCGCCGTCGACGCGCTCGGCCACAACTACACCCTGGCCTACCCGCTCACCCTCGTGAGCGTCGCCGGCCAGTGGGAGGTCGCCTCCCTCGCCCCCGCCCCCGCGCTGGCCAGCGCGCCCGCGGCCGGGCTGGCCAGTCCCGGCGGCCAGGCGGGCACGCCCGCGGCCACCGGCTCCCTCACCGGCTCTGCCGCCTCCACGGCGCCGGTCGCATCAGCATCCTCCTTCGCGAACGGAGCAACGCCATGACCTTCCTCGCCTCCCCGCCCCAGAGCATCGAAGCCGCCGACTTCCTGACGTGGTTTCAAACCACCACCGGGCGGGTGGAGAACCTGCTGCCGATCGTCGCGATCCTCGCCGTCGGGTTCGCCGTGCTGAAGGTCTACCACCGCTCCGGCGGCGCCCTGGCCCCCACGCTCGTCACGCTCCTGGTCGGCGGCGCCGTCGTGTGGGGGATCATGAACGTCACCTGGTTCAGCACGAGCATCGGCGGGGTGTTCAACAACGGCGGCGCCCCGGCGCCGCACAGCGTGGTCCAACTCGAGCGTGGCCGGTCCGCGTGAGCGAGAACGAGCCGCTGCTCGGCCGCTCCTACACCCGGGCCCGCCGCTTCCCCCTGGTGATCGGCAAGCTCCCCGGCGGCGGGCGCATCCTCGGCGGCCCCTACACGATGACCCAGGTCGGCGTCATGGTCGGCGCGATCGTCGTGCTGCGGGTGGCCGCCCCGATCTGGGCCCACCTGTCCTACGGCGACGCCCTGGTCTACATCGCCGTGCCCTACGGCCTCGGCTACCTCGTGCGCCGCGCGCGATTCGAGGGCCGCGAGCCGCTGCGCGCCGGCGCCGGCGCCCTGACCGCCATCGGCGCCCCGCCCGCCGGCCGGCTGCGCGGACGCGCCTGGCGCGAGCCGGCCCCCGACCTGCTGCGCGCCGACGCCTTCACGATCGAGGAGGGGCCGCGGTGAAAAACCCCATCAAACACCTGGCACACAACCTGATCTGGAACACGACCGGCCAGGTCTGGGCCGTGTGGCGGGTGGAACCGGCCGCCTACCGGCACGCGAGCCGCAGCGCCAAGAACCAGCTGCTGGCCGACACCGAGGCGTTGATCAAGTCGATCGAGGGCGAATACCGGCTGATCTCCGCGTGCGGCCAGCTCGATCCCGCCGCGACCGTCGAGCGGATGATCAACGGCGTCGACCTCGCGGCCAGCCCCGAGTACGCGGCCGTGTGCGAGCAGGTCCTGGACCGGCTCGAGGCGATCGAGTCGCGCGAGCGCTCGCGCTACCTGGCCGTGCCGCTGCCCGAACCCGGCGGCGCGCGCGGAGCTCTGGCCGCCTTCGCGACCGCCGCGTCCTCGCTCGCCGCGAGCGCCGGCGCAGCACCGGGGCGGATCAAGCCGAGCGAGGTCAAGGCCAAACTCGCTCAGGCCCGCGCGCTGCGCGCGAGCTGGCCCGGAAGCATCGACCTCGCCGAGGCCGCGCCGGCCGAGATCCTGTGGCTCTACGCGCGGGCGCCGCGGCGCGGATTGGACGAGCCGGCCCGGCCCCGCCCGGGCGAGGGCCCCGTGAGCGCGACCGGACTCGGCGCCCTGGACGAGGTGCTCTACGACGAGGGGGCCAGGACCGACCGCGGCCGCTCGGCGAAGGCGCTGAACCCGTTCGCGCACCGGCACCTGAAGACCTTGACTGAGCACGGGCCGAGCTACCAGGCGTTCCTGTGCCTTTCGGAGATGCCGAGCCAGTTCGTCTTCCCCGGCAGCGAGTGGCTGGCGGGATTGGACGAGTTCGACTTCCCCGTGGAGTGGGCCGTGTGCCTGCGCGGCGTCCCGCGCACCGAGGCCGAGGCCAAGTCCCGCCGCCAGGCCCGCGAGTTGCAGGCGCAGGTCGGGGAGTACACCGGGGACGAGGGCGATGAGGCGAGGGCGCCGGCGCCGCTGATCGAGGCGATCGGCGCGCTGGAGAACATGCGCGAGCGGCTCTCCGCGAGTTCGAGCGAGCTCGAGGTTCAGGCGAGCGCGGTGCTGTGCGTCTACGGCGAAACCGCCGCCGAGGCCGAGCGTCGCGCCGAGACGCTGCGCAAGGCCTACGCGGCGACCGACTACCAGCTCTCGCGCCCCACCGGCGGACAGCTGACCTGCTACCAGGCGCTGCTTCCGGGAGCCGCGACGCCCCGGATGCTGGGCGACTACACGCAGTTCACCCTGGCCAGGGACTTCGCGATGGCCATGCCGTTCTCCGGGGACCGACTCGGCGACGACGAGGGAGCCCTCTACGCCCTCGGCCTGTCCGGCGCCGGGATGCTCCCGGTGCTCACCGACTTCTCGCTCGGCCCGCGCATCGACGCCTCCGCGTCCGCCGCGTTCGTCGGCGAGCTCGGCTCCGGGAAAAGCGTCGCGATGAAGACCGCCGCCTTCTACGTGCTGGCCAGGGGGCGGCGCCCGGACTGGCCGGGCTCGCGCGGCCGGGTGCTGGCGGTGGACCGCACCCCCAACCAGGAATGGGTGCGCTTCCTCAAGGCCTGCCCGGGCCGCACCCAGGTGATCGAGATCTCCGACCACGCGACGCTCTCGCTCGACCCGCTGCGCATCTTCGCCGGCAAGCAGGCCGCCCGCTACACAGAGGCGGTGCTCACCACGCTGCTGCAGGTGCGCACCATGACGGACGAGGACGTGGTGCTCAGCGAGGCCATCGAGGACACGGTGCGCGCGGGCGCACCGAGCCTGCTCAAACTCGCCAAGCGCCTTGCCGCCCGCGGGCGCACCGACCCCGAGGCCGCCTCCCTCGCCCGCAAGCTGCGCGCGATCGCGTTCAAGGGCCAGGCCAGGGCCCTGTTCGATCCGCGGCTCGAGCCGCTGAGCGTCTCGGGCGCGGACAGCATCGTGTTCGCCGTGGCCGGGCTCACCCTGCCCACCCCCGAGGAGCTCGCCTCCGAGGTGCGCCTCGCCCGCCTTCCCTTCGAGAAGATCTTCGGGCAGGCCGCGTTGGTGCTCTTGACCGCCGTGTGCCGGGAGACCGCGTTCGCCGCCCCTCACGAGTTCGTGCTGACCAGCTGGGACGAGTGCTGGTGGATGGCCGGCTGCCCCGAGGGCAGGGCCTTGATGCTCGAGATGGTGCGCGACTCGCGGAAACACAACTGCGCCGCCCACTTCGGCCTGCACGACGGCGACGACCTGGGCGTGGGCGACGAGCACGCCGACACGCTGCGCGGCCTGCTGCGGCTGCGCTACCTCTTCCGCCACCGCACGGCGGCGCTCGCGGCCAAGGGCCTTGAGTTCATGGGCCTGGAAGGAGGCGACCGGGATCTGCTCGAGCTGGTCATGGGGCTGAGCCCGGTGGCCGTCTCCCCGGCCGAGCGGGCCGCGCGCGCGGGCGAGTGCCTGCATCGCGACCTCTCCGGCCGCCTCGGTCTGATCAAGGTGCTGATTCCACAGAGCGAGGCGGTGGCCCGCGCGATCCTCACCACCCCCCGCGCCGGCGCCGAGCAGGGCTCCGCCGCCCCGGCCGGGGACGCGGCGGTGGCACGGTGAGTGCGTCCCGGGGTCGCCCCGCGGTGAAGCGGCTGGTGCTGCTCGGGGCCGGGGCGCTGATCGCGCTGCTCGCCTCGACCGGCGCGGCGCAGGCCTCGAGCTCGTCGGCGCCCGTGCCGCTGCCCGCGCCGAGCTCGGGCAGCAGCCCGTCGGCGGTTTCCTCCAGCCCGAGCCCCGCGCCCACCACCTCCGGCGCCTCGCCGTCCGCGAGCGCGAGTTGCCCGGCCGGATACACGAGCACCTCCAGCGGCGGTCAGAGCGCGTGTACGCCGGACCCGACCTCCAGCGCCACCGAGGATGCGAACAACAACGGGGCGTTCGGCTCCTTCAACGACGAGTCCACGTTGGACTGCACCGCGGCGACCAAGAAGGCGCCGAGCGCGTGCGCGCATGTGATCGACGACTACTCGGTGACCGCGGACGACGGTCCGTGGAACGCGATCGGCGCGCACCTGGAGGACTGGTTCACCCAGGCCATCTGGTACTGCGACAAGATCATCCTGGGGATCGCGGTGTTCATCCTGGTGTGGGCGTTGCAGTTCGGGCTCGCCAAGATCTTGCTGACCCCCGTCCAGCAGCTGTGCCTGGCCTACCAGCAGCAGGTGATCGGCGCCCTCGGCCTGCCGACGCTGTGCATGATGATCGCGGCGTTCCTGTGCGGGATGCAGATCCTGTTCAAATCCCGAGCCCGAGGCACCGCCGAGTTCGCGATGTCCGCGGTCATCGCGGCCCTCGCCACCACCTTCCTCGCCGCCCCGGCCACCACGCTGCTCGGCGACAACGGGGTGCTCACCCACACCGAGCAGTTCTCCGTCGGGGTCGCCGCGGTCTCGCTCGGGCAAGGCCAGGACTCGGCCGACCCCTCCCAGGTCACCCAGCCGCTCGCCAACGCGCTGATCGAGACGTTCGAGCGGGAGCCGGACCAGGTCCTGCAGTACGGGGCCGTGCTCGACACCCCGGGACACGTCGATCCCTGCTACCACATCTACGCCGCGCAGATCCAGGGCGAGGTCCAGTACGGCTACACCAGCGACCAGCCGCCGCCCGACTTCATCCTGTCCAGCACCTGGCAGGAGATGTCGTCGTGCAACCAGAGCTACGCGGACTTCAACCAGAACCCGTCCTTCGAACGGATCTTCATCGCGCTCTCGGTCGGCATCGCGGACGTCTTCCTGCTGTTCCTGGTCATCCTCATCTCCGGCGGCCTGCTCGTCGCGCAGTTCGGGCTCGGCATCGAGTCGATCGCGCTCGTGTTCGCGCTCGTACTCGGAACGCTGCCCGGGGGCGGGCGCGCCATCCTGTGGCGCAGCGTCGCCCGCGTGGTCAAGGCCGTCAACGCCGTGCTCTTCTCCATCCTGTTCGTAGCGGTGTTCTGCGTCGCCATCCAGACCCTGATGTCCTCGCTCGCCGGGCAGGACCTCATGCTGCGCTTCACCCTCGTCGACGCCGCCGTCGTGGCCGGGCTCGTCTTCCACCGCCGTATCTCCGAAGCCGGCAAGGACGTCGCCTTCAACATCCAGAGAAGGCTCGAGAGGATGAAGGTCGGCGGCGCCAGCGGATCGGCTTTCATCCGCGCGACGATGCTCTACGACCAGCGCTCCCAGTCCCAGTCCCGGCTGGGACTGGCCGCATTCTCCGCCGCCGTCGGCGCGGAGACGGACCGCGTGCTCAACCCGGCCCGGATGGTCGGACAACGCGCCGCGAACGCCGGCCGCCGCCTGGTCGACGCCAACCGGCGCGCCCGCGAGCGCGCCGCCGCGTGGAACGAGAACCGCTCCGGGCCGACCGGCGGCGGGCGCGGACCCGGACCGCAAGGCCCCGCGCAACCCGGCAGCGGCGGGCGCGGCCCCCGGGGCCCGCAGCCGCCCGGCCCCGGACCTTCGGCACCGTCGAACAGAGCCGTCCAGGGGCAGCGCTCACGATCGAGCGCGATGCGCTCCCAACTTAGGTCCGCCAGCGGTCAGGCGGCCGCAGGCCTGCGCAATTCCAACAGCCCGACGCCGCCGAACGCTTCGGCCCCGCCCCGGTCGACCCCGTCGACACCGCCACCCGCACAGCAGCCTCGCCCGGGCCGCCCTAGCCGTCCGCCGACGCCGCCTCCCAGCCCGGGCGGGGGCGGTGACTGATGCTGCCGGCACTCGCGGCCAAGCACGCGCTGCGCTACCTCGCCAAGCACCCCGCCGCACGGCGCGTGGCGATCGCCAGCGCGATCGCCACGACGTTCGGGGTCCCGCTGACCGTGACCGCGGCCGCCATGATGGCCTTCGGCGGCGGCGCGTCCGCCGCGGCCGCGCCGCAAACAGTCCCGGGGATCCCGCCGCAGGCGCTGGCCGCCTACAGCGCCGCGGTCACCGAGGTCACCAACTACGTTCCCACGTGCCAGGGCCTCACCTGGGCCGACCTCGCTGCGATCGCCCAGGTCGAATCCTCCCAGATGGCCGGGGAGACGATCTCCTCGGACGGCACCGTCAGCCCGCCCATCTACGGACCCGAACTCAACGGCACCGACGGCAACAGGGTCGTCAAGGACACCGACCACGGCGTGCTCGACGGCGACACCGTCTACGACCGCGCCGTCGGGCCCATGCAGATCCTCCCCGCCACCTGGACGAGCCTGCGCCACCAGATGCACCTGCCGCTGGGCAACCCGCAGAACATCAACGACGCCGCCCTCACGACCGCGGTCTACCTGTGCGGGAACGGGCGCGACCTGTCCGATCCGAAACAGCTCGCAGCGGCGATCTTCGAATACAACAACTCACAGCAGTACGTCCAACAGGTCGAGTCCTGGATCACCGCCTTCAACTCCCAAGGCCAGAACCCGCAGGCAGCGAACAAGGGCCAGGTCGCCATCGCCGCCGCGCAGCGCTACCTCGGCACCCCGTATTCCTATGGCGGCGGGAACCCGAGCGGGCCGACCCTCGGCGAATGCGACTGGTCGGTGGGCGGAGGCATCCTCGACGGGGTCTGCTACGGCGCGACGACCGTCGGCTTCGACTGCTCCGGCCTGGCGCAGTACGCCTACGCCCAGGCCGGGGTGACGCTGCCGCGCGTGGCCCAGCAACAGTACGACCAGGCCCCGACGAAATACACCGCGGCACAGGGCCTGTCGGTGCTCCAGCCTGGTGATCTCGTCTTCTTCGCGTACAACACCGCGGACCCCGACGCGTACGACGGCAACATCCACCACGTCGGGATCTACCTCGGCGGCGGAATGATGATCGACGCGCCCACCACCGGCCAACACGTGCGGACCGAAAGCGTCTGGCTGGACCAGTACGCCGGAGGAGCGCAGTGGTGGTGATCAAAAATAACGTGTCTTTTATATCAAGCGGTAGATATCTACTGTGTGCCGCCGCGGCCCTCGCCGGCCTCGGCGTCGCCGCGCTGGGCTACAGCCTCACTCTGCCGCACCCCTCGGCTGCGCCGCCCGATCTGGCCGCATCGCGCAGCACGTCCTCACCACCGGGCGACTCCGCCTCGCCCCAGGCGCTGGCGGCATCGACGGCGCCTGCCCCTGCAACGAGCACGGCCGCCCCGATCGCCACCGCGAGCCCCGAGCCGGCTCAGGTGGACGGCGGCTCCTCGTCGGCCGCGCTGCAACGCGCCCTGAACTCTTCGAGCCCGCCGGACCTCCCGAGCGCGACCGCGAACGCGTTGATCGTCCTCGGCCGCAGGGACCTGACCCGCGATCTCGTCGCCGGCGGCACGGCGGCCGGACTTCAGATCCAGGCCGCCATCGCACGGCGCCACGCCGGACGCACCGACCTGGCGGACGTGACGCTCCTGTACACCGACTCTGATCCCGCGACCCTCGAGCCCGAGCACCTCACCGTGCTCGCCTTCGCACTGACCCCCTCGGGCTGGGTCCCCGTCGTCGGGCAGAGCGGAGCGAGCGAGCCCTAGCCGGCCACCGCCCCCGCGTCGCATCCTCGGCCCGCCCGCTGTCGCGTCCTGCTCCGCCTCGGCCCCTACATCAGGTCGAGGGCGCGAGCGCGCCTTCGCTGAGAACGCCGGATCGCGAGGGAGCAGACCGATGGCGGGTCCGACGGCGAGCGCCGTGCAAGGCGGCCGCGAAGCGCCTGCGGCCCGCGGTCCGGTCGACCTGTCCGCTCACCCGTCCCCTCACCGATCCGGCGACCTATCCGCTCACCAATCGGCTCACCTATCCACTCGCCTGTCCGCTCACCCGAGCACGCCACCCGGAATCAGCAATCCGCGCAGCTCAACAGCCATGCGAGCGAGTGAGCGAGGTGCGCGACATCTTTCCTATCACTACCGACCTTTGAGAGGGAGGGGGTCCGGAGCATGACGGCAAGCACCAAGAGACCGTCCAGCTGGGCCGAGATCGTCGGCCTGATCCACCGCGCGCCGAAGGCGCACGTGCTCGCCATAGAGCTCAGCGCGGTGGCGCTGCTGGCGACCACGGCCGCCGTAATCATCGCGGTCCGCGTCATCCGCCACTGCAAGACCACGGCGGCTTTGCAGGATCGAGGCGCCTTCGACCTGCTCCCCACCAACTCCTTCGACCCGACGCCCGAAGACATCCACCGGTTCGCGCGCCTGGTGCAGCGCACCCGCCTGGCCGCCCCAGGCTCGACGCCACGGCGCGCCGCCGCCGTGCGCATCCGCTTGCACACCGTCGAGCACGGCCGCCTGGCCTACCGGGTGGAGGGCTCGCGCCGCGCCGCGGCGGTCCTCGGGCAGCAGACCTTCGCCGGTGTGGAACTGCGCGCGGTCATCGACCGCCAAAGCGATGACGCCGAGGCGCCGGCGTCACCGGGCACGCGGCAGGCCGGCCCGGGGGAGCGCGCGATGGAGGATCGCCGATGAGCACCGGACCCCAGCCCGGGCGAGCGCCCGCGCGCAAGAGCGTCGCCCGCGCCGAACTGCGCCTGGCACTGCCAAATCACCTGTCGCTGCGCGAGGTTCCGCTCAAGCCGGATCCCCTCGCCGCGTTCGCCGCCGCCGTGGCCGATGTACGGCCAGAACTCGGCGAGGACGCGCAGATCGCCATAGACCTGCTTCCCCTCACCCCCGCGCGCTCGCGCCACCACCGCAAGCGCGCGGCGCACGCAGCCCAGCAGTCGCCTACCGGACCCCGGTCGCTCGGAGCGGCGATCGGCGCGCAGGTGCAGATGGGCCTGCAGGCGACCAAGGGTGTCGGCGCCGTCAGCCCGCCGCAGGCCCCCCGCCCGGAGCGGTCCGCCCGCGCCGCGGCCGCCGCAGCGATGGGGAAGTACACGGCGGACGACCCGCTCTTCGCCATCCAGATCCTGATCCGGATCACCAGCGAGATCCCCGAGCGGGCGCAGGCACACCTGAAGAAGGTGCTGTCCGCGTTCAACGTGTGGGACGGAGAGAACTCTCTGCGCGTCGTCGGGCGCAGTCTCGGCCCATGGAACCCTAGCTCGGATGCGCGCAGTCGGCGAAGGAGGTTCGACCGGCGTTTTGAGACGGGCCTGTTCGACCCGTCCGCCGAGTCGGTGGTGACGGGCCGGGAGATCGCCGGACTGCTCAAGCCGCCGACCAAGCACTGCGCCCCGACGAACGTGGAGCGCAGCGGCGGCCTCGTGCCGCCCGCGCCCGCAGAACTGCCGACCTACGAAGTGGGCGCCGCGGGAATCCTCCCGCTCGGCTACGTCACCAACGCCGACGGCACTGAGCGCCTGGCCGGCGCGCCGCTGGACGAGACGCTCTTCTCGCTGATCCTGGGCAAAGCCGGTTTCGGCAAGACGGAACTGATGCTCACACAGATGATCGCTCTTGCGCGAGCGGGCTACGGCACGTGGTTCCTCGACCCGCACCGCGACGCCGCGCGCAGGGCCATGCCCTACCTCGCCGCGCCCGGGGTCGCCGAACGCATCCTCGACATCGATCTGACCGTGCGCCGGTCGAGCGAACTGATCTGCAACTGGAACCCGCTGTGCATGATCGGGCGCGACGCCGACGACATCCCCGACGTCGTCGGCTCGATCAGTTCGGCGTTCGCCTCCGCGCTCGGCTGGGACTCCACGTCCAACAGGGCGTTGACGATCCTGAGCAAGGCATGCGAAGCGCTGGCAGACCTCTCGCTCAAGATGGTGCAGCGCGGCACGCCCGAGCTCGCCCCGACGATCTTCCAGATCCCGACGTTGCTGACGGACAAGGACTGGCGCGAGGCGGTGGTGGCACGCCTGGACGAGCAGTACCGGCGCTTCTGGATCCACACCTTCCCGAACTACCCGGCCGACGCCGTCCCCGTGGTTACCAACGCCATCGAAAGGCTCTCGACCTCCAATACCGCCCGTGCGTTTCTCGGCGGCCCGATCTCCACCTACGACGTGCGCGAAGCCATGGACACCGGCAAGGTCGTGTTCATCTGCCCGGCCGGCACCGGCCCCACCGACCGGCTGCTGTCCTGCTTGTTGATCTTCGACTTGTTCCGTGCGGGGCTCTCGCGGCGCGACCAGCGCCCGGCGGACCGGCGCGAGTTCTATGCGTTCATCGACGAGTTGACCTCAGTGGACGGCGCGTCGAAGGGGACGCTCGCGGCCATCGTGGAACAGCTGAGAAAGTTCATGGTGCGCCTCTACGCCGCAACGCAGATGGCCGCGCGGCTCACCCCGGCGACCAGGGACGCGCTGATGCAGAACAAGTCGGTCCTGTCGACCACGGCGAGCGAGGCGGAGGCCGCACGGCTGGTGGCGCGCCAGTGGAGCGGGGACGTCGACCCGGAGACGGTCATGATGCTTCCGCGCTTCCACCACATCCTGTCCGTCACGCTCGGCGGCGCCGCCACCACCCCGTTCAAGATCCGGGGGGCGGAGGTGACGAAGCTGTTCGCCCGCTGGTTCGAGCCCGAGGGCGAAGCCGTGATCGCCGGTCACGTCAACGCGACCCTGCGCCGGCGCCCGATCGGGCAGGTGCTCGCTCAGCTCGCCAAACTCGACGAGCGCATCCACGACGCGGTCGGCCGCCGTGCCAAGGAGACCGAGCGGGAGGACGGTGGGGCAGGCAGGAAGCGCCGGGGCGGCGGATCCGCCACCACTGCCGCAGGGCAGGGGGATACGCCGCTGCGCGGCACCGGAGCGCCGGGCAGCGAGATCGGCGGGAGCGTGCCGGCGGGTGATCCGGCCGCCGGGACCGGTACGCCCGCACGCCCGATCCGCCCCCCTGGTCCGCAGGACGAGCCGGGCGATGAGAGCGGGAGCGTGGCCGAATGAGTATGCCTGAGACCCTCGCGTCGGGCGCGGCCGCACCCGGCGCGCTCACCCCCAGCCAGCAGCGCATCCTCGTGTGCCTCTACCACCACCGGCTCCTGAACACCCGGCAGATCTACGAGCTGGTCGCCGATATCGCGGCCAACCGCAGGGGCGTGCGCATGCGGATCGCGGAGATGCGCGAGCGCGGGCTGATCGAGGGCGTGCGGGTGGCCGGCGAGCCGCGGCTGATGGCCTGGTTCACCACCGCGCTCGGCGCGGAGCTCGTGGAGGCCGCGGACGCGGTGCCCCCGCGCTCCTACCGGGTCACCGCGCAGACCGCGGCCGGGCCCCTGCAGGGCCACACCCTCGCGGTCAACGACGTCGGCACTGCGTTCGTCTCCCACGCCGCGCGCCTGGCCGACGCAGGCTACGAATGCTCCCCGCTGGACTGGGTGCCCGAGGTCGCCCACCGGATCAGCGACCAGTCGGGCGGGCAGATGCTGGTGGCCGACGCGGTCATCCGCGCCGTGGTGCCGCGCAGAAGCAAGCGGGTCCTTGTGCGCGCGTTCCTCGAACTGGACCGCGCGACGATGAGCGTCGAGCGGCTGGCCGAGAAGCTCAACGCCTACTCCCGCTACCACGGGTATACCCCGGGCGCTGGCAGCCCCGGGCGCACCGTGATCAACATCCGCCCGGCATGGCAGTACCTGTATCCCGCCTGGCCCAAGATCATGTTTGTTCTGGCGCAGCCGTTCGGCCGCAGGGCGCAGCTCGCCGCCCGGCTTCAGGACCTCGCGATGCTCACACAGCGCGCGGTGCAGTCCGGCAGTCTGGACCAGGGGCTGGTGGTGACGGCGTGCATTTTCGAGGATCTGATCGAAGCCGGGCCGTTCGCGCCGATCCACACCGACCTGATCACTGGCGAGACGGACATGCGGCTGTTCGCGGACGCACCGAACCTCGGGCGGTAACGCCGCGGCGGCGGATCCGCCGGGCCGCGCTGCGCGCAGCTCGGCGCACGGACGAGCCGGTCGGGCGGGGCGTGCGGTCATCTCGGGTCCCGCTCGCCCGCATCCGTTGAGACGGCGGCGGGCTGATCGATGTTCTCGGACGCGGCGGGCGTCGCGGCGGCTGGTCTAGTCGGCGTCGGTGTAGACCCGCGGCACGCTTATGACCATCCTGCGTAGCAATTGCCATGACTGCGTCCCGCCGTACGGGCTGGCGAGGTCGACGCGCGCTAGCTTCCAGAGGCGGTCCTGGTCGAGGTCCCGTCCGTGGACATAGTCGTTGATCACGCAGAGCAGTTCGATCCGGCCGCGCTCGCCCGGCGTCGCCGCATTCAGGACCACGTCGAAGCTGGGCCAGTCGAGCAACGCCTCCAGGACCTTCGTCGGTCCGTCCTTGCGCTGCATCACCCCCAACGCGCACACGACTCCGGCGTTGTGGATGAGGTCGAGCGAGTCTTGGACGGCGAGACGCGGCCCCGTGGGCGACTGCGCCCAATCGTGAATCTCACCGAGAGCGCTCGGCCACCGCTCCTGCCCGATCAGTGCCTCGATCAGAAGCCGCTTGGCGCCGGTGTCGATATCCGCGACACCCCTGGCGACCAGGTGGCGGCAAATACTCTCGGCCGCACGGAAGTTCCGCTGCTGGAGCTGAACCTCCGCCTCGTCGAGCTGGGCCCTTAGCCCTGAGTACTCCGAGGCGGGCAGGCGGGAGATGAGCCTCGCGAATGCCTTGGAGAGTCGTTCCAGAGCGGGGGGCAGGCCTTCGACCGGTGACCGGCTGAGCAGGTTGGCAGCGAGTAGGGCGATTTTCATCGCGGCGCCGGACGGCTCGTGCGACCACGCCTCGGCTTGCCGGAGCACCTCCTGGAGCAAGCTCGCCACATCCGCAACTGCGGCATCTTCGCCGCCGTCTATCTCCTCCCTCAGGACACGATTCCAGTAAACGGTCGCGAGGCCCAACTGGTTCTGCACGCGCAGAGCGAGGTTCGTCGGGGGAGACGCATCGACATGGTGAAGAGCGCGCAGGTAGCAGTGGGCCGCCGTCTCGTCCTGGCACCGTTTCGAGTATCCGCCGGCGAGGTTGCCGTAGAGCAAGGCGATGCGCTGGCTGGTCAGGCCGATCGCCTCGATGTGGTCGAGCAGCCGCTCGCCGTGCGTCTGAAGGACGGCGGTGCCCTCGGCGTCTCCGAGCGCGAGCGAGCGGTGCAGCCAGTTGTTGACATG
This sequence comes from Actinospica acidithermotolerans, assembly GCF_018139625.1. Classification (GTDB taxonomy): domain Bacteria; phylum Actinomycetota; class Actinomycetes; order Streptomycetales; family Catenulisporaceae; genus Actinospica; species Actinospica acidithermotolerans. The sequence goes on along the minus strand of NZ_JAGSOH010000065.1, from coordinate 5,202 downwards.
CCATGCCAGCGATTTCAGGCCCGTGGGCAGGTCGGGGTTGCTTCCCACCCGGGCGCGGACGACGACCTGCACGACCGTGTTGACGGTGATGGTCCTGGCGGACTCCGGTCCGATGGCGGGAAACGGGTGCGGAAGCGGTAGATCTTCGCCGATCAGTGAGAAGCGCCGCAGTTCGCGCAGGTGCTCGCCGAGGTCGGCCTCCTCGGGCGCCATGAACGCCGGGGTTTGATCGGCTTCGGCTTCGGCGTCCAGACCGACGTCGCCGCCGGCGGCGACTGCAAGCAGTAGGTGAGCCGGGATCCTCTGGGAAGCGAGGTAGCCGGCCGCGATGAGCATGCCCAGCGCGACCTGGGCGCGGTCGAGACTCTGAGTCGAGCGGGCGGTGATCTTGTCGAGGCTCAGCCCGAGCGCGGCGACGAGAGTGCGTGGGTAGCCGGGGGGCACCGAATCGTGGTCGGACAGGGCCCGCGCGGTCAGCCGCGTCAGGTACTCGTCCACGCCGGTCAGGGCGATGCCGCAGCTGTAGATGTAGCCGGCCCCGAGCTCTAGTGCGAGCGGCCAGTCGCCGAGCCCAGCCGCCAACCGGTCGAGGACCTCGGCGTGCGTGCGCTGGTCCGCAACGGCGAGCTGAAGACGCCGTGTGAGCAGGGCCACCGCCTCATCGCGCAGCATGGTTCCGACGTTCACGCGCTTCGCATCACCATAATTCGAGGCGGCGTCCAGAGACGTGAGGATCACATCGCCTCGGCCGAGGGCTGGGACCCAAGGCTCCATGTCGCGAACGGACCCGGCATTGTCGAACACGAGAAGCCAACGTCCGGACAGGCGCCCGAGCGCGGCGCGCACACGGTGGGCGAGCTGGTCGGGCGGGAACTCGTGGCGCCCGGTGACGGCGGGGTCCATCGCGGCGAGCAGCGCGTGGAAGGACGCGAGCATGCTCTGCGGCGTCTCGCTGTCGATCCAGCCGATCAGGTCGTAGGCGTCGGCGCGCTCGGCTACGAACTGCACCGCAAGGCTCGACTTCCCGATGCCCGACAGGCCGAGCAGCGCCACCCGACGCACCGGGGTGTCGCGTGGAGTGTCCACGGCGGCGCAGAGCTCGTTGAGCAAAGCCCGGCGGGAAACGTCCGGCACTCGCGGCAGGAGTCCGACAATGGAGCCCCAGTCTTTCCATCCGAGAGCGCTCGCGAGCACGTCTCCGGGCACGAGCACGTGCCCGCGCAGGGATGCCACGTCGAAGGCTGCGCGCTCGCCGGCTGTATCCGCCGCGCGCCACAGGACCTCCGAGATCAGATACCCGGACAGCAGTCCCGCCGACTGGTCGCCCAGTCCCTCGCGGTGTCGGTTGCGGTAGGTGCGCAGCGCTTCGCGCAGGTCCGTCCTGATCTCATCGTCATCCCGCGGATCCACCTGGATGCGGCTTCTGCTCAGCCTCGCGAGCAGCTCGTCATCCAGGCGTGCGACCTGCTCCGCGCGTCTCGGCGCCTTCGTCTTCGGGAACAGCGACGCGAGACGTGCTCGTAGATCAGCCAGGTCCGAGGCTTCCTCGAGAGCCGCGGCGAGGCGCTGTGCGGTGGCGTCGAGGGCGGCGTTCGTCACGAGCGCGTACCGCTCTGCCGTGGAGCCCTTCGCCAGCGCGAGCAGTGCGTCGAACGCCTTAGGGGCGGACATCTGCAGGCCGAGCGCCTTGCTCTTGACCTGGGCCGCGAAGATCACTGAGCCGTCATCGCGCTGGGCGTCGAAGTCGACCGAGTCGCCGACGGCCGTCTCGGTCGGCGCCGGCCCCTCGACGCGGACCGCGGCGACCGCCGGATCGTCGAGATGCGCGACGAGCCACTCGAGTGTGCGGTGATACTGGTACTGGAAGCCCCGTGCCGCCGTTCTGCCGCCGTCCATCATGTGCCCCGCTCAGTCTTGAAGTCGCACTCTCGATCGGTTAACGAAGCCCGCCTCCACCTACGCGGAGGTCGTTGTGGCCGCTGCGCGGCTGAGAAGGTCCGCGTTTGCGTGGGGCGTCCCGGCGCGCGCAGGAACGGCGCCACGCTGAGACCCGCCGCGAGGGCGGTCCTCGGGGTCGTGCATGCGGACCACGAGCTGCTCGCCCTCTCGGGCTTTGAGGCTGATCTGCTCCCCGAAGATGAGCCACAGTGAGACCTGATGCCCGGGTGGCACCAGGTCGAAGCCGTGACCGGTGAACGTACTGAGCGCCTCGCTCTCAGCGGGCGCGGAGCTGTACAGCACGTTGTAGCCGGCATTGTCGTACGTCTCGATGGCCGCCTGCAGGAGCGCGTCACACAGCCCGGTTTCTTCTCTCGGGGCGGTGGCGAGGCTCGTCACCTTGGCCAGCGAGTGCGCTGCACAGAGCGCGGCGACGGGCGCGACGCCATCGTTGATCAGGTTCTGCATCAGCCCGATGGCAGGGCTCACGCTGATCTCGCCGACGACGGCGCCGTCGCGCACGGCCGCGAGCACCAGCGAGAGTTCGTGCAGAACGCTGAGGTCTCCGGACTGCACCGCGCGGGTAAGCAGCTTGAGCCAGTCCTCGCGCCCTGACCGTACGCACGCCTTCAGCGTTCGCGCCATGACCCCGGTGCCAACCGCTACTCGCAGGGATGGGTTGAGGGCCGTCCCCGCCGCACCAGCCAACTCCGCTATGGAGGCGATCTCGTCGGGCTGCGCGGGCCGAATCGTGACGTTGCCCGGTCCCGGCCATCCTCGCGTAAACCGGTCGGTACCGACGCGCCCAGCGGCCGCGGCACGCTTCTTGCTCGCTCTACCCACGGCCTTCACCCTAACAAAGAGCACTGACATGGCACGGCGGTTTCGCGAAGTACCGGTCGAGGCTGCCGGCTGCCGAGGACGGCCGTTCCAGTGCCGCAGGTGCCTGCTGCGCTGCCGGCCGCTGATGTGGGTGCCGCTCTCATGGCGGCTCCAGCTTGGCCGGCTGGTCCGCCTGCTCGGGCGGACCAGCCGAGGGAGCGACGCTGATCAACCGCCGTTGATGCCGGGTGGGAGGGGCGCAGCGCGCGATCGGCGGCGGTTGCGGACCCCGTCCCACCGGTCGAGGATCGCGATGCCCCAGAGGATGGTGACGCCCAGGACGATGAATCCGGCGATCACGAGCGCGGGCGCGAACATCAGGCGGGCGAAGGCGCTCAGGCTCTCGTGGCTCTGGCACGTCGGGGCCGCAGCGAGGACGCGGACGGCCAGGACGGTAGCGGGGTCAGGCATGAAGGGGCCCTTCCTATGGCTGGTCTGGGGACCTGCGGGCGTCGGGGTTGGCGGTCAGTGCGCGGAGGGCCACACGCGTAACGGGAAGACGGCGATGGCGTGCGGTTCCATGCCGTATCCGGCTTCTGTGGGGGCGGTTTCCGCAAGGTGCGTTCGGCGCTGGCGCTCCAACGCGATCTCGGCGGCCTCGTCCGGGTTGGTGGCGACGACGTGTTCGATGAAGTCGTCGACCGGTTCGCGGTCCTGGCAGCCGGGAATCTCCTCCGGCCTGTTCCAGGCTCCGACGACGGTGTGGGCGCGAACAACGGGGACATCGCGCGACAGCCGCGCGCACGCGGAGAGGTCGACGCAGAGCCCTGCGCTGGAGCCGCTGGCTTCGCGCCGTGTGAGCTGCACGGAGTCCGCGGCGGCGTCGAGCGCTGCGACCGTTGCGGCCGCGCGGGCGAGGAGTGCGGCGTAGCCGCCTTCGGAAACCTCCGCGGTGGTGAAGGTCTTCAACGCGGCGCCGTCGCGCCTGGTCACTCGTACTGGATCAGGCGCCGTGCGGCCGTCGGCGACGTGTAGGTAGTGGGCGTCCGGGAAGCGGGCGGGTACGGCGTCGCCGAGTAGCGCGAGTGCGGCAAGGGCCGCCGTGTCGCGCGCCTCTCGGAGGTTGCTCCAGGCGCGGTCCATGGCCGTTTCGGCCGGGTGGGCGCGCAGTTGGTCAGCCTCGTTCACAAACGGCTCCTTCGTCGGGTGGGCGTGGAGGTCTCGGCCGGGCCCGCCGCCGCGCGGTGGGTGAGCCCGGGTCAGCATCAAGCCGCCGGGGCGGGTTCGACGCGCGGCGACCCGCCGCCACGGGTGTGGTCGGCGGGTCGCTGGGTTCACCGGTTCGACGCACTGGGGGTGCGTCGAACCGGGCGCGGCCCCGATTTCGGACGGGTTGCATGCCGCCCGGGGTCACCGGGGGACCGGTGCCGCCGGGTGCTTGCCGGGCGCGCGCTGCGCGCGGCCCGTGGTGCCCTTCGCAGGAGTCGAACCTGCGTCCTCCCGATCCGTCGTCGGGCGCTCTGATCCGCTGAGCGAGGAGGGCTCCTGAGCGGGGGTCGGGGGCGGCGCAAGCCGCCCCCGACGGGGTTCACTCGGTCTCGGTGCCGGTCTGCGGGTCCTCGGCGGTCGCGCCGGTGATCAGCTCCAGGACGGTGATCTCCTCGGTGAGGTCCGCCAGGCTCAGGTTCAGCCCGGCGAGCGTGCGCTTGTAGGCCTCACCCACCTCGGCGATCTTCGCCTGGAGCTCCTGCTCCAGCTTCCGGGCGCTTTCCAGGCGCGCGAGGTCGCGCTTGTGGTCGGCCGCCTTGGCGATCTCCTCCAGGTCCGGGCGGGCCTGGTAGTGCTTGACGATCGCGGCGACCATCGCGGCGGCGCGACGCTGCTCCTTCGCCTCGTTCGAGAGCGAGAAGCGCTGCATGTGCGTCGGGGCCATGGAGTAGTGGAAGGTCAGGTTCTCCCCGTCCTCGCCCATCTCCTCGGGGTTGATCCGCTTGCGGTTGACCAGGTACATGCTCGCGCCGACCAGCGGCACGTCGGTGCGCTCGTGGCGGACGTCCGGGTTTCCCTCGCCGAAGTAGACCGAGAGGAGTCCGGGCTGCGGCTTGAGCGAGGTGTCGGGGCCGATGGTCAGCTTGCCGACCGGGATCGCCTCGCCGCTGCGGGTGAGCCGCGTGATCGAGTAGAGCACCTGGCCGGTCTCGATCGGCGCGCTCTCCAAGGCGTACTTCGCGCCGTTGCCGTTGCCGGTCGTGACGATGTTGTTCTCGTCGGTGGCCACTGCATCCTCCAGGGTGCTTAAGGGGGTCTGGTGCCGGTTCGGGCTGCCGTCCCGTTCCGACAACAACTACAATACAAGTCTTATTGCTATAACGCAAGTCGGCGGCTGGACTGCAGGAACACCGGTGACGGGGCCGGGGGAGCGGGAGCGGCGTCGTGTGGGAC
>NZ_JAGSOH010000064.1 GCF_018139625.1 Actinospica acidithermotolerans | reverse complement strand
GTCCCCGGCCCCGGCTCCCCGGCGTCCCCGCCGCGTTGCCTCTGCGCCGCACCTCTGCGCTGCGCCGCCTACTCCTCCGGCTCCGGCTCCGGCTCCGGCTCCGGTCGCGCGTCGCGCGGGCCGCCGTCGAGCAGGTCCTTGAGCTGCTGCAGGGTGCTGTCGATGATCGCCTTGACCTCGGCCTGCTCCTCGGCGCTGAGCGTCCCGTGCCGGCGGAACGCGTCCGCCACCGGGCCGCCCTCGCGGCGCAGGTAGCCCAGCAGATCGCCGAGCTGGCTGAAGTCGGTGTCGCCGGCCAGGCCGCCGATCCAGCCGCGCCAGCTCTGCGCGCCGCCGCCGGCCTCCCAGTCGCGCTGCTGCTGCTGCCACTGCTCCTTCCACTGGCGCGCCCACTGCTCCTTCCAGTCGCGCTGCCAGTCGCGCTGCTGCTGGCGCCACTCGCGGCGCTGGTCCTTCTGCTGCTCGCGCCACTCCTTCTGCTGCTGCTTCCACTCCTCCTGGTGGTGCTTCCAGTCCTGGGCCTGGTCCTTGAGCTGCTGCTTCCACTCCCTCCACTGCTCGCGGTTCCAGTCAGCGGATCCCGGCGGCTGCGGGGCCCACGGCGGTATGCCGGCCCAGCCGCCCCACGGGCCGCCGCTCCTGGCGTCCTCGCCGCGCTCCTCCTGCTGGGCGCGGCGGGCCTGGTCGGCGAGCTCCTGCTGCACGGCCTTGGCCGACTCGCGCACCTCCTGGCGGATGCCCTCGGCCAGGTCGCGGGCGGAGGCGCGGATCTCGGTCTCCAGCTCCTCGAGCTCGTCGGCGCGAGCGGCGAGCTCGGCGCGGCCCGCGTCGGTGATCTGGTAGACCTTGCGGCCGCCGTCGGTCTCGTGCCGGATCAGGCCCTCGGTCTCGAGGCGGGCGAGCCGCGGGTAGACGGTGCCGGCGCTCGGCGAGTAGAGGCCGGCGAAGCGCTCGCGCAGCTGCTGGATGATCTCGTAGCCGTGCCTGGGGCTCTCGTCGAGCAGCTTCAGCAGGTACAGCCGGAGCCGGCCGTGTCCGAAGACCGGAGTCATCGTGCGTCCTCGATTCCCTCTTCGCCGGTGTCGCCCGGCTTCGCGTCCTGAACGTCCTGAACGTCGGCGTCCTCGTCGGCTTCGCGCCGCAACAGTGTGATGGATCCCGACACGGTGTGTCCCTTGAGCTGGGCGGCGCCGCTGCCGATCACGCCCTGCAGCCGCGAGCTGCCCGGCTGCCTGCTGCGGGTGATCTCGGGGAACGCCGTGGTGGCGCGGCCGCTGGTGGAGCTGATGTCCACCTCGACGTCAGGGTCGTGCGGCAGGCGCACGGTCAGCGCGCCGGACACGCAGGTCGCGTGCACCCGGCCGGGCATGGGGTCCTCGAGGTCGACGGTGATCGCGCCGGCCACGGTGTTGAGCTCGATCTCGCCGCCCGCCCCGGCGAGCACGGTGATCGAGCCGGACACGGCCCGCACCTTGAGGTCGTCGGTGGCCTGCTCGACCGTGACCGCGCCGGAGACGGTGCTGACGCTCGTCGGCCCGTACACCCCGGCGAGGGTGAACTCGCCCGACACGCCCTTGACGGTGACCCGCTCGTGGAAGTTGGAGACGACCACGGGACCGGAGACGACGGTGACCTCGACCAGCGCGTCCGGCGGCACCGAGATGGACAGTTCCACCTCCTGCTTCGCGCCGCGGGTGATCCAGCTCCACAGCCCGCTCTTGAGGTCCTCGCCGTGCTTGACGGTCAGCTCCCCGTCCTCGAGCTCCACGTTCAGCGGCGGGCCGCTGATCCGGTTGACCTCGAGCGCCGCGGGCCCGTCCACCCCCAGCACGTTGATGCGGCCGCCGACCGCCGACAGGCGCAGCCGGCGCACCCCCTCGCCGATCGCCAGCTGCTCGGGCTGCTCGATCTTCCACTTCTCGCCCATGGCCCTCCCCGATTCCTTCCGTTCTCCGCGTATCCTGGAAACGCGATGTATCGCGTCGCTCGAGAACCACGATATATCGCGTTTCCGGAAAGTCAAGCGCTGCCGTCACCCGGGTGGATCAACCCGCGTCGGGGGCGCGGTACGGGTCCGCCACCCGGCGCGCCACGGCGCTCGCCGCACGATCGTCCACGGCGTCCGGTCTCGTCGCGGGCGGTCTGCCACGGGCGCGCCACGGCGCACGGCTGGGCGGGTATCGACGCCGCCTTGCTCCGAGTACCCCCAGGTGCGGCCTGGTCTCCGCAGAACGCCCGTTCGTACGGTGCTTCTGTCACCGTGCTTCCGGCGACAGTCCCCGAGGAGAGGACCCCTTCCGTGCGGATCCTGCTGATCGCGACCGCCTTCAACAGTCTCGCCCAGCGCGTCCACGCCGAACTGGCGGACGAAGGGCACGGACTCGAGGTGGTGATCGCGTCCTGCGGGCAGGGCGAGGTCCGCGAGGCGGTGTTCGGGCCGGGCGGCGGCGACGGCGGGGCTCCACCCAGGTTCGACCTCTGCGTCGCCCCGATGCTGACCACTGCGATACCCGAGGACGTCTGGCGCGCGCTGCCCTGCCTGATCGTGCATCCCGGCCCGGCCGGGGACCGCGGGCCCGCGTCGCTGGACTGGGCGCTGCACCTGGGCGCGGAGAGCTGGGGCGTGACCGTGCTGCAGGCCGTGGCCGAGATGGACGCGGGACCGGTCTGGGCGACGGCGGACTTCCGGATCCCGCCCGGCGTGGGCAAGAGCGAGCTCTACCGCGGCGAGCTGGCCGACGCCGCGAGCACCGCCGTGCACGAGGCGGTGCGCCGCTTCGCCGCCGGCCTGCGGCCGCGCCCGCAGCGCGAGTGCGTGACCCGCGGCGTGTTCCCGCAGCAGCTGCGCCGGATCGACTGGGCGCTGGACTCGACCGATCGGGTCAGCGCCCTGCTGCGCGCGGCGGACTCCAGCCCGGGCGTGCTCGACAGGGTCGAGGGACGCGAGTTCTACCTCTACGGCGGCGAGCCCGAGTACGCGCTGCGCGGCCGGCCGGGAACGCTGCTGGCCACCCGGACCGGCGCCGTGTGCCGGGCGACGGCCGACGGCGCCGTCTGGCTCAGCCACGCGAAGCCGAAGCGGCGGCCCGGCGGCCCGGCCGGGGTGAAGCTGCCCGCCGCGCTCGCGCTGTCCGGGTCCGTGGGCCACCTGCCGGAGTGCCCTGGCTCGCCGGAGATCGCCTACCGGGAGCGCGCCGAGGTCGGGATGCTCAGCTTCGGCTTCCCCGGCGGCGCGCTGAGCACCGAGCACTGCCGCAGGCTGCTGAAGGCGCTGCGGCACGCGGCCACCCGGCGTACCAGGGTCCTGGTTCTCGGCGGCCGGCGGGACTTCTTCGGCAACGGCATCCACCTCGGCGTGATCGAGGCGGCCGACGACCCGGCGGCCGAGTCCTGGGCGAACATCAACGCGATCGACGACGTGGTCGAGGCCGTGCTGCGGATGTCGGACCGGATCGTGGTGGCGGCGATGGGCGGCAACGCGGCGGCGGGGAGCGCGGTGCTCGGCTTCGCGGCGGACGAGGTCTGGCTGCGCCGCGGCGCGGTGCTCAACCCGCACTATCGGCTGATGGGCCTCTACGGCTCCGAGTACTGGACCTACGTGCTGCCGCGCCGGGTCGGCCGGGCCGAGGCGGACCGGCTGACCGGGGCGGCGCTGCCGGTCAGCGCGGCGGCCGCGCTGCGCGGGGGGCTGGCCGAGCGGCTGGTGGACGTGGACCCGTCGGACTTCACCGACGCCGTGTGGGCCGACGCGTTCGAGCTGGCGGCCAGGGCGGACATCGGCACCCGGATCGCGCAGAAGGCGAAGCGGCTGGCCGCGGACGAGTCCGTGCACCCGCTGAACCGCTACCGGCAGGCCGAGCTCTCCAGGATGCGCGCCATCTTCGACGACCCGGCCGCGCCGTACCACGCGCTGCGCCGCGCGTTCGTGCGCAAGGAAGCGCCGAAGCGGACCCCGGAGCACCTGCGTGCGGCGGCGCAGCTCGACCGGGCGTAGCCCGGGCACGGGGACGGCGGCGGGAGCGGACGGGGAAAGCGGTTGCCCCGCCGACGCGCCTTCGGCAAGATCGACCCGTATGACTGACACCCCCGAAGAACCGCCGAAGGCCCTGCCGCTCGGCGCCTACCCGCCCGGGCGGGTCGAGATAGGCGAATTCCACCTGCGCCGGTACACCAGGGACGACGCCCCGGGCCTGCACGCGGCGATCGCGGCCAGCTCCGCCGAGCTGAGCCCCTGGATGCCCTGGTGCGTGGAGCCGGTCCAGATCGAGGACCAGCGCGACTTCATCGAGCGCGGCTTCCTGTCCTGGGCCGTCGGCCGGGCCTTCAACTACGGCGTCTTCGGCGCCGACGGCACGCAGATCGGCGCGATCTCGCTGATGGACCGGCTCGGCCCCGGCGGGCTGGAGATCGGCTACTGGCTGCGCAGCGACGTGACCGGCCGCGGGATCATGACGCGGGCGGCCGAGCGGATGACCGAGATCGGCCTGGGCCTGCCGGGGATCGACCGGATCGAAATCCACTGCGACGAGGCCAACGTGCGCAGCGCGGCCGTGCCGAAGCGGCTCGGCTTCCGGCTGGACCGGATCGTCGACGACGAGGCGAAGGCGCCGGCGGAGACCGGGCGGAGCATGGTGTGGGTGACGCCGTAGCGGGGCGGCGCGGGGCGCGCGGAGCCCAGGGCGTGTTTTGGAACTATCGCCGGGTCCGCGACGCCTGCCACGCACGCTCGCCGCGTTGCCGGATCGCCCACGTACGCCCAGTATGCGGACGACCCGGCGCCTTGCGAACGCACGCGTCAGACGCCGCGGCCTGATCCGACGCTAGTTTCAAAACACGCCCTAGTGTGACGCGCCTGAAGTCCATTGAATAAGAGTACGATGATGTGGTGGCGAGGACGGGTCGGCCGAAGGCCGAGTTGACGCTGACGGATGCGGAACGGTCGGAGCTGACGCGTGCTGTCCGGGCGGCGTCTTCGTCGCAGGCGTACGCGATGCGGTGCCGGATCATCTTGGCGAGCGCGGATGGCGCGACGAACACGCAGATCGCCGATGACCTGGGTATCTCGATGCCGACGGTGGGCAAGTGGCGCGGGAGGTTCCTCGCCTCCCGGATGGCCGGGCTCGCCGACGAGCCGCGGCCCGGCCGTCCGCCCTCGATCCTGCTGGACCGGGTCGAGGAGGTGGTCAGCGCCACTCTCGAGTCCCTGCCGGCGAACGCCACGCACTGGACGCGCTCGTCGATGGCCGAGCGCAGCGGCCTGTCCGCCTCGACGATCGGGCGGATCTGGCGCAGGTTCGACCTCAAGCCGCACATCCAGGACGGGTTCAAGATCTCGACCGATCCGCTGTTCGTGGCGAAGGTGGTCGACGTCGTCGGGCTGTACCACAATCCGCCCGAGCGCGCGGTGGTGCTGTGCGTGGACGAGAAGTCGCAGATGCAGGCGCTCGACCGGTCGCAGCCGGTGCTGCCGATGATGCCCGGGATGCCCGAGCGGCGCACCCACGACTACGTCCGGCACGGCACCACCAGCCTGTTCGCGGCGTTCAACATCGCCGACGGGACGGTGATCGGCGAGCTGCACCGCCGCCACCGCGCCACCGAGTACAAGAAGTTCCTGGTCACCATCGACAAGGCAGTACCTGCGGAGCTGGACGTGCACATCGTGTGCGACAACCTCTCGACCCACAAGACCCCGGCGATATTGGAGTGGCTCGCCCGTCACCCGCGCTTCCACGTCCACTTCCCCCCGACCGGCTCGTCCTGGATCAACCAGGTCGAACGCTGGTTCGGGATGCTCACCTCGCAACTATTGCGCCGCAGCGTCCACACCAGCGTGCAAGCCCTCGAACAAGACGTGCGCGACTGGATAGCGACCTGGAACGACAACCCGAAACCGTTCGCGTGGAAGAAGACCGCCGAAGAGATCCTCGACTCCCTCGCCCGATATCTACAACGGATTTCAGGCGCGTCACACTAGCTGTCCGGTTTCGCGGCGCAGTTCGCGCAGGTTCCGAAGATCTCGACGGTGTGCTCCACCTGGATGAAGCCGTGCTCGGCGGCGACCTTGCCGGCCCACGCCTCGACCGCGGGGCCCTCGACCTCGACCGCCGTCCCGCAGCTGCGGCACACGAGGTGGTGATGGTGGCTGCCGCTGCTGCAGCGCCGGTAGACGGACTCGCCCTCGTCCGTGCGCACGACGTCGACCTGGCCGGTCTCGGCGAGCGACTGGAGCGTACGGTAGACGGTGGTCAGGCCGACCGAGTCGCCGCGGTGCCGGAGCCGGTCGTGCAGCTGCTGGGCCGAGACGAAGTCCTCGGTCTCGTCCAGCAGGGAGGTGACCGCGGCGCGCTGCCGGGTGGCGCGGCCCGGCGCGGGCACGGCGGTGCGCGCCCCGGCGGGTCCTGGCGGCTGCGACTGCATCGGTACTCCTCGCTTCAGCTCCGTATGGCGCAATCCCTCATTGTGCCACTCACCGGACGCCCGCGCGTTCGACCGGCGGGCCGCGCGAGGCGCGCGAGCAGCGGGTCATCTCGTTGGCGACCCCTCGGACGCGCCCGGTACGATGCGGCAAGACCGCACGCCAGCCGGGCGTGATGGCGGAAAAAAGAGGAATGAATCATCGTGGCCGCCGACAAGATCGAAACCATCGTCCGACTGGCCAAGGCCAGGGGCATCGTCTTCCCCTCCAGCGAGATCTACGGCGGCTCGCGCGCCGCGTACGACTACGGCCCGCTCGGCGTGGAGCTGAAGGAGAACATCAAGCGCCAGTGGTGGCAGGCGATGGTGCGCGGCCGGGAGGATGTCGTCGGCCTGGACTCCTCGGTGATCCTGGCGCGCGAGGTCTGGGAGGCCTCCGGCCACGTCAAGGAGTTCACCGACCCGCTGACCGAGTGCCTCTCCTGCCACAAGCGGTACCGCGCCGACCACCTCGAAGAGGCGTACGAGGCCAAGCACAAGCACGCGCCCGAGCACGGCCTGGCCGACGTCAACTGCCCCAACTGCGGCGTGAAGGGCCAGTTCACCGAGCCCAAGCAGTTCAACGGCATGCTCACCACGCACCTCGGCGCGGTGGCCGACGGCTCCGGCCTGCACTACCTGCGGCCCGAGACCGCGCAGGGCATCTTCGTGTCCTATAAGAACGTGCTCGAGTCCAGCCGCCGCAAGATCCCGTTCGGCATCGGCCAGATCGGCAAGTCCTTCCGCAACGAGATCACCCCGGGCAACTTCATCTTCCGCACCCGCGAGTTCGAGCAGATGGAGATGGAGTTCTTCGTCCGCCCCGGCGAGGACGAGAAGTGGCACGAGTACTGGATCCAGGAGCGCTTCGACTGGTACACCGGCCTCGGCGTCTCGGCGGAGAACCTGCGGCTGTACGAGCACCCGAAGGAGAAGCTGTCGCACTACTCGAAGCGGACCGTCGACATCGAGTACCGCTTCCAGTTCGGCGGCAACGAGTTCGGCGAGCTCGAGGGCATCGCGAACCGGACCGACTTCGACCTGACCACGCACTCGAAGGCCTCCGGCCAGGACCTGTCGTACTTCGACCAGCCGAACAACGAGCGGTTCACCCCGTTCGTGATCGAGCCGGCCGCGGGCGTGAACCGGGCGATGCTGGCGTTCCTGCTCGACGCGTACGTCGAGGAGGAGGCGCTGAGCGCGGCGGGCAAGATGGAGAAGCGCGCGGTGCTCAAGCTGGATCGGCGCCTGGCCCCGATCAAGGTCGCCGTGCTGCCGCTCTCGCGCAACACCGATCTGTCCCCCAAGGCCAAGGAGCTGGCGAACAACCTGCGCCGCAACTGGAACGTCGACTTCGACGACGCCCAGGGCATCGGCCGCCGCTACCGCCGCCACGACGAGATCGGCACGCCGTTCTGCGTCACGGTCGACTTCGACACCCTCGAGGACAACGCCGTGACCGTCCGCGAGCGCGACACGATGCACCAGGAGCGCGTCTCGCTGGACCAGGTCGAGACCTACCTCGCCACCCGCCTGCCGGGCTGCTGACCCACGGCGGCGCTCAAGGACACCCAGCGGCACCCGACGTCGGGCTGTTCCGCGGATCGATATCCGCGGGACGGCCCGATGTTCGTTCCCGTAGGCTCCGTCGGTAGCCGAGACGAAGCGGAGGGGCGTGGAGGTGGCACCGAGAAGCGTGACGCGGGACGAACTGGCGCGAGCGGCTCAGGCTGCGCTGGGCGGCGGGCGGCGGCTCGAACGCGTCGAGCGGCTGACCGGCGGCAGCCGCAAGGGCGTGTACCGGCTGACCATGGACGACGAGACGACGGCGGTCGCGTACCGGTGGGAGGCCTCGGAGAACTACTGGCCGGCGGCGGAAGCGGGCGACGGGGACGGCGATCTCGCCGATCCGTTCTCGCCCGGCTACGGGCTCGGCTTGTTCGAAGTCGCACGCGCGCGCCTGGAATCGCTCGGCCTGCGCGTCCCCGGGCTCTACCTCGTCGACCGCGACCGGACGTACGCCCCGGCCGACCTCGCGATCGTCGAGGACTTCCCGGGCGGGAACCTGGAGAGTTTCCTCGCGCGCGATCCCGAGGGGGCCGCGCCGACGATGGCGCGCCTGGCCGAAGGTCTCAGGGCGATGCGCGACTACCGTGCACCGGCGTACGGCAACGTGTCGTTGGTCGACGGCGGCGGCACGTCCCGAGGAGGCTCCTGCGAAGCCGACGCGCTCGCGTGGGGCCTTCGCTGTCTCGCGGACGCCACCGCGCGCGATCCGCGTATCGCGAAGGTGCACGACCAACTGGAGGCACGACTCCACGCCCTCGCGGCGGCGATCCGGCCGCGCGCCGAGTACTCCGTCGTCCACGGCGAACTCGGGCTCGACCACGTCCTGGTCGACCGCGACCGCCGGCCGGTCCTCATCGACATCGAAGACCTCATGTACTACGACGTCGAATGGGAGCACGTCTTTCTTCGACTGCGTACGCACGCGGATTACCGATATGTTTCGGCCGGCGATCTGGACGAAGACCGCCTCGCGCTCTACATGCTCGTCCAGCGGCTCTCGCTGACGGCCGGGCCGCTGCGCCTGCTGGAGGGGGACTTCCCCGACCGCGGGTTCATGCGGGGCATCGCGGAGCACCACGGCGCCGAGGCCGTGGCCTGGGCCGCGGCCCCGACGGATCCGGCGCGGCTCGCGTGCTGCTCAAGGCTCTGCTGGACGGTCGCACGGTCCTGACCGGCGGACGGTCGGGTATGGCGAATCGGCGCGTGGTGACCCTAAATAGGGAGTTGCCCCGAAATGCGGAACGGGCGCCGTATGCGCCCGCCCGCCCTACGATCGATGCCCGCGGTTCACGGACGCAGGGTGCCGAGGAGCCGGTGGTGCGGATGCTGTTCGGGAAGCGTCGCGACCGAGCGCTCGGCGAGCCGTACGGCGCGGGCGCGGGACTGGCTGGGGATCTCGACGACCGTCGCGTCCAGCAGGGCCCAGGAGAGCTCGTCGAGCTTCTGGCGCACGACGCAGGGGTCGGGTTCGCCGGTCAGCGCGGGGACGCAGACGGACTCGAGCTCGGCGAGGGCGCGCTGCGCCGGCTCGTCGTCGCTCAGCACGTCCGGGATGAACATGTCGACCTGCTCGGAGGCGGCGGCCTTGGCGCCGATGGCCTCGAACACGTTGATCAGCGGGCTGACGTCGCCGGCGGTCATCGGGTCGTAGAGGCCGGGGAAGGCCTGCTCCTCGTAGCCGCTGTCGTACCCGGCGATGTAGACCGGGGCCGCCGAGCCGGTGTGCGCGACGGCGCCGAGGGCGACCTCGAGCAGGCTCGCGGGCCAGTCCAGGTCGCGCAGGGCGTTGAGCCGCAGGTTGCCGGGCTGCGCGTCGAGCAGGCCGCAGAGCAGCAGCTGCGCGGACTCGAGCGCTGACTGGATGTAGAAGCCGATCTCCGCGCTGTGCAGCCGGATCGGCTCGTCCTTCGCGCACCACGAGCGCAGCCGCTCGCCGATGATCGAATTATCGACCACGTGCGTGAACCGGGAGGCGGCCAGGCGCAGCTCGCCGGTCGCGGCGGTCCTCGCGAGGATCCACTCGCCGATCCGCTTGGAGGCGGCGTAGACGTCCGGCGAGTAGGGCCGCAGGGCCTTGCCGGTCGAGGCGGTCACCACGGTGCCGGCGCCGCAGCGCGCCGCGGCCTGCAGGACGTTGCGCGTGCCGAAAACGTTGGTGGCCACGGTGCGCAGCACCTCGACCTCGGCCAGGCCCGGGTTGCGCTGCGCGGCGACGTGGAAGACGATGTCCGGCCGGATCTCCGCGAAGACCTCGTCGAGGCTGGAGCGGTAGCGGACGTCTCCGTAGACGAATTCGACGCCGTCGATACGCGGCAGGGCGGTGCGTCCGCGGCTGAGGCTCACCAGCCGGGCGGGGCGGTGCGGCAGCAGCTGGCCGAGCAGCACCCGGCCGATGCAGCCGGTACCGCCGGTCACCAGGATCGTCGCTCCCTCGACGTGTGCCGCGATTTCCTGCTTCGGCAGATCGATACATCGGGTGCGGACACCCTCGAAGCGGCGGTACTCGGCCAGCGACTGCGGCTTGAGCTCGAGCAGCTCCCTGGTCAGCGTGCGCAGCCGCTCCACCTGCGCCGCCGAGAGCTCCGCGGCCTGCGGGGGCGCCGTTGCTCGGAGATCGCCCAGCAGCTCATTGATGCTTCTCACAGTGTCCTCCCCAACGCAGGTCCGTGCCCGCGGCGGTTAGCCGGGCGACGGCCGCACACCACTGCCGCTACACTGCGGCACCGAAGAATTACGAAGCTAGCACAGGATGCGTCCACCCACCCCGGCGCGTCGGGAAATTTCCGGTTGCGGGATCTGCTTACCCGGCGCACACGGTAGCATCTCGACCCAGCAGCTCGTGAGAACAGCTCAGAAACGGTTCATGAGGGGACACGAAGCTTCATGTCTGAAGCCCTCGGCACGCGGCGCGGCCAGGCAAAACGGTCACGCAGACCCTCGGCGGCATATGAAGGTCCCGCCGCCGCGACGAGGCCGCCGGCGAATCCGGCGATTGTGCGCCACGATGAGGGCGGGTTGCTTCCGGTCCCCCCGGACGACCAGGAGAAATACTCGTACGCGAGACGCGGCAACAGGATCCTGCTGATCTTTTCCTCGCTGAGCTTCATTGCACTCGTATACAGCCAGATCCTGATGACGCGGCTCTCTCCGTGGATGTGGTCTTACGTTCCGTTCCTCGGCTTCACCGTCGTCTACTTTCTGATCTCGCAGGTGGTGACGGCGACCGCACCGGAATTCGACATAGCCGGCCATCGCAGGCTCGCGGCCGCCTGGGCCCCGGAGTCCTACCCCGCCGTCGACGTGCTGCTCCCGGTCTGCGGCGAGCCGGTCGAGGTGCTGCGCAACACCTGGGAGAACGTCGCCGCCCTGCGCGAGCACTACAAGGGCCGGGTCACCGCGTACGTGCTGGACGACTCCTCCAGCCCCAAGCTGCAGCGGATGGCCGGGGAGTTCGGGTTCGTCTACGCCGGCCGGGCCAACCGCGGCTGGTACAAGAAGGCCGGCAACCTGCTTTACGGCTACCGCATCTCGCACGCGCCGTACATCCTGCTGCTCGACGCCGACTTCGCGCCGCGGCCGGACTTCCTCGACGAGATCCTGCCGCACATGGAGGCGGACCCGACGCTCGGCATCGTGCAGACCCCGCAGTTCTTCCGGGTGCTGGACCAGCAGAGCTGGCTCGAGCGCGGCGCGGGAGCCGTGCAGGAGCTGTTCTACCGCAACATCCAGACCTCGCTGTCCAACTACGACGGCGCGATCTGCGTGGGCACGTGCGCCGTCTACCGCAGGGCCGCGCTCGAGGCCAACGGCGGCATGACGCTGATCGAGCACTCCGAGGACGTGCACACCGGCTTCGACCTGTACACCAAGGGCTGGCGGCTGAGCTACCTCCCGCTCGCGCTGTCCACCGGCGTGTGCCCCGACAACGTCGCCGCCTACGTCAACCAGCAGTACCGGTGGTGCTCCGGCAACATGAGCATGCTCGGCAGCAGGAAGTTCTGGGGCACGAAGCTGCCCTGGCGCGTGCGGCTGAGCTACCTGTCGGGGTTCTTCTACTACGTCCACACGGCCCTGGCGACGTTCATCGTCCCACTGGTGCCGATGGCGCTGATGATCTTCTGGCCGCAGGAGATGCGCGTGGCGAACCTGGTGTGGGTCATCCCCGGGCTCATCTACGCCGGCCTGCTCTTCCCGCTGTGGCACCGCGCGCCCTACCGGCTCGAGGCGTACGCGTGCCGGATGGTCTACGGCTGGGCCCACGTCTTCACGATCTACGACGTGCTGCGCAACAAGCGCATGGGCTGGCAGCCCACCGGCTCCTCGTCGAAGAAGCAGGGCCGCAACCGCCGGTTCTGGATCGGGATGATCGGCTGGACCTGCGTGACGGCGGCGGCCTGGGTCGGCACGGCGCTGTGGCGGATGAGGAACGGGGACCCGATCGACTACGCCCTCTTCCTCGCCTCCGGCCTGTTCTACGCGGCGACGGCCGCGCGGGTGCTGCGCCAACCCCAGAAAGCAGAAGCATGATGCGGCACGGAACGACCGGGCGCCGGCGGGTGCCCATCCTCCTGGCGGCGATGGCCCTTCTCGGCTCGCTGCTCTGCGCGTGTTCGACCGTCTCCTCGGCGGCGGACTGGAACGATCCGTACCATCCGGTCGCCGGAGGTACCGCCGTGGGCAGCGGGCCCGCGCCGCTGTGGACGGGGGCCGGGCAGGTGCAGGCGAAGGGCTCGGCCGGAAGCACGGCCGGACTCAAGCCGGCCTACGACGTCTCCCCGCTGCTGCAGCCGGGTAAGAAGTACCTCGGTGTCGAGATCAACGGAGCCCCCGAGTCGCTGACGCCGGCCAAGCAGTTCGCCTCCTGGGTCGGCACGAAGCCGGACATCATCGGGCACTACGTCGCCTGGGGGACCTCGTTCGACACCTCCGCGGCCTCCAACGCCTGGTCCTACGGGGCGCTGGACTTCGTGGTGTGGGAACCCTGGAACACCGCGCTGGCGAAGATCGCCTCGGGCGCCTCCGACACGTACGTCAAGGCGTTCGCGGCCTCCGTGCGCTCCCTGGACGTGCCGATCGCGCTGAGCTTCGGCCACGAGTTCAACGGCAACTGGTACCCGTGGGGAACGACCGGCACCACGGCCGCCGAGTTCGTCGCGGCCTGGCAGCACATCCACAAGATCTTCACCGACGAGGGCGCGACCAACGTCATCTGGATCTGGGACCCCAACGACATCTATCCCGTCTCGAGCGTGCATCTCGCCGACTACTACCCCGGCGACGCGTACGTGGACTGGGTCGGGGTCACCGGCTACTGGACGCAGGACGGCCCGAACACCTACTCCTCCCTCTACCTTCCGACGCTCACCGAGGTCCGCGGGTTCACCAAGAAGCCGTTCATCATCGCGGAGACGGCGGTGGAGTCGGGCTCCCACGAGCTCGAATCGCTGACCCAGCTCTTCGACGCGGTGGAGCAGCACTCCGACATAGTCGGGTTCGTCTGGTACGACTTCGACAAGGGCGGGGACTGGCGGATCGAGAACCGTCCCACGCTCCTGGGCGCGTTCAAGAGCGCGCTGTCCTCGGGCGACTTCAGCGGGGCGGTGACGACGGCCAAATGAGCGACGAAGGAATCGAGACGGAATCGTCCGCCGAGACGCGGCTGATGTCGCCGGCGCAGCCCTCCCTGCGCGACCGGTTCGCCGAATGGATGGACGAGCCCGGTGACGAGGCGGGCGCCGGAACCGGCGCGCTCGACGCCGATCCGGACAGCACCCAGGTGATCCCCGCCGCGGTCGCCGTGATCCACCCGCAGCGCGAGCCGATTCCGGTGCCGCCGGAGTTCGCCTCCCCGCCGCGGTCGGCGACCGCCGCGAACGGCTCGGCCGACGTCGAGGCCGAAACCGCGCAGCCCGCGGCGGGTACGCAGCCCGCAACAGGTGAGCAGCCCGCGGCGCCCGACACGCGACCGCAGGCTCCCGGCGGCGCGAAGCCGGCCGGCGGCAAGCAGCCCGGCGGCAAGCCGGACGACGGCGGCTTCCACGGGCCGCCGCGCTGGCAGGACCACGTGCCCTTCGACGAGACCGGCGTCCTGATGCGGCCGGAGTCGCTGCGCGCCAAGGCCATGCACGCCGAGACCGAGCTGATCAGCGCGATCAAGATCGAGGACGACGACTCCGAGGCCGCGAAGTCCCAGCGTCCCGGGTTCTGGACGGGCGCCTGGCCGCGCCGGGCGCTGGTCGGGTCGATCATGGCCGTCCAGGCGGTGCTCTCGCTGCGCAACAACAACTCCCCGTTCGTGGACGAGTCGCTCTACCTGTACTCGGGACACCTCGAGCTGGCCCACATGCTCCACGGCACGTCCACCGGAATCGACTTCTGGTCGTACTTCTCCGGCGCCCCCGTGCTCTACCCGCCGCTCGGCGCGCTGGCCGACCAGATCGGCGGCATCTTCGCGGCGCGCCTGCTCAGCCTGCTGTTCATGCTCGCCACCACGGGACTGCTGTACCTGATCACCCGGCGGCTGTTCGGCACGCGGGCCGGCCTGTGCGCCGCGGCGCTCTTCTCGTGCACCGAGCCGACGCTCTTCCTCGGCGGTCTCGCCACGTACGACGCGCCCGCACTGTTCCTGCTGGCCCTCGCGACGTTCCTCGTCGTGCGCTTCGCCGCGAGCAACTACCCGTTCTATCTGCTGGCGGTCTTCCCCGCCGCGCTCGCGGTGGGCACGAAATACGTTTCGCTGCTGTTCGTGCCGACCATCTTCGTCCTCGCGTTCCTGGCGGCCGCGCCGTATTCCCGAGCCTGGGCCGTGATCCGGCCGATCGCGCTGAGCCTCGGCACGGCCTGCGTCCTCTACACCGGGTACCGGCTCGCCGGCACGTCGGCGGCGGCAGGTATCAGCGCGACCACGACGAACCGGGCCCACGGCACGGACACCTTGACGCTCGTGATGAAGCAGGCGGGCCAGTACATCGGCGTCGTCTTCGTCATTGCGCTGATCGGCGCCGTGTTCGTGGTAAGGCTTCCGCGGCGGCACGCCCATCCGGCGGTCTCGCCGGACCGCTGGCAGCGCACGGCGCTGGCCGTCTTGCTGGCCGGCACCGCATTGCTGGCCCCGCTCTACCAAGCGCATCTGCACACTGCGGTCTCGCTCCAGAAGCACGTCGGCTTCGGGCTGTTCTTCGCGGCGCCGCTGGCTGGCTACGGCCTCGTGCGCATCGTCGGGCCGCACTTCCACCGCGTGCAACTCGGCATCGGCGTACTGGTACTGACCTTCGCGCTCGGCATGGGCCAGTCCCTGTCGATGTTCCACAGCTGGACGAACTCGTACGCCGCGGTCGCCGCGCTGGTGAAGTACCAGAAGCCCGGTGCGCACTACCTGTTCGCCGACGGACCCAACGCGATCTACCTGCTGCGCGGCGACCCGTACGCGGAGCCCTCGCAGATCACCGACGCCTTCTCCTTCGGCTGGTGGGACGAGCAGGGTAAGTACATCACCGGCGACGCCGCCTACGCCGATGCCATCCAGGCCGGCTACTTCCAGGTCGTCAGCTACGACTTCAGCGCGAACCCGGGGGCGGAGCAGGCCATCGCCCAGGCTCTCTACAACTCGCCGATCTACCGGCTGGCCGCGAAGATCTACACCCCGACCAGCGGCGGGCCCGCCTGGTCCTACGTCTGGGTTCGCAAGTAGTGGACGGTGCCCGGCGCGTAATAACCTAGGCGCGTGGCGCAGCAGATGGAGCCGTCCCCCGCCCCGCGCAGACAGCACCGGGTATTCGCGAGCTGGTATCCGGGCCGTGCGGCGGCGATGGACAAGGCCGGGTTCGCGGAGTACCGCGACCGCTTCCTCGCCGGGCTGTCCGGCGAGGTGCTCGAACTCGGCGCGGGCAGCGGCCTGAACTTCGCGCACTACCCGCCGGAGGTCGAGCGGGTGGTCGCGGTGGAGCCCGAGGCGAGGATGCGCGAGCTGGCCGGGCGGGCGGCGGCCGAGGCGCCGGTGCGCGTCGAGGTCGTGGACGGCGTCGCGGAGGATCTCTCGGCCTTCGCCGGGCAGTTCGACGCCGCCGTGTGCTCGCTCGTGCTCTGCTCGGTCCACGACCAGGTCGACGCCCTCACCCAGCTGCGCTCCGTGCTGCGGCTGCAGGCGGGCAGCAAGGTCGGCGAGGTGCGCCTGCTCGAGCACGTCCGCGCCGACGGCGGCACGCTCTCCCGCGTGCAGCGTGCGCTGGACGCGACCGTCTGGCCGCTGATCGGCGCCGGCTGCCACTGCTCCCGCGACCTGACCCGGGCGATCGGCCCGGCCGGCCTCGCCGTGAAATCCGCCGAGCGCTTCAAGTTCCCGGCCAAGGGCCCGAGCCTGCCCACCTCCCCGCACCTGTTCGTCACCGCGGTCCCGGAGCGGCGAGCCGATCCGGGACGACGCTCCGCGTCAGCCGTTGATCGGTGAGTTCATCGGTGCGGACCGTCTGCCGCGGACGTCCGAAACGGCGCCGAGGGGGTCGCGGAAGACGCGGTCGATGACGAGCGAGGCCGCGGCGACGGCGTTCACGCGCGCTCCGAAGGCGGAGGGGACGACGGCCGTGCGCGTGGCGACGCGCAGCTCGGGCAGGAATTCGGCGGCCTCGGTCAGGCCCGCGCCGGCGACGACGAAGAGTTCGGGGTCGAGGATCCCGGCGAGGACGGACACCGCGGCGCCGACGCTGCGCGAGCGCTCGCGCAGCAGCTGCTCGGCACGCTCGTCCCCCGCGCGGGAGGCCTTGAGCACGAGGTCGATGCGCGGCTCGGGCACCACGCCGAGGCGCATCGCGCGCGCGGTGGTCGGACCCTCTCCGGCGAGCGAGAGGAAGCAGTCGCGCGCGCCGCAGCTGCACGGCTCCGCGTCCGCCGGGGCGCAGCGCGGCACGCCGAGCGGGAGGTGGGTGACGTCGCCCGCCGCCGCGTGGGCGCCGCGGTGGACGTCGCCTTCAGCACTGTAGGCGAAGCCGAGGACGTCGCCCACGTAGAGGTAGCCGAGGCTGCGGACCCGTCTCGCCCTGCCGAACAGCGCCTCGGCCGCGGCCATCGCCCGCGTGTGTTCGTCCACGTACACCGGCAGGCCGATGCGTTCCCCGAATTCGGCGCGCAGGTCCACGCAGTGGCCGCCGAGCGCCGGGTGCCCGCCGAGCGTTCCGGTGGCCGCGTCGACGGGTCCGGCGCCGATCACGCCGAGCCCGAGCAGCCGTCGCGGCCCCGCCGTCCGGGCGGCCAGCGCGCCCAGCCGCTCGCAGACCCGGTCGATCAGCGCGCGCGGCGCGGGAACCTCGTGCTCGAGCTCCGCGGCGCCGAGCAGCCTGCCGCGCAGGTCGAGCACGCCGAGCCGGCTGCGGCGCGCGCCGAGGTGCGCGCCGAGCACGGCGCAAGCGGAGGCGTCGAGGTCGACCGGGACGCGCGGCCTGCCGACCGTCTGCGCGGCGTCGGGCTCGTCGAGTTCGCGGAGCAGACCGCGTTCGGCGAGCAGCGGGTAGAGGCGGGTGACGGTGGCCGGGCTCAGGCCGCTGATTTCGGCGATGCGGGTGCGCGGCACCGGGCCGTGCAGCAGTACGGCGCGCAGCACCGCGGCGGCGTTGGCCGCCCGGACAGGGGTGGGCACGGGGGTTCCTCGGGTTCCGGCTCGCGTTACGGCTCAGGGGCAGGACTGCGTCCGCGGAGTGGGTTCCGGGGCGCTCACCGGGAACGACACAGGGCGCTGCCGCATCGCGCGAAGTCGATGTGGCGGCGCTGTACCAGGATCCTGAGCGAGGCGGCCATCACCGTGATGCTGACGGCCTCTCAGCACTTCTGTCAACACCTGACGGGCGCTCAGCCCTTCGGGCACTGCGCCGAATCGGCGGTGACGGTGAGCGCGTCGACCGCCCAGTGCCGGTTGGACTCGCGGACCAGGCCGAGCTGCTCGTAGGCCGGGTGGGCGGTCTTCGGCTGCACGGCGGCGCCGACCACGTGGGTGCGGGACTCGCCGCGGACCACATGGGACCAGTCGGCGCAGAAGCTGACCTGCGCGGCACGGCCGTCGTCGAGGGGGGTGTACTCGGTGTCCTCGAGCACGATGGTTCCCACCGGCTGCTGCTGGTGCCCGGTCCACTGGCTTATCTGCGCGTCGACCTCGGTCAGGCCGCTGCCGGTCCAGTACTCGGTGAGCTCGGGGTCCTTCGCGGTGCCCGCGTACTCCCCCTCGACCATCGAGCGCATCGCCTGCTGGACGGTGAACAGCACGGCGTACTCGGTGCGGTCGGAGAGCGCGGGGTGGTGGAAGGCGACGGCGACGGTGACCGGCAGGGTGATCCGCTGGTCCTGGTGCTCGGCGGTCACGGTCGTCGGCTGGATCAAGGGCGGGTCCGCCGGGGCCTTCGCGCAGCCGGACGACAGCGCCGCCACCGCCCCCAGCGCGAACACGACGGCGTATCCGCGGCCCCTCCTCGTCACACGCACCTCCCAACGGTAACGCTGAGTGCACATATGTGCACCAACAGTCACCAAAAGTGTGACGGGCTCGCTGCGCTCCCCGCGCCCGTCACCCCGGTTCAGCCACCCGAGTCGTCGAGCTCCGCGCCTTCGGGGACGGTGTCGTCATCGCGGTTGTCGAGCCAGCCGTAAGGCAGGACGACGCGCGCGGGGGCGTTGGTCCGTCCGCGGGGCTTGCCGAGGACCTCGGCCGGGAACGGGGCGTCCTGATCGAGCTTGCCGAGCAGGTCGTCCAGTTCCGTCAGACTCGAGGCCATCGCCATGCCCCGGCGCAGTTCGGTGCCGACCGGGAAGCCTTTCAAGTACCACGCCACGTGCTTTCGAAACCCCGTGACGCCCTCCCGCTCGTCCCCCAGCCACTGTACGAGGAGTTCGGCGTGGCGTCGCATGATTTTCGCGACCTCGCCGAGCGCGGGCATGGTGCGCTCGTCGCTGCCGGCGAAGGCGTTCGCCAGGTCGCGGAAGAGCCAGGGCCGGCCGAGGCAGCCGCGGCCGATCACGACGCCGTCGCAGCCGGTCTCGCGCATCATGCGCAGCGCGTCGTCGGCCTCCCAGATGTCGCCGTTGCCGAGCACCGGGATGTCGAGGGCCTGCTTGAGCTGCGCGATCGACTCCCAGTCTGCCTCGCCGGAGTAGCGCTGCTCGCCGGTGCGCGCGTGCAGGGCGACGGCGGCCACGCCCTCCTCCTGCGCGATCTGCCCGGCCTCGATGAACGTGAGATGGTCGTCGTCGATGCCCTTGCGCATCTTGATGGTGACCGGGATGCCGGCGTCGCGCGCGGGCTCGACCATCGCGCGCACGATCTGCCGGAACAGCTGCCGCTTCCAGGGCAGCGCCGAGCCGCCGCCGCGCCGGGTGACCTTCTTGACCGAACAGCCGAAGTTCGCGTCGATGTGGTCGGCGAGGTCCTCCTGCACCACCATCTCGGCGGCCTTGCGGACCGTGGCCGGGTCGACGCCGTAGAGCTGCAGCGAGCGGGGCTTCTCCTGCTCGCCGAACTCGATCATCTTGTACGTCTTGGGGTTGCGGGCGACCAGCGCCTGGGTGGTGATCATCTCGCAGACGTAGATACCGGCGCCCTGCTCGCGGCACAGCTGCCGGAAGGCGACGTTGGTGATCCCGGCCATGGGCGCGAGGACGACCGGCGGGTCCACCGCGTACGGGCCGAAGCTGAGAGAGGGATTCACCCTTCCAGGATCTCACGGCGCGACGTGGGGTCCCTCACGTCGACAGCGTATCTACCCGCGGGTAGTGTCTATAGACGTCAACAGGGTTGCTGGTCGTGCGGGTCAGCAGCCTTTTTTCGTACGCGAGGACTTCAGGGAGCCCTACGTGCCGACGCTCGATGCGCCGTCCCCTCAGGCGCCGAAATACGTTTACGACTTCACCGAGGGTCACAAGGACCTCAAGGATCTGCTCGGCGGGAAGGGTGCGAACCTCGCCGAGATGACCAACCTCGGGCTGCCCGTCCCTCCCGGCTTCACGATCAGCACGGACGCCTGCCGGGCCTATCTGTCGGCCGGGGCCGCGCCCGAGGGGCTGCGCGAGCAGGTCTCCGCCCACCTGGCCGCGCTCGAGGAGAAGATGGGCCGGAAGCTGGGCGATCCGACGGACCCGCTGCTGGTCTCGGTGCGCTCGGGCGCGAAGTTCTCGATGCCCGGGATGATGGAGACGGTGCTGAACATCGGCCTGTCCGACGTCTCGGTCTCGGGGCTGGCCGCGGTGGCGGGCGACGAGCGCTTCGCCTGGGACTCCTACCGCCGGCTGATCCAGATGTTCGGCAAGACCGTGCTGGACATCGACGGCGAGCACTTCGAGGAGGCGCTGGAGGCCGCCAAGCGCGCCAAGAACGCCACGAGCGACGTCGACCTGGACGCCTCCGACCTGGCGCTGCTGGTCGACGCGTACAAGGCGATCGTGCGCGAGCAGGCCGGGCGCGACTTCCCGCAGGACCCGCGCGAGCAGATGGACCTGGCGATCAACGCCGTGTTCCACTCGTGGAACACCGAGCGCGCCAAGCTCTACCGGCGCCAGGAGCGGATCCCGCACGACCTGGGCACGGCGGTGAACGTCTGCTCGATGGTCTTCGGCAACCTCGGCGCGGACTCGGGCACCGGCGTGGCGTTCACCCGCGACCCGGCCACCGGCCACTCCGGCGTGTACGGCGACTACCTGGCGAACGCGCAGGGCGAGGACGTGGTCGCGGGCATCCGCAACACCCTCTCGCTGGAGCAGCTCGAGCAGCTGGACAAGGCCTCGTACGACGAGCTGATGCGCATCATGAAGGTGCTCGAGGGCCACTACCGGGACCTGTGCGACATCGAGTTCACCATCGAGCGCGGCAAGCTGTGGATGCTGCAGACGCGCGTGGGCAAGCGCACGGCGGCCGCGGCGTTCCTGATCGCGGCGAACCTCGTGGACGAGGGCGTGATCACCCCGGACGAGGCGATCGAGCGGGTGAGCGGGGCCCAGCTGGCGCAGCTGATGTTCCCGCAGTTCGACCTGACGGGTAAGCCGAACCGGGTCGCGAAGGGCATGAACGCCTCGCCCGGCGCGGCGGTCGGCAAGGCCGTGTTCGACTCGTACACGGCGGTGAAGTGGTCGCGCTCCGGCGAGCGGGTCATCCTGATCCGCCGCGAGACGAACCCGGACGACCTCGGCGGCATGATCGCGGCCCAGGGCATCCTCACCTCCCGCGGCGGCAAGACCTCGCACGCGGCGGTCGTGGCCCGCGGCATGGGCAAGACCTGCGTGTGCGGCGCCGAGGAGCTGGACGTGGACACGAAGGCGCGGCGGCTGACCGCGCCCGGCGGCGTGGTCGTCGAGGAGGGCGACGTCATCTCGATCGACGGCTCCTCGGGCGCGATCTACCTCGGCGAGGTGCCGGTCGCCCCCTCCCCCGTCGTCGAGTACTTCGAGGGACGGCTCGGCGCCGACTCCGCGCGGGCCGGCGAGCTGGTCAGGTCCGTGCACCGGATCATGACGTGGGCCGACGAGAAGCGCGCGCTGTACGTGCGGGCCAACGCCGACACCCCGGACGACGCGGCCCGCGCCCGGCGGTTCGGCGCGCAGGGCATCGGCCTGTGCCGCACCGAGCACATGTTCCTCGGCGAACGCCGCGCGCTGGTCGAGCGGCTGATCCTGGCCGAGGACGACTCCGAGCGGCAGAAGGTGCTCGCCGAACTGCTGCCGATGCAGCGCGACGACTTCGTCGGCATCCTGACGGCGATGGGCGGCCTGCCGGTCACCGTCCGGCTGCTCGACCCGCCGCTGCACGAGTTCCTGCCGGACCTCACCGAGCTCTCGGTGCGCGTCGCGGTGGCCGAGGCGCGCGGCGAGGACAACGAATCCGACCTGCGGCTGCTGCAGGCCGTGCACAAGCTGCACGAGCAGAACCCGATGCTCGGCCTGCGCGGCGTGCGCCTCGGCCTGGTCGTGCCGGGCCTGTTCATCATGCAGGTGCGCGCGATCGCCGAGGCGGCCGCGCAGGTCGCCAAGGCCGGCGGCGTGGCCCGGGTGGAGATCATGGTGCCGCTGGTCGGCGCCGTGCAGGAGCTGGAGATCATCCGCGACGAGGCCAGGGCCGTGCTGGACGAGGTCACCGAGACCACCGGCGCCGACATCAGGGCCCTGATCGGCACGATGATCGAGCTGCCGCGGGCCGCGCTGACCGCGGGCCAGATCGCCGAGGCCGCGGAGTTCTTCTCCTTCGGCACCAACGACCTCACGCAGACCACCTGGGGCTTCTCCCGGGACGACGTGGAGGCCGCGTTCTTCTCGGCGTACCTGGACCGGGGCATCTTCGGCGTCAGCCCGTTCGAGACGCTCGACCGGGACGGCGTGGGCCGGCTGGTGTCGCTGGCCGCCGGGGAGGGCCGCAAGACCCGTCCCGCGCTGAAGCTGGGCGTCTGCGGAGAGCACGGCGGCGACCCCGAATCGGTGCATTTCTTCCACGATGCCGGACTCGACTACGTGTCCTGCTCGCCGTTCCGGGTGCCCGTTGCACGATTGGAAGCCGCCCGCGCCGCGGTACGCAACCCGCGACGCTGAGTTTGCGGCACAATGACCGGGTGAGCCGACGCGTCAGGAACCTGATCACAATAGCGGTGGTCGCATGCCTGGCCGTCGGCGCCTGGTCGGCGTGGGCGTCCCGCTCGAAGCCGGCCGGGGCGAAGTACGAGCCCGCCGACGGGCAGGTGTACCTCGGGGTGTCCACGGACATCGGCCGGCTCGACGCCTTCGACGCGGCGGCCGGCCTGGGCTCCGGCCGGCACCCGGCGATCTACGACCAGTGGACGACGCCGGACGGCAGCGTGCAGCCGATCCTCGACAACGCCGCGACCCGCTCCGGGATGGCGCCGATGATCTCGTGGAACCTGCCGATGACCGGCGGCCAGATCACCGACGGCGGCAAGGACGCGTATCTCAGGGCCCAGGCGCAGGCGGTGAAGAAGCACGGCGGCGCCGTCTTCGTCCGGCTCGACTGGGAGATGAACGCGAGCTGGTACCCGGACTGGAACCTGCCGGGGGTGACCCCGGCCCAGTTCATCGCCTCCTGGCGGCACGTGTACGAGATATTCCAGGAGGAGGGCGCGACGAACGCCGCGTTCGTCTGGTGCCCCACGCTGTGGAACGGGCCCGGCGGCCTCAGCCCCGACACCTGGTACCCCGGCGACGCGTACGTCGACTGGCTCGGCATCGACGCGTACCCGCAGAGCGCCGTGACCTCGTTCATCATGACCGGCGCGGGCGGACTCGACGACACCGTGAAGTTCGCCGCCGCGCGCAAGAAGCCGCTCATGGTCGCGGAATGGGCGCCGGCGAAACCGCAGCCGGACACCGCCGCCGCGATGAACCTGATCTTCGACTTCGCGGCGGCCAATCCGAAGACCGTCAAGGCCCTGGTCTACTTCGACTTCGACACCAACGGCAAGGACTACACGCTCAAGGACCATCCGGTCGGCGCGGTCGAGTTCCGCAAGCGGGTCGACGGGAACTCGGGCTTCCTGCTGGCGCTTTCCTAGGCCGTGTCTTCAAACTTGCGTCGGATCAGGCCGCGGCGTCTGACGCGTGCGCTCGCAAGGCGCAGGGGCGGGCGCATACTCGGTCGTCTGCAACCGCCCCTGCAACGCCGCGAGCGTGCGTGGCAGGCGTCGCGGACCCGGCGATAGTCTGAAGACACGGCCTAGCGCGCCCGCCGAGGCCGCAGGCCGGCCGGGCGTCAGCCGGCTGATCCGCAGCGGTCGATCAGGACCAGGCCATCGGCCCCGCCGAGGGGTCCTGAGCCTCGGCCAAACCCTCGCTCTCGGCGCGCAACGCCTCGGTCGCGCCGGGTTTTCGCACAGCCCTGCTCCATCCGGCTGACGTGAGCAGTTTCCGCGAACACCCTGGTCAGTAACGTATTGACCGAGGGTATACACCGAGTGCATACTGCCGGTGTGAGCGTTCCTCTGACTCTTCTCGGGCTGCTCGACCGCGAGCCAAGCCACGGGTACGACCTCAAGCGCGACTACGACGCCTTCTTCGGTCGGGACAAGCCGCTGCCGTTCGGCCAGGTGTACTCGACGCTCGGCCGGCTGGCGCGCGACGGGAAGGTCACGGTCGGGGCGAGCGAGCCGGGGGACGGGCCGGACCGGAAGCGGTACTCGATCACGGAGGCGGGCCGGACCGAGGTCGAGTCCTGGCTCGCCGAGCCGGCCCCGCCGGAGCCGCACCTGCAGTCCGTGCTCTTCGCGAAGGTCGTCCTCGCCCTGATGCTGGGCCGCGACGCGGCCCGCTACCTCGACGCGCAGCGCGGCTCGCACCTGCGGCGCATGCGCGAACTGACCGAAACGCGCCGCGGCGGCGCCACGATGGACGTGCTGCTCGCCGACTACGGCCTGTTCCACCTCGAAGCGGACTTGCGCTGGATCGACGCCACGGAGGCGCGGCTCAGCGCACTCAGAGAAATGGTACGCAAGCCATGAGCACAGACCTGACCCTGGCGCGAGAACCCGAGCCGGGCCCGGCCGTTTCGCGCCGGTCCCTCCTGGAAGCCCGCGACGTGCACCGGTCCTTCGGCCAGACGCCCGCGCTGCGCGGCGCGCAACTCGCCGTCGGCGGCGGCGAGATCCTCGCCGTGATGGGGCCGAGCGGCTCCGGCAAGTCCACGCTGCTGCACTGCCTCGCCGGGATCTACACCCCCGACCAGGGCGAGATCCGGTTCGACGGGCAGCGCATCGACGAGCTCAGCGACGCCCGGCGCACGGAGCTGCGCCGGACCGCGTTCGGCTTCGTCTTCCAGTTCGGCCAGCTCATCCCCGAGCTGACCGTCTCCGACAACATCGCGATGCCGCTGCTGCTCGGCGACGTCCGCCGCAAGGAGGCCTACCGGCGCGCCGACGCGTGGCTGGACCGGCTCGGCCTCGGCGGGCTCGGCGGACGGCGGACCGGCGAGCTGTCCGGCGGCCAGGCGCAGCGGGTGGCGATCGCCCGGGCGCTCGTGCCGCAGCCGAAGGTGCTGTTCGCCGACGAGCCGACCGGCTCGCTCGACTCGCTGACCAGCGAGACCGTGATGGACCTGCTGGTGAGCACCGCGCGGGCCGAGGGCACGACCGTCGTCGTGGTCACCCACGACGCCCGGGTCGCCGCGTGCGCCGAACGCACCGTCATGGTCCGCGACGGCAAGGTCTCCGCGCTGACCGAGTACGAGGTGGCGGGCTGATGTACCGCCTCGGTCTGCGCCTCACACTGCGCAGCGGCAAGGAGGCGCTCACCCGCCTCCTGGTGACCATGGCCGCGGTCGCGGCGGGCGTCGCCATCCTGCTGGCCGTGCTGGCCGACTTCCACGCCTTCGAGTACACCAACAATCAGCCGCGCTGGCAGAGCACGGTGGGCACGACGGTCACGGGAGGCTCGTCGTACTCGTACTCGTACTCCGCCTCCGGCCCGAACGCGCACAGCGAGCTGTGGAACTACCGCGAGACGGTCTTCCGGGGCCGGACCATCGACGAGCTCGACCTCGCCGCCCTCGGCCCGGGCGCCCCGCTCCCGCCGGGGATCGGCGCACTGCCGCACGCCGGCCAGTACTACGCGTCGCCCGCGCTGGCGGCCCTGCTCGCCTCCACCCCGCGCGACGAGCTGGGCGAGCGGTTCCCGGGCACGCAGGCGGGCATCGTCGGCGACAGAGCCCTGACCGGCCCGGACGACCTCGTCGTCTACGTCGGCTACAGCCCGTCGGAGCTGGCCGTGCGGCCGTCCACGATCCAGGTCTCGACGATCGCGGGCGGCGCGCAGACCAGCGTGTGGACGAACTACTTCCGCTACGCATTCGCGGTCGGCGCGGTCGCGTTCGTGCTGCCGATCCTCATCCTGATCGGCATGGCCACGCGGCTGGCCGCCACCCGCCGGGAGGAGCGCTACGCGGCGCTGCGCCTGGTCGGCGCGACGAACCGGCAGATCGCCGTGATCTCGTCGGTCGACGCGAGTGTCAGCGCACTGGCCGGCACACTGTTCGGGATGCTGCTGTTCGTGCTGTTCCGGCCCTTGCTGGCGGACGCGGCACTGTTCGGCAGCAAGTATTTCTCGTACGCCGTCACCCCGACCGCGCTCGGCTACCTCGCGCTGCTGGTGTGCGTGCCGCTCGCATCGACGATCGCCTCGCTGATCTCGCTGCGCCGCATCCGTATCTCGCCGCTCGGCGTCACGCGGCGGCAGACGCCCCCGAAGCCCAGCTTCCTGCGGGTCCTGCCGCTGCTGGTCGGCATCGCGCTCTACGGCTACGGCATCGCGACGACGAACAGTCAGGAGATCGGCCCCGGCGTATACCCCGGCCTGCTGCTGGCCATGATCGGGCTCGTCATCGCCGGGCCGTGGCTGACCTTCGTGGCGGCAAGGCTGATGGCGCGTTACACCGGCAGCGCGCCCTCGCTGCTCGCGGCCCGACGGCTGGCGGACGCACCGAAGGCCTCCTTCCGCGCCGTCAGCGGCCTGGTGCTGGCCGTCTTCCTCGGCTCGATGCTCGGCGGACTCATGCCGACGCTCAACGAGACGAACGCGACGCCGTCCGCGACGGCGCTCTCGAACGTCCTGCTCGACACGTTCCCCTACTCCCCCGTCTGCGGCGACAACGTCAACTGCACAGGCGGCGACCCGAATAAGACCGCTACCACGACGTCCGGGATGCTCGGCCTGGAGCCCGCGACCGGTGCGGCGCTCGTGCGGCAGTTGGAGGCGATGCGCGGCGTCGAGGTCATGCCGTACTACTCGCTGTCCAAGGACGCGACCGCGACCCCGCCGATGGGCGGCGGAAAGAACGGCTCCGGACCGCGCCCGGCGCCTCACCGCTCAGCGTCCTACGACGCCGTGGTGAGCTGCGCGGCCCTCGCGCAGATGCCCGCGCTCGGCTCGTGCGCCGCCGGCGACCCCGCGATCGAAGCCGACACCAGCAACCTGACCAGCGACAACCCGCGAGACTCCACCGAGCCGATCGCCGCTCCCGGCAATCCGGCGGCGAAGGCGGACTTCAGCGGCCTGTACCTGCGCGGCGTGCTCGTCAAGGTCGACAACGCGACGACGCTGGAGGTCGTGCGCACGTTCCTGGTGACGCACACCCCGCTCTCGCAGTCCGGCATCGCCCCGCGCACCTTCGGCGAGGCTGTGCAGGCCAGGGCGTCGGTCGCCTCCATCGTCCAGCGCATCACGAACATCGCGATCGTGCTCACGCTGCTGGTCGCCGGATGCAGCCTCGCCGTGGCCGCTGGCGGCAGCCTCGTCGAGCGCAAGCGCCCCTTCACCCTCCTCAGGCTGACCGGCACGCCGACCCGCGC
The DNA here is from genome assembly GCF_018139625.1 of Actinospica acidithermotolerans. Lineage (GTDB taxonomy): Bacteria > Actinomycetota > Actinomycetes > Streptomycetales > Catenulisporaceae > Actinospica > Actinospica acidithermotolerans. The sequence goes on along the minus strand of NZ_JAGSOH010000064.1, from coordinate 15,270 downwards.
GCTGTACAAGGTCGTCCTGCTCGAAGCCCTGCTCCCCCTGTCCGCTGCCACGGTCCTCGCGATCGCGACGGGCTACGGCCTCGCCGTGGTCGCCGCGGTCAAGGTAGCCCCGAAGGGAACCCCGGTCCCCACGCCCTCCGGCTCCTACTACCTGACCATGGGCATCGGCCTACTCGCCGCATTCGCCCTGATCAGCGGCACGCTTCCGTTCCTCGGCCGGATCACCCGATCCGACAGCGCCCGGTTCGAATAGCGGCGTCGCACCTGCGCCGGCCTCTGACACGTACGTGGGGCGTGTCAGAGGCCGGCGCCGTTTCCGGCTTCGCCCTCCGGCCTAGCTGAACTTGAACCAGTTGACGTTGACGAAGTTGCCGGTCGTCGACGTCGTGAAGGTGACGTAGAGCGTGTGCGTGCCGCTCGGGATCGGGCTCGCCGTGCCGGTCGCGGTGACCCAGGTCTGCCAGCCGCCGGTGCCGCTGACGTTCACCGTCGCGAACGGGGTGGCCGTCAGGGAGTCCAGGCGGAACTGGACCGTGCCGATGTTCGTGCCGGTGGCGGCTGAGGCGATGCGCGCCGCGACGTTGCCGGACAGGCCGCTGCCGAAGTCGACGTTGGTGTACTCCAGCCAGCTCGCCGAGTTGATCCAGCCGACGTCGTTGCCGCCGCCGGTGTCGGAGGTCGCCTCGGTGCCGGTCGAATTCTGCGCGGCGTACTGCGAGGCCGTCACCGTCACCGGGCTCGCGGCGCTCGTGCTGCCGCCGGTGAACTCGAACCAGTTGACGTTGACGAAGTTGCCGCCGGTCGACGTCGTGAAAGTGACGTAGAGCGTGTGCGTGCCGGTCGGTGTCGGCGACGATGCCGTATCAGCGCTGGTCACCCACGTCTGCCAGCCGCCGGTTCCGTTCACGTTCACGGTCGCGAACGGTGTCGCGGTCTCGGAGTCGAGCCGGAACTGGATGGAGCCGATGGCGGTGCCGGTGACCGCCGAGGCGTCGCGCACCTCGACGCCGCTGTATCCGGACCCGAAGTCGACGTTGGTGTACTCCAGCCAGCTCGCCGAGTTGATCCAGCCGACGTCGTTGCCGCCGCCGGTGTCGGAGGTCGCCTCGGTGCCGGTCGAATTCTGCGCGGCGTACTGCGAGGCGGTGACCGTCATCGTTCCCGAGCCGCCTCCGGTGGAGGTGCCGGTGGGCAGTTTCCACTGCTGCTGGGCGGTATCGGCGCAGGTCTCGATGTCAAGTCTCGAACCCGTGTTGCCGCCCGGATCGGTGAGGCAGAGCCCCGAGTTCGGATTGACGAGCTCGCCGTTGGATTCGTAGGTCCAGTTCTGCGCGTTCGAGGCGTTGCACGGATACCAGTCGACGTCGGTGCCCGATGTCGTTCCCGCGCTGACCACGTCGAGGCAGCCGCCCTGGACGCGAACCGTGCCGTCCGAGTACGGCGACCACTGCTCGCCGGGGTCTCCGTCGCAGGCGGCGAGCACCATCGGGTTGCCTTCGGTGTTCAGCGCGCCCTGGTCGGCCGCGCACAGGCCGTTGATGCCGGTGAGCGCGCCGGTGGCGGTGGCCGTGCCGGTGGGCGTCGAGTTGCCGCCCTCCTCGTAGACCGCGACGTAGCCCACGCTCATCGCCGCGCCGGAGGTCGTGGCCGAGGTCGGGGTGGTCGAGCCGTAGACGCCGTTCGGGTAGTTCCCGCCCATCGCCAGGTCGAAGATGATGAAGAAGCCGTGGTCGACGGCCTCCTGCCACGCCGTCGTGCCGACGGAGGCCTCGGTGATGGTGCTCTCCACCGTGCCGTCCATCAGGAATTCGAGCGTCTCGGCGCTGGTGTTCTGGCGGTTCAGGATGACCGAGTAGGTGTGGTAGCCGCTCTGGCAGGACGAGCTCGTATCAGGGCAAGACATCAGCGCGTGCCCGCTGCTTCCGGCGGCGTCGTGCAGCGTCTGCGAGGCTTCGTTCAGGCCGTTGACGTCCTCCATCATGTCGATCTCGCCGGACGTCGGCCAGCCGCCGCCGGTGCGCATCGGCGAGCCGAGCGCCCAGAAGGCGGGCCAGTAGCCGAGCCCGTTCGCCGGATTCGGCTGCTCGATCGACGCGGTCATCTCGAGCTCGCCGCCGGCCGGCGCCTGGAAGTCGTCGCGGGTGCTCTCGATCCGCGCGGACGTCCACGTTCCGCCGCTGTCGACGGCCTTGAGCACGAGATGCCCGTTGCCGTCCACGTACACGTTGCCGGTCGAGCTCGTCGTCTGCTCGGTCTCGCCGGTCCCGTAGCCGGTCCCGATGTCGTAGAACCAGTTCTGCGCCGAGGGCGCGGTCCCGGCCGCCCCGGCGAAGTCGTCGCTGAACACCGTGGTCCACCCGGCGGGCGCGGGCGGCACGGCGGCGGCCGAGGCGGCCGGTGCGAGGGCGAGGGCCGCGGCCGCGGCGCCGGTCAGACTCCCGGCGAGCAGGGCCGCGCTGGTCAGTAAGGCGCGGAAGTGTGCGGGCATGCTGGAGTTCCCTTTCAGCGCAGCGCGCGGTGTGAGCGTGCGGACGGAGCGTGGCGCGGATCGGGAGAGCGCTCTCCAATCAGGGAACTGTTTACGGCCGCGTAACACGGCTGTCAAGCGGTTCGCCGGGTTCCGGTACGGCGAGGGGCGGGCAGGCGGCTTCCGGCCGCCCGCCCGCCCCGGCGCATCAGGCGGAGAGGTGCCGGTCAGGAGCTGTCCGAGCGCCAGATCCAGTAGTACCCGGTGCCGTACTCGTCGCTGTCCTTGACCTTCGCGATCAGCTTGTAGCCCTTCTGGGCCATCAGGTCGCCGTCGATCGTGTTGTCGACGCCGGCCGTCGGGCCGAAGCGCAGCACGATGAGGCCGAAGTACTGGTCGGCGATGGCCTGCTCGTAGGCGGGGATGCCGGAGAGCACCTGGCCCTTCTTGGTCGTGTACGTGAACGAGAAGGTGCTGTACCACTGGTACGGCTCGGTCAGGTCGTCGAGGTAGTAGCGCGGGACCTCGTCCTCCTCGGCGAGGATGCGGTCGGTGACCGGCCGCACCTGGGTCTTGAGGTCGGCGACCATCTGGCTGGAGTTGGGCCAGCCGGCGTAGAGCTGCGTCGACTGCACGATCGCGGCCCAGGTCAGGGCGAGGCAGACCATCAGGCCCGCGAAGAGTCGACGCGGGTCGCGGGCGCCGATGCGCAGCAGGCCCGCGAGGGCGACCCCGGCGACGGGCGCCGCGAACAGCAGGCCGAAGCCGACGTGCTTCTGCAGGGACGTGGCCGTGTGCAGGTGCACCTGGTACGCGGGGGCCAGCAACGCGGTGAACGCCAGCGCGCTGCTGAGCAGGATACGGACCAGGACGGCCGCGCGGCTCTCGCCGTTCCTCCGGGCCAGTCTCGCGTCCACGTAGACGCCGGCGAAGGCGAGAATCGCGACGCCCGCGCCCAGCTCGGCGGCCAGTTTGAGTATGTAGCCGAGCGAGTCGCCGCCGCTGGCGCGGTTCGTGGTCGTGGACGTGATGCCCGCGACGTACGAGTGGCCGAGCAGCTTGAGCCAGCCGTATACGAGTACTCCGAACGAGCCCGTGAACAGCAGCCCTCGGCCGATCGAGGCGAGCCAGCCGCGGCGCCTCGCCTCACCGGTGCCCTTGACGCGGCCGCCGTACCTGCCGACGAACACCGCTACGAGCGCGATGGTCGGGATGAACAGCAGACCCGCGTACTTGGTGCCGACCGCGAGCACCGCCGGGGGCACGGCGAGCAGCACCAGCGGCGCCATTCCGCGTGCGGTCGCGACGACGATCCAGAGCGCGAACGCGAGCAGGAACAGCGACATCGGGTCGTACGTGGCGAGCCTGCTCAGGAAGAGCGTCGGCGCGGCGACGGCGAACAGCGCCGCCGCGCAGGCCGCCGCCGGGCGTCCGTAGAGCCGCCTGGTCACGCCCCACACGCAGCACGTCGCGCCGAGCATGAAGATCAGGCTCAGTGCGCGCGCTCCCTCGAGCCCGAACAGGCCGTCGGCGGCGGCGCCGAGGACCGGGTAGAGGAACGGCGCGCCGGAGAAGTACGTCGAGTAGTTGTCGTACGTGGCCTGGTGGTGCAGCAGCCAGGCGATCTCATGGTGCCCGGCGTACAGATACAGCGCCTCGTCCTCGAACGCGGTGTTGTGCAGCCGGATCGCCAGTGCGATCTGCAGCGCGAGCACCGCGAGCAGCGGCAGCCGGCCGATCAGCCAGCGGCCCACCCGGTGCGCGGCGAACCGCTCCCACGGACTCGGGCCGATGTACGAATCAGGGTCGACCGTGTGGATGACCGTCAGCGAATCAGCCACCGTTGTCCACCTTCGCCATCGCCGCCGCCAGCTGCTGGAACTCGGCCACGGTCTGCTTGTCCGCGGTCAGCGCCCACGGCTGGGCGTCCTTGCCGGCCAGATCGCTCACCGGGCCTGCCTCCTGGTAGACCACCGCCGCCACGTCGTGCCGCGCGGCGATCGCCGCCTGGAGCTTCTTCAGCCACGCGACGCGCTGGGCCGGGGTGCCGTCGAGCGAGACCTGGAGCATCAGCTGCTTGCCGGGGTGCGCCGCCGCCGCCGCGGCCAGCTGCGCCGCCGGGTCCGCCCAGGTCGTCTTCGGGAACTCGGCCAGCGTCAGCGCCACGGCGTCGATCTGGCTCGCGGGCGGGGTGTACGCCTGGTCGTGGGCCGGGTCGCCGGGCGTCCAGACCCACGAGACATTGTTCGCGCCGGCCGCCGTGAACAGCGCCCTGATGTGCGTCCACGCCCGCGAGACGTCCTGCGGGATGCCGCCGTTGGCCACGCCCGAGCTCGCCGCGTAGTTGCGGTCGGCCTGCGGCAGGACCGTGAGGTACAGCGGCTTGCCGTACGCGGTGATCTGCTGCGCCCACGAGCTGATCTGGGCGTCGTCGCTGCCGTTGGCGATCGCGGTGAGCGCCGAGTTCAGCGTCGACTTGCCGTTCTGCGAGAACACGATCGTGAGCCACGGCACGCCGCCGTTCGACGAGATCGAGTCGGCCCAGCCGTAGTCGAAGGAGTCTCCTATCTCCTGCGTCCGCGCGGTGGTGCCGAACGTGACCTCGAGCTGCTTCTCGATCGCCTTCACGCCGCTGCCGCCGTAGGGCGTGGCCAGGGCGCCTACGCCGACGTACGGATGCGCGGGCAGTGAGGCGGCGGTCAGGTGCAGCGGGTCGGAGTGCGCGGCGAGCGTGCTGGTGTCCAGGATGAACAGCATCGCGCCGCCGACCACGAGCCCGGCGACGGCCGTGCGCGGCTTCGGCAGCCGGCGCGCCGGTCGCCGCCCCTTGTGCCTCCGCTGGTGCGGGTCACGCCGCGGGATCAGCGCCTCGGCCGGCGCGTGTCCGCCGTGCAGTTCGGCCTCGCGCCGCTCCTTGCGGGCCTGGCGGGTGTCCAGGACCACGAGGATCATGTGCATCCCGGACATCATGCACAGGTAGAGCAGCCAGAAACCGGCCAGCCAGTACGCCGTGCCGCCCGAGCTCAGCGCCAGCTTCACCAGCGCGACGAGGCAGCCCGCGACGACGATGAGGTGAAGCTGCGCGGTCCGCCACGGCGACATCGTGCCGCGCTTCTTCGGCGTGAGCGTGAAGTCGCCCTTGCGGCCGATCACGACGCGAAACGCCGCCTGCAGCAGTACCGGGAACGAGCCGTAGTTGATGATGATGCAGCGCCACGTCGTGATGTCCCACGCGGCGTGCCAGAAGCCCGCGATCGAGAGCGCGAAGTAGGGCACGAAGTACATCAGGAAGTCGGTGGCCGTCGCGCCGCGCACGCCGCTGATGCCGGTGAGCACGAACGCGATCGGCGCGATACAGAAGATCAGGTCGCGCACCCCGCACCAGTAGTGCGTCGTGGCCAGCAGGTAGTGCGCGCGCTGCTGGGCGGTCAGGCCCTTCTCGCCCTTCTTCGCGGGCAGCAGCAGGTCGCGCCAGTGGTCCCACATGATGTTGAGCGTGCCGCGCGCCCAGCGGTCCTGCTGCTTGAAGAAGGACGCCAGGTCCAGCGGGCCGAGGCCAACGGCGAGGATGCCGGTGTAGTACACCGAGCGCCAGTTCGCGGCCATCCGGATGGAGGCGGCGAAGTCCTCGGTGATCGAGCCGGTCGGGATGCCGCCGATGGAGTCGATCGCCGTGGCGCGCATCAGGAAGTTGGTGCCGCAGATGAACGCGGAGTTGTGCGCCGCCTTGCCGGGGCACAGCAGCCGGTAGAACAGCGACTGCTGGTCGTCGGCCCAGCGGGCGACGGGGTTCTTCCGGTTGCCGTAGAACTGGCCGGACTGCACCCAGCCGACCTCCGGGTCGTCGAAGCCCGGGATCAGCTTGAGGAAGAAGTCCTCGCGCGGCACCTGGTCGCAGTCGAAGATGCACAGCAGCACGTCGCCCTCGGCGCCGACGACCGTGCGCGCGTTGTTGATGTTGCCCGCCTTCGCGCCGCCGCCGACGTCGCGCACCACGTGCAGCACGCCGAGCTCGCGGCACAGGTCCGAGATCTCCGGGACCGTGTCCTTCTTCGCGACGAACCCGTCGTCGCATACGACGACCGTGATATCCGTGTACGGATGCTCGGCGAGGTACGCGGCGCGCGCCGCCAGGATGCCGGTCAGCGTCGGGCGCAGCACCTCCTCGCCCTCGTCCACCGTCGGCACGAACACGTACACCGGGTACTTGAAGGGGTCGACGCGACGGTCCTCCGGCACGAACCGGCGGCCGTAGAAGGCCTCGGGCTCGGCCGGGGGGTTGCGCGGCCACAGGCCGATGTGCAGGCCCATCGTGTGGATCGCGGCGTGCATCTCGGCGAGGTAGAGCGGGATGCCGATGATCCAGCCCGGCAGCGGATGCCCGCCGATCGCGATGACCGTGAAGCGCCACGACAGGTAGTTGACGCCGCTGGTGAAGACCGCCAGGGCGAAGGCGATGTTGCGCAGCTGCCGCCCGCGCCAGCCGGCCGTCCAGGCCAGGCCGAGGGCGAATGCGAAGGCCGCGGCGGGAAGCCACGGCCCGGGCCGTTCGACCGCGATGACCACGGCGACGGCGAGCAGCCCGAACCGGCTCAGCCACAGCGCCCAGGGCGCCACCTCTCCGGGCGGCGCGGCGATCGGATCCGGCTGGATGACCGGGAGGACCCCGGTGTCCGCGTCCTGATGGCCCGTCAGCAGGGGTTTCGGGCGCGGTCTGTCTTCGAGAACGGTCATGCGGTTGCTTCCCCACCCTTTCGCGCGGCCGTCCGACCCCCCAGGGTCCGCGGTACGGCACAGGCCCGCGGCCCACCAGCCTGCGGGTTTCGGTGATGTGTATCCGGGTGTGTGCTCTGGAACGAGTCACGAGTCTATCCGCAGCCTGTGAAGAACAGGCAAAATCAAAACACTTTTTCAACTCACAGGGTGAATGAGCGCTCTCGCTGCGCTACCACACGCTACCCCCAGGTGGAGTAACCGCCCGTCAGCGCCATGTCCGGGTAAAGTGAGGGTCAACTGACCTTATACCATCCCTTAATCGGACAAACGAATTCATCAGCGCAGGTCGCCAGATGGTCAGACCACTGATGTTTTGACAAATAAACATTCGATCAAGCTGGTGTAACAGAAATATCCGTAACATTCGAGGCGTCGGCGACGGGGAACGGCGCATGCCTGCGCGCGAGGCGCACGAGGGCGTGCAGCGGCTCGGAGACGGTGCCGAGCCGCGCCTGCCAGCGGGCCTCGATACCGACCCTGGCCAGCCGCAACGAGCATTCCGGGGCGAGTTCGAGCTCGACCAGGTCGCCGTCGGCGAGCTCGCGGGCCACCACGAGCCGCGGCACCATCGTGATCCCGCGTCCGTTGGCCACGATCCGGCGCAGCATCGCCGTGGATCCGGTCAGCATGCCGATCCGGGTGAAGGGGCCGATGTCCCGGCCGTACTGGTCGAGCAGGTACTGGGAGGTGCATCCGTGGTCCGCGACCATGAACTCGGCCTCCATCAGCTCGTCCCTGGTCAGCGGGCGTCCGGCGCGGGCGAGCGGGTGGTCGGGGGCGGCCACGAGCACGACCTGGTCCTGGCCGATCGTGGCGTGCGGAAGCGCGGTCGGGTTGCCGTTGTCGAACACGAACGCGACGTCGAGGCGGCCGGCCGCGAGGTCCTCCGCGATCTGATCGCGCATGCCGACGACGAGCCAGGGCTCGGCGCCCTGGCCCGGCCCGGCGGCGCCGAGTTCGAAGGCCGTCAGCAGGTCGGGCATCCATTCCGTGGCGAGGGACTCGACGACCCCGATCCGCACCCGGGGCCGGGCGCCGACCACCTCGCGGCGCAGCCGCTCATCGAGCTCCAGCCACTCCCGGGCCAGCGGCGCGAGACGCTCGCCGGCCGGGGTCGGCACGGTGCCGGTGCTGGTACGGTGCAAGACGGGCACACCGAGCTCCTGCTCCAGGCCGCGCAGCTGGTCGCTGACGCTGGACTGGGCGAATCCGAGCTGCTGGGCCGCCGCGGCGATGCCGCCGCAGTCGAGCACCGCCAGGAACGCGCGTAAGTGCCGAGCCTGCATACCGGTCATTATCCACGGCTATCGGAAGCTCCGATAGCCCCACCGGGATCCCGGCCTGTCGGCGCGCCCCCGGAGTCCCGATGCTCGAAGCATGACGACGATCTCCCCGCCGCGCGTGCCCGCCGCGGCCGCCACGGCCGCGGATCCGGCGGCCCGCCGCCGCTTCTTCGGGATCACCATCGGCCTGCTGCTGGTCAACTTCGACGCCACCGTCCTCAACGTCGCCCTCCCCCGCATCGGCGAGGATCTGCACTCCGCCGCGGCCGCGCTGCCCTGGACCGCCGACGCGTACACCGTCGTCGTCAGCGGACTGCTGCTCGCGGCCGGAGCGCTCGCGGACCGGCTCGGGTCGCGCCGCGTGTTCCGCGGCGCCCTGATCACATTCGCGGTCTTCTCCGTGCTGTGCGCGCTCGCCCCGAACGCCGGAACGCTGATCGCGGGACGCGCGCTGCTGGGCGTGAGCGCCGCCGGACTTATGCCGGCGAGCCTGGCCCTGCTGCGCGTGCTCTACCCGGATCCGGCGCGGCGCGTTCGCGCCGTCGGCAGTTGGGCGGCCGTGACCACGCTCGGCCTGTCGGCGGGTCCCGCGCTCGGCGGCCTGCTGCTCGCACTGGACTCGCCCGACGCCTGGCGGCTGATCTTCCTGGTGAACCCACCGTTCGCGCTGCTGGGCTTCGCACTCATCCGCGGCATCGGCGAGCCCGAACGCGGCCCGCGGCGGAACGTGGACGTGGCCGGACTGCTGCTGTCCGTCGTGGGACTCGGCGCCGCGAGCTTCGGCCTGATCGAGTCGGGTTCGGCGGGCTGGACGAACCCCGTCGTCCTGGCCGCGATCGCCGTCTCAGTACTCGCGTTCGGCGCGCTCACCCTCGTGGAGCGGCGTACCGCGGCGCCCGCACTGCCGCCGGTGCTGTTCTCTCTCACGCGGGTGAGGACGGCGCTCGGTTCGGCGCTGCTGACCAACTACCTCTGGTACGGACTCTGGTTCCTGCTCGCGATCTGGCTGCAGACGGTCCGCCATCTCAGCCCGCTGGAGACAGGCCTCTTCTTCGTGCCGGCCGCGCTGCCCTGCTCGATGGTGCCGCCGTTCACCGCACGCGCCGTCAACCGCTTCGGCGCCCGACGCGTGCAGGTCACCGGGTTCACGCTCTACGCGTTGGCCGCCGCCCTGTTCATCGCCGCCGGATCGCACGCGGCACTCTGGATCTACATCGTCGGCGCGCTGATGTTCTCCCTCGCCGCGGTCCAGGTCGTACCCGCGGTCACCTCCGAGATCTCGGTAGCGGCGCCCGGGCGGTACGCGGCTACCGGCCAGGGCGCGCTCTACGCGGCACGGCAGGCCGGTTCGGCGCTCGGCGTCGCGGTGGTCAGCGCGGTCGGCGTCGCGAACCTGCGCGGCGCGGCCGCGGCCCTGTTCGTCGGGGCCGCGCTGGCGCTTGTCCTCATCACGTTCGGCGGGAGGGCTAGCCAGAGCCGATAGCGTTGGGATGTGAGTTACGAGCCCTCGGACATCGAGCGGTACGCCGTGGAGCCGGTGAGCGGCGAGAAGCGGGGCGCGACCGACCGCACGCCCTTCCAGCGGGACCGCGCGCGCATCCTGCACAGCGCCGCGCTGCGCAGACTCGCCGGGAAGACCCAGGTGGTCGCCCCCGGCGAGTCCGACTTCCCGCGCACCCGGCTGACCCACTCGCTCGAGGTCGCGCAGATCGGCCGGGAGATCGCCGGGGCGCTCGGCGCCGATCCTGACCTGGTCGAGGCGGCCTGCCTGGCGCACGACCTGGGCCACCCGCCCTTCGGGCACACCGGCGAGGACGCGCTCAACGACGTGTGCGGGCACATCGGCGGCTTCGAGGGCAACGCGCAGAACCTGCGGATCATGAGCCGGCTCGAGCCGAAGATCATCACCGCCGACGGCCGCTCCGCCGGGATCAACGCCACCCGCGCGCTGCTCGACGCGACCACGAAGTACCCCTGGCGGCGCCGCGAGGGCCTGCGGAAGTTCGGCACGTACCGCGACGACCTGCCCGTCTTCCGCTGGGTGCGCGCCGCGACCCCGCCCGAGTACGCCGAGGGCAAGTGCTTCGAGGCGCAGATCATGGACTGGTCGGACGACGTCGCGTACTCGGTGCACGACCTCGAGGACGCGATCGTGTCCGGACAGCTGGATCTTCGGATACTGAAGATCGACGAGGAGCGCGAGGCGCTCTACCGCCGCACGCTCGGGTACGCCCCGGACGCCTCGGTCGAGGAGCTCGCGGAATCGCTGGACCGCCTGCAGTCCGTGGAGTGGTGGCCGACCGATTTCGACGGCTCATTCGGCGCGCAGGCCCGGCTCAAGCGCACGTCGAGCGAGCTGATCGGCCGGTTCTGCCGCCCGGTGGTGAAGGCGACGAAGGACGAACACGGCCCCGGACCGCACCGGCGCTACGCGGCGCGGCTGGTCGTGCCGCGCACCGTGCGCCTGGAGTGCGAGCTGCTGAAGGCCGTCGCCGCGCGCTACGTGATGGAGACCGATCGGGCGCTGGCGCTGCGCCGGACGCAGAGCGACCTGATCAAGGACCTCGTGGCACGGCTGAGTAACCGGCCCGACCTGCTCGACCCGCCGTACGCGGAGACGTACGCCGCCGCGCCGGACGACGCCGCCCGGCTGCGCGTGATCGTCGACCAGGTCGCCACCTTCACGGACACCAGGGCCTACGCGACCTACCGCAACCTCATTGTCAGCGCCGGAACACGATGACCGGCGCGGTACGACTTTTCCCGCTGGTCACTGCATTGACGGCTCATCCCGCGAGCGTCCGGAGCGGTAATATCTGTAGCTATGGCCGGTCGGATCAGAGATGAGGACGTGCGCGCGGTGCGCGACGCGTCCCCGATCGATGACGTGATCGGCGAGTACCTGCAGCTGCGCTCGGCGGGCGGCGGCAACCTGAAGGGCCTGTGCCCGTTCCATGACGAGAAGTCGCCGTCGTTCAACGTCACGCCCTCGCGCGGCATGTACTACTGCTTCGGGTGCGGCGAGGGCGGCGACGTCATCACCTTCATCACGAAGATCGAGGGCCTGAGCTTCAACGAGTCCGTCGAGCGGCTGGCGAAGCGGGCCCGGATCGAGCTGCGGTACGCGGAAGGCGGCTACACCAAGCGCGCGGTGAGCAGCGAGCGTGCGCGGCTGCTCGAGGCGAACCAGGCCGCCGCACAGTATTACCGCGAGCAGCTGGCGACGCCGGGCGCGCGCGCGGGCCGCGAGCTGCTGGCGGGTCGCGGGTTCGACCAGTCGGCCGCGGAGAAGTTCCGCATCGGGTACGCGCCGGACGGCTGGGACCACCTCGTGCGCCTGCTGCTCTCCCGCGGCTTCACCGAGCGCGAGCTGATGACGGCGGGTCTGGCCTCGCAGGGGCAGCGCGGGCTGATCGACCGCTTCCGGCACCGGCTGATCTGGCCGATCGCCGACGTCGGCGGCGAGATCATCGGCTTCGGCGGACGCCGGCTGTCCGACGACAAGAACTCGCCGAAGTACCTCAACACCCCGGAGACGCCCCTTTATAAGAAGTCCTCCGTGCTCTACGGACTCGACCTCGCGCGGCGCGAGATCGTCAGCCAGCAGAAGGCGGTCGTCGTCGAGGGCTACACCGACGTGATGGCGTGTCACCTCGCCGGCGAAGGCACGGCGATCGCGACCTGCGGCACCTCCTTCGGCGAGGAGCACATCAAGATACTGCGCAGGCTCACCGGGGACCGGAACCAGTTCCTGTCCGCGAAGATCGTGTTCACCTTCGACGGCGACTCGGCCGGCCAGAAGGCCGCGCTGCGGGTGTTCACCGAGGACCAGCGCTTCGTGACGCAGACGTACGTCGCCGTCCAGCCGGAGGGCCTCGACCCCTGCGATCTGCGGATGGCCCGCGGCGACGCGGCGGTGCGCGACCTGGTCGACTCGCGGGTGCAGCTGTTCGAGTTCGTGATCAGGACGCAGCTGGCCGAGCACGACCTGAACACGCCCGAGGGACAGGTGCAGGCGCTGCGCGCCGCGGCCCCCGTCGTGGCCGGTATCCGGGACGACGCGCTGCGGCAGGGCTACGCGCTGCGGCTGTCCGGCTGGCTCGGCCTCGACGAGCAGGTCGTGCGCGCCGAGGTCCGCCGCGCCGCCCCGCGCCGGGAGCGGACCGCCGTGTCCGGCGGCGGCCCCGGCGCTCACCGACCGCCGTCGCCCGGCGCCGCCGCGGTCCCCGCCGCCCCCGCCGTCGAAGTCCCCGCGCGGGACCGGTATCGGCAGCGGGAGGCGCTGAAGGTGGCGCTGCAGTACCCCGGCGCCGCCGGAGCCCTCTTCGACGACCTCGAACTGAACGAGTTCACCCTGCCCGCGCACGCCCTCGTCTGGCAGGCGATCGCCGCCGCCGGCGGCTGCGCGGCCGCCCGGTCGGCGGACGAGTTCCGGGAGAAGGTCATGGCCTCGGCGGCGGACGACCGGGTCCGCGGGATGATCAACGAACTGCTCGTGGAGCCGCTCCAGGTGCGGCGCACGGCGAAGACCCGCGACCAGGTCGAGCAGCACTACGTCGAGACGTGCATGAGCTCCGTCCGGCTCAGCGCCGTGGAGCGGCGGATCTCGTTGCTGCGTGCCCAGATGCTGCGCGCCGGGGCCGCCGGAGACCCGGACGCGCAGGCGGCGCTGTTCGGCCAACTCCAGCAGTACCAACAGTACGCCGCGCAACTCAAGTCCCGCTACGGGCTGTAGAACCCGGGCTCCCGCGGGGGGCGTTTCACCGCGCTCCGGGACATTACGGGCGGGGGATGCGGCCCGGATTGACCCGGATTCCGCGCACCTGCACCGGTAAATAGCGCAAAGTTCCTCGGCTCGGGAGGCGCAAACCTGCGCGCGCCGGGGTAGGGGTGTATCGCAAGGAACCCACAGTGCCGTCGGTCCCAGCTTGGCGCCCGGCGGTGCGAGCCAAGGATCGCCAGTGGAGCCGAGTGTGCGGCGGGACCGAGCGGGTGCAGCAGCCCGCGCACGCAATCCACTGGCCGTTGATGCGAACGGAGTTCGGATGGACGGCGCGCTCGCCCGAGTGTTGACGGATCCTGATACCACAGCCGCCCCGGCGGGCGTCGGCGGGCCGCGGAGCGGGCGCATCCTCAGACTCGTGGAGCCGCCGGCCGATCCGCCGGAGCAGACCCGTCCGGAGTCCCTGATGGCGCAGGCCCGGCCGGCGCAGACGGACGAGGAGCCGATGGCGGCGGCGGACGCGGGCGCGCAGGGCGCGCACGACGCTCAGGCCGGCGAGGGCATCGAGGTCGGCGAAGTCGGGGGCGAGGGCGTCGAGACCAGCGAGGTCGGCGAGGTCGGCGAAATCGGCGAAATCGAGGGCGGGACGCTGGCGGAGGTCGTGCAGCTGCCGCTCGCACGGACCGAGGCGCAGTCGCGGAACCTGCGCGAACCCGACCCCGCCGAGATGGAGCAGGAGGAGCAGGAGGCCCAGCCCACCGAGAAGGAGGAGGCCGCGGCCGAGGCGCACGTGACCGCCTGGGCCGACTCGGCCGGGCCCGCGGGCGACCTGTTCCGCCAGTACCTGCGCGAGATCGGCCGCATCCCGCTGCTGACGGCCGTGCAGGAGGTGGAGCTCGCCAGAGCCGTGGAGGCCGGCCTGTTCGCCGACGAGCGCCTGCTGACGACCTTCGACCTGCGCGCCGAGGACCGCCGCGACCTGCACGTACTCGTGCTGCAGGGGCAGAGCGCGAAGCGGAAGCTGATCGAGGCCAACCTGCGCCTCGTCGTCTCCATCGCCAAGCGCTACATCGGCCGCGGCATGTCGATCCTGGACCTGGTCCAGGAGGGCAACCTCGGCCTGATCCGCGCCGTCGAGAAGTTCGACTACGCCCGCGGCTACAAGTTCTCCACGTACGCCACCTGGTGGATCCGCCAGGCGATGAGCCGCGCCCTGGCCGACCAGGCCCGCACCATCCGCGTCCCCGTGCACGTCGTCGAGCTGATGAACCGCGTCGTCCGCCTCCAGCGGGCGCTGCTCCAGGCCAACTCGATCGAGCCCACCCCCGAGCAGATCGCCGAGGTCCTCGGCGTCCCCACGGAGCGCGTCATCGAGGTCCTGCGCCTAGCCCAGGAGCCCGTCTCCCTGCACGCCCCCGTGGGCGAGGAGGACGACGTGGCCCTAGGCGACCTGATAGAGGACGCCGACGCGGAATCCCCCGCCGACTCCGTGGCCGTGATGATGCTCAGGGAGCACCTCGACACCCTCCTATCCACCCTGGGCGAGCGCGAGAAGCGCGTCGTCCAGCTCCGCTACGGCCTCACCGACGGCGAGCCGCACACCCTAGAGGAGATCGGCCGCACCTTCGGCGTGACCCGCGAGCGCATCCGCCAGATCGAGGCCAAGACCCTCGCCAAACTCCGCGGCCACTGCTACGCCGACCAGCTGAAGGACTACCTGCGGTAGGGCGAAGGGGGTGGGCGGCGTGTAGGGCGGTCTACGTGTAGGGCCGTCTATCGGTCGGTGGTGCATCCGCAGCCGGTGGCGCGTAGGGCGGTCTATCGGCCGCTGGCGCGTAGGGCGCTCTATCGGTCGGTGGTGCGGAGGTCTGCGGCCGGTGGCGTGTAGGGCGGGCCGGCGGTCGGTGATGCGAAGGTCGGGCGGCCAACGGCGCGACGGGGGCCGACCGGCAGTGCGAAGCGCGGACGACCGCTGGTGCAAAGGACGGGCGACCGGCGGCCCGAAAAAGGGGGCAACCGGT
>NZ_JAGSOH010000063.1 GCF_018139625.1 Actinospica acidithermotolerans | reverse complement strand
AGCTAGTGCCGCATCAGGCAACGTTTGCCCTGGCGACGATCTGGCGTAGTCGTGTGTCGTCGGCATGCTTGTTGCGCCAGATGATGTACCGGCGGATCATGCTGGCCTGCTCTTTGTGGCTGGCATGGTCGGTGCCGTCGAGCGCGAAGTAGCGCAGGGCGGTGAACTGGGCTTCGATGCGGTTGAGCCATGAGGAGTTCGTCGGGGTGTAGGCGATCTCGACGTTGTTGGCCTCGGCCCAGTCCGCCACCCTGCGGCAGCGCTTGGTCGTGAGGTGCGGCGAGAAGTTGTCGCAGACGATCGCGATGCGCACATCCGTCGGGTACAAGGTGCGCAGGTACCGGCAGAACTCCAGGAACTGCGTGCGCTTCTTGTGCGGCTTGACGTGTCCGAACAGCCGGTCGCGGCCGAGGTCGTAGGCGGCGAACAGATGTCGTACCCCGTCGTTGCGGTTGTAGGTCGCTCGGCGTCGCGGGCGCGGGGCTCGGTCCGGGTCCTTGTGCACCCCGCCGCGTTCGGTCCACTGGCGCCCGGGGTGGGGCATGAGGTTGAGCGGGCCGAACTCGTCCAGGCACACCACGACCTCGGGATCCCCGTCCTCGGGTATCACCTCGCCGTCGGCTATCGCGTAGAGGTGCTCGACGCGCGCCTTCTTGACCTGGTATTCCGGGTCCTTCGAGGTCTTCCAGGTCTTTATGCGTTGAAAGGAGACGCCTTCGTCACGGAGCAGGACCCTCAGTCCCTCGTGCGAGATGTCGTCGACCACCCCCTCGGCGACCAGGAAGTCCGCGAGCTTCGACAAACTCCAGGTTGAGAACGGCAGGCCGTGCTCGGACGGCTTGGACTTCGCGATCTTCTTGATCTCGCGGCGCTCGGGCAGGTTGAAGGTGCGCGGACGGCCGCCGGCGTACTTCGGGTAGAGCGAGTCGAACCCGTCGGCGTTGAAATTGTGGATCACGTCCCGCACGCGGTCCTCGCTGGTGAACGTGACTTCGGCGATCTTCGCCACCGGCATCTTCTGCGCCGACAGCAGCACCATCTGCGCCCGTCGCCACGTCACCACCGAACCGGTGCCGCGCCGCACGATCCGCACCAGCCGCTTGCCCTCATCGTCATCGATATCCCGAACCTGAACCCGCTCCGCCATGTGCCAAGTCTGATACATCCGCCCCGCCGGGCGGCGTCACCACACCGACGGGGCAAACGTTGCCTGATGCGGCACTAGATTCTCAGCTTGGTGAGGGCACAGCACTCAACAATCTTGGCGTCGCTTTGCGGGAAGAACGGCGGTTCGACGAGTCAATCGAGGCCCACCAGAGGGCTGTTGGGATCTACCGCGGGACTGCGGATCGATCCGGGCAGGGTATGACGCTGACCAACTTAGGCGCCGCGCTGCGTGAGGTGGAGCGGTTCGATGAAGCGATCGATGCCTTGCGACAGGCGGCGGGCATCTACGCGGAGATCGGCGACCGGCGCAACGAGGGCGCGGCCCTAAATGGTCTTGGCGTCGCGCTTCGCGAGGCGCGCCAACTCGAGGAGTCTGGCGAAGCGCATCGACTGGCCCTGCACATCGCCCGCAGCACCCAGGACCGGCATGGTGAAGGCGTGGCGCTCAACAATCTCGGCCGCGCCCTCCGCGACGCAGGGAGGTTCGATGAAGCGATCGAAGATCACCAAGAGGCTATCGTCATCTACCAGGAAGCGAAGGACCTCCACTCCGAGGGGAGCGCATTCAACAACCTCGGCGCGGCATTGGCAGCGATAGGTGAGCTCGAAAAGGCGGTGGAAGCACATCGCCGGGCCGCCGGCCTCTACCTAGAGACAGGAGACAAGCACGGCGCAGCCAACGCGCTCACCGGTTTGGGGATCGCTCTACAAGATACACGCCGCTTCGACCAGGCGATTGAGGCCCACCAACAGGTCATCGCCCTCTACCGGCAGGCTGGAGACCGCCACAACGAAGGCATGGCGCTCGTCGATCTGGGCCTCGCCTACCAGGGCGGACACCAGCTCACCGAGGCGATCAGGAGTCTTAAACACGCCATTGATATCCTGAAGTCCTTCGACGACCAGAGCAGCGAGCGCATGGCGAATGGAATCCTTCGCGCCGTGCTCAAGCAAACCGCTTCGTCAAGCAGTGCCAGCACCGTCGAGGATCGACGAACTCGCGGCGCCGTGTGAACCACGGAGCAAGTGTGGGCGGAGAGGTGCCTGATCGACGCCGCGGCAGGCGTCTGCATTGTCGCGGAGTGCGACGCGACCCCGGACGGGGCAAGGCTGCGGTCGTGCGCCGCGAAGGCTTGTACTCATCGAATGTGATCGAGTGGCGTCGACTGCTGTCATCCAGGACACTCGCTGCAGCCGCGGCGAAGAACGCCAACAAGGCCAGGACTGATGCCGCCGAGCTCACGCGGCTGCGCAGGGAAAACGGCTCGTGGAGTGGGCCAAGCTGGTCGCCGAGAATATCACCCGAGTCGACCCGCAGATGCCCTAAGAGGTTAACGACCGGCCCGCCGATGTGTGGGAGCCGCTGCTGATCGTCGCAGACGCGGCCGGTGGGCATGGCCCAATCGCGACCGCACAGCGCGCGTAGAGCTGCTGGCGGCCGCGACGTATCCGGGCGAAGGCGACGCGGCCACGGGCTGTTGCTGGCCTGGCGGCATCTTGCGCTCGAGGCGCCGCTCGACGTCCATGCGGAAGAGCGCCTGCCTGCCGCGACCGATCGAGAGCTGCGCGCCGATCCACGGAATGGGTACGGAAATGGAGACCGGTCGCCGTGAGAGGTCAACCCGGAACTTGCTCGCCGCGTCCTCGACGAGCCGCTGCGACCAGTACACGTATTGCGTCAGATCGGTCCTCACAGTGACCCTTCGATCCGAAGCTGGCGTCTGCGCGCCGGAACGTGCCTATGTTATTGAGGACTGTGCCAGAGGTGGCGGACCTTTCTGCTGAACGGTCCGGACGTTCGCAATGCGGTCTGGCCGAAGGTGACCGGCCAGATGGACAGGTCATGCACCAAACCCGGTTATCAGCTGCGGCAGCGGTAACCGGCTGGCGCCCGTCGGCTGCGACACCGTGCGAACGGCTCGCGTGTGCGCCGGAAAGTGCATTGGACCTGGCTTTCTCGGGCCTTTCGTGATCATTATTGGGTGCAGGGATCTGTGCGGCTGGTGTCGTGATGGCGTATGTGGAGCGGTGCGGGCGGGTGTGGCGGGGCCGTTGGTTGCTGGCCGACGGGCACCGGTACGGGAGCCGGTCCGGTTTCGCGACGAAGCGGGAGGCCAAGCACTTCGCGGACGCGCGCGAGGTCCGTGAGCGCGCGCTGGCTGAGACTCTGGTCGAGGAGCGGGCGACGGCCGTGGAGCCCCCGGTCACGGTCGGGGCGTGGTGGGAGCGGTGGTTCGCGGCGCAGGACCTGGCGCCGAGCACGCTTGAGACGTACTCGCAGCAGTACCGCCACCACATCGCCCCGCGGTTCGGCGAGGTGCCGGTCGAGCTGGTCACGGGCCTGGATCTGGCGGGTTTCTCGCGCGACCTGCGGCGAGGAGGCTTGTCGCCGTCGAGTGTGACGGTGACCATGAGCGTGCTGCGCGACCTGCTGGGCGATGCCGCCGCCGAGGGCGTGATTCTGGCGGCCCCGAAGATGCCCGGGCGGGGTCGTAGTCGGCGCGCGCCTGTATCGGTGCGCCCGGGGCGGGTGCTGGATCTCGAGACGTTGCTGCGAGTGTGTGCGCGTCTGCCGGGGCAGTTCGCGCTGATGGTGGTGGTCGGGGTGTTCACCGGGATGCGCTGGGGCGAGGTGTGCGCGATGCGCAGGGTGTTCCTGCACCTGCCGCAGGCCGGCGGCGCGCCCGGTGGGGCGGGTTCGGCGTGGTACGAGGTCCACCCGCGGGTCGGGGCGGTGCACGAGGACGTGCACGCCCGCCGCTACTTCGGCCCGCCCAAGGGCGGGCGCGGACGCGTCGTGGATCTGCCCCCGTTCCTCGCCGAACTGCTGGCCCGGCACATCCAGGCGGCCGGCGGACGGGAGCTTTTGTTCGTCAACCGGTGCGACGACCCGATCCGGCACACCGACTGGCTCCATCTCTGGCACGCCGCGTGCGAGGGAGACGGGAGCCGCGCCGGTGGCGAGGACGGCGCGCTGTGTCCGGGGGCGCGGTTCCACGACCTGCGCCACACCCACACCACCATGCTCGCCGAACTCGGCGTGCCCGAGACCCTGCGCGACGACCGGCTCGGACACCACCAGCCCGGGGCGCGCTCGATCTACACCCACACCACCCCCGCCATGCGTACCGCGATGCTCGCGGAACTGGAGGCTAGGTGGACGCAGGTGGCCGCGCGATCCGGCGTCGACGTGGAGCGACTGTTCACCGACGACGGCCACGCCCAGGTCGCAGAGCCGGGCAGAGGAGGGTCGTGCTCCTCCCACGCACGGTGCGGGCGAGGAGCGGAGACCGGCTGACCTCGGGCACCTCCGGTTGCGCTGCCAGGGGCCGCCGCCACAGTTCCAGCGCTCGGCGTCTTACGGTGGGGCAGGCGGCGGGCGTTCCGTAGCGAACGGTCTGGCGTGCAGGGCCTTTGTGCAAGGGCCCGGGCCGAATGACGTCGTCCGGATCGTGGTTCGCCCGCATCTCGCTTGTCCGGCCGGGCGGCTGGCGAGCGATGCCAGCGAGGGGCGACCGGGGGGGATGCCCGAGCGGACAGGAGGCTAGCGGCCCCTCGGTACGTAGATGATCACGCCTATGCCGATCAGGCAGATCACTGCACCGATGACGTCGAACCCGTCGGGCCGGTAGCCGTCGGCGATCCAGCCCCAGGCCAGTGAACCGGCTACGAAGATTCCGCCGTAGGCTGCGAGTACGCGGCCGAAGTCGCCGGAGGGCTGTCTGGTGGCGACTGCGCCGTAGAGTGCGAGCGCTACGGCGCCGCCTGCCACCCACCACCAGCCGCGGTGGGCGCGCAGGCCTTGCCAGACGAGCCAGCAGCCGCCGATCTCCAGGAACGCGGCGAGCACGAACAGTCCGATCGAGCGGGCGATGAGCATGCTGACCGTTGTCCAGTAGCCGTTTGCTGCTGACTGGTCGCCGATGTCGGCGTGGTGGTGGAGCTCGGCGGAGTCGACGGGCGTGTTGGTTTCGGGTCCCGAGGTTGGGTGGGATGGCGGGTTAGGTGTTGGGTTCGCTCGGGTGGTGCTCGCGTGACCAGGCTTGCGCACTGATCTGCAGTGGGTCCCAGGGCGAGCCCAGGGGTGGGGTGTAGGACAGGTCGAGGTCGTTGATCGCGTCGATGTCCACGCCGTGGAACAGGGCGGTGGCGAACACGTCGACGCGTTTGGCGATCTCGGCGCCGAGGTGCCCGATCAGTTGGGCGCCGAGCAGGAGGCCTGATTCGGTGTCGCCGGTGACCCGGATGGTGATCGGGGTGGCGCCGGGGTAGTAGGCCTTGTGGTCGTCGGGTGTGCTGGTGGTGCTGGCCGGTTTCCATCCGCAGCCCGCCCCGGCTGCTTCGTGCTCGCGTAGGCCGGTTCGGGCGGCGACGAGGTCGAAGACCTTGACGACCTGGGTGCCGAGGCTGCCGGCGAAGCGGCGGTCTGCGCCTGCTGCGTTCTGGCCGGCGACGCGGCCTTGTTTGTGGGCGGTGGTGCCGAGCGGCAGCCATGTCGTGCCGAGCAGCCGGTGGTGGGTGACGGCGCAGTCTCCGGCCGCGTACAGGTGCGGTACGCCGGTGCGCATCCACTGGTCGACCTCGATCGCGCCGCGGGCTCCGAGCCGGGCTCCGGCGCTTTCGGCGAGTGCGGTGTCCGGGCGTACGCCGACGACCACGAGGACGAGGTCGGCGTTCCGGGTTACCGGTTGCCCGTCGGGGTTCGTGGCGTGGACCTTGAGGCGTCCGCCTGTTTTCTCGATGGCTCGGACGCTGGTGCCGGTGAGTACGTCGACGCCGTGCGCGGTCAGTTCGCGGTGGACCAGGGCGCCGAGGTCGGTGTCGACGGTGGGCAGGACCTGGGGTAGCGCTTCGATCTGGGTGACGTGGATGCCGCGCAGGGTCAGAGCCTCCGCCATCTCGAGTCCGATGTATCCGGCTCCGACGATTACCGCGGTCTCGGGGCTGTGTTCGGTGATCGCGTCGGCCAGTGCCCGTGCGTCGGTGATGGTGTGCAGTTGGTGCACACCATCACTGGGGCCGAGTGCGGCGGGTCCGGTCAGGCCGGTGATCGGCGGTGTGACGCTGACGGCTCCGGTGCCGATGACGAGTTCGTCGTAGGCCAGTTGCGTGTCGCGCCCGCCGGGGGTGTGGATGGTCAGGCGGCGGGTTTCGGTGTCGAGGGCGGTCGCGCGGGTGCCGGTCAGTACGTTCAGGCCCGCGTCGTGCAGGTCGTGCAGGGTGCGGTGGGCGAGGTTGCTCCAGTGCTCGACCTCGCCCGAGACGTAGTAGGGGATGCCGCAGATCGAGAAGTTCGGGTAGTCGTCCGCGACGACGACCGTGACCTCGCATCCGGGGTCGAGTTCGCGCGCGGCGAGCGCGGCGCTGATCCCGGCGTCGCTGCCGCCGACCGCGATCACGTGCCTACCTGTCATGGATCACTCCATCGTCTGTCGGTGCCGCCGCCTCGGGCGGGGTCGCGTGGTTAGGCGGCGGGCTGGTCGTGGGCGGCGAGGTAGCGTTCGGCGTCGAGGGCGGCTGCGGCTCCAGTGCCGGCTGCGGTGATGGCTTGGCGGTAGGTGTGGTCGACGAGGTCGCCGCAGGCGAAGACGCCGGGTTGGTTGGTGCGGGTGGTCGGCGAGTCGACGATGACGTATCCGGCGGGGTCGAGGTCGATCTGTCCGGCCAGGAGTTCGCTGCGGGGGTCGTGGCCGATGGCGATGAACGCCCCGTCGGTCGGCAGCGTGCGCAGGTCGCCGGTGACGGTGTCGCGGACGAGGATTCCGGCGATCTGCTTGTCGCCGACGAACTGGACGGGTTCGCTGTTCCACTCGAAGCGGATCTTCGGGTGGTTGAGCGCGCGGTCCTGCATGATTTTGGAGGCGCGCAGGTGGTCGCGGCGGTGGACGACGGTGACGGTGGTGGCGAAGCGGGTGAGGAAGAGGGCTTCTTCCATGGCGCTGTCGCCGCCGCCGATCACGGCGAGGTGCTTGTTCTTGAAGAACGCGCCGTCGCAGGTGGCGCAGTAGGAGATGCCGTGTCCGGCGAGCTGGTCTTCGCCGGGAATGTTCAGGTGTCGGTAGCCGGAGCCGGTGGCGAGGATGACGGCGCGGGCCCGGTGGGTCTGCTCGTCGCCGTCGGTGAGGGTCTTGATCTCGCCGGTGAGGTCCATGGCGATGATGTCGTCGGTGATGTAGGTGGCGCCGAACTTCTCGGCCTGCTTGCCCATGGCGTCGATGAGTTCGGGGCCTTGGATTCCCTGGGGGAAGCCGGGGAAGTTCTCGACGTCGGTGGTGGTGTAGAGGGCTCCGCCTGCGGTGACGGAGCCTTCGAACACGATGGGTTCGAGGCCTGCGCGGGCGGTGTAGATGGCGGCGGTGTGTCCGGCGGTGCCGCCGCCGATGATGACGACCTGGTGGATGGGGGTGTCGGCCACGTCGTTCAGGCCTCGGCGGTGTCGGTGTCGGGCAGCAGTTCGGTGATCAGGCCCTTGATGCGGCGTTCGATCTCGTCGCGGATGGGGCGCACGGCTTCGATGCCCTGGCCGGCCGGGTCGTCGAGGGTCCAGTCGAGGTAGCGCTTGCCGGGGAAGACGGGGCAGGCGTCGCCGCAGCCCATGGTGATGCACACGTCGGAGGCGCGGACGGCGTCGATGGTGAGGATCTTCGGGACCTCGGTCGAGATGTCGATGCCGACCTCCTTCATCGCCTCGACGGCGACCTGGTTGACCTGGTCGCGGGGGGCGGAGCCGGCGGATCGGACCTCGATGCGGCCTGCGGCGAGGTGGGTGAGGAATCCCGCGGCCATCTGGGAGCGTCCGGCGTTGTGCACGCACACGAACAGGACACTGGGCTTGGTGGTCTCGGTCATGGTGGCTCTCGTTCCTTGTGGTCGTGCGCGGTCAGGCGATGGGGTAGGGCTGGAGTTCGGCGAGCAGGTCGCGGACGCGGGCGTCGATCTGGTCGCGGATGACGCGGACCTCTTCGATGCTGCGGCCTTCGGGGTCGGGCAGGTGCCAGTCGAGGTAGCGCTTGCCGGGGTAGATCGGGCAGGCGTCGCCGCAGCCCATGGTGACCACGGCGTCGGCCGCTTGCACGACCTCGTCGGTCAGCGGTTTCGGGTAGGCGTGGGCGAGGTCGATGCCGAGTTCGTGCAGGGCGCGCAGGACGGCCGGGTCGATCTCGCCGCGCGGTGCCGATCCGGCGGAGCGGGCGATCACGGCGCCGCCGGAGCGGTGCGCGAGCAGCGCGGCGGCGATCTGGGAGCGGCCGGTGTTGTGCACGCACACGAACAGCACTTCGGGGTTGGGGTTGCCGGGGCGGCCGTGGGCCTTGGCGGCGGCGGTGAGCCGGTCGGTGGAGAAGTGCACGGCCAGGACCGGCAGGTACCGGTGGATGGAGGCGTTCTCGGCGAGCAGCCGGTAGGACTCGGTGACCAGGGAGTGCACGGACTCGGCCGAGAAGGTGCCGTGGTACTTCGCGGCGAGGGTCTCGGCGGCGCGGTCGAGGACGTCGGCGACGGTCGGATCGAGCGGGTCTGAGGGGTGGGCGGTCACGGGGCGCTCCCGTTGCTGGTGGCGTTGGCCAGGTCGGTCGAGGCGGAGTCCGGGTCGGTGTTGATGTCCACCGGCGCGGGGGCGGTCGCGCGGTCGGTCGGATACAGCAGCGCGATCAACCCGATGCCGACGGCGGCGCCGACGAGTTCGAAGGCGACGAACGCGGGCACCGAGGACGGCTTGATCCCGGCGAACGTGTCGGTGAAGGCGCGGGCGATGGCGACGGCCGGGTTCGCGAACGAGGTCGAGGAGGTGAACCAGTAGGCCGCGCCGATGTACGCGCCGACGGCAGCCGGTCCGTAGTGTCCGCGGCCGGTGCGCCCGAGGGAGAAGATCAGCAGGATCAGGCCGGCGGTCGCGACGACCTCGCCGAGCCAGAGGTGCCCGGCGCTGCGGTCCTTGGTGGAGAGGGTCACCGCCGGCAGCGCGAACATCAGGTTCGCCAGGATCGTGCCGCAGATCCCGCCCGCGACCTGCGCGGGGATGTAGAGCGCGACGACGCGGGCGGTGAGCCCGTCCTGCCGGCCGCGGCCGAGGACGTAGTCCGCGAGCGTGACGGCGGGGTTGAAGTGGGCTCCGGAGAGCGGCGCGAAGATCAAGATCAGCACGGCCAGGCCGAGCGCGGTGGCGGTGGAGTTCTCCAGCAACTGCAATCCGACGTCGCTCGGGGACAGCCGCTGGGCCATGATCCCGGAGCCGACGACGAGGGTGACGAGCAGCCCGGTGCCGAGGAATTCGGCGAGCGCGCGGCGGGCTGGGTGCGGGTTCACGGGCGGTCCTCCACGGTCAGGGCCGGATCAGTTCATCGATGACAGTTAATGCAGCCAGGTCAGGCGGTTGCCCGGTGGCCTTGACGCGAGACTATATCTCAACGAGAATTGAGTCAATGAACGCTGAGCGAACTGATCTGGAGACGCGGGCGAAGCGGCACGCCGCCCTCGGCGAACCCGCACGCCTCGCGATCGTCGAGCGCCTGGTCCTGTCGGACGCCTCGCCGACCGAACTCGGGCGCGAACTCGGCCTTGCGAGCAACCTGCTCGCCCACCACCTTGGGCTCCTCGAACAGGCGGGCCTGATCACGCGGGCACGCTCGGAGTCCGACCACCGCCGCAACTACGTCCGCCTCGTGCCCGAGGCCCTGTCCGCCCTGGTACCGGCGGGGATGCGCGAGGCGCAGCGGGTGGTGTTCGTGTGCACCGCGAACTCCGCACGGTCCCCGCTGGCCGAGGCCCTGTGGTCGCGCCGCAGCAGCATCCCGACCGCCTCCGCCGGGACCGAGCCCGCCGAGCGCGTGCATCCCGGCACGGTCAAGGCCGCCCGACGCCACGGGCTGAGCCTCGCCGGAACCCGCACCCGGCATCTGGACCAGGTCATCCGACCTGGAGACCTGGTGGTCGCCGTGTGCGACCACGCCCACGAACACGCCGGGCCGCGCAACGGCCCGTGGCTGCACTGGGCCGTGCCCGACCCCGCCCCCGCCGGCACCGACGCCGCCTTCGACGCCGCCGTCGAAGAGCTCACCGACCGCATCGACCGGCTGGTCCCGGCCATCCAACCCGTCCGCATCGACGAAGGAGTCGAGCACGATGGAGATCTACCCCCACGCTGACCTCAGCATCGACCAGCAACTCGCCCTGCGCACCGCCGCCGTCAACCTCCAGCGCGAGTTCGACGGGACGTTCGGCACCGAGACCATCGAGCGGTTCCTGCACTCCAGCTACGACCAGTTCGCCAGCCGCGCCTCGATCGCCAACTTCCTGCCGCTGCTGGCCGAACGCTTCGCCCGCCAACGCCTCACCGCCCTGGCCAAGGTCGAGGGCAAGATGCACGTCGGTAAGCCGGTCGTGCTGTTCCTGTGCACCCACAACGCCGGCCGCTCCCAGATCGCCCTCGGCTACTTCCAGCACCTCGCCGGCGAGAACGCGGTCGCCTGGTCCGGCGGCTCCGAACCCGGCGACCAGGTCAACCCCGCAGCTGTGGCCGCGATGAAGGACGTCGGCATCGACATCAGCGCCGAGTTCCCCAAGCCCTGGACCGACGAGGTCGTCCAAGCCGCCGACGTCGTGGTCACCATGGGGTGCGGGGACGCCTGCCCCGTCTTCCCCGGCAAGCGCTACCTCGACTGGGAGCTGCCCGACCCCAACGGCCTGAGCGTCGAAGAGGTCCGCCCCATCCGCGACGCGATCGAACTACGGGTCAGAGGCCTGCTACGGGAACTGGACGTGCCGGTCGCGGCGCAGGACTGACGGGCTGTCACGCGGTCGCGGTGGCCCAGTCGAGCAGGCGCGGCTCACGGGTGTGCCGGTAGGGCCGCTGGCGGCGCGGGGTCATCTTGAACGTCCGGTCGTGGTCGGTGAGTCCGGCCAGCTGCGGGTCGTCGTCCGGGTGGGAGATCACGCACCGGATGCCGGCGTGATCCCAGGCGAGGTCGTTGAGCAGCCGCATCCCGCGCGCGTTGACGATCCGCTCCACCCGGGGAAGCTGCTCGTAGTCCTCACCCGGGCGCACCCGGCCGAGGGCCATGAGCACCGCGACCTCGCGGGTGAGCGGGAAGACCATGCCCGCTTCATGGTCGCCGAAGGTCGCGAACCCCTTGTCGTTGAGCAGGAACCGCTCGGCGCGCTCGTCGCGGCGCAGCACGGCGAACCGTGAGGCGGCCATCACCTGGCGATTCTCCTTAAGCGCAGCCTGGCGCAGGCGCTCGAGGAAGTCCCCGGCCACCGGCGGCAGCCCCCGCCTGGCTCCCTGCTCGTTGACGTCGCGCTCGAAGTCCGGATGCCTCGGCCAGACCGCCTGGATGTGCAGCAGGATCGTGAGCCACTCGTCCCGTCCCGCGGTCCCGGCCTCCAGGGCCTTGGCGGCCAGCGGGAGCGCTCCTTCGTACGTCTCCCACCAGTCGTTCGCGTAGTGCGCGGCCAGCGACGTGCTGGGCTGCTCGACCTGGTAGAGCCCGTACTCGAAGCAGATGTTCGCCGCCGCCTGCCTACGGCGGATCTCCCCGCTGGCCTTGCTGCGCAGGCTGACGCGGCCCATGCGCGCCTCCGCGCCGGGCTTGGCGACCCCGAACCCGGCGATGAACGCGGCGGCCAGGTGATGCGGCTTTTCCATGAGATCCAAGTATCCGCGCCGGGAAGGACAGCAAGCCACCGGTTTACGCCGGTATCACCGACCCACGAGCATGATCGTGAACACGAACGCGACCGGCTGCAAGTAGCGCGAGCGACCCCAGGGCGCACAGCCCGGCTGCGCCCGCCATCGCCCAAGCCAGGCCCGCGGCGTGCCAGAGCAGCGCGACCGCGAGCGGCGTGAACGCCTCCATGAGCGTGAGCGGCACCGCCCACAGCGCGGAGAGCGTGGCGAAGGCGTCGGTGCCGAAGTGCTCGGCCAGCAGTGCCGGGCGGGCGATCGAGGCGACGCCGAAGCCGAGGCCGAACAGCAGTACGCACACCATCGCGCCGAGCGGGCTGCGTCCGATCAGCGGCAGCAACACCGCCCCGGCGCCCTGGACGGCGAACACGACGACCGTCACCTGCCGGGTCGAGACGCGCTGCCCGACGGCGGTACTCGCAAGGCGTCCGGTGACAGACAGGACCCCGAGCAGCCCGGCGACGGCGGCGGCGAACGCGGGCGGGTGCCCGAGCGCGCGCAGCACCGTGACCAGCAGCACCGAGATCGTGGCCACGGCACCGGTCTGAGCGACGAACCCCGCGCCGAGCAGGTGGAAGACCCGGTCGCGCAGCGCCCGGCGCACCGTCTCGCGCCGCGTGCGATCTGCGTGGTGGCGGGCTGCGTGCGTGCCGGGGCGGCGGACGTACGCGTTCAGCGGGATCACCACCACCCCGTGCACCAGCGCCAGAACCAGGATCGCGTCGCGCCAGCCAAGGCCCTGATCCAGCAGGCCGGCGACCGGCAGGAAGATGCTGGAGGCGAACCCGGCGACCACCGTCACCCCGAGCAGCGCGCGGGAGCGCAGGTGCGCGGGGAAGTGCGAGACGACCACGGGGAACGCGGCCTCGTACTGCACCGCGGAGGACACCGCCCCGATCCCGGCCCACACCGCGTACAGCTCGGGCACGGAGCGCACCTGGGACCAGGCGAGCGCGAGCAGCGTCGCCACGATAGCCCCCGCAGTCATCAGCATCCTGCCGCCGTGCCGGTCCAGCCACCGGCCGACCGGCAGCATGCTCGCGGCGCCCGCGATCAGCGCGAGGGTCATCGCGCCGGTCACCGCCGTCGTGCTCGCGTGTAGCGCCTGTGCGGTCGGGGCGAGGAAGACCGAGAAGCTGTAGTAGAGCACTCCGTAGGACACCGTCTGGGAGACCGCGACCGCCGTGACCAGCCGCCACCGGTACTGCCCCCATCCCGCCCGCAGCCGTGTGCCCCGGCCGGACGGACCGGCCGGGGCATCCGTGTGCATCAGCAGCACCCTGGTCCGCCGTCGCCGGTCTCGATCAGCTGCAGCGGCGCCGACAGCAGCCCGCCGCTGACCCCGGTCCCGAGACCGCGCCAGATCGAGAGCGCCACCGGCGCCGGTCCGCAGCACGAGCTGCCGCCGGCCGACTCGTCCGGGTTCGCCGAACACACCCCGGTCTCCGGCAGCTCCAGGTGTACCTCGGCCGCCGCCTGAAGGTCCCCGTCGAGGTAGGCGGCGATCGAACGGACCTGCTCGTACCCGGTGGCCATCAGGAACGTCGGCGCGCGCCCGTAGGACTTCATCCCGACCGCGTAGTACCCGGCCTCCGGGTGCGCGAGCTCCTCCTGGCCGTGCGGGGGCACCGTGCCGCACGAGTGCTCGTTCGGGTCGATCAACGGGGCCAGCGCCCGCGTGGCGCCGAGCACCGGATCCCAGTCCACCCGCAGCTCGCTGCTGACCGTGTGGTCCGGGCGGAACCCGGTCGCCGAGACGATCCGGTCCACGCTCACGGTCCGGCCGTCCGCGGCGGTCACCTGCACGCCGCCCTCGCCCTGCTCGACCGCTTCGATCGAGAAGCCCGTCAGCAGCTCCACCCGGCCGGAGTCGACCAGCTCCTTGAGCCGCGAGCCGAGCGCGCCGCGCGCAGGAAGCTCGTCCGCCACACCGCCGCCGAACACCCGCTGCCCGACCTGGCCGCGGATCGCCCACAAGACCTGGGTCCCGGGCTCCTGCTCCGCGAGCTGCGCCAGGTTCAGCAGCGTGTTCGTCGCCGAATGCCCGGCGCCTGCCACCAGCACCCGCCGCCCGGCGAACTCGCCCCGCTCGGCCCCGAGGACGTCCGGCAGCGCCGAGGACACCACCCCGGCCGCCCGCGCCTCAGCCTCGCCCACCGCTTGCATGCCGTCGCCGCCGAGCACGTTCGGGCTCAGCCACGTCCCCGACGCGTCGATCACCGCACGAGCACGGAGCCGAACCTCGCCCTCGCCGTTCGCGACCCGCAGCACGAACGGAGCCTGGTCACGCCTCACCGTGCGCACCCGGTCGAAGCCCAGCCGGCTGACCGCCGTCACCGACTGCCCGTAGCGCACATGCGGCGCGATCGCAGGGTGCTTGGCCAGCGGCGCCAAATAGGCGTCGACCAGCTCGTGCCCGGTCGGCAGCTCCTCGGCATCCGGCGCCGACCAGCCGGCGGCCTCCAGCAGCCGACGGGCCGCCGCGTCGATGTTGTACCGCCACGGGCTGAACACCCGCACATGCCCCCACGACCGCACCGCCGAACCCGCCTCGGTGCCCGACTCCAGCACCGTGAAGGCGACCCCGCGCTCGGCCAGGTGCGCCGCCGCGGCCAGGCCCACCGGCCCCGCACCGATCACGACCACCGGCAACGACTCGACCTGCTCGTGCCCGCTCATCAAGCTCTCTCCCATCGTTCTCACCACGCCTTCTCGCACACCGGCAGCCCGTCAGCCGCAGCAGCCCGCCCCGACGGCGACGGCCTCGGCCTTCGCGGACGCCCCGCAGCACGCACCCTCCGCAGCGGCCTGCGCCGACGTGCCACAACACGGCGGGGCCGCGACCGTCTCCGTCGACGTCGAAGTCGACGGGGCAGCGTCGCAACAGCCACCGCCCGCCGCGCCTTCGGAACCCGTCGCGTGTGCCGCTGACTCCACGTCGACCTGCTCGGACTCGCCCATGACTCCACTCCCGGCTGCGCTAGCCGCAAGCGGACCGGCGCCTAAATAGATGTTTGTCGAAACAAGCCACAGCTTGCCGCCTGATTAGACAGCTGTCAAGATAGAGGCATGTCGAAGCAGATAACGGCACCCAGGCCAGTCCTCGACCTGATCGCGACGGACGCCGCCTGCTGCACCCCGCTGACCGAGGCCGCCATCAGCGCGGAGCAGGCCACCCACCTCGCCGCCGGCTTCAAGGCACTCGGCGACCCGGTCCGGCTACGGCTGCTCTCCCAGATCGCCACCGCCGAATCGGGCGAGGTGTGCGTGTGCGACCTGACAGCGGGCTTCGAACTGACCGGCCCCACCATCAGCCATCACCTCAAGGTGCTGCGCGAGGCGGGCCTGATCGACTGCGAGCGCCGCGGTACCTGGGTCTACTACTGGGCGGTACCCGCGCGGATGAGCGCGCTCGCCCAGATGCTTCGCCCGGCGGGGATCGGCGCACGCTGACGGCCACTCATACGCGGGGCCTGGCAGCGCGGTGGCGCGTCGTCGGGTTCTGCGCCTGCCGGAGGCAGGGCGTGTGCGATCGTGGGATTCATGATGGTGAATGTCAGGCCGGGGGAGAGCGGCAACA
The DNA here is from genome assembly GCF_018139625.1 of Actinospica acidithermotolerans. Classification (GTDB taxonomy): domain Bacteria; phylum Actinomycetota; class Actinomycetes; order Streptomycetales; family Catenulisporaceae; genus Actinospica; species Actinospica acidithermotolerans. Next base: position 27,222 of record NZ_JAGSOH010000063.1, on the reverse strand, counting down.
TCCGCGTCGTCGCGGGCTCCTGGTGGGAGCAGGACCACGGCCAGGGCGACCTGGCGGTCTATCTCAACCGTCCGGAGCCTGGGCAGGTCCTGACCATCGGAGACCTCTGCGCAGGTCTGAGCGAGGCCGACGAGCGCATGCTCGTCGCCGTGCACGAGGTAGGGCACGTGGCGGCGATCCACGGGCTCGGCCTCGACTTCGGCGGTACCCAGATCTATCCGAAGGACCCTGAGGCGATCGGCACTCAGGGTATTGTCACCCAGCTCGGCCGGACCGAGTTCCTGGAGCCGGCCGCCGTCTCGGCGGTGCAGTCCGCGACCGTGAGTCTCAGCGCCTGGATGGCTGCCGAACTGTGGCTCAGCGTGGAGGGCAAGGAGAGCCAGTTTCATTCCTGGTTCGTGCAGTCGCACGCCGCCCACGATCACCACGTGCTGCTGAACAGGCCCACCTCCGAGCTGGCGGCCTTCCTCTACGGCGTGGCGGTCGCCCCGAGGGGATGGGACGGCGCCGTGCTGTCCGTCGACGCGTTGACCGAACAGGTCCGCGGAGCGCTCCAGAGCCGTTGGGACGAACTGCGGGCGCTCGCGGAGATCGTGGACACGGACGGTTCAGCCGACCACGAGCAGATCATGGAATCTCTCGGGGAGCCGGGATGGATCGGGTGGGCCTAGCCTGGGACGCGTCGCGCTCGGCGCTGCTTGAGGCCCCGGCTCCGCCCCATGCCCCTGTTCCCGCACCTGTCCAACGGCGAACATCGCGGCGCCGGTTCGCGGTTCTGCGCGGTACGGCCCCGCGCACGGGCCTCACGGCTCGTTGGCCGACCGCTTCCCGCGTGTCGGGACCCGAAAATACCCCCGCCCCACCAAGGCAGGGGAGGAGACTGACGGGCTATGAGACTGGAGGAGGCGGGGTTCGCGCCGGAGGATGTTCTGGCCCACCCGCAGCACCATGCCGCGCAAACGACGCTGGTGGAGTTGATCGAGCAGCTTCGCGCGTGCGAGGGCCCGGCCGACGGATACGCCTTTCAGAAGGTGCTGCTCGAGCGTGTGCTGTACGCCCAGTCCCGGCGCAGCGCCTACTCCCGGGCCGCCAAGCTGATGCGCAAGCGCGCGCGGCCCCAGCCGGACGCTCCGGAACTCGAGTCGGGCAAGGACCCCACGCAACCAGGGTCCTGGGCTTTCGAACGCGAGATCTGGGAGCGCATCAGCCGCCAGTACCGGTCGGTCGGCGACGCTATGGCCTGGCGCGCGTTCGGCTTCGAACGGCGCTACATCCTCACCCTGAGCCGCAACGACGCCCCGGGGGAGATGGCCGGCAAAGCCGGCCTGCAGGCGGAACTCGCGTTCGTGGACGACGCCTGGCGCGAGGGCTGCTTCGCGATCCTGCACGACGTGACCAACTGCCTGCGCATCGGGGACGTCACCGTCTTCCCGCACAACGATGCGCCGCGGACCGAGGAGATCAAGACGAACCCTCGACGCCGCGACCGCGCGCAACTCGATCGGATCCGCTCGGCTCACCAGGCACTGTGGGACGCCGGCACACTGCCCGGCGACGATCCGCGCCAGAAGCTCTACGACCTGGCCATGCCGCTCAAAACCCACCTGGAACTGCTGCAGCAGACCGCGAACCGCGCCGCGGCCGAGGGCATTGCCGCCACGGCGGTTCCCGGCAGCCGCGCGCTACTGGTCGTGGATCAGTTCGGCTGCCTGAACGCGGGCATCACCAACGAGAATTACGCCGCGGCCCACGACGAGGAGTACCTGCCGGCCCTGCGTGCGGCCGGGATCGGGGACCGGCCCCAGTACAGGATCGCCGCGCTGAGCTACGACTCGGCCGGCAGGAACGCACTGCGAGCCCCGTGGGCGATCTACCCGCTGCACCCGGTCATCTGCGCCCGCCTCATCGGCGATATCAGTGTGTTCATGGTCGAGTCGTGCGGGCCCGATCTGGCCCAACTCATGCAGGCCGCCGGGCTAAACGCGCGATGGGCGCTTCCCGCAGCGCACGGAAGCGTCATGCAGCCCGGTGAGGTGGTGATGGAGTTCACCGAAACGGTCAGGACGCCCGTCGGGTCCGGCGTCCTGGAGCAGAAACGGACCCTGCAGATGCGCCAGTCCGACCTGGACCGCTACCTGATCGAACTGCTCGACCCCGTGACGTGGACCGTCGCCGTGCGCTCGATGTTCGAAGACCCGAGGCTCGCCGGCCAACCCTGGCCCTACTACCGCGACGAGGACCACGTCTGGGTATGACCGCCGCCCGCGGGCAGAAGCGACGCTTTGCGCGCGCCGGTCAGGCGGGGGGCGGTCGAAACGCGGGGGACCGGCCATCGGGTAGCGCCCGGTCTGGTTATTCAGACGCAGATGCTGTGAGGCTGGTCATCGACCACGGCGGATACTGCTACCGGGGTCCGACGTGGCCGGGTTTGTGGTCGACGCCCTCTGGCGTGAGCACCACGGTACGCGGCGCCGGCCCTGGGCGGGCCTTCGTTGGCCATAATGGCGGCGCCGTACAGTGCGCAGGAAAACATGCCCGAGCCGGTGTCACTGCTCGCGCGTGCCGTCTGGCTCGATCTCGGCGCTCTGAGCGGCCGCATCGAGGCGCCGGTACTCGATCCACCGCCTGCTGGTCTCAGCCCAGATCTTCTGGTGGTCGCGGAAGAAGCCGTCGAAATCTGACTTGCGCACGTCGGCTGTCGGGGTGGTGACCAGGAAGTAGTCCATTTCGTCTCGGAGCCGCTGCAGGCGGTATTGGGTCTCCTCCATGAGGATCCACCGGGAGCGCCAGTTGTAGAATGGTTCAAGGGCGCTGATCACGGTCACCAGGGCGACCATCGGCAGCGCGACCGACGCCCGCGCCGGTAGCCAGGTGAATCCGAGGACGACCGTCGATGCAGCGGTCAATGCGAGCGTGAGGATCTTCGCCCACGATGCGCGTGCGCGAAACCGGGCCTTGCGCATGTGGACCCAATCCATGTCCGAGGACACGAGGACACGGAATCTGGATATGGCGTCACGCAGCGGCAGGTCGGGCTCGGTCGCGAGTTCGAGGAATCCGCGATCCGAAGGCAGTTCAGGGTGAGCACGTCGGCGCCACCGTGCGATCAAGATTCACCGTCCCGCGGTCGACCGGCTCCGCCCGGTCTCGGTGACCTCCTGCCCGCCGCCCCTCGGGCTTATTCCAGCTCGTCGCGCGTAGCTGCGGCTTCCTCGCGGACGGCTTCGCGGAACTCGCGCATGAATTCTTCGCGCTGCTCGTCGTAGTCGTCCTGGTCCTCGTCGTCGGGCTCTTCGTCGGTTTCCGGGTAGTCGTATTCCGAGTGCTCGTGGTAGACGAGCCAGCATGCGTGAATGCCGGTGAGAAGGTCTTCGAGCAGGTCGAGTGAAGCGCGGGACGGGTCGAGCGGCGTCAGCCGAAGCTCGGCGAGCAGGGCCTCGCGCAGCCCGTCCTGGGTGTCGTCGAGCGCGGTGGCCCTGTCTTCGAGTTCCTTGATTCGACCGATCAGCGCCCCGACGTCGGGGATCTTGCCTTCCGCGACGGTGGCGGCGTCGCGGATCAGAGCGACCACGACGGTATACGGGCTCTGTCCGGCGGCGAGGCGTTCGAGGACGAGGGTGGGCGTTTCGACCGGCAGCGCCTCGATCGCGTCGGCCTCCAACACCACACGCGACGGGTCGATCCCGGCCTGCTCGCCGGCCACCTCGGATGCCGCGCGCAGCCAGTGGGCGGCCGCGACCGCCGCGGCGGTCGGATCCAGCTCGGTGAACAACTCGCTTGCGCCGAGTGGGTCCTTGTGCAGCACCCGATCCGCGGCCTCGACCTGCGATGGCGACGCCTCGGGGCGCGAGAGCAGCACAGCCTGCTGCGCCCGGCCGTGCAGGCTGCCGCACTCGGCGTTCTCGACGGCGGCGAGCTCTGCTGCCACCTCGGCCCGTGTGACCTCGGACAGCGCTGAATCGGCGATCGCGTGCAGAACCCGCCCGAGCCGGTGCGCGCTCTCTTCCACCGGGTCGTAGCAGACGGTCATGTACCCGTGCTCGTCGGGCAGGTTCGGGTTGGCCACGGCGCTGGGCACGGTGGCGAAGGCTTTGCGGGTCTGTGCCCGGTGCCAGGCCTCGCTGTTGGCCTGCTCGCTGTCACCCGCGGCAGACCCGGGTTCGCTGTAGGCACGCCACAGGGCGCTCGACAGGGTCGTGAGCGCCTGCGCCAGGCGAAGGCCGTCCTGTTCACCGGCGCTCGCATCGAGTTCCGCGAAGGTGAGGGCGAGGTCTCCGGCCCCGGTACCCCAGGTGGCGATCAGCTTCCGGTCGTGCGAGTCGAAGGCATAGCGCGTCATGGCTCCATCATGCCCGCGTCCTCCGACACCGCGGTCGAATACGCCGACCTCCGGATCAACGCGCCGGGTCCACAAACCGCCGCGAGTCATTCGCCTAGTGTGCGACGAGGCACCCCGGGCTCGCTGTGAGCGAACACCTACGAATGAGCGGCTGCGCGCTCGCGCAGCAGCGTCTGACTCTGCCCGTTCGTGTGGGCGACGGCTCACGCGAGGCGGCGGGCGTTTTTGGGGGCGTGCAGCAACGTGTCGACGAGCGGACGGGTGCTAGTCAGTCGCTGGACAGGAGGGGATTGGTGCGCGACTTCTAGAGGCTGAATCCCGGGTTGACGCCGCGGCGGCCGGCGGCGCTCTGGGCAGGCACTTAGATCTAGAGGTTGACCCAACATTATGCACGACTGGAGCGAAGTCCGCCTTGACCTGCAGGGGCGCGGGAAATCGTAAGATAATGAATGTTATACACGATTCCATCCGGCCCCGGCCTACGCGAGCCAGGTAATACCACCCTGACCTGCAGGGATTGTGGCGACTCATGGTTAGCAAACATTATGCATGACGGCAGCCGCCGGCAGCGCCACGGCGCGGTCCGATGCGGGTTCCATTATGGCCGATCCGGACGGCACGGGGCCCTGACCTGCAATTTCGCGTTACGTGCGGGTGCGCAGGCGGGGAAAATGGGGAACCCTGCCAGTCACGCAAAGTAGCAGCCATTCGGACGTGCGGGCCCGTTGCGGCAGATGTCGTGGTTTCTTCTAGTAAACCTGCAGTTCAGCGAGCTGTATGGAAGTTAAGAGGCTGACTACGGGTCGCTCGCAAACATAATCTCTCTTGTGGCATGTGGGGGTCGGTGACCTGCGAGTATTAATCGGTCACCGGCTCCCGCCTCGCATTATGCTGCGATCCCGTGCGGTTCTGGGCAGATCTCTGCCATCTGCTGGCAGGTTTCGCTTCGGATCTTCCCCAGATTTTCCCCACTTCAGAGGTCTGACATTCTGTATTCCTGCGGCTTCGCTGCCTGGGCCGCTTCCATCGAGGGTGGCACAGGGAGCCGGTGCCCAGGATTATGAGCCTGAAAGGTTGCCGTCGAAAGCGACCGACGGCAACCTTTCAGGCCGCCCGGGACCGGAAAGCGGCTAGCTGATCTGGTCGTGCAGCGCGGCTACCTGGGTTGCGTTCAGCGCGTAGTTGAACACCTGGACGTCGCTGACATCTCCGTTGAAGAAGTCGCCGGTGCTCGCGTCGTACTGGTCGGCGCCGATGAGCATCGAACCGGTCGCGGACCAGTTCGTGATGCCCGTCGACGTGGCGACCAGGCTGCCGTTGACGTAGAGCTGCGCCGTCTTCGTCGCGGCGTTGTACGTGCCGACCAGGTGGTACCAGGTGCCCGCGGTCGGGGTCGTGGACGAGCACGGGACGGACGGTTGCCCGGGTGTGCTCGCGGTATCTGTCTGCATGAAGTTCATGCACCACGACTTGGCATTCGGGTTGTACTGGAGGTAGAACCCTGATGCCTCACTGCCCGCCTCGGCCGCGATGGTTTCGAAGCCGCTGGGGACCGCGTTGAGCTCGGCCCACGCGCTCACCGAGAAGCTGCCCGCGGTGTTGAGGACGTCGGTGTTCGAGGTCTGGCCGTAGCCGGTGGACCCGTCGAGCCCCAACACGGTCTCGCCGCTCAGCGCGCCCACCGTGGCGGTCGGCCACGTGGTGGTGCCGTTGAGCGTCAGATCGTTGGCGCTCGAATACTGGTCGGTGACGGCCAGATACGGGTTGGAGTTGTCGGTCAGCGCGCTGTCCGCGGCCGACTGACCGCTACCGTCGTCCATCTGCCAGATGTCCTGCGCGGCCATGACGCTACTGGCGAGCGCGCCGGTGCCGGCGTTCGACAGGTTGACCGGGTCGGACGGGGTGTTGTTCCGGCTGGTCCCGACCATCGCGAGCGGCCCGAGCTGGACCGGATTGTCCGACGTCACCCCGATCGCGGTGTCCGGATCGATATAGAAGTAGCCCGGTGCGGAGGTGTTGGCGAGGAACGCGTTGATCGTGGTGCGAACGCTCTCCACCCCACCCGTGGTCCCGGTGCACGGGTCGTTGGCGTTGGTTCCGGAGCCGGTGGCGCCGTCGCCGTTATAGGTGCCGCACGGAGTCAGCCCGATGGCGATGGTGTTGAGGAAGGTGCCGCCGTTGCTCGTCTGGATGACGTTGCTGGTCATTCCCAGCACGTCGCCGATGGCGCTCTGCAGGCTGGCCTCGGACTGTCCGGTCAGCGCGTCTTCGAGCCCTTCGTCGAGGATCACGGTACTGACATTCGGTTCGTCGAGGACGTCGCGGTCCATCCGGGAGAGCACCGAGGGGCCGCCGACGAGCCCGCCGGTGGCGGTCTCCGGATAGTCCACGCTGATCTGGTTCGACTCGATGCCCGCGTTCACCGTGCCGTACGGGACGGAACCGGTGGCGGAGGCGTCGGCCAGATCGTCGGACAGCCGTATCGCGTCGCCGTTGTTCGGCGAGAGCGGCGCCGTGTTCGGCTGCCAGGCGTCGATGAGGTTGTCGCCGAGCACGACCTGGGTCGGCTCGTTCTCGGTCTGCACGTCGAGACCGGTGACGAGGTCGGTGAACGAGCCGTTGACGGCTCCGCTCGCGGTGAACTCGGCCCCGGACTGCTGGGTCGTGGAGTCACCCGAGCCGACCGGCGCGACGTACTCGTACGAGTCGGTGGCCCACGAGTGCTGGACCATGTCGGGTGCGGAGTTCGTCAGCTCGAAAGACACGGCGTACCACAGCGCGGCGGTCACCGAGTAGCTGAGCGGGTCAGAGTAGACCATGCCGCCGACCGGGATGGTCGTCGTCTTGCCGCCGTTGAACGTCAGCTCCACCGGCGCCGCCGTGGTGGCCGGGGTCGGGGTGATGTCGTTGCCGCTGGTCGGCGCGATGGTCGCGTCACCGATGTCCATCGGCGAGCTGCCGAGGGCGTTGTCCAGCTTGATGCGGACCGTCGATCCGGTCACCGAGGGCTGGACCAGGACGCGGAACGACTGGTTGTTGAAGTTGCCGGATTCGAACGTGTAGTTGCCCTCGGTGTCCGACGCCCACGCGCCGGTCCACGTGTAGGGGGCGGTCGCGTTCGAGCTGGTGGTGTAGGTCGGGGTCGCGACCGTGCTCCCGCCGGATTCGACGGTGCCGACTGTGGTGTTGCGCGTGCCCATCGAGAACACGTGGATCCCACTGGTCAGGATGCTGCCGGAACTGGTGCTGAGGACGCCGTCATCCGGCAGCGTGATGGACTGCACCGTGCAACCCGGGTAAAGCGGGACGGAGAACGCGTAGATCTTCGGGTGGTCCGTCGTGTTCTGGGTGCCGCTCGCGGTGTTCATGTGCGGCAGGGTCACCGCAGCCAGTGTGGACGGCCCCGAATTCCAGTCGGGCACGGTGAGCGTGTACGGCTGGGAGTTGTCCGTGGCCGACGCGCAGCCCGAAGCGTAGTTGACGTAGCCCTGCGGAGCGCACTGGCCCAGGGGAGTGGTCCCGTCGAAGCAGTAGGTTCCGGCCACGCCGGTGCCGCCCGGCACGTACGGCGTCGTGGTGTCCCCGTTGATGCCGCCCGCCAGGTCGAAGCCGCCGTTCGTCGCCGTGACGAGCATCGTCAGGGAACTGGCTCCGGTGGCCGGCGCGGCGTAGTTGTAGGTGACCGTCTGGTCCTCGGCGAGTACGTTGTCCGACTTACCGGTGCCGAAGGTCGGCAGCGTCAGCGGCGTGCCGTCGATGGTGACCTCGCCCGCGCTGGTCCAGCCGGCGTTGGCCAGATCGGTCGCCGAGATGCTGTTGCCGGAACCGTCCGCGTTCGCGGCCGACTGCGCGGTGTCCGCGCTGATGGCCGTGTTGTTCAGGCACTGCTGGAAGGTGCCGCAACTGACGGTCTGGTGGCTGGCGACCGTGAAGTGGTAGTCGGAGGCGGTCGAGACGTCGCCGGCGGCGTCGACGCCCTCGACGTGCAGGGTGTGCGGCCCGGCGTCGAGCGGGGTGATCTTCAGCGCGGTGGCGTTGTACATCGACGTGGCCTCGGCGGCGGTCAGGGCCCTGCTGTAGACCTGCACGCCGGAGATGTCGCCGTTGACGGGGTCCGCGTCGGCGCCGTCGTAGAACGAGCGGCCGATCGCGAGCGCTCCGGTGGCGGCGAACTCGGTCGGGTTGGTCGCGGTACCGGCGAGCACGCCGTTGACGTAGAGCTGCATCGCCCCGGTCGAGTGCGTGTAGACGCCGGTGAGCTGGTACCACACGCCGGCCGTCGGAGTGCTCGATCCGTGCGCGCGATAGTAGGAGTGGGTGGCGCTGTCCGCCGAGAGCTGGGCGAAAGCCCATGCCTTGTCACCCGCGTCGTACTGCAGGTAGAACGCCGAGTCGGCCGAGGCGTCCTCCGAGACAGCGGTCTGATACACGGTGGAGACGGAGTTGAGCTTGACCCAGGCCGAGACCGAGAAGTCCGCGTTCGTGGGCACAGCCGTGGACGACGTCTGCGCGTAGCCGGTCGAGGTGCCGTTCGTCGCGAGCACCTGCCCGCGCGTGGAATCGTCGGCCCAGCTCGCCCCGGACTGCAACGTGGCGGGATCGGTTCCCGCCGAGTCGGTGGCCGAGGTGCCCGTGCTCTGGTTCAGTGCCCATACGTCGGTCGGGCTGGAGGCCGTGGTGCCCAGCGGCTGGGCGGTGTCCGACGCCGGCACGCCGCTGTTCGGGATGGCCTGGTCGAGGGCGTAGTAGTACTTCGTGGCCACGGCGGTGCCGCCGTCCACGACCTGGAAGGTGCCGGGCGTGCCCGCCGCGCCGCCCGCGGTGGCGCCGTCGGTGTCCGTGTTCGGATATGTGCTGTTGTCCTCGATGGTCGGGGCGTCCGGAGCGGTCGGTTCGGCCGTGAAGGTACAGACCGGCGACCACGCCGTCGACCACAGGCCGTTGCTGGTCTGCACCTCCCAGGACACGTTCTCGCCCTCGGTCAAGGCGCTGGTGAAGCTCGACGGCAGCGAGGCCGTGGCGGTGGCGTTGCTCGCGAGATTGTCCGCCGACTTGAGGGTGTACGTCGTGCCCGGCGTCGAGGTCAGCCAGTACTTGAACGTGGCCTGTAGCTGGTCGCCGTCCCTGCTGGTGATGTTGGCCGCCCTGAGGTTGACCGGGCTGCCGACGATCGACTTGCCGATAAACGGGTACGGCGTGGCCGTGGCGCAGGAGGCGACGTCCGAGTTGACGTACGCCGAGAGTTGGCTGGCGGTCGGCGTGTTGGGGATGTGTCCGTAGGCGATGTTCAACGTCGGGTTGTCCGAGAAGCGCGCGAAGTCCGTGATGGTCTGTGCGCCCTCCTCGGTGTCGTCGGTCAACGCGAAGGTAATCTGCGAGGAGTGGTTGTTCGCGGAGGTCTGGATCGGGCCCTGGACGTTGAAGCCGCCGGGCACGCCGGTGCTGTTGTCGGGGCAGCCGGTCGGGTTGTACGCAGCGCCGACGCTCGCGGTTCCGTCGTAGTAGTCGGAGCCGCCGAGGTATCCGGGCCGGGTGTTCCAGTTGGTGCCTGACCCGATGCCGCCGGACCAGTGCAGGTTCACGGTGCGGCTCAGCGAGCAGTTGAAGCTGGCCTGCCACCGCTCGGCGACGCCGACCGTGGCCGAGCCGATCTGCCCGCCGTCGATCACGCTCGGCAGCGACCACTGGTAGAAGGCGCGCTGGATTCCCTCACAGGTCGCGGACGTGGCGTAGGGGACGTAGCCGACGCCGAGCTCCCCGTAGTCCGCGCTGGACCCGGAGTTGTCGTAGTCTGACACGCCGTTGCACGGGCTGTCCTGCTTGACCTCGTCGAAGGCGGGGCTGGCGCCGGAGGCCGGGTGCCAGGAGAACGTCGGGTCCACGTAGACCGGCCAGTCGACGTTCTTGCCGGTCAGCAGCGTCGAGCTCGGACGCAGCGTGAGCGCCGAGGGCTTGATGCCGATGCTGATCGGCGCGGTGTGCGCGGCGAGACCCGGCGCGGCGGCGCTCGACGGGTCCGCAGCCGCGATCCGCGCCTGGGTCGCCGCGGCGGACGCGGAGGTCTTCGCGCCGTCGGCCGGAAGGGTGGTGTTGGAGTCCCACTCGAGCCCGCTGGAGGCCTGCAGCGCCATTCCGTCTCGGCTCGCGGCGAGAGTTCCGGTTCTGATATTAGAACCGCCGGAGGAATGTGCGGCGAGCGTCAACGCGGCGAGTTTCGGATTGGCCGCGGCCTTCGCGTCGTGCACGATGAGGACCTCACTGAACCCGCCTGTCGAGTTCGCGGTGAGTTCGAGGTCCACACCGCTCAGTACATTGCGGTACGTGGCGGTTCCCCCGCTGATCAGTGGGGTCGGCAGGCTTCCCGGCCAGGAAATCGAATACGAGCCTCCCGAACTCGACGTGGTGGTCACCAACGGCCCGTCTCCGCCGTCCGAGAACGTCTCCGTTCCGTACGCGGTCGCGGCGGGTGATATGCCGCCGCTCGTATTCCTGTGCAGCGCGGTGTCGACCCCGACCCACGCGCCGTTCTGCTGTGTGCGTACAGGTTTCGTATTGCCAGTGAGCGTGAATCCGCCACCTGGCTTGGCCGTGATCAACCACGTGGGCGTGGTCAGCGCGGAGACCACGACGGGCTTGCCGGTCTTGTGCGCCTGCGCGCTCGCCTTGGCCATCGCCCGCTGCTGGGCTGCCGTCGGACCATAGCCGTCGGGCAGTTTCGGCGCGTCGGCCGGAAGCTTCGCGGCCGACGCCGGGGCGGCGGCGGGCTTGCCGGTCGAGCCGGCCGGCGCGTGCGCGGCCGGGGCGGCGTACGCGGGTGACGCCGCGAGAGTGGCTGCCGCCAACGCGAGCGCGCTGACCCCCGCGGTCGCCGTTCGGCGTCGTCGGACGCCACGGCTAAAAGTGAACATATTGACTCTCCGGTCGCAGTTGCTCCCTCAACCACCGCACCAGTCCCCCTGGTGAAGGGCTCGGAGCCCATCGAAGCTGGACCGTACAGCTCACGAGGGCCTCATGGCAACGAAATGAGAAACACATCGATACGAGGACCACTTTTATAAGGTTCTTGTGGAAATCCTCTTCCCCAGTCCGCCCGCCGCGGTTAGGATGCGATCGCGTCGGCCTGTGCTGCCAGGTGTCGCTAACAGCTGAATTGGGGATCTGGGGAGGGGACTTCGTGGCCTTACGTGCTGCGCTGCACACGCCTGGGCGACTGCCTGGCGCTTCGAGGAAATCCTGGGGTCGGGCGCTGCGTCCGGTCGCTCTCGCGACCGCGTTGCTGATGGTCGGACAGGTCGCCTGGGCCGAGACGGCCGCGGCGGTGCAGGGGCGGAGCGCGCCGAGGCCGCCCGCCACCGCGTCCGTGCCGGTCTCCCCGGTGGTATCGCATTATGCGAAGAAGACACCGATACCGTCCTGGCGGGCGCCGAAGCCCGTCTGGCCCTCGGGCAGCGCCACCGTGGACGTCTCCGCGAAGGGCAGCGCCGCGGGCGCGCTGCCGGTGACCGTGTCCGTTCCCGCGGCCGGCGCTCACGCCCAGGCCACGAGCGCCGCGACGGCCCCGACCTCGGTCTCCGTCACCGTCGAGCCGAAGGCCGCCGCCACCGCGGCCGGTGTGAACGGCGTGCTGCTGAGGCTCGATCGTGCCGACGGCCGAACTGGGAACGGGACGCTGTTGGTCTCGTTGTCCTACGCGGAGTTCCAGGACGCGTACGGAGCGGACTGGGGTCAGCGGCTGACGCTCGTCGCGCTGCCCGCCTGTTCGCTCACGACGCCGAACCTGCCCACGTGCCGGGTTGAAACCCCGGTGAAGTTCACACACGACCTCGCCGCGCGGACCCTCGAAGCCTCCGTCACGCTGCCCGGCGCGGCGCAGGGCTCGAAGACCGCCGCGACCTCGGCCGCGCACACCGCCGCGGGCTTCCTGGTGCTGGCGGCCGACTCCTCGAGCTCGTCGGGCGGAGGCGGCGGCGACTTCACCGCCACCACGCTCAAGCCCTCGGGCTCCTGGAGCGCCGGCGGCGCCACCGACGCCTTCACCTGGTCGTACCCGATCAGCGTGCCCGGCGTCCCCGGCGGCATGAAACCCAACCTGGCGCTGTCGTACAACTCGCAGTCGGTCGACGGTCTGACCTCGAGGACGAACAACCAGGCCGGAATCGTCGGCGACGGATGGGGCGTGACCGAGTCCTACGTCGAACGCTCCTACCAGACCTGCCACCAGAATCCGACGGGCTCCACGAAGACCTACGACAACTGCTGGACGAGCGACAACGAGCTGACGCTCGATCTCAACGGCTCGACCTCCACTCTGGTCAAGGACGACACGACCGGCGACTACCACCCGCTGAACGACTCGAACGAGCGTGTTCAGCACGAGACCGGCGCGACCAACGGCGCGCAGAGCGGCGAGTACTGGATCATCACCACGGCGGACGGCACCGAGTACTACTTCGGCCTGAACCAGTTGCCCGGATTCGCCTCGGGCGACCCGACCACGAACTCGGTCGACACCGAGCCGGTGTACTCGACCGCGGACTTGACAGGGTCCTGCTACAACTCGACGTTCTCCAAGTCCTACTGCGAGCAGGCCTACCGCTGGAACCTCGACTACGTCGTCGACCCGCACGGCAACGCCTCGTCGTACTGGTACACCACCGACACGAACTACTACGCCCAGGATCTAGGTACCACCGCGGCGTCGACCTCGGTGTACACGCGTGACAGTGTGCTGTCGAAGATCGAGTACGGGCAGCGCTCCGGCTCGATGTACTCCGCCACCCCGGCGGCCGAGGTGCAGCTGAGCTACAACGGCCGTTGCCAGACCTCCTCGACCGGCTGCGCCACCAGCGGCCTGTCCACCTCGACCGCCTCGAACTGGCCGGACGTCCCCTACGACCTGAACTGCGAGTCCGGGGCCGCCTGCTCCTCGCAGTCGCCGAGCTTCTGGACCGAGGACGAGCTGACCGGCATCCAGACGCAGGGGCTGGTCGGCAGCACCCTCGACAACGTCGACTCGTGGGCGCTGGCCTACTCGTTCCCGCCGATCCCGGGCGCGAGCAAGGGTGACACCTCCACCCCCGCGCTCTGGCTCGCCTCGATCACGCATACCGGCCAGGACACGACGGCGGAGCCCTCCGGCGGAATCGCCATCCCGCTGGACAGCGTGACCTTCACGCCGACGGCGATGGAGAACCGCGCGAACCTGTCCGAAGGCTACCCGTGGATCACCCGGGACCGGTTGACGCAGATCACGACCGAGACCGGCGAGCAGATCACGGTCGACTACTCGGCGCCCGCGTGTGGGAGCAGCACGCCGAGCGACGACTCGCAGAACACCATGCTCTGCTACCCCGAATACTGGTACCCGGCCGGTGACCCCAGTCCGATCAAGGACTACTTCAACGTCTTCATCGTCAATTCGGTCACCGAGCACGACCCGACCGGAGGCAACGACAACGACGACATCGTCACGTCGTACACGCCCGTCGGAAACCCGGCGTGGCACTACGACGACAACCCGATGACCCCGACGAACCAGGCGACCTGGAACGAGTTCCGTGGTTACCAGGGGATGACCGTCAGCACGGGTACCGCTCCCGATCCGGCCACCAAGACGCAGTACACGTACTTCCAGGGCATGAACGGCGACTACCTCACGTCCTCCTCGACGAGGTCGGTGAGCGTCAGCGACACCCGCGGCGGCTCTGTGCCGGACGACAACCAATACGCCGGCACGGCCTACGAGACCCAGGTGTTCAACGGTTCATCCCTGGTGACCGACACGATCAACACGCCGTGGTCGAGCGCTGCGACGGCCACGCACGCACTGCCGAACAACCTGCCCTCCCAGCAGTCCTTCATGACCGGCCAATCCTCGACCCGGGTCTACACACCGCTCGCGGACGGCTCCACGCGCGAGACGGAAACCGACTACACGCACGACTCCGACGGTCGGGTCACCCAGACCAACGACCTCGGGGACGTGACGCAGGCCTCGCAGAACCAGTGCACCACCACCACGTACGCGGACAACACCTCAGCGTGGATCATGGATCTCACCGCCGAGGTCAAGACGGTGTCGGTGAAGTGCTCGACCCCCCCGACGCTGCCGGCCGACGCGATGTCGGACAAGCTCACGTTCTACGACGGTTCCACCACGCTCGGAGCGGCACCGTCTGCGGGCAATCCGACGATGACGCAGGCGGCGACCTCGTACACCGGCTCGACACCGACCTACACGACGATGTCGCGGACCGCGTACGACGAATACGGACGCGTCACCTCGTCAACCGACGCCGACGGCAACGTGACGACCACCGCGTACACTCCGGCGACCGGCGCCGAGCAGACCTCGACAAAGGTCACCGATCCGATGGGCCTGGTCACCACGACCAACTTCGACCCGCTTCGCGACCTGACCACGCAGACGACCAATCCCGCGGGGTACGTGACCACGGAGCAGTACGACGCCCTCGGACGGCAGACCGCGGTCTACGAGCCGGGGCAGCTCGCCTCGACCGGTACGCCGAACCTGAAGTTCAGCTACAACGTCTCCGACAGCGCCGCGTCCGTCGTCGACAGCTACACGCTCAACGACGACGGCACCTACCGCGAGACCGAGGTGCTGTATGACAGCATGCTGCGGTCGCGCGAGAGCCAGGCCCAGACGGTGGACGGCGGCCGCGACATCACCGACGTCTACTACAACACGGACGGTCTCGAGTCGGAGACGACCGGCCAGTACTACAACAGCTCGGCGATCTCCACGACCTACGTGCAGGCGCAGCCCGGCGTGGTGCCCTCGGCGACCGGCTACACGTACGACGGCGACGGACGTAAGACCGCGATGATCGCCTACGCCCTCGGCACGCAGACGTGGCAGACCACGTACTCCTACGGCGGCGACTTCGCCACCACGGTCCCGCCCGCCGGCGGCACGGCCCAGACGGTCGTGACCAATGCCCGCAACGAGCAGACGGATCTCATCCAGTACCTGGCCGGCGACCCGACGAACTACCTGACCGACCCGGTCGCCGACTACACCGACACCAAGTACACGTACTTCCCCAACGGGAAGCCCGCCACCGAAACCGACGCCGCCGGGAACCAGTGGAGCTGGCAGTACGACCTGCTCGGCCGCCAAATCTCCGCGACCGATCCGGACACCGGCACGACGGAGAGCACGTATGACAACAACGGCAACGTGCTCACGGTGACGGACGAGCGGGGCAAGCAGACCACGAACAACTACGACAAGGACTCGCGCAAGGTTTCCTCCTACGACACGACGAGCACGCAGACGCAGAGCTCGGGCAACGAGATCGCGTCCTGGACGTTTGACACGATCAAGAAGGGCATGGCGACCTCCTCGACGTCCTACTCGAACGGCGACACGTACACGAGCTCCGTGCTCGGCTACAACTCGCTCGCGAAGCCGCAGGCCACGAAGATCACTCTCACCGGGACGGACGCGGGGCTCGTTCCCACGGCCGGGCTCACCACCACCTACGGGTACACGCTCACCGGCAGCCTCTCCACCCAGACCGACCCGGCGGAGGGATCTCTGCCAACCGAGACGCTGAACTACGGCTACGACGAGTTCGGCCAGCCGACCAGCCTGAAGTCGACCGGCGGCACGACGTGGACCTACGTGTCCGCGATCGGCTACGACGAGTTCGGCGACCCGCTCGAGTACACGATGCCGACCGTCGGCGGGAACGTCTGGGCGCAGATGACCTACGACCCGCAGACCCAGGCACTCGACAGCGTGCAGACCACTGATTCGACCGACGCGTACGTGGTCGACAACCTCACGTACTCCTACGGCAACTCCTCGGGCAGCGTCTCGAAGGGATCCGGCCTCGTCACGCAGATCCAGGACGCGCAGCAGAGCGCGTCGACAGTGGACACCCAGTGCTTCACCTACGACTACGCCCAGCGCCTGCAGCAGGCCTGGACCGCGACCGACGCATGCGCCTCGATCCCGAGTTCCGGCAACTCCTCGACGGTCGGCGGTACCGACTCGCCGTACTGGCAGTCGTGGACGTACAACGCGGCGGGCAATCGGTTGACCGAGGTCGACCACGATACGTCCGGCAACACCGCGAATGACACCACGACCACGTACAACTACCCGACCGCGGGCACCAGCCAGTCCGACACGCTGAGCAGCACGACATCGACCGGTCCGCAGGCCTCGCAGAACACCGCGACGTACAAGTACGACACGGCGGGCGAGACCATCTTGATCAGCGGCGGCGCGCTCGGGAGCCAGTCCCTGGCCTGGAACGATCAGGACAAGCTGCAGTCGGTCACCACCAGCGCCGGGGCGACGAACTACGCCTACGACGCGAGCGGCACCCAGATCGTCGTCCGCGACCCCGGGAGCACGACGTTCACCGACGGCGACACCCAGATCGTCTCGACCGCGGGCGTGCTCTCCGGAACCCGCTACTACAACGTGGGCGGCACGACCATCGCCGAGCGCACCAGCACGGGTCTGGTGTACGACCTGATACCGGACCGTCAGGGCACTGACCTGCTAGAGGTCGCCACGACCTCCGCGCAGACCGTGATCCGGCGCCAGTACCTGCCGTTCGGCGCAACCCGCGGGACGTCCAGTTGGGTGGGCGGTACCAAGGGCTACGTCGGCGGCAGCGAGGATCCGACCACCGGGATGGAGACGCTCGGGGCCCGCGTCTACGACGATGTCTCCGGACGCTTCCTCTCCCCGGACCCGATCTTCGAGAAGAACGATCCGACCCAAATGGCTGGCTACGACTACGCCGCCAACGATCCGGTGACCGGCAGCGACAAGAACGGCCAGATGTTCTACATCGACGGCTACGGCGGCTGCGGTTCGATCGCGGCCTGTACGCAGGCGATGCACAACATGAGTTGCGCGCAGAACCCGGTCCAGTCGGGGTGCCCGGGTTACCAGTTCGTCGACCCGAACACCAACACGGCGCTGTTCGGCCCGATCGTGTTCTCCTCAGCGATGCCCGACTACAACAAGCGGCTCAAGCAGAACCAGCCGGCCTACGACAGCCAACAGCAGACCGAGGCGGAACAAGGCGTACTCAACAAGCTGGAGGCAGCGGCGGCCCTGGCGGCGCTGGACGGGTACAAGGAATCGGTGGCGCTGCTCGGCTACTGGATGAGCAAGCAAGGCGGACTGCTGATCATGGGCCAGTCGGCGATCGGCTCGTACTACAACGTGCCCTCGGTCAAGACGATGATCGACAGCCAGGTGCGCAAACTCATGGCCAACAAGGCTCCTGGACCTTCGAGCTTCGTATCGATGACGGGGTGGATGAACCCGCCGCCGAAGACGCCCACGTACAACGGCCCCTTCAGTCTCGCTTTCCCGCCATCCTCGGGCGGGGACTCCCGAGACTGGTACCTGACCATGGACGAGATGGATGTCCGCGTCGCCGCCTACAAGTCGAGCGCCGATCAGATCACCTTCTCGTTCCAGGTCGCCAAGTACTACAGCTTCGACCACTCGTTCGGCCCGATGGGCCTGTCGCCGTCGCAGCTGGAAGGCCTGAACACGCAGGGATACGCGCAGAACTTCTACGTCGTCGGCCAGTCCGCGCCGATGACGATCTCCACGAACTGAGAAACGGAGGGCTCGCGCGGTTGTTAAGCTTCCGCGCGAGCTCCCGGAGAACTCTCATCAGAAAAGAGTGATCATGCCCGGTACTGGCGCCAAGTGGCTATCCCGGCGGACCGTGCTGATCGGCACGGCCGTGGTCGCGGTCGGTGCCGGGGTCTCCATCGCGGTCGCGGAGTCGGGTTCCGGCTCCTCGGCGCTGCGGGGGCTTGCCGAGCTGACGAACGGTGTCAGCGACACGGACGCGGTCGCCTTCAGCCCGGACGGCGCCTCGCTGTTCGCCGCCTCCGGGACCCAGATCCAGCAGTGGGCCACGTCGAACTGGGCGGCCGGTCTGCAACTCGACGATGCTCAGGTCACGGTCAGCGCGCTCGGCGTGAATCCGCGGGGGACGCTGCTGGCGGCCGCCGCGGACGCCGTCTACGTGTGGAATGCGCAGACCGGGAAGTTGCTGAAGACGATCGACCGCGTGGGCTCCGCGCTCGATCCGACCCAGTTCTACACCTGCCTCCAGTTCAGCCCGGACGGGAGTCTGCTCGCGGTCGGCGACGAGCACGGCCTGATCCGGTTGTGGAACACCACGACGTGGGCGGTGCAGGGGGAGCTCAAGGGCCATTCGGGGTCGATCGGCGGCCTGGCCTTCGCTCCGGACGGGGCCACCCTCGTCAGCGGCGGCTCGGACGATCACTCGGTCCGCGTGTGGAAGCTCTCCTCCCGCACGTGCGTCGACACCGCTGTGCAGTCCAAGGGCGTGATGGCGGTGTCCTACAGCTCGGACGGTCGGCTCTTCGCTGCCGCGTTCGACGACACGGTCAAGTTCTTCGACGCCGCGACGTATGCGACGGCGGCTTCGGTCGGCGGCTTCGCATTGTCGATCACCGGGGCGGTCTTCGTGCCGGGGAGCCACATCGTGGTCGCCGTCGACCCAAATGAGGACGTGCAACTGTGTGATCCCACGCCGGGTGCGACGCAACAGCGGTGGAGCACGGCCAACGGCAACGACGCCGTCGCGGTCTCGCCCGACGGCAAGACGGTGGCCGTCGGGGCGGACGGCGGCGGGATCCACGTGTGGTCCATCGCCGCGATGCTGCCGAAGTGATTCGAAAATGGCCTCACGTACATGTATGGCCGCTCGGGGTGATTGTTGGTTAATCTTCTACTCCGCTTGCGATCTTGGTGGCCTGGCTGATCTAGGGTGCGTTTGAAAAGTGGGTTGGGCATCGGGCGGTGCTCGAACCGCTGCTGCCGCGCGGTAAAAGGCCTGGTCGCCCGATGGTGCACAATAGGAGGCGGCTGATCGACGGGATCCGGTGGCGCACGCGGGCCGGGCCGGGCCGGGCCGGGGTGGCGTGGCGTGATGTGCCGCCGTATTACGGGCCGTGGCAGTGCGTGTACTGGCTCTACCGCCGCTGGCAGCTCGACGGTGTCTGGTCCGCGATCCTCACCGCGCTGCAGGCCGGGGCGGATGCGGACGGGCTGATCACGTGGAACGTGTCGGTGGACTCCACCGTCACCCGCGCCCACCAGCACGCCGCCGGTGCCCGGCGCGACCCGGGCGCCCAGGCCGAACCGCCCGTGGGCGAGCCGGCCGACCACGGGCTCGGGCGCTCGCGGGGCGGACTGACCTCGAAACTGCACGTGGCCATCGAGCAGGGCCAGAGGCTGCTTGCGCTGGTGCTCACCGCCGGGCAGCGCGGTGACAGCCCCCAGTTCGCGCCCTGCGCCGCATCCGCGTGCCCGGGCGGCCGCGGCCGCGCCGCGCTGGAAGAGCGGGCCTACCTCAAGCTTCACGCGGCTAGGTACGCGGTGCCGGTGGCCAGCAGCTGGTCGTAGAGCGCGACGCCCCGCCTTTCGCCGCCGTCCCGATCGGACAGGTCGCGGCGCTCGACCTGGCGGATTTCGCACGCGGGCTGCGTGGGCGGGGCCTGGCGCCCGCCGGGCGTACGCAGCCTCTACCCCCACACCACCCCCGCTTTGCGCACCGCGATCGCGGGGCTGGAAGCGAGCCGTTGCGCGCGCCGACATCGATGCGCAGCGCATGCTCACCGAACGCGGCGGCGCCCGCGCGCGGTGCGGGCGAGGGGCGGGCGTCGGGTGAGCGGCGGGCGATCTTCGGCTGCGCACGGTGGCGTTCACTGGAGCGCACCGCAGACGCCCTATGCGCCCGCGCGCACCAGGTGGCGCAAAAAAAGCTTATTCGCGCTGGTCAGATGGCTTGAGTGTCGGAGGGCTCTGATAGAGAAGGAGGAAGAGCCCGAATCGACAGGGAGGCAGGCAAATGCGGCAGGGGATGTACTACCGCCGGGGACACTGGGTGCGTAAGGACAGGCGCAAGGCGAAGGCGAGCGGGTGGGTCGTGTTGGCCGTGGTACTGGGTGTGGCGTGGCTGCTGCTGCACGGCACGCCGAGTAGCGCGGCGCCCGCGCCGAAGCCGACGACGAGCACGCACACCTCCAGTTCCCCGGCCGCCCGGTGAGCCGCAGGCGGACAAGGACGCGGAAGCCGAGCGGGCCGGCCGAATGGGCCGCGGCGGCCGCCAGTGCTCGCCGTCGCGTTCGTCAGCGAGGCGCTGCGCTCCGCGGTGCGCGCGGTGCCGGCGCTCGCGTACCTCAGCGGCCTGGCCGTTATTGGAGCCGGCTGCGTTGTCGCGGCCCGCCGCGCGCGAGGTCGCATCTCGATGTGCAGCCAGATACGCCGGGCATCGGGCCTGACCCTCACGATGCTTGCGATCGACGAGATGGCGCCGCGGGCCTTCGAGGAGGCGATCAGAGATCTGATGCTGCGTGACGGCGTATCGGCCCGGCACGTCGGGGCCGCCGGAGACAAAGTGGCCGACGTCATCGGCACCGATGTCGAAGGCGCCGTCTACGTCGCCCAGTGCAAGCACACCACCGTCGGCGGCAAGGTCGGCGTGCGCGTCATCTACGAGGTCAACGGCACCGCTCGACCGGTACACGGCGCGGACACCGCGCTCGTGGTCACCAACGGCACGTTCACCAGGGACGCCAGGGGGCAGGCGAAGGACTTCGCCATCTACTTGATCGACCGGGAAGCTCTGCATCTGTGGGCGGGCGGAGTCCACATTCGGACACTCATCAAACACGCGGCGAGCGCTGGGCGGCGGCGCCAGCCCACGTCGGTACCGCGGTTCTGAGAGACACCAAGGATCATGCGAGGCCCTCTGAAAAGGAAGGTGGCGGTCAACGCAGTTCACGGAACGTGCCCTGGGGGCGGTCCACGGCCCGGCGTATCCGCCCGATGCCACAAGGGCGAGAGATTGTAGGCGGCAGTTGGCGGTATCGTCGCGGGCGGAGAAGGGAGGGGCTCGTGGGGGAGCAGCGGTCTGAAGCCTTGAGCTACCGTTCGCTGACCAGCAGCGTCCGTCCGCGTCGCGCGCTCACCGTCCTGGGTTCTGAGGGAGATTGGCGCGCTCGTGTCTGGCGGATGCTGGAGTGCTACTCCCGGACGTGGGGCGGCGACGGGAACGGACTGGTCGGGTATACGGGCGAGGTGGAGGTCCCGGGCGCGTTCTGGCCGTTGCTGCGCGCTTTCGACGCCGATCAGTGGGTCGCATTCGCGGACACGCGTCTCGGGTTTCGCATGTCCGACCCCGACGCGTACGAAGCCCAGCTCCGGGATGCTGTCAGGCGATGGTCGGAGACCAACGGCACGCCGGAGTCCGAGGCGCGCGAGCTGTTCGAAGACGAAGACCGCCTCTCGGACGCGTTCGTGCCCATCGAGACCGCGGACGACGCGTACATCCGCAGGTGGCTCGCGCCAGCCGCCTCCCAGTTCGCGATCCTCGAGGGCGGATACACAGCCGACCGCATGCCGCCCCACGGCCTGGTCGACATGTGCGAGCTGACGCATGCGCCCGCTTACACCGCGGAGCTCGATCTGAGCGCGCTGCCGGTGTCCGTGCAACTGCTGGTGCTCTCGCGCACCGGAAGCCTCGCGCCGAGCCACGCCGCTCACCTCGAAAGGCAGCCGGGCTTCGAACGCCGGACGATCGCGGTCTCGCCGGAGGAACTCGACTACGTGCTCGAGTTCGCCTGGACGGGGCAGGTGGATACGCTGTCGGTGCGTGCGCTCGCGGAGCTGCGCGGGAGGTTCGGCGGCGAACCGGCTGATGCCCCGCGCCTCGGCTTTGCGGATGCCGACTTTGCCGCGCACTTCCCGCTGGCCCAGACCCTGCTGGGATGCTCGTGGCATCGCAAGTTCGATCGGACGCTCTACTTGGGCTCGCCTCTGGTCGTCGTCTGCGGTGATAGCGCCGCCGACTTCACCTACGCCTACACGCGCCGCCGCGCGGTCGGGCCGACCTTCTGGCTGCCGGTGGACGATGACGCCGAGGTGAACAGAGCGGTCTTCGGCGCACTCGCGCGCCACCTGGCGACCTCACGGCGCGGGAGCGGTCTCGAGCGGGAGGTGCTGCTGACGTCGTTGACCATGAGCGTCGAGAAGCTCGAGACCATACGCGCCGAGGTCCTGGGCACGGTGTGGGGCCGCGCTCTGGGCAACCGCAGCTCGCCCACCCTGCGCGTGTGCGCGCCGGCCGACGTGCCGACCGAGCGGAAATGGCTTCTGGCGGACTCGACGCACATCGGCGTCGAGCACTATGAGCCGTTCGCCGGAGACACGATGGTCCGCGCGCTCGATTTGCTCAAGCCGTCCGAGGCGCGCGGGGTGAGTGCCACCGCGTTCAGTTGGCAGGTCGATGTCGCAGCGCCCGGCCACCAGGTGCCGGCTCGGTGGGCGCTGCACGAGCTCCTGTCCGCCGGCGACATGCTGATGCCCGGAGCGGTGCGCGCCGGTGTCGAGGGCCTGAGCGTGAACTCGCACGGCAAGATCCTCCAGATCGACGGGGTCGTTCCTCACCAGGCGCTCGTGCGTACCCGGCTGCGCCTGCCCGGGCCCTTCGAGATCTTCTCGAAGCTCGCCGATCAGTCGGGCGCGCAGCTGCGTGATTCGGACAAGGGGCGATACACCCGCCGCATGCTCGAACTCTGGGGCGGCCTGTCGGCACTGGCCGAGGACCTGCGATCGGACGGGCCCGTCCGCAAGATCCTCAAGGAGTGGATCTCGGCGAACGGGGTCCACGGGCGCATCCAGCACGGGCGCAAGTTCCTCAGGCTCGGGGACCTGGTGCGCATCCTCGACTACGGCAAACCGGAGCTCGCGCGGGCAAGGGACGAGGCGCGCGAACTGCTCGACCGGTTCCTGACTGCCTCCATCGCCTTCCGCGGCGTCGTGCTGCGCTGCGGCCTGTGCGCGGACACCTCCTTCTACCGGCTCGAGGACCTCGACCCGGCCTATCAGTGCCCGCGCTGCCGTCGGCGTAGCGCCATCACCCATGGGAGCTGGCCCATGGGGGAGAGCGGCCCGTTCGAACCCGACTGGTACTACGTGCTCGACGAGGTCGCCTACCTCGGCCTGCGCAACGACATCCACGTCCCGATCCTCGCCCTTGCCCAGATGGCCAAGGCTTCCACCTCGTTCCTGCACATGCCGGAGGTCATCGTCGCCCGCGACGGAGAGACCGACCTCGAAGTCGACCTGTGGGCCATCGTCGACGGGCGGATCGTGATCGGCGAGGCGAAGAAGGGCGACGTCCTCGCCGGGACGCAAGACGAGGAGACCGGCCGTTGCGCGGCGTTGCTGCGCCTCGCACGCGAGCTGAGCGCGGACGAGTTCGTCATGGCCAGCGGCGCGTCCCGCTGGAGAGAACGGACCCGGCGGAACGTCGAGAGCACGCTGGGACAGGAGATGACTGTCACGTGGAAGGCTGGCTTCAGGTAGCCGGCCGGGCCCTTTCGCGGGCGCACTGCGGTCACGGCCAAGCCGCCACCGTCGGTTTGTTCGACAAGCCTCCGACATCTCGCGTGCGAAGGCCTTGACCTAGGCTCGTCAGCCGATCACCGCCGGCACAGACGGATGTGGAGCGCTGCCACGGAGGCGTTGCGGGTGCCTGTGAGGGCCCGTCGTGGGCCCGGGACGCGTTCCTCAGTTGCGAGGTCTGTCGGTGGCCGCGAGCACAGTGATTTCCTCGTGGAGAAGCGCAGTGACGGCGTCGCGGGCAGCGCCCTCGTGAACATCCGTTTCCCGCGGATGCGACGGCCAAAGCGCTTGTACGCCCAACGCGCCGTGCTGCGCGGAGCTTGGGCGCCGCCGCGCTCGGCGGCGCGCCCTGGCGGGCCGAGGCGCTGCCGTGAGGGAGGCACAGACGGTCTTCCTGTGACGGTGACTCGTTCCCGCGGGTCTCGCGGACCAGTCCTGGGGGTTTCTCGTTGACTTCGTCCAGGAGACGCACGGGGTTGCCACGCCCGCCTCAAACGCGCCTACCAACGATCTCGCGCGCCGGTTGGCACGATATGAGGCGTCTGATTTGCTGGGCTGCGCGCGGATGCACCGTGCTGGAACGGGGAGCGAGATGGCACAGCAGGTCCGGACGGGAAAGACGTCTCAGGTTGGCGCGAGTTCTCGCCGCGGCGTCCCGGCGCCTGCGGTGAGTGCGACTGAGCAGTCCTCTGGCGTCCGCGGCGCAGTCGCTTTGCCGGTCGGCTCGCTCCTGTGCGCGTTAGTTTTGACCATCGTGCTCCCGTCCCTGTTGTTGTGGTGGTGGCTGATCAGCGGTTTGATCATCGCGTGGGCAGTGCTTTCCGGCCCGATCAAGCGAGGGCGGCGGGAAGCGGCCGGCGAGCGGGAGCGGCGCGCCGGGATCGCGGAGGCCGAGCGGCATCGCCAGCTTGCCTCGTTGGACGTCATGACCGGCACCGAGTTTGAGAACCATGTGGCCAACCTGTGTCTGCGCGACGGCCTCGAGATCGTGCAATCCGGCGGCGGTGCAGGCGATCTGGGCGCGGACGTCATCGCGAACCTTCCCGACGGTCGGCGTGTGGTCATCCAATGCAAGCGGTACAGGGCCTCGGGATCGGTTTCCGGGCCTGAGATGCAACAATTCCTCGGCACGGTGCGAGCGGAACACGGCGCGGACGTGGCCTTGTTCGTCACCACCGCACGGCGCTTCACCCAGCAGGCCACGGATCTGGCCGGCCGTCACCGGGTCTACCTGATCCAGCGCGATCGACTCGCGTTCTGGAACAACGGCACCCCTCTACCTTCGCTCCTGTCCAGCTGGGAACACGACCGGACGCGCGGCGGTTACTGACGTACCGAAGCTCGGAACCCTTGGTCTTGGCGTTCTTCTGCCCGCAACTCAGGTGAGACAGCGCCGGAGCCCTCCGCATCCGCGACCAAGCGTTGCGCGGAGACTCAGACTGCCTATTACTATCAGCCGCCGGTCCGCCGCCTTGACTGGCGTGCCCGAGACGGCGTGGACGGCTCTTGCCGGTCAACTTGCCGTTTGCCGCATTTTCGGGCGAATCCTATGCCATGCTGGGTGTGGGAGGGTTCTTACTCATGATCGATGAGGCTGCCACCGCCGTGGTTACGGGCGCTGCCGGGAACATCGTCGCCTACATGCTCAGCGGCCGGATCGATGCGTTGCGTGAGCTGTGCGCCCGGGTGTTTCGGCACGCCACGGCGCAGGAGCGGGCCGAAGCACTCCACGCGCTCGATCAGGACTCAGCCGCTCTGGCCCACGGCGAGGCGACGCAAACGGCGATCGCCGCACGCTGGTCCGTTTTGCTCTTCTCGCACCTGGTAGAGCACCCGCAGGCGCGCGAGGAGATCGGCGTTCTGGCCGGCGCGCAGGGCGGTTTCAAGTCCGTGCGGATCGGGTCGCAGCACAACCACGGGTCCGGGACGTTCATCGGCGGGGACAACTATGGGGGCGTTAATTCCGGCGGAGGCCCAAGCACGGCATGACGGGTGATGACCTCTGGCGTCGTGGCGTCCGCGACCAGCACAATCACGGGTCTGGGACCTTCATCGGCGGGGACGGCATCCGCATTGAGATGCTCGATGAGAGCACCAAGCAGCTGCTGGCCAAGGTCACCGAGCAGGCCCCCGCTCTGGGCACGCTGCTCGAGCAGGCGCTGCGCGAGGGAGTGATCTCCGCCGAGACCGCGGCGTCACTGAGCATGGCCGCCCGGGCGATCAACGAAGACGTCGCCGCTTCGCTGCGCATGGCCAGCTACAGCATCAACGAGGACGTCGCCTCCACCTTGAGCCAGGCCAGCTCCGCCATCAACGCTGAACCGCCCCGGCTTTGCGCCAGGCTCGTTTCCTTGGAAGGATCGAGCCCGTCATGTCGAACAAGAGATACCCGCAGGAGTTGCGTGACCGGGCGGTGCGCCTGGTGCTCGAGACCCGCGATCAGTACCCGAGCCTGAACCAGGCGATCCACTCGATCGGGGCGAAGCTCGGGGTCGGCCCGGAGTCGCTGCGCTCCTGGGTGCGCCAGGCCGAGGTGGATGCCGGCGCGAGGCCCGGGACCACGAGCGAGGAGTCCGCGCGGATCAAGGCGCTCGAGCGTGAGGTCGCCGAGCTGCGCCGCGCCAACGACATCCTCAAGGCAGCGGCGTCTTTCTTCGCGGCCGAGCTCGACCGGCCACAGCCACGCTCGTGAGGTTCATCGACGAGCATCGGGACCGCTTCGGCGGGGTCGAGCCGATCTGCAGGGTGCTCACCGCACACGGCTGCAGCATCGACCCGAGTACGTACTACCGCGCCGCCAGGCGCACGCCCTCGGCCCGCGCCGTGCGCGACGCCGAGCTGAAGGACCTGATCACGCGGGTGCACAGCGAGAACTTCGGGGTCTACGGAGTCCGGAAAGTCTGGCGGGAGATCAACCGGCAAGGTCAAGACGTGGCCCGCTGCACGGTCGAGCGGCTGATGCGCGAACTCGGCCTGTCCGGCGCGGTGCGCGGGAAGAAGGTGCGCACCACGGTGCCGGACCCGTCCGCTGAGCGGGCACCTGACCTGGTCAAACGGGATTTCGTTGCGACCGCGCCGAACCGCTGTTGGGTCGCGGACTTCACGTGCGTGCAGGCCTACCGGGGCACGGTCTACGTCGCGTTCGTCGTCGACACCTTCTCCCGCCGCATCGTCGGCTGGTCGGCGGCCACCTCGAAGGCGACCCCGCTGGTGCTCGGGGCCCTGGAGATGGGACTGTGGCAGCGTGACCGGGCAGGTCAGGACCGGGCCGGCTTGATTCATCACAGCGATGCAGGGTCGCAAGGCGGATTCAATCGGTCGTCGCAACACCTCGATTCTGGAGGTGTGCGGTGGGTCGTGAGGCGAAGGACGTGCCGGAGGGGCGAGCTGGTGGTCGGCGGCAGTGGGCGGCGGATCGGGCGTTGCGGGC
>NZ_JAGSOH010000062.1 GCF_018139625.1 Actinospica acidithermotolerans | reverse complement strand
CGCTGACTCCGAGCCCACAGCCGACGTCACCGCCGCACTGACACGCGCACTGGCCGCCGACCAGTCCGCCCGCGCCGCCCTCGAAGTCGCCGAAGACCGCCTCCTCGCCGCCGACAAGGACGCCGGCCGGCTCGCAACCCGCGTCAGCACACTCCGCGCCTCGCTGAGCGCCGCGGCCCGCGCCGTGCAGGACGCGTCCGACGAGCTGGAACTCGCCCGCAAGCGCCTGAGCGACCTGGGCACCCCGCTCCTGGCCTCCGAGCTGGACCGCGCCCGCGCCGAACGCGACGCCGCCGCCGAGCGCGTGGCCCGGCTGGACCCGCAGCACCTGACCGCCCAGCTCAACAACCAGCGTCGCCTGCTCCCCGACCTGGAACGCGCGCAGAACGACCGCCGCACGAACCTCGAAGTGCTGGCCGACCGCCTCACCCGCCACGGCCGCTCCGCCCCCGAGGAGCAGGTGGCCCTGGCCGAGACCGAGCAGAAGCGCGCCCAACGGGCGTACGACGCCCTGGAGCGCCGCGCCCAGGCCGCAAAGCTGCTGTTCGAGACCCTCACCGCCCACCGCGACGCGGCCCGCGACCGCCACACCACCCCGTTCCGCCAGCGCGTGGAACGCTACGCCCAGCGCCTGTTCAGCCCCGGCGTGCACGTGGAGATCGGCCCCGACCTGACGATCCTCTCCAAGACAGTCGCCGGAGTGACCGTCCCCTTCGACTCCCTCTCCGCAGGTGCCCGCGAGCAACTGAGCCTGCTGGCCCGCATCGCCTGCGCCGACCTCGTAGGCTCCGTCCCGCTGATCCTGGACGACGTCCTAGGCCACTCCGACCGCGACCGCCTCGGCGACATCGCCGTGATCCTCGGCCAGGTAGCCGACCGAACCCAGATCATCCTGCTCAGCCACGAGCCCAGCCGCTTCCCCATCGCCGGCCTCCACCGCGTAGAGCTCTAAGCCCCCGGGGCGAGGCGGTCAGCATGGCAGGGGGACGGTCAGGGGCGAGGCGGTGAGGGCGAGGCGGCCAGCGAGGCGGTCGGGAACGACGCGGTGAGGACGACGCAGCCAGCAGGGCGGTCGGGGGGCGAGGCGGTCAGGACCGCCCTCCCCCGCTGGTAGACTGGTCGATCGCGTGGCCTCGTAGTGCGGTGTTGCCAGCCTGAACTCAGCAGTGGTGACCAAGACACCGCACGGTCGGCCCCAGGGCCAGACTCGCCGCGCTAACCACGAAGATATGACCTAGAAGAGGCTGTTTCCTACATGGCGAACATCAAGTCGCAGATCAAGCGCATCAAGACCAACGAGAAGGCCCGCCTGCGCAACAAGGCCTACAAGTCGGAGCTGAAGACGGCCATCCGCCGCACCCGCGAGGCCATCGCCGCCGGCGACGCCGCCAAGGCCCAGGAGGCCGCCGCCTACGCCTCCCGCAAGCTGGACAAGGCCGTCTCGAAGGGCGTCATCCACGCCAACCAGGCCGCCAACAAGAAGTCCGCCCTGGCCAAGGCCGTCAACACCCTGAACGCCTGATCTTCTCCGCGCTCACCGCGCAAGCAGGGTCCCACATCACCGAAACGTGACGCGGGGCCCTGCTGCCGTTACTAAGCCTCTTGTTTACGGCTAGCAGCAAGGGACGCCCTAGCGGCGCGCCGGCGACATCGTGTATTGATGTACTATGCGTAGTGCGCTTGAGGACGAAATCGACCGCCGTCTGCGCGCCGAGGCGATGGCCTGGCTCGACGACAAGACCAGCAATGGGGCCGCCTCCGTCACGCGCACCGAATTGTCGAACTTCATGTTCGACGGCGAGCGCCTTCCCCTCATTGATCCTCAACAGGGTATTCGAAAGCCACGGCAACTGAGCGCAGCGCTGTCGATTCTCACCACTTTCACGCGACCCGGTCGCTCAGCGCCGTACAACGACGTGCCCGGTGAAGACGGAATGATGCGCTATAAGTGGCGAGGCGAGGACCCCAACCACTCCGACAATCGCGCGCTTCGCGAAGTTTGTGCGCGTGGCCTGCCGCTGATCTGGTTTGTGGGCGCCGCCCCCGGAGTCTTCCACGCGATCTATCCGGTGATCCTGGTCGCCGAGGAGCCTGAGCAGCACCAGTTTGTCGTGAGTCTGGAACAGGGATCATCGGGCGAGCCGACGACGTTCCACGCCCCTCCAAGAAGCGCGCCCGAACGCGCATACGCAGATCGCATGACCAGGCAGCGTCTTCACCAACCAGTGTTCCGGGCACGAGTTCTCGAGGCATACCGGACAAGTTGCGCTATCTGCCACCTGCGCCACTCTGAACTGCTCGACGCCGCGCACATCACCGCCGATGCACAAGGCGGCATTCCCCAAGTGTCCAATGGTCTGGCTCTGTGCAAGATTCATCATGCCGCGTACGACGCCAACATCCTCGGCATCCGCCCCGATCTGGTAGTCGAGATTCGCAGAGACATCCTTCACGAGAAGGACGGCCCGATGCTTCTGCACGGGCTCCAGGAGATGGCCGGCGTAACGCTGAGGGTCCCCAGCGCTCGAGTGGATCGACCGCATCCCGAAGCACTGGAAGATCGCTACGCGCAGTTTGTAGCCGCCGCATAGGTGCACGCAGGACGCCGACGATTCGGGGGCACGCTAACCGCCGGGCGGGGCGGGCGGCTGTGATCTCACGAGGGCCAGCGCTACGGACCGCAGCGACGGCTTCTTAGAGCGCGTTATTAGAGCGAGAGGACCAGCTTCTCCAGGGCGTAGTAGGGGTCGGCGGCGGCGCCCTTGACGGCGGCGTCGGCGTCGGCGACGGCGCGAAGGGCAGCGGCTAGGCGGGGTGGGGACCAGGAGCGGGATTGCTTGCGGAGCTTGTCCAGTTGCCAGGGGGGTAGGCCGAGGTCCTTGGCGGTGCCGCCGCCGGAGGCGGCTACCTTGCCTAGGCGGCGTAGGCCGGTGGCCAGGGCGCTGACGATGAGGACGGGTGCTACGCCGGTGTCCAGGGCGAAGCGGAGCTGTTCCAGGGCCTCGAAGCGCCTGCCTTCGATGGCCAGGTCGGCGATGGTGAAACCGGAGACTTCGGCTCTGCCCTGGTAGTACTTGGCGACGGTGGTCTCGTCTACGGTGCCTTCGGTGTCGTCGACCAGTTGGCTGACGGCGGCGGCTAGTTCGCGGAGGTCGGAGCCTACGGCGTCGGAGAGGGCTCTGGCGGCGTCGTCGGTGATGGCGCGCTTGGCGCGCCTGACCTCGGACTTGATGAAGCCGATGCGGTCGCCGGGCTTGCTGAGTTTGGGGCAGTCGACGAGGTTGGGCTTGCGCTTCTTGACGGCGTCTAGGAAGGCCTTGCCTTTTACGCCGCCGGCGTGGACGAGGACGAGGACTGTCGTGTCGGCCGGGTCGGCTAGGTAGCGGGTTACCTCGGTGGTCTGCTCCGCTGTCAGGTCTTGGACGCCGCGGACGATGACCACCTTCGCCTCGCCGAACAGGGACGGGGAGACGAGCTCGGCGAAGCCGCCTGCCGAGAGCTGGCCGGGAATGACGTCGCAGATCTCGACGGCCGGGTCCTGCTTCTTGGCGGCGGCCACCACCTCGGCCACGGCCCGGTCGGCTAGCAGCTCCTCCGGGCCGGTGACCAAGGTGAGGGGTGGGACGTCCGTCACTGCGATGCCTCGGCGGCCTCGGCCTCGCCCCCGGCAGCCGCGCCCCCGACCTCTGCCGCGCCCTCGACCTCTACTTCGGGCTTGGTGGCCTTGGCGGCGGGGGCGCTGCTCTCGGCTTCGGCGACCTTGGCTGCCGCGCAGATCCAGGCCAGGGCGAAGGCTTCCTCGTGCCACGCGTCGTAGCGGCCGGACTTGCCGCCGTGGCCGGCCGACTCGATCTCGGTCTTGAGCAGGATGTCGCTGCTCTGGCCGTTGAGGGCGGTGGCGCGCAGGCGGGCGATCCACTTGGCGGGCTCGTGGTAGCCGACCCGCGTGTCGTTGACGCTGGTGCGCGCGAGGATCGGGGGGTAGGTCACCGCGGCGACGTTCTCGTAGGGGCTGTACTCCTTCATGTACTGATACACCTCGGCGGACTCGAGCGGGTTGCCCCACTCGTCCCACTCCATGACGGTGAGCGGCAGGCTCGGGTCGAGGATGGTGTTCAGCGCGTCCACGAAGGGGACCTCGGCGAGGACGCCGGCCCACAGGTCGGGGGCGAGGTTGGCGATGGCGCCCATGAGCAGGCCGCCGGCGGAGCCGCCGCGGGCGATGATGCGGTCGGAGGCGGACCAGCCCTCGGCGATCATCGCGCGGCCGCAGGCCACGAAGTCGGTGAAGGTGTTCTTCTTGTGCAGCAGCTTGCCCTGCTCGTACCAGTACCGGCCCATCTCGCCGCCGCCGCGGACGTGCGCGATGGCGAAGACGAAGCCGCGGTCGAGGAGGCTGAGCCTTGCGACCGAGAAGTACGGGTCCATGGATGCTTCATAGGAGCCGTAGCCATAGAGGAGGCACGGGGCCGTGCCGTCGGGCTGCACGTTCTTGCGGTGGACCACGGAGATGGGGACACGGGTGCCGTCATCGGCGGTGGCCCAGACGCGGCGCTGCACGTACTGCTCGGGGTCGAAGTCGCCGAGGACGGGCTGGCGCTTGAGCAGTTCGAGGCTGCCGGTGGCGATGTCGTAGTCGTACACCGAGGACGGGGTGACCATCGAGCCGTAGCCGATGCGCACGCGGTCGGTGGTGTACTCGGGGTTGCTGCCGGTACCGACGCTGTAGATCGGCTCATCGAAGGTGATCGGCGTGCCTGTCGCGCTGGGTACGCCGTCCACGATCTTGTGGACCGCCACGCCGGTCAGGCCGTCCTTGCGGTATTCGAGCACGAAGTGGTCGGCGAAGGCCTCGGCCTCGAGGATGCGGACCGCGGGGTCGTGCGCGAGCAGCGGGGTCCAGGTGCCAGGGTCGGCGATCGGGGCCGTGGCGAGCTCGAAGTTCTCTTTGCCGTCGGCGTTGTGGACGACGAGCAGCACGTCCTTGGCCGGGTCGGTCGGGTGTGCCCAGTGGTCGACGGCGTACTCGACGCCGGTCTGCCGCTCCTTGACCGGGCGGAACTCGCCGGTCGGGTCGTCGGCGCGCAGCAGCCTGGACTCGCTGGTGATCTTCGAGCCGAGGGAGATCTCCAGGTACTTCTCGCTGCGGCTGAGGCCGACGCCGAGCCAGAAGCGCTCGTCCGGCTCCTCGTAGACCAGCACATCCTGCTCGGCGGGGGTGCCGATCGCGTGCCGGTGCACGCGGTAGGGGCGCCAAGCGTCGTCCACCGTCGTGTAGAAGATCACCGAGTTGTCGGCGGACCACGCGGTGGAGTAGTGCGTGTTCGGGATCTCGTCGGCCAGGTCCTGGCCGCTCTCCAGGTCCCGGAAGCGCATGGTGTACCGCTCGTCGCCGTCGAAGTCGGTGGAGTAGGCGAGCAGCCGGTCGTCCGGGGAGAGGTCGAAGGCGCCGAGAGAGAAGAAGTCGTGGCCCTCGGCGAGCACGTTGCCGTCCAGCAGGACCTGCTCGCCGGGCAGCGCGGAGCCGTCCTCCGGCAGTTCTGGCGGGTTCGGGCCGGTCGCGGCGAGGCGGCAGTGGATCGGGTACTGCTTGCCCTCCTCGGTGCGCGCGTAGTGCCACCAGTCGCCCTTGCGGGTGGGCACCGACAGGTCCGTCTCCTTGGTGCGCCCCTTGATCTCCTGGAAGATCCGCTCGCGGAGCGCGGCCTGGCCCTCCGTGGCCGCGGCGGTGAACGCGTTCTCGGCCTCGAGGTACGCCGTGACGTCCTTGTCGTCCTTGTCGAGGAACCAGTAGTACGGGTCCTGGACGTGGTCGCCGTGCTGGACGCGCTCGTGCGGCTGGATTTTCGCGACGGGTGGCTGCTTCATGGTCCGATCCTAAGTCCACGATCCGACACGCGGGCGGCTGACGCGGCCTTTTCGTTGGCGGGACAGGTGATGGAGAGTCACGCGGGGTCGGCGAAACTATAGGTGGCCCGGCGCGCGCTGAAGCGGGCGCTCATCAAAGAGGGAAGGCTGGAGTACCGATGACGTCGGCTGCGGCCGCCGCCGTGATGTCCGCGTGACGTCGCGCCGGAGCTCGGCGGGGCGGTGGGCACGGTGCCATCGCCGCGGTCGGCCTGCACCGGGATGGCCGCGTCGGGCGTCGCTGGGGCGCTGATCAGGACCATGCCGTCGAGGTCGGTTCGGTAGACGCGGGCGCCGTCGGCGCCGGCGAGATAGACGGTCTTGGGATTGGGGTGGCCGTACGGGTTGCCCTGGCCGACGGAGATGACGCTGAGGCTCGGCGCGACGGCGGCGAGGAAATCCGGGTCCTGCTTCGCGCTGCCGTGGTGCGGAACCTTGAGTACGTCGGCTTTGAGGTACTGCCTGCGGTCCTGCAGCAGGGACTGCTGGACCGGCGTTTCGATGTCGCCTGTCAACAGGATGTGGAAAGGCGCGCCGCGCACGTTCACGGTGACGGCCATGACGATGGAGTCGTCGTTGGGGCCGGAGTTCTCGGCGGGACCGTCCTCGGCCATGCTGCCGCCGCCGTCGCCCATTGCGGCGGAGGCCTGGAGCGGATGCTCGGCCTGCGGCCACAGGACGCGCCAGGTCAGGTCGCCGAGGGCGCGCTGCTCGTCCGGACGCACCCGGACGACGGGGATTCCGGCGGCCGCGGCGAGGCGGTTGACCTGGGCGGCTCCGGCGGGCGGGTCATCGACGGTCGTCGTCTCGATTTGGCCGACCCTGCGGCCTTGGAGCAGGCCGGATAGTCCGTCGACGTGGTCGGCATGGAAGTGGGTGAGGATCGCGAGGGGAACGTCGGTGATATCGAGTCGCCGGGCACATGTGTCCTCCTTGGCCGGGTCGGGGCCGGTGTCGACGGCGATGGCGGTGTGCGGGGAGAGATTGAGGAACATGCCGTCGCCCTGGCCGATGTCGCAGACGGCCAGGGTCCACGGCGACGACGAGGTGGCGGGCGGCCCGGTGAGCTGGCGGATCAGCGGGATCGCGGAGGCGGTTACGAGGAGCAGGCAGACGAGGATGATCACGCGGCGCCTCGTCAGGTGTTCTGTCAGGTGCTTGGCCGGGCGGCTGATCGGGCGGCTAGACGGGCCGTTGGACGGGCCGTTGGACGGACTGTTGGTCATACGGGGCTCCGGCGGTCGTGGATGCGGTGCAGCGAGCGGGTGAGCCTGCGGCCGATGACGTAGGCGCCGAGCAGCGCGGACATGCCGACCAGGCCGTTCGGCCACGGGACTTTGGCGCCGGGGACCTGCGCGACGCCGTGCGCGACCAGGCAGATCCAGCGCGTCGGCCACTGGGCGAACCAGGCGGCGGCGTGACCTGCGGGAGGCCAGATCGCGTAGCCGGCCATCGCTGCGATGCCGAGCACGGTGGCGGGCGGCGCGGCCGGGACGGCGAGCACGTTCGAGATCACTGAGTACAGCGGGAGCGAGCCGGTGAAGGTCACGAGCAGCGGTTCACAGTAGAGCTCTGCGGCCGCGGTGTACGCGGCGGTCGTGGCGATCCAACTCGGCACGCGGTGGACGACGATCAGCTTGTCCCGCCAGCCGGGGGCGCTGATCAGCAGTCCGGCGGTCGCGGCCACGGACAGGACGAAGCCGTATTGGTGAGCGAGCCACGGATCGATCAGCATCAGGATGAGGGCGGCTCCCGCGGTCGCGGTCAGGCCGCGGAATCGGCGGCCGGTCGAGAGGGCGACGCTCGCGAGCAGCGCGGTCACGGTCGCGCGGACCATCGGCGGCCCGGGTCGGGCGAGGGCGGTGAAGCCGAGGGCGAGGAGCGCGGCGAAGACCGGGAGCGCGTGGGCGCGCAGCCCGGCGTAGCGGGCTAGCGGGAGGATGGCGGCTGAGAGGAAGACCAGGTTTTCACCCGAGACCACGACGAGGTAGCTGAGGCCGGCGGTCTTCAGGT
Source organism: Actinospica acidithermotolerans (assembly GCF_018139625.1). Taxonomy (GTDB): domain Bacteria; phylum Actinomycetota; class Actinomycetes; order Streptomycetales; family Catenulisporaceae; genus Actinospica; species Actinospica acidithermotolerans. The sequence goes on along the minus strand of NZ_JAGSOH010000062.1, from coordinate 35,041 downwards.
CGGCGGTCGTGTCGGCCGGAACGGCGCTGGTGTCGCCGAGCGTGAGGGCGGGCAGGACGGCGGCGGGCTCGGTCGGCAGCCCGGCGACGGCGCGGCGGAGGTCGGAGCGCAGGGCGCCGGCGATGCTCTGGATGACGCTCGGACCGCCGATGACCCGGGGCGGCTGATTGACCGTCAGGGTGGCGGCGTCGCCGTCGGCGGGGTCCTTCGGCGGGAGGAGACGGCCGGTGAGCTCGACGTGCATGGAGGGCAAAAGTGCCGACCACGCGCTGGACGCATCGGATGCACGGGATGCGGAGGACACACCAGACGCGGAGGACGTACCGGATGCACCGGACAGGCCGGATGCGGCGGAAGCACCCGCGGAGGAGGCGGCGGACCTGTCGGAGCGGGCCAGGACGGTGGCGCGCGAGTGGACGCGCAGGGCGGTGCCGTGCGCGGTGACCGTGTCGATGCTGATCGGGAGCAGGATGATGCCTTTGACCGGCTTGGGGTCGCCGGTCACGGCGGCGGTCACGGTGACGCGGGCGCGGGATGCGGCGAGTTCGGAGACGGGGCCGAGCTGGAGCGCGTAGACGTGCAGGGCGGCGGAGGTCGCGAGCGAGGCGGCGACGAGGAACGTCGCGCCGACGGGGACGAGCGGCTTGCAGCGGCCTGAGAAGCAGAGCATTGGCACGGAGACGGCGGCGGCCGCCGCGGAGAGCGCGAGCGTCGTGGCGGGCGCGTGAGTCAGGCCGAGTCGGACGGCCAGCCAGCCCGCGAGCACCGGCGGGAGCAGGCGCAGGTCGGGGACTGTGGGATGCGAACGGCCCATGGTCGCGCTCCCCGCCTACAGCGCGACCATGGGCGCGAGGTTCGCGAACCGCTGGCCGCCGAAGCCGCTGACCTGCCGGAGGTCGTCCACGCTGTGGAACGGGCCGTGCTCGGTGCGGAAGTCGACGATGCGCTGGGCGAGCGCCGGACCGACGCCGGGGAGCTGTTCGAGGTCTTCGACGCCTGCGGTGTTCAGGTGGACGGGCTGGGCTCCGCCGACGCCGGCCCGGCCGCGGGACTTCTTGCCGCGGCCGGACGGGGCGCCGGTCTCGGCCTGCGGCGGCGGGGTGACGCCGACCAGCACCTGCTGCCCGTCGACGAGGACCTGGGCCTGGTTGAGCGCGGTCAGGTCGGTGCCGGGAAGCGCGCCGCCGGCGGCGTTGAGGGCGTCGAGGACGCGCGAGCCGGTCGGCAGCGTGCGGACACCGGGCTTGGCGACCTTGCCTTCGACGTCGACGATCACCCCGGGGGAGGAAGTGGAGGTGGATGCTGGACCGACCGCGGTTCCATAGCCGGGGAGCATGCCGGAGGCGGCACCGGCGCCGTCGGTGGCCACTGGGACGCCGGGGAGTGTCGGGCCCGTCTCCATGTCGGGCGATCCGGGGGCGGCGCCCAGGGGGCGTTCGCGGGCTACGGACATCTCATGCGGCCTGGCGCGCAGCACGGCCCAGCCGCCGATCAGCAGCGCGCCGAGCAGAACACTGACGGCCAGCACGATGCCCGTCGTGCGGTCCAGCCCCCAGCGGCCGCGAAGCGTGGCGGGCAGCCGGTCGGCGACCGCGGACTTGAGGCGATCGCGCCTGGTCACCACGGGTGGCAGCAGAGATGGATCGGCGGCCGCGCCCTCGGTCTGCGGCGTGGCCCAACGCCAGTGCCTGTCGTTCTGATTCATGATCCGGACGCTAGGCGGCGCGCCGGGCGGCCGTCTCTCCCGGCGGCCGGATCTGTGGACGAAACCCCGGGTGTGGATAACCTCGGCACACATTCGGCCCAGCGATGAATCACACCATGGCGCCGAAATGGTGAGCCTCTTCGGGGCGAGGCCGCTGTCGGCTGAGCGATCTTCGGCTATCGTGCGATTTATGACTGGCCCGACGGTGGTGGTGACGGACTCGACGGCGTGCCTCTCGGCGGAGCGGGCGAACGCGGCGGGCATCGTCGTAGTGCCGCTCCAGGTGGTGATCGGCACCGAGTCGTACACCGAAGGGACGCACGAGGCGCAGGCCGCGCTGATGGCCGCGCTGCGCCGACGGCAGCCCGCGACCACCTCGCGCCCCTCCCCCGAGCAGTTCGCCGCGTGCTATCGGGAGCTCGTCGAGCAGGGTGCGGGCGGCATCGTGTCCGTCCACCTGTCCGAGCAGCTCTCCGCCACCGGCGAGGCGGCGCGGCTGGCCGCGAAGAGTGCGCAGGTGCCGGTCGAGGTGGTCGACTCGCGCAGCCTGGGGATGGGCCTCGGCTACGCCGCGCTGGCCGCCGCCGAGGCCGCGAACGCGGGGGCCGGTCCGCTGGTCTGCGCGGACATCGCCGCGAAGCGCTCGACGATGACGTCGATCCTGTTCTACGTCGACACGCTGGAGTACCTGCGGCGCGGCGGCCGGATCGGCAAGGCGCAGGCTTTCGTCGGATCGGCCCTCGCGGTCAAGCCGCTGCTGCATCTGGTGGACGGTCAGGTCGCGCCGCTGGAGAAGGTCAGGACCGCCGCCCGCGCGCTGGCCCGGATCGAGCAGGTCGCCCTGGAGCGGGCGGGCGACGGGCCGGTGGACGTGGCCGTGCACCATCTCAACTCACTGCCGCGCGCGGAGCTGCTCGCGGAGCAGCTGCGGCACCGGCTGCCCGGGCTCGGCGAGCTGACGATCAGCGAGGTCGGAGCGGTCATCGGCGCGCACGCGGGACCAGGCGTGATCGGCGTCGTGATCTCGCCCCGGCTGGACTGACTAGCTAGTCGGTGGCAAGGGTGCAAGCCGGGCGCTCCGGCGTCGGCGGGCGCCGCGCTCGATCGTCCGGATTAGTCGGCAAGGGCGCAAACCGGCCGCTCAGACACTGGCGGGCGTCGTGATCTCGCCCCGGCTGGACTTAGCTGGACTCGTCGGCGCGGTCGCGAACCGGCCGCTCAAGCGCTGGCGGGCGCCGCGCTCGACGGGGACAGCTCGTCGGCACGGCCGCGAACCGGCCGCACAGGCCTCGACGGACGCCCGCTCGACGGGACAGCTCGGCGATCAGGGCCTCGAACCGGCCGCTCAGGCCTCGACGGGCGCGGCGCTCGACGGGGACAGCTCGGCGATCAGGGCCTCGGTGAGCGGGTGCAGTTCGCGCATGCCGTGGACGCGCCACGTCCGGTCCCGCAGTGAGGCGATCGTCTGGGTCAGCCGCGGCACGTCGCCGGTCGCGAAGACGGCGCGCAGCAGGCCGCGCCACAGCTCCTCGTCCTCCGGGCTCGCCTTCAGGCCCGCCTCGACGGCCGCGATGGCCTTCTCCGCGGCGCCGTTCGCGATGCGGGCGTCGGCCAGCCGCAGCGCGGTGTCGGCGATCTGCGCCGGGATCTGCGCCTCGACGATCTCGTACGCCAGCCAGCCGTACCGGCCCTTGGTCCTGTTCGCCAGGAACCGGCCGCGGACCAGGTCGAGGGCGGCGCTCAGCAGGTTGTCGAGCGGGACCGGGGACTGCAGGCTCGCGTCGTAGAGCGCGCGGGACTGCAAGGACTCGAACATGTCCCAGTCCGACCATACCCAGGGGCCGAGGCGGAGCCGGCCGTCCGTCTCCCTGATCAGGTTCGGATTCCCGTCCGGGTCGGTGCCCAGCCACTCGCCGAGCCGCTCCACCGTCGCGCGGGCCACGTCCGCCGTCGTGCCGCGCGGCCAGAGCGCTGCGGCCAGCACGCTCGGGTGCACGCCGTCGCGGTGGTGCAGCAGGAAGACGAGCGCCTCGTTGAGCAGCGGGGCGCGCTCCGGCTCCGCGATGCCGGTGCCGGTCGTCTCCAGCTCGCCGAGTACCCGCACGAAGACCGACGGCTGCTCGTCCGGCAGCGGACCCGTGTAGCCGACCCCGGCCACCCGCGCCACGCCGCCCGCGCCGCCGCTGAGCGGCACGCCTTCGACGTCGCCGACGGCCCGGAACAGGCCGAGGATCGCCGCGTACTGATCCTCCGGGAGCAGTTGGGCGCGCACGTCGAGTCCGGCGAAATTGGACTCGCGCACCGAGCCGTCGTCGCCGACCTCGAGTCGACCGGCCGCGTCCGGCACGTCGCCCGCCACGACGAAGCCCATGCCGACGCGCGTGGTCTGCGGCGCGATCTCGATCAGCCTGCTGAGTATCGCCGGATGCGGCTCCTCGGCGACGAGCACGAAGTGCGGCGCGAGGGATCCGGCCTGGCCGGCCCGGATCCGCGAGTCGAGCACGGAGTCGAGGCCCGCGCCGGAGAGCGCCTCGGTGCGCTCGGCGGCCTCTGCCTCCAGCACCGGAATGATCTCGTCGAGCACCTTCACGTGCCGCACCCGCGCCGGGGCGAGCGGCGTGAGGTCGCCGGGGAATCCAACGAGGGTGATCGACATCCGGTCCGACCAGGCGTTCGTCGCCAGTTCGACGGCCATCGCCGAGATCAGCGCCTTCGCCTGCTCGCGCGGCCCGGACACGGCGAGCACTCCGGGGGTGTCTTCCAGGTCGACGAGGATGCGGTCCTCGCCGGCGGTGCCGATCGTGACGAGGCCGGGGTACGGCGCGAAGCGCTGGTGTGCGGCGTCCGAGTCGATCTGGCCGATGGCCGTGCGCGGGAAGTTCCAGGAGCGGCCGTCCGACGCGGTGAACCACGGCAGCGGCGCCTGCTCGGGACTCTTCGTGTTCGCGGTCTCGGTCAGCATCAGCTCGATGCCCTGCGAACGCAGCCGCAACGCGCTCGCGCGAGGCAGGACCCGGCCACGCTTGTGCAGTTCGGCGGACAGGCCGCGCAGCGCCAGGTCGAGGAACCAGACCTCGACCTCGCCCGCGCCGACCCTGATCGACTCCTCGGCCACCGCCGCGTCCCCGGTCGGCGTGGTCGGGCGACGTCCGCCGACGCGGTTCCACAGCTGGCGGCGGCGATGCCGGCCGAGCGCGAGCAGCAGGCCCGCGGCCATCAGCGGGGAGCCCGCGATGCCGTAGAGCACGCGCTCCTCGACCGGGCCGAGCTGCCGCTCGTCGGCCGACGTCGAGCCGCGATGCGAGTTGCGCGGCAGGCCGGCGCTGGTGATCACCCCGCCACCGGGCTCCGTGCTCGAGCCGTTCTGCTGCGCGTTCTCCATCGCGGCGGCGGCCCGCGCGGCCGCGGCGACGGCCTGCGCGATGTCGGTGGCCTCCTGGCTGACCTTCACGCCCTGCGGATTGGCCGGGGTCAGCTTGGACGGCGCGGTCGCGGCGCTGCCGAAGACGAAGCCGGCCTCCTGCGCGACGCCCTTCTGCTGATCCGAGGCGCCGTTCGCCGAACCGCCGTTGACCGAACCGCCGCCCTTGCTCTGATCGGCGGTGTTCGCCGAGACGGTCTGCGCATTGGCGTCGGTGCGCGAGCTCTGCGTCTGTGCCGAAGCGCCGTTCGCCGAACTGCTCGACGAGGTTTCGGGCACGGTCGTCGAGGCGGCGGCGGCCGGCATCTCGGCGATCAGGTCGCCGCCGGTCGCGTCGGCGGGCATCTCCAGGATCCAGCCGGGCCGGATGAGCGAGGCGTCCGTCAGCTGCTGGCCGTCCGGCTGGATGCGGTCCTTGTTGAGCTCGTAGATCTCCTTGTAGCGGCGGCCGTCGCCGAGGTGCCGTTCGGCGATCTCCCAGAGCGAGTCGTAGTTGCGGCCGTGCGGCGGCTGAACGCGGTAGAGCTTCGTGCCCGCCACGGTCTGCGTCGAGACCTGGGTCAGCGACGTGCTCGCCGCGCGCGCCACCTGATGTCCGTTGCGCACGCTCGGCAGGTTGCCGGTGGTCCTGCCGCCGGAGCCGGTGGTCGCCACCGTCCCGCCGCCGGACTTGGCCGGCGTCCCGGCCGCGTCGAGCTGCAGCGAGATCGCCGTGTGCGGCCTGGGGATCGCGGCCGGGGTCTGCGCGAGATGCGTGATGTCCGGCGCGAACGAGGCGGCCGTGGCGGTCAGCATCAGCAGCGCCGCCACGAGCTGGCGCGCCAGGAACTGGCTCGGCGCGGCGGCCGGAACCTTCGCGGGGATTCCCACTCCGCGCCGCGCGTTCGACAACTCGACGATGACGCACGCGGTGAACTGGGCCCACGCCAGCCAGACGACGACCGCGAGCGCCTTGATCAGCACGTCGCCGCTGAGCGGACTGCGCAGCTGGTCCATCGTCGGCATCTGATGCGGCAGCGGCCAGCCGATGAAGCGCACGAGGGCGAACGGAACGGCGCCGAGCAGCACGACGAGCACCAGCATCGCGCCGAACGCCCGGAGCACGTCAGCGAACGTTCGCCGGTAGGTCCTGATCTCGCTCATGGTCCGTCCATCCCTCCCTCGGACTAATTGCCCGTCGCTGCCGTAGCCGTACCCGTTTCGGTGACCGTGACAGTCCCCGAAAACAGATCGAAGACGAACGGCGAGTAAGTGACGTTCACCGAGACCGTCACGGAGTTGCCCGGCGTGCCCGGATCGTTCACCAGACACCCCCCGTTGCCGTAGCCCGTGTTCAGGCTCGCGCTTCCGTAGTGCACGCTGGCCGCGGCGGCCGCGAGGTAGTCCGTGGCCCGCCGGCAGCCGTCGTCCTGGATCACCGCGCCGCCGCTCTGCCGCAGCGAGACGATGCTGAGGTTCTGCGCCTCCGCGCGCGCCGCCTGGTCCGCGATGTCGGCGGCGCGTTCGCGTTGCGAGATGGCCAGTCCGACGTCGATCACGAGGGCCGCGACCATGACGATGACGAGCGACCACAGGACGACGAACACCGTCATCGAGCCGCGCTCGTCGCGCTTCCGCTTCCCGAGCCGTCGTCGCAGAGAACGGGGATTCACGGCTGCCCACCCCGATACGTGTCGACCGGAGCGTATGAGGATTCGTCGATCGTGTAGGTGATGCCGAGCTCGGTCACCTTGCACTCGACCGTGATCGTGAGCAGCGTGACGCCGTCCGTGCCGCTCGACGTCGTGGGAACGGTGACGGTGGGCAGGCCTCCGGCGCCGTCGTTGCACGTGCCGCCGAGGTCGTCCTTGGCGACGTCGTACGCGAAGTTGTACGCGTCGCTCGTCGTCCGCTGCAGCGAGCTCATCCGGGCCGCGTCCTGCGCCGCGTCCTGGACCTGGCCGACGTTCTGCGCGTAGAGCCCGAGCCCGACCATCGTGACGACGAACAGGAACAGGATCGGCGTGCCGATGACGACCTCGACGGTCGATATCCCCGCCTCGTCCCGCTTCCGGCGCTGGCGACCCGGACGGCCCTGACAGTCCTGCCGGCCCTGACGACGCGGACAGCCCGGACGACCCGGACCGCTTTCACGACCTTCGAGGACCCGCCGGCCGAGCCGGGCCGCCCTAGTAGCCATTGCAGTGCCCGTCGGTCTGGTAGAAGCACTCGACCGGGCCGACGCTGCTCGAACTCACCGAGAACGTCCAGCCGGGCACGACCGAGACGACGTCGAACTGCACGCTCACCCCGACCTCGGGGTACGCGTTGCCGAGCGGCACCGGTTCGAGGGGCTGCGCGGTCGGCGTGCCCTGGACCATCGTGCCGAGCAGCTGCGTCACCCAGTTCGTCGCCGCGGACGTCGAGGCGGTCTGCCAGTTCGTCGTCGTGCTCACGGCCGTCTCCCGGGCCTCGCGCGCGCCCTCCTGCGCGGCCGAGACCGCGACGTGCCGCGCGAACAGGGCCAGGCCGATCTGCACCGAACCGAACATGAGCAGGAAAAGGAGCGGGGTGAACACGACGAACTCGATCGCCGTGGCCCCGGACTCCTTGTCCCGCTGCCGCCGCCTCATGTCCGCGGCCGCCTAGTTGCCGCAGCCGCTGGTGCCGCCGGCCGAGTTGATGCAGTTCTGGATCGTGGTGGCCTTCTGGTTCAGCGCGTTGGTGATGATCACGCCGATGGTGACGGCGAGTACGACCACGATCGTCGTGATGACCACCCACTCCACGACGGAGGCGCCCTCCTCCGGGTCGCGGGAGCGGGCCGCAGCGAGCCGGGCCGAGAGCGTCGTCCGGAGGAAGTCCACCGCCGACGCGAAGGGCGAGTAACCGAACATCGTCAGACCCCTTGCTCAGATGGCGGCGATCTGGGTGATCGCCGGATAGATGAGGAACACCAGGAAACCGGCGCAGAGCAGGACCTGCGCCACGAGCATGGACTGGGACTTCTGGCCCGCCTTGCCCTCGATCTCGGACAGCTCGCGGCGGCGCATGGTCTCCGCGCGCGAGGCGAGCGAGGTGCGGATCTTCGCGCCGTCGTCGGCGGTCAGCGCGAGCGCGCTGCCGAGGTCGACGAGCTCCTCGACGCCGACGGCCTGGCCGAGGGACGCGAGCGCGGCCCACTGGGTCTGGCCGGACAGGCGGGCGTCGGAGAGCGTGTTGCGGATCCGGCGCACGGCCCAGCCGTCGCTGATCTCCGCGGCCGCCATCAGCGCCTCCGGCAGGCCACGGCCGCCGGCGAGGTTCATGGCGACCAGGTCCAGGTAGGCGGAGACGACGCGCCGGAAGTCCTCGCGCCGCTCCCGCGCCTTCTGCCGCACCTCGAGGTCGGGCAGCACGAAGAACCCGGCCGCGACGATCAGCGTGAGCCAGAGCGGCACCAGGAAGCTCAGGTGCGCGCCGAGGACCCAGAGCATCGCGTAGAGCAGCGGCACGAAGACGAAGCCGTAGGCGGCCAGCCCGATCTTCGTGGTCAGGAACGACTCCCAGCCGCGGTCCAGGATCGCGAGGTCGGCGCGCAGCGAGCGCTGCTGCCAGCCCTGCCGGACGTAGAACTCGGCCATCCGGCGGCCGACGTTCTCCTTGAAGGACGACCTGCCGCCGCCGGCCTCGGCCGAGTACGGGCCGAGCTCGCGCAGCGCGTCGATCTGCGCCACGGTCGCGGTCGCGCTGCGCCTGGCCGGTATCAGGGCACGGATCAGCAGGTAGACGCCGAGGCCGACGACGGCGCCGAGGAGTACGTATTCGAGCAGCATCCCGGCCTCACCGCACCCGCATGAGGAAGCGCTCGGGCGTCTTGACCTCGGAGAGCTTGCGCAGCCAGAAGAATCCGCCGGCGAACAGCAGCATCACGAGGGCGAGCACGAGCTGGCCGACCGGCGTGCCGTACGGCGCGACGTACTTGCGGTCGAGCACCGCCATACCGACCACGACGACGGTGACCGCGACCACGATGATCTGCACGGCACGCCGCATGCCGGCGCGCTGGGCCATCACGCGGTTGCGCATGTCGACCTCCTCGCGGGCCGACTTGGCGAGTGCGCCGAGCACCTCGCGCAGGCCGGGACCGCGCAGCCGCGAGTTGAGGATCAGCGCGGCGATGATGATGTCCGCGCTCGGGTCGTCGATGTCGTCCGCGAGCAGGTGCAGCGCCTCGGAGAGCGGCATGCGGCCGCGCAGCCGGTCCATCAGCGCGTCCAGGTGCGGCCGCAGCAGCGGGCCGGCGGTGCGCGCCGAGGCGGGGATCGCCTGCTCCAGGCCGACCGCGCCCGCGATCGTGTCGCGCAGCGACTCGGTCCACATCGCGAGGGCCTCGACGCGCTGCATACCCAGCCGCTCGTGCGAGAGGCCGCCGAACAGCTGGCTCCAGAAGAACACGAGGACCGCCACGCCGACGCCGGCCACCGGCCAGCCGGTGATCAGGCCGACGACGACGGCGACGAGGATCGCGATGGCCAGCCGCTGGCCAGCCTTTCGCAGCCATTCGCCCGCCTGCGCCTGCCGGAGCGAGGGCTCCTTCGGCTTGAAGCCGATCAGCGACGCGATCAGCAGCGCCAGGCCGCCTCCGCCGCAGACGCCGGCGAGCAGCGCCTCGAGCGTCGGCACCTGGAAGAGCTCCTGCGGATTCACCGCGCCATCACCTCCACACCCCCGTCGGCTGGTAGCCGTACGCGATCAGCTCGTCGATGCAGCTGATCGGCGAGCGCGGCATCGCGCGCCCGTCCGGCCCCGCCGCGAACACCTCGGAGGACAGCACCCGGCCGTCCACGCCGTTCACCTCGCGGACCGAGGTCACCAGGCGGCGCATCGTGCCGCCGCGGTGGTAGTCGTTGCGCCGTTCGAGGAAGACCACGAAGTTGACCGCGCCCGCGATCAGCATGTGGCTGGCCTCGACCGGCAGCCGCTCCTGCGCCTGCAGCGCGTACGTCCCGATGCGGTTGAACACCTCGAGCGAGGAGTTCGCGTGGATCGTGGAGAGCGAGCCGTCGTTGCCCTGCGACATCGCGTTGAGCATGGTGACGATCTCGTCGCCGAGGACCTCGCCGACGATGACCCGGCTGGGGTTCATCCGCAGCGAGCGGCGGACGAGCTCGGCCATCGAGATCGCGCCGAGCCCCTCCGAGTTCGGCAGCCGCTCCTCCATCGCCACCACGTTCGGATGCAGCTCGGGGAACTGCTCGAGGCCGAGTTCGAGGGCGCGCTCGACGGTGACCAGGCGCTCGTGCGGCGGGATCTCGTTGGCCAGCGCGCGCAGCAGCGTCGTCTTCCCGGCGTTCGTCGAGCCCGCGATCATGATGTTCTTGCGGGCCAGCACGGCGGCCGAGAGGAACGAGCCGAGCTCGGCCAGCAGCGTCCCGTTGCCGACCAGGTCGCTCAGGAAGACCTTGCCCATCCGGGCGCGGCGGATCGAGAGGGCCGGGCGCCGGGTCACGTCCATCACGGCGCTCAGCCGCGAGCCGTCCGGCAGCCGCAGGTCCAGCTGCGGGTTCGCCGAGTCGAAGGGCCGCGAGCTCAGTCCGGAGTAGGCGCCGAGCACCTGGATGAGCTCGACCATCTCCTCGTCGGTCTCGGCGATCGGCTCGGCCATCGCCTCGCGGCCGTCCGAGTACTGCACGAAGACCCGGTCGCAGCCGTTGACGTCGATGTTCTCGATCTCCGGGTCGTCCAGCAGCGGCTGCAGCCGGCCGACGCCGAACAGCGCGGCGTGGATGCCGCCGGCCAGCGCCTCCTCCTCTTCGGCGCTCGGCGGGCGCCGGCCCGAGGTCATCTCGGTGTGCGCGTGCTCCGAGAGCACCTGGCCGATCACGGCGCGGGCGAACTGCCGCTCGTCCTGGGGGGTCATCGCCGGCAGGCCGCTGAGCTGGTCGACGCGGCGCTGCTCCGCGACCCGGTCGCCCACCTCCTGCCTCAGCCGCTTGACGAGTGCGTGGTCCATCTCAGGCCACCCCGCTCACCGTCGGCGGATGAGGATGCTGCGGGTACTGCGCGGATTGCGGCTGCTGCGGGTACTGCGCGGATTGCGGCTGCTGCGGATACTGCGCGGATTGCGGCTGCTGCGGATACTGCGCGGGTTGCGGCTGCTGCACGTACGGGTTCGGATGCGGGACGCTCGTCAGGTTCGGCGGCATCACGGGTATCTCGCCGGTCCCGGCCGGGTGCACCGCGCTCGGCGCGATCGGCACGGCCTGGGTCTCGGCCATCGGCGAGACGTAGGCGGCCCGGTCCGCCGGCCGGTTCAGGCCGTAGCGGTGGCTCAGGTTCGCGGCCAGCTCGCGCGCCGACCGGGTCAGCATCGCCTTGTCCACGCGCGCCCGCGAGCGCCCGCTGAGCGCGTCGGCGCCCGCCGGGTCCTGCGCGATGACGCCGAGCACCTCGGCGCCGGCGGTGGTCGAGGCGAGCAGGTCGCCGACCTGCTTGGCGACCTGGCGCGCCTTGCCCGGCGGCGTGATCAGCACGATGCCGATCGGCGGCCGGGCGATGGAGACGGACGTGCCCTGAGTCGCGTGCAGCCGCGCGGAGAGGCTGTTGGCGCGGTCTCTGACGTGCGCGATGTTCTCCGCCTCGGTGCGCGCGATCAACAGCACGAGGGCCGATTGCGCGAGCAGTTCGACGGTCGGCGAGTCGGGGCCGACGCGTCCGCAGTCCGCGATGACGTCGGCGCCGTAGGGCAGTTCGGCGTACCGGTCGAAGGCGCGGCCGAGCGGCGTCCACAGCCCGGCCATGCCGTGTACCTGGTCCGCGTTGCCCAGGCCCACCATGATTTCCAGGCCGCCGTGCAGCCGCTGCGTGTGCCGCGGCAGGACGGCCGCGTCGAACCCGCGGCGCGCCTCGACGGCGAGCGAGACGAGGCCGCGGTTCGGGTCGAGCGGGCCGCCGTGCTCGGCGGCCATGCGGTAGACGAGGTCGCCGCCGTGCGGATCGCACTCCGCGTAGAGCGCGCGCCGGGGCCAGACCGCGGCCAATGCCACCGCCGACGTCGTGACGCCGGGCGAGCCCTTGTCGGCCGCGAGTGCTATCAGTGCCATGATCCGTTGCCTAGCTGCCCGCGCCGCTGGTGAAGACCAGGTCGCCCTCGGCCGAGGCGGTCAGCAGGGCACTGACGACGGATTTGTCCACGGTGACGGCGAACACGTTGCTGGAGGAGGCCGCCGAGCCGAGCGAGCCCCCGCTGCTCTGCGGCAGCTCAACGACCTTCACACCGCCGGCCAGCAGGGTCGAGACGTCGTTGTTACTGCTCGACGAGCTGCCCGAGCCGGTGGACGTCGACGTGCTCTGCGCCGGGCCGACGTAGTACGCGTTGACCGTGTCGCCGGCCTCGATGGTCGGCGGATACTGCCCGGCTTTCAGCGTGACGGCGATGGTCGAGGTCGAACCGTCGGCCGCGGGCGCGGTGGTCAGCATCTGGCCGATCAGGATCGTGCCGGAGACCAGGTCGGTCTGCGTCGTGTACTTCGAGAGCAGGTCGCGCTGCGCCCAGGTCACGTAGTTGACGTTGCCGTCCTGGGCGACCATGACCTCGGTGATCTCGCCGGCGGTGATCTGCTGGCCCTGCGGCACCCGCTGCGTCAGCTCGATCACCCCCACTCGGTTGCCCGCCTGCATCTGCAGGTAGACCGAGGCCAGCACGCCCACGGCGATCAGCAGCAGCGCGAGCGCGGCCAGCGCGGGCTTGCGCTCCCGGGCGGCCGTGGGCGGACGCACCGGCCCGCCGGGCGCGCCGACCGGTACCGCGTTGCGGTTGGGCGACGGCGAGCCAGAGGGCTTCCATCCGGTCATCCCGGCGACGCTGTTCTCTGTGTTGCTGCTCACCGTTTTTCCCAACCCCCGAAAGTGGCCGACTGGCTCCCGATAGTAGCGGCACGGAGGCGAAACTCAACAGACCCGGAAGCCGAACTACAGGGAACACCTGAACTGTCGCGTGCTGCGTGAACGATGGTGTGAACAAGGAAATCCGGATCGTTATCAGCGCACCGGTTCGAATACCGCCCCACCGGGTACCGAACGGGCGCCGACGCGGGTACGATCCGGGTCGGCTCAGTTGTCGAATAGTGCCGAACAGCGTCTTCCGGTGAGAGTCGGAGACCACCGCAGGGGGAACCGTGCGCCCGCGTTCCATCGCAGCCCTCGCGATAGTGCTCGCCGCACTATCTCTGAATAGTTGTTCTAGTTCCGTTCAGCACAACGGGGCAATCGCGGGGGCGGGCAGCGCGGCCGCGTCGGCGACGGACAGCACGGCCGGCGCCACCGCCGCCTCCACCGCGGTCGCCGGGCTGAACCTGACGTTCAAGATCCCGGCGGACCTGGACATCGAGGTGCAGACCTCCGCGCAGAGTTCGGCCGTCGCCGAGCAGATCCAGACCATCCTCGTCGACCAGTACAAGGCCTATATCGAAGCGCTGAGCTCGAGCGGGGCAGCCGAGGCGAATTACCGGTCGCTGACCGTGGGCGACGCGCTGAAAACCGAGAACGCGGAACTCGCCTGGTGGAAACAGCAGGACGAACGCGTGACCGGCGCCGACCGGGTCTACGACTTCACCATCGGCAAGCCGGGGTCCCGGCTGACAACTTTCTCGTACTGCGAGGACTCGACGGCCCTGTCCTACCGGAACCTCTCCTCGGGTAAGAGGATCCCGAACACCATGAGCGCCGCCGCCAACCACACCTTGCGCGAGGGCCAGCTCGTCAAGGGTGCCGGGCAGTTGTGGGCGGTGTACACGCTTCTGACCCAGAACGGGGCGAAACAGTGCATGGACGGATGATGGGACGCGCCGCGCTGGCGGCGTGCCTCGTGCTGGCGTCGGGCTGGTTCACCGTGTTCGCCTCGGCTCCGTCCGCGCTCGCGGACTCCGGGTCCGGCTGCGGTACGTCGAGCGGCGGAACCAGCGGCGGTGGGTCTGTCTCCGGCAGCCAGGTCACCATGTGGGCTTCGCTGACCAAGACCGAGCACCTGTGCGGCTCGGGCAGCTCCTCGATCACCGGGGGTACGAGCTGGACGCCGCCGGCGTGCTGGTGGGCGCCCGAGTACACGCCCGAAGAGCTCTACTCGACCGTCGGGCAGCTCGATCAGAGCTCTTCCCAGCTCACCTACTCGGCGTTCCAGCAGGAGTACGACGTCAACGGCGACAACGGGCACGGCGGCCTCGCCCCGCTCAAGCCCGGCTACCTCTCTACGGACGGCCCGAAGTGGCAGAGCTACAACGTCGGAGCGGGCCCGGCCGGTACGTGGTGGGGCCTGATCTGGAACGACGATGACACCCTGGCCCAGATGCAGCAGTGCTCCGACATCGACACCAAGCACTTCCCCGAGGACTGGTACTGGGTGCCCACCGGCGGAGCGGCGCCCACGACCGGCGACGCTCCGACCGTGACCGCCGAGCAGTTGGCGCTCTACGTGGCAAGCAAGGTCCAATTGCCCCAGCTCCAAGTGCAGGCCAGTCCGGCGCTGGGATCGAAGTCGACGGTGAACCTGCCGACGTGGGTGTGGGCGAACGCGGCCGACACCTCGTTCAGCGTCAACGACATCTGCCTCACCGAGGACCCGGCCATCTGCGTGAACCTCAACGCCCAGGCGGAGTCGTTCACGCTCGGCACCGACCCCGCCGATTCGGTGCTCTACAACAGCGGCTGCACCTTGGACCAGGCCACCGGGACGATCGGTACGCCGTACGCCGGCTCGAAAGGCGATCCGCCGTGCGGGGTGACGTTCACGAACCCGGAGAATTACAACCTCAAGGTGCTCACCTCATGGCTCATCACGGTGACCTGGAACGGCGGTCAATGGCAGTCGCCGCAGCCGCTGCCGACGACGGAGACCGACGAGGCCGTCACCGCCCAGGAAGTACAGACCATCAACAACGGCTGACGTGCCGCCGGCCCTACCTGGCCAGCAGCACGGCCTCCAGCGCCAGCGCCGCCCAGGCCCCGCCGATCAGGTAGGGGCCGAAGGCGAGCTCTGATTTGCGCGAGGCCTTGCCCAGCAGCAGCTTGCCGATGTGGTAGACCGAGGCCACCAGCGTGCCCAGCAGCACGCCGGCCTCGACCGCCGAGATCCCGATCCAGCCGAGGTAGAGGCCGATCACGCCGATCAGGCGCACGTCGCCGAAGCCCATGCCGCCGAAGAACCACAGCAGCCAGAAGAGCCCGAAGCACAGCGCTGCCGCGGCCGCGGCCACGATCAGGCGCCACCACTCGTGGCCGAGCCAGGAGGCGAGCGTCAGCCCGACGACGCCGAAGGCGAAGAGCGGGTACACGATGCGGTTCGGCAGCAGCCTGGTGCGCACGTCGATGACCGCGAGCGCCCCGGTCCCGGCTAGGAAGCCCGCGTAAACAAGACTGACGACCCACTCCATGACCCCGAAGATACAACGGGGTCGCGGAGCGGGTCGTCTGTCATTCGGCGTATATCGGCGTATACGCACTTACGCCGGTACGATGTTCACCAGTTTCGGCGCACGCACGATCACCGTGCGCACGGCCCGGCCGTCCAGGGCGCGCTGCGCGCCGTCGGTGGCCAGCGCCAGCTCCTTCAGCGCGTCCTCGCTGATGTCCGGAGCGACCTGGATCTTGTCGCGCACCTTGCCCTGCACCTGGACGACGCAGGTCACCTCGTCGGCGACCAGGTAGCGCGGGTCGGCCACCGGGTACGGCTCGAAGGTCAGCGTGCCGCTGTGGCCCAGCTTGGCCCACAGCTCCTCGGCCAGGTGCGGCGCGAACGGCGCCAGCGCCAGGACCAGCGTCTCAGCGGTCTGCCGCGGTACGGCGTCCAGCTTGGTCAGGTGGTTGTTCAGCACGATCAGCTTGGCGATGGCCGTGTTGAAGCGCAGGCCGGCGATGTCCTCGGCGACGCCCGCGACCGCCTGGTGCGCCGCGCGCAGCGTCTCGGCGTCCGGCTCGGACTCGGTCACCCGCGGCAGGCCGGTCTCCTCGTCCACGACATTGCGCCAGACGCGCTGCAGGAAACGCACCGCGCCGGAGACCGCCTTGGTGTCCCAGGGCTTGGATACCTCCAGGGGGCCCATCGACATCTCGTACACGCGCAGCGTGTCGGCGCCGTAGGTGTCGCAGAAGTCGTCCGGGGAGACGGAGTTCTTCAGCGACTTGCCCATCTTGCCGGCCTCGCGGAAGACCTCGGCGCCGTCCCAGTAGTATTTGCCGCCGCGCTCCTCGACCTCGGCCGCCGGGACCGGGAAGCCGCGGGCGTCCCGGTAGACGTCGGCCGTGATCATGCCCTGGTTGAACAGCTTGTGGAACGGCTCCTTCGAGGAGACGTAGCCCAGGTCGAACAGCACTTTGTGCCAGAAGCGGGAGTACAGCAGGTGCAGCACCGCGTGCTCGGCGCCGCCGATGTACAGGTCCACGCCGCCGTTCGGCTTGCCGCTGTCCGGGCCCATCCAGTAGCGCTCGTTGACCGGGTCCACGACGGCGTTCTCGTCGTCCGGGTCGATGTAGCGCAGCTCGTACCAGCAGGAGCCGGCCCAGTTGGGCATGGTGTTGGTCTCGCGGCGGTAGCGCTGGGGGCCGCGGCCGTCGCCCAGGTCCAGGGTGACGTTGACCCAGTCGGCGTTCCGGGACAGCGGGGTCTCCGGCTCGGTCTTCGCGTCGTCCGGGTCGAAGGTGCGCGGCGAGAAGTCCTCGACCTCGGGCAGCTCGACCGGCAGCATCGACTCGGGCAGCGCGTGCAGCACGCCCTCCTCGTCGTAGACGACCGGGAACGGCTCGCCCCAGTAGCGCTGCCGGCTGAACAGCCAGTCGCGCAGCCGGAAGTTGACCGTGCCCTCGCCGATCCCCTTCTCAGTCAGCCACTGCGTGATCCGGGCCTTCGCCTCGACGACGCCCAGGCCGTTCAGCGAGACCTCGGCGTTGGCCGAGTTGACGATCAGCGCGTCGTACGAGGCGAACGCGTCGTCCCACGTCGCGACGTCCTCGCCGCGGCCGTCGGTCGGCTCCACGACGCAGCGCATCGGCAGGCCGAAGGCGCGCGCGAAGGCGAAGTCGCGGGTGTCGTGCGCCGGAACGGCCATGATCGCGCCGGTGCCGTAGCCCATCAGCACGTAGTCGGCGATGAAGACCGGGACCTGCTCGCCGCTGACCGGGTTCGTCGCGTAGGCGCCGGTGAACACGCCGGTCTTGGTCTTGGCGTCGGCCTGCCGGTCCACGTCCGACTTGGCCGCGGCCATCGCGCGGTACGCGGTGACCGCCTCGCCCGGGGTCGCCGCGCCGCCGCGCCACGCCTCCGGGGTGCCCTCGGGCCACGCGGCCGGGACGACGGCGTCGACCAGGTCGTGCTCCGGAGCCAGCACCATGTACGTCGCGCCGAACAGCGTGTCCGGGCGCGTCGTGAAGACGGTGATCGCGTGCCCGTCGACCGGGAAGTCGACGCGGGCGCCCTCGGAGCGGCCGATCCAGTTGCGCTGCTGCAGCTTGATCGCCTCGGGCCAGTCCAGCGGCTCCAGGTCGGAGATCAGCCGGTCGCCGTACGCGGTGATCCGCATCATCCACTGCTTCAGCTTGGACTTGAAAACGGGGAAGTTCCCGCGCTCGGAGCGCCCGTCCGCGGTCACCTCCTCGTTGGCCAGCACGGTGCCCAGGCCCGGGCACCAGTTGACCGAGACCTCCTTGGCGTACGCCAGCCGGTACTCGCCCAGCAGCTCGTCGCGCTCGATGCCGGACAGCTCGGCCCAGCCGCGGCCGTCCGGGGTCGGGCGCGCGCCGGATTCGAACTCGGCGATCAGCTCGCTGATGGGCCGGGCGCTCTCGCGGCGGGTGTCGTACCAGGAGTTGAAGATCTGCAGGAAGATCCACTGCGTCCAGCGGTAGTACGCCGGGTCGATCGTGGTGATCGAGCGGCGCGGGTCGTGGCCGAAGCCGATCCGGCCCAGCTGCCGCCGGTAGTTGGCGATCGCGGCCTCGGTCGAGGTGCGCGGGTGCTCGCCGGTGGCCACCGCGTGCTGCTCGGCGGGCAGGCCGAAGGCGTCGAAGCCCAGCGTGTGCAGCACCGTGAAGCCGTTCATCCGCTGGTAGCGGGCGAAGACGTCGGTGGCGATGTAGCCCAGCGGGTGCCCGACGTGCACGCCGGAGCCGGACGGGTACGGGAACATGTCCATGATGAAGCTGTGCTTCGCCTCGGACACGTGGCCCTTGAGCGTGCCGGTGGGGTTGGGCGCCTCGAAGGTGCCGTTCTCGGCCCAGTAGGCCTGCCAGCGCGCCTCGATCCCGCGGGCCAGCGCCGCGCCGTAGCGGTGCGCCGGCTCGTCCCCGGCCGCCGCGGCCGTGCTCTGCTCCATCGCTCTTCCCTCACGTCGAGTAGGTCTGCGGACGCCGCCCGCCAATGAAAAAACCCCTCGCACAGGAGGGGTCGCCACGCTGAGAGGACTTCCGTCAGCGCGGCCGGCTAAGGAGCAGGCGTACAGCTCGCATGGCAGCAGGATACCACCCGTTTCGGGCACTCCGTCCGGGCAATACCATCTGTGAGAAGCGCCGCGCCAGCATCCGCCGGTCTTATATTTGCCTTCGTAATGCGGTACCGTCCGGTTGGCCCACGGCTGCTCTACCCACTCTCCCTACGAGGACCCTTGGACCGAACCCAGACCTCTGAGCCGACCGAAGCAGGACCCGGATTCCCGGGGCAGGCCGCGGCGGCCCGGCGGGCGCTGGACGAGACGGCGGCGACGGAAGGCCCTCTGGACCTCACCGTCCCGCTGAACATCGCCGAGATCCGCGCGGCACTGGCCACCACCGGGCCGCGCGCCAGGGCGACGTCCGCCGCTTCCGCCGCGCCCGCGTTCGCGAGCACTTCGGCCGCTTCCGCGCGCCCGCAGGAGTCCCGCGCCGGGGGGCGGCACAGCGGGCCGAGAAGGCTGGGCAGGATCGCCGCGTTCGTCGCGGTGGCCGCCGCTCTCTCGGTCGGCACCGCGGGCGCGCTGGTCCTGTCCTCCGACGGCTCCGCGAGCCAATCCGTCTCGCTGCCCGCGAGCGGCGCGATACCCGTGGCCCCCAGCACCAACTCCGCCCACGGAGGGGCGCATCCCCTGGGCACGGGCTCGACGTCGGCCAGCGCCGCGCCGAGCCTTTCGCGTTCCACGGCGGATGTGGACCCGGTCGCGGTGAGCCGGACGACGGGCCCGGCCGGGGCGTCGAGCACCGCCGGCACGACAGGCTCCTCGGCCTCGGCCACCGCGAGCGGCACGGACCCGGCGGCCTCCATATCCCCGCCCGACGCGCCGATCGCCTCCAGCGCGGACTGGCAGACCCTCTACCAGGGAGAGTACGGCACCACTGCGCGGAAGCAGGAGACCACCGACGTCCAAAGCCTGCTGGACACCATCGGCTATCTGCAGCCGTGGCGGCGCAGGATGTACGTGCTCCCGGAGTACTCCCTCTACGCGGCGGCACCGGACCCGACCGGTTACTACGGCTCGGCCACCGCGGACGCGATCGCCGAGTTCCAGCAGAACTACAGCGTCGGCTACACCACGCTCGGCCAGTGCGACCTGGCGACGTACGACGCCCTCGTCCAGGTCACCGACGCCACGGCGACGAGCTCGGGCTCGAACGCGAGCACCCAAGCGGTCGCGAATCAGACGGCTCAATAACGGACCGGATTCAACGCGCGTCACACGGTTGCGCACCGCCTCTTCTCATTCGACTGCCCTAGGGTGTCCCGCATGGCTGTGACGAGCTTGACCGAACTCTGGCACGAGATCACGGGTACGCAGACGGATCCGACGCACACGCTGCTGCTCGCATCCGCCGGCGCGGCGCTCGTCGCCGTCGTCCCGCAGCCGGTCTGGCGGCTGACCCGCAACGCCGTGACGATCGCGCACGAGGGGGGCCACGCGCTGATCGCCGTGTGCACCGGCCGCCGGTTGAGCGGCATCAAACTGCACGCGGACACCTCCGGCGTAACCGTCTCGTACGGCAAGCCGCACGGCCCAGGCATGGTCTTCACGGCCTTGGCGGGCTACGTCGCGCCCGCGCTGCTCGGCCTCGCCGGCGCCGCGCTGCTCGGCACCGGCCATATAACAGCACTGCTGTGGGCGTGCGTCGCGCTGCTCGGGCTGATGCTGCTGATGATCCGCAACTGGTACGGCGTGCTCGCGCTGGTGGCCACCGGCGCGCTCGTGTTCGGCGTGACCTGGTACGCGACCGCTCAGGTGCAGGCCGCGTTCGCCTACTTCGCCGTCTGGTTCCTGCTGTTCGGCGGGGTCCGGCCGGTCTTCGAGCTGCAGTGGCAGCGCGGCCGGGGCCGGGCGCCGCAGTCGGACGCGGACCAGCTCGCCAGGCTCACCGGCGTGCCCGGCCTGCTCTGGGTCCTCTTCTTCGGCGTCGTCGCGCTCGGCGCCGCCCTGCTCGGCGCGCACTGGCTCATCCCCGGCTGGACCGCCCACCTCGCGCTGCCGCACAGCTGACCGGCCGCCGCCGCACGGCCGGCCCACCGACAACCTCCTGACCTGCGTCTCCGCGCGGCGCCGACCCCGGTGCCATGCCCGCACCTTGCCGTCTTACTCTTGATCGGCGACAATTCTTACCGAAGACATACGCCTAAGACGTAAATTCTATGGAAGGAGCCGGGTCATGGCGAAGATTGCAGAAGCCGTCCTGGACCGCGACGATTCCGCCGTCGCGATCGAATTCCCCGCATGGCCGCGGCTGGCCGAGGCCGTCGAGCAGCTGCGCACGGTCCAGGCCAAGGACGGCTCCGTCGAACCCGGCGAGGGCAACGTGGAGACCGCCCGCGCGGCCGTGGACGCGATCGCCGACGCGGTGAGCGAGCTCTCCCCCGCCTTCCCGCACGACGCCGAGTACCACCGGGCACTGCTCGCCGACCTGCGCCGCTGGGCCGACGAGGGCTTCGGCACGCCGGACTTCCTGGACTCGCTGCTCGCCTTCCGCCCCGACACGCAGCGGGTGGACGGCCTGCGCCACCTCGTCGTGTTCCCGATGTACACCCAGAACGGCAACCCGAACCGCAACTTCGAGGCCGTGGTGCTGCGCGTGTTCTGGCCGGACTGGCTCGCCGAGCTCGAGGCCACCCGCTACGACAACCCGCAGTTCCTCTCGATCTCCTTCGAGGCCTTCACCGCCGGCTACGACACCAACTCCGCCGTGCTGTTCCCGGAGACCGTGGCGGTTGGCTCCGCCACGTCTTCGACGAAGCGCGAGGTGCCCAAGTTCACCTGGGGCGCCATCTTCAGCGACCGCGAGGCGGCCCGCTTCCGTACCGTGATCACCGCGGCGGCCGAGATCACCCGGCTCGAGCTGCCCGAGGAGGTCGCCGAGCTGCTGCGCGACCAGGGCAAGGCGCAGGACGCCTTCGCCGCCTGGGACATGATCCACGACCGCACGCACAGCCACGGCGACCTGCCGTTCGACCCGTTCATGATCAAGCAGCGGATGCCGTACTGGCTCTACTCCCTCGAGGAGCTGCGCTGCGACCTGAACACCTTCCGCGAGGCGGTCCGGCTGGAGGGCGAGGGGCTGGCGCAGGCCCGCGCCGTGCAGCAGGCGATTCTGTTCGACCGGATCTTCCGCTTCCCCATCAGCGGCGATCGGGTCCGCAACTACGACGGCCTCGGCGGCCAGCTGCTGTTCGCCTACCTGCACAAGAACGACGTGCTGCGCTGGACGGACAACCGGCTGACGATCGACTGGCAGGCCGTGGCCCCCGCCGTGATCGACCTGTGCGCCAAGGTCG
The DNA here is from genome assembly GCF_018139625.1 of Actinospica acidithermotolerans. GTDB lineage: Bacteria > Actinomycetota > Actinomycetes > Streptomycetales > Catenulisporaceae > Actinospica > Actinospica acidithermotolerans. Next base: position 13,183 of record NZ_JAGSOH010000062.1, on the reverse strand, counting down.
AGAAGCTCTACCGGGACGGCATCGACCGGCCGAAGACCGCGCACTGGATCGCCGCGTACGAGCTCGTCGCCGAGTACGTCACCCCGCACCCGGCCTCCACCTGGGCGCGCGGGCTCGCCGGCCACCCGGGCACCGAGCCGTGGGCGCAGGTGCTCCCGCTCGACGGGCCGAACAAGGGGCTGGTCGACCTGGTGCTCTCGGACGAGTTCCCGCTCTCCATGTTCTACGAGGCCCTGGAGAAGAAGATGCGCCCGGTGATCGCCTCCACCCGCGGCATCACCGCCGCCGCCTGATCAGCCGACCCCCACCGAACGGACAGCAGACTCCCGTGGCCATCTCCCGCCTGCACTCCCCCGACTCCCGCGGCTTCGCCAGCGACAACTACGCCGGCGTGCACCCCGAGGTGCTCGAAGCCATCGCCCTCGCCAACGGCGGCCACCAGACCTCCTACGGCGAGGACGTGTACACCGAGCACCTCCAGGAGGTGTTCCGCGAGCACTTCGGCGAGCGCGCCGAGGCGTTCCCGGTGTTCAACGGCACCGGCGCCAACGTCGTCGCGCTGCAGGCGATGACGGACCGCTGGCAGGCCGTGATCTGCGCCGAGTCGGCCCACATCCACGTGGACGAGTGCGGCGCGCCGGAGAAGGTCGCGGGCCTGAAGCTGCTCACCGTGCCGACGCCCGACGGCAAGCTCACGCCCGAGCTGATCGACCGTCAGGCGTACGGCTTCGACGACGAGCACCGCGCCCAGCCCGCCGTCGTCGCCATCACCCAGACGACCGAGCTCGGCACGTGCTACACGCCGGACGAGATCCGGGCCATCGCCGACCACGCGCACGGCCTCGGCATGAAGCTGTACGTGGACGGCGCCCGCCTGGCCAACGCCGCCGCGACCCTCGGCGTGCCGCTGCGCGAGTTCACCACCGACGCGGGCGTCGACGTGCTCTCCTTCGGCGGCACCAAGAACGGCCTGATGCTCGGCGAGTGCATCGTCGTGCTCAACCCCGAGGCCGTGCACACAGTCAAGTACCTGCGCAAGGCCGGGATGCAGCTCGCCTCGAAGATGCGCTTCATCTCGGTCCAGTTCGCCGCCCTGCTCGGCACCGACCTGTGGCTGCGCAACGCCCGGCACGCGAACGACATGGCCCAGCGCCTCTACCGCGAGGTCGCGGGCGTCGAGGGCCTGGAGATCGCCCGCCCGGTCGAGGCCAACCAGGTGTTCGCCGTGCTGCCCAAGCACGTCACCGAGCGGCTGCAGAAGCGCTTCCGCTTCTACACCTGGAACGAGCACACCGGCGAGGTCCGCTGGATGACCTGCTTCGACACCACCGAGGCCGACATCGACGCCTTCGCCGCCGCGATCGCCGAGGAACTCGCCGCCGGCTGAGCGGGCGGCCGGTACTGATTGGCCCCGCTCCCCCCGGATCGGGTATGTTGTTCCAAGCACCGGCCGCGCAGCGGACCGGCTGCGCGCCGTTAGCTCAATCGGCAGAGCAGCTGACTCTTAATCAGCGGGTTCGGGGTTCAAGTCCCTGACGGCGCACCAGCTAGGACACCTCAGCGGTACCCATCGAATGGGTGCCGCTGATTTGCTGTCCGGCCGCACCCGCCGGGTAATGGAGGGATCGCGCAAAGGACCCGCGCATCCGTCGCCCCGCGAGGAAGGCACCATGACCGAGCAGCGCCCGCCCGAGCCGCGCCCACCCGAGCCGCGGATCCAGCCGCCGGGCCTGATCGCGCGCTACGAGCAGAGCGTCGTCCAGCGCATCGAGGACTTCGCGGACCCGCGCCAGGAATGGCGCCGCCTGGTCTCGGAGCTGCTGGGCACGTTCTTCCTCGTCCTCGTCGCCGCCGGCGGCGGGATGATGGGCAAGGCCTTCCCCGGCGCCATCAGCAACGCCGCGGCCGTGGTGGCCCCCGGCATCATGGTCATGGCCATCATCCTGTTCATGGGCAAGGTCTCCGGCGCCCACCTGAACCCGGCCGTCAGCATCGCCTTCGCGCTGCGCCGCGACTTCCCCTGGCGGCGCGTGCCGGGCTACGTGGTGACGCAGCTCGCCGGCGCCACGCTCGCGGCGCTGTTCCTGCGCGGCGTGGTCAAGGTCTCGGCCCGGTACGGCTCCAACTACCCCGCCCACGGCTACTCGGCCGTCAACGCGTTCTGGATGGAACTCGTGCTGACCGGAGTCCTGGTCAGCGTCATCCTGGGCACCGCCTCCGGCGCCCAGAACGTCGGCATCATCGGCGCCTTCGGCGTAGGCGGCTACATCGCCGTAGCCGGCCTCTGGGGCGCCCCCATCTCCGGCGCCTCGATGAACCCCGCCCGGACCTTCGGCCCGGACCTGGTCGCCACCAACTTCACCGACTACTGGGTCTACGTCGCGGGCCCGGTGGCCGGCGCCGTCATCGCGGTCGGCCTGGCCTACGTCCTGCGCGGCCGAGGCGGCGGCACGGCCGGCTCCGCCGCCGCCCAGGGTGGCCTGTTCACCGAGGTCAACGAGCCCGGCACGCCGTGACCTCCGATGGAAAAACCCTGATCCTCATTCAGAATTCGCAGCCCTGGGACGGTCGCCGACGCGGCCCCTACCGCGCCCCCTGCCTGCTGCCGGGCGGGCCGCCCCCGGATCACCCGTGCGGGGTGACGCGGCCGCTCAGCGGGCGGACCAGACTGGCGACGTTCGACGATGTCCGGCGCGAGCGGGTGGCGCGACGGCCGTCGCAAGCGCTCGACCAGGGGAGTCGTCGTGAGTGTGAACGCAGGTGGATCCAGTGGTGCCGATGCCGAAGAGGTCCTGTCCGCGGTCGGCCGCAGCTGGATCTGGGCGCTCGCCGGCTCCCTGGTGACGCTGGCCGCCGGGATCATCGTGCTGGCCTGGCCGGAGGAGACCGCGCGGGTCTTCGCGATCGTCATCGGCGTGCAGTTCATCGCGGTCGGCGTCGTGCGCTTGGTCATGGCGGTCGGGTCCGAGCACTCGCGGCACGGCGCGGGCGTGCTGCCGGCGCTCTTCGCGCTCCTGTCGATCCTGGCCGGCGTCCTGTGCCTGCGGCACCAGCTGCAGACGGTCACGGTCCTCGCCCTGATCGTCGGCGCGCTGTGGCTGATCGGCGGCGTGCTGATGATCTACACGTCGATCTCCGACCGCAGCACCCCGCATCGGGGAGCGCGCGTCGCCATCGGCGGGCTCACGCTCGTGGCCGGGATCCTCGTGCTGGGGTATCCGACGGAGTCGGTGATCGCGCTCGCGCGGCTGATCGGGCTCTGGCTGATCCTGCTCGGCCTGTTCGACCTCGGCGTCGCCATCGCCGTCCGCGTGGTCGGGCACCGCACTTCGGAGGTGCTGCGGGAGTCGACCGCGTGACCCTCACCCGGCTGGACGCTCCGCCTCGTGACCGCACTCGGGGTACCAGAAACTGGCGACTACGGCCGCGAATCGGCCGTGATCCGACATCCGGAGGCTGCGCAATGCATCGGGAGCCCGTAGGTCCGCGCCGTTCCCCGGCCACCAGACTCACCCGGAACCTGGGAGCCGCTGTGCTCGCGTGCGTGCTGGCGACCAGCGCGGCGTGCAGTAGTACTTCCTCGTCGACTTCCACGCCGACCGGCTCGGCCACCACCAGCGCGGCCACGAACGGGACCGCGAGCGCGGCGTACTGCGACGACATCCAGGCGCTGCGCAACAACGTCACCCAGCTCAAGTCCCTGGACCTGAGCAACGTGACCTCCAACGAGGTGCAGTCGATCATCACCGATGCGCAGAACAACCTGACCAAGGCCGCCCAGGACGCCAAGGGCGCCGCGTCCGTCAAGATCACGGCTATCAAGGCGGCTTACTCCGCCCTCGTCGCCGCCCTGAGCAGTCTGCCAAGCGGCGTGTCGGCCACTCAGGCGTTCTCCCAGGTGAAGCCCCAGATCGCCGCACTGGCGACAGCGGTCGCCACGGCCGGAGCCGGCTCCGGCTGCCCGTCCGCCGCCGAGTCGTCGTGATCGGCGCGCGGGCAAGGGGCCGAAAGGTGGCGTCGTGGTCGTCCCAGACAGCAGGGAGCCGTCGCGCCGACCCGTGGACCGGCGGCAGCGGCTCCTAGCGCGCTGCGCGCTGCTCGCGCTGGCTGCGATCGTCGCGATCATCGTTGCGGCCGGGGCGGTGCACAGTCTCGCGGCGCTCGTCGTCGGACTCATCGGGATAGCGCTGCTGCCAGGCGGCGTGTGGATGTTCTTGGCGCATCGGGGCTGGCGGCGTTGGCTGGCCGCGCTGGTACTGATCGCGGTGCCCATCGCTGTGACGATCGCCTACATCGTGACCGGACTGCTGCTCGAGGTCATCGTCTGCGTCGTGCTGGCCGCCTTCGCATGGTGGGCCTCACAGGGTGCCGGGCAGCCGTCTTCGGAGGCCGCACAACCGCAGACCCGGCCGGCCGTTCCGCCGCGGCACGCGTACTTGATCATGAACCCGCGCTCGGGTGGCGGAAAGGTCGTGCGGTTCAAGCTCGCCGAGAAGGCCAGCGAGCTCGGCGCGAACGTGGAACTGCTCCCGGCCACCGGGCACGCGGACGTGACCGAACTGGCCGAGCACGCGGTCGACAACGGCGCCGATCTCCTCGGCGTCGCAGGCGGTGACGGCACTCAGGCGCTGGTCGCGGCGGTCGCGGCACGGCGCGGCGTGCCGATGCTGGTCATCGCGGCCGGCACCCGCAATCACTTCGCCATGGACCTCGGACTCGACCGCGAAGACCCCTCGCACTGCCTCGACGCCCTGCACGACGGCGTCGAGATGCGCATCGACCTCGGCTTCGTCAACGACCGCCCGTTCGTCAACAACGCCTCGTTCGGCGCGTACGCCGAGGTGGTCCGCAGTCCCGCCTACCGCGACGACAAGGCCGGGACGGCCCTGCGCACGCTGCCCGACCTCATCTCCGGCCACAGCGGCCCGCGCCTGGAGCTGCACGACGGCGACCGGTCCGTGCTCAGCGCGCCGCAGGCTGTACTGGTCAGCAACAATCCGTACGAGGGCGGGGACATCGCCGGGCTCAGCCGCCGGGCCAGGCTCGACCAGGGCGTACTCGGCGTGATCGGTGTGAAGGTCGACTCCCAGGCGCAGGCGGCCGCGCTGCTCACCCGGCGTGGCCAGAGTCGTTCGCTGACCCGGCTCACCGCCCGCGAGGTGGTGATCGACGCCGACGCCCCGAGCATCGCGGTCGGCATCGACGGCGAGTCCGTGGTGCTGCCCACGCCCGTGCGGTGCGAGATCCGTGCGCTGGCCCTGCGCGTCGTGGTGCCGCGGGACCGGCCGGGCGTGCACGTGCCCGCGGAGCGAGTGCCGTGGCGGGTGCTGGTCCGGGAGGCGCTGGGCCTCAGGGATTCCGGAACAGCGGGCGCTCCAGCGGACGGCCCAGCGCGCGCATGAGCCGCGGGCCGCGCGGCAGCTCGAGGCCGCCCGGGTTGTAGTACACGAAGGTGAACCCCAGACGCCAGGCCAGAACGCCGTCCGTCGCGATCTGGTCGCCCACGACCACCCCCGGCCCGGCCAGCTTGAGGAACCGCGCGACGGTCAGCGGCTTGCGGGCGTCCGCGACGTAGCCGATGCGCCGACCGGGCCGGGTCGGGCCCGAGGACGGCCGGCGCAGGGCGTTGGTGGCGAACACGATGTCGCACCGCGGCGGAACCCGGCCTGCCGCGGCGTCCAGGAAATCGCGCAGCCCCGCGTCGAGTGTCGCCTGGTCCGTGTCCCAGTAGGCGATCATCGGCTCGACGTCGACGATCGCGGTCTTCGGCCCGATCGCGACAAGGGCGTCGACCACCGCGTCCACGCTGTGGCACGGAACGCAGAGCACGCGCGAGTAGCGGGTCACCACTCCAGCATGCGGAGCTCGGCGCACGCGCGCCGCGTGGGATGCCATCCGGGTGACGCCCAGCGGCCGGAAGGCGGGGCGCTGGCTGATGGCTTACTTGATCGCCGCGATTTCGGAGGCGGACAGAGCCGCATTGAAGACCTGAACGTCCTTGATGGCGCCGGTGAAAGCGTCCGAGGCCTTCTTGTCGTAGCGGGCGCGGCCGATGATGAGTGGACCGGAGGAGGCGACGGGCGTGGTGTCCTTGGCCGTGCCTTCCAGGGTGCCGTTGACGTACAGGTAGAGAGCGCTCGTCGATGCGCTGTAGACGCCGACGAGGTGCGTCCACGTGTTGTACTGCGGCGTGCTGATGGACTCGGCGCGGCTGCCGTTGGACAGGACCGTGTCGGTGTCCATGCGCGTGAAGGACCAGCAGTTGGCCGTGCCGCCGAAGTACTGGAGGTAGAAGGCGCTGTTGATGTTCGCATCCTGGCTGACGGCTGTCGACGCCAGCGAGGCGGAGGTGGGAGCGGCCGTGAGGTCGACCCAGGCGGAGACGGTGAAGCTGTCGCCGGTGCCGGTGTTCAGCACGGTCGAGGACGTCGCGATGTAGCTGCTGATCGAGCCGCTGAGCACGGCGGCGCCGTTGGAGAAGGAGACATCTGACGCAACGCCGTCGTGGCCGCCAGCGGAGTCGAGCGCGTTGCTGCCGAGAAGCCATTCGCCGAGCGGCTTCGGTCCGGAGGCCGTGGTCGCTGCCGACGTCGAGGGCGACGGTGCAACGGTTGCTTCCTGCGCCGCCTGTGTCGAGGACGCGGCGACAGTGGGGCTCTTCGACGGACTCGGCGATCGCGTCGAGGCGGTCGGACTCACCGGGAGCGTGGCGGGGGCCGTCGGGCTAGCAAGTCCGGAGACGTGCCCGGACGACGCCGGATCGCCCGCCGCCTCTGCCTTGCTCCCGGAACTCTGCGAGCTGATTTCGACGATGCCCAGCGTGCCGCCGGCCAACAGCAGCACGGCCGCGGTGGCGATGAAGACGCGAGCAGGCGACACCGCCAGACGGCCGCCCTTGTCGGCGGGCGTCTTCGGCGTCGGCGCCTTCGGCTTTGGCGTCTTGGGCCTGCTCTCCCGCTCGGCCTTCGCTTTCGGCTTGGCCATCGCCTTCGCCGAAGCGTCAGCGGCCGGCGCCTGCGCGACCTCGCCGCCATCCCAGACGAAGCGGGTTTGGTCGTCGCCTTCCGGGCGCTTCTCAGGAGCCATATTCATGAATACGGGCAGTCCCGGGAGACCGTTCACGAGAGTCTCCGCCTCGCCCGGACGCGGATGGCCGGCACGGGAACCTTGACGACCCAGACATCTACCGGGAGCTCGGCGACCGCTTCGGCGAGGCCAACTCGCTCACCTACCTCGCCGACGTACGCGCCGCGACCGGAGACGGCCCGGGCGCGTTGCGGGACGTCGATCGGGCGGTTGAGGTCTTCCGCGACCTCGGTTCGCGCTCGAACAAGGCGTGGGCGCTCGGCCATCAGGCCGCGATCCTGGCACACACGGGAGATCACGCACGGGCACTGCCCCTCTTTCGCAGAGCGCTGTCGATGGCCCGAGAGGTCACCCAGCCGGACGACGAGGCGCTGGCCCTGGGGGGCATCGGCGAGTGCCTGGTGCTGGAGGGCAAGGCCGGCGACGCCGTCAGGCATCTCGACGACGCGCTGGAGATCTTTCGGAGGCTGGGCATGCGGCGGGAGATCGAGCGGGTGACGAGGCGCCTCGCCGGGCTCCGGCCGTCAGCTTGAACGGATGACACGGCCAACGCCTCAGTGCAGTGAGACGGCGCCCTCGGTCGAGTTCCCGCCGGACTTCGCCAGCAGCGCGATCAGCGCTCCGCCGACGGCCACGAAACTCGCGACGAGGAACGACGCGGACATGCCGCTGATGAACGTCGAGTGCGTGACCTCGGTGATGCCGGCCGCGACCTGAGCCGAGGTGCTCGACGTCACCGGTGCCACGCCGACCGTCGCGGCGCTCTTGACCTCTGCCAGCTGGGCCGACGTGAGCGAAGGCAGGTGCGCGGCGGTCCAGCGCTGCGGCAGCAGGTTGTCGACCTTCGCCGACATGACGGCGCCGAGCACGGCGGTCCCGATCGTGCCGCCGACCTGCATCGCGGTGGACTGCAGTCCGCTTGCCACGCCCGCGAGCTCGACCTCGGCGTTGCCGACGATGACCTCGGTGGCGCCCACGATCACCGGGCTCAGCCCAAGGCCGAGCATCGCGAAGAAGACGATCGTCTCGTTCAGGCCGGAGGTCGTCGTGATCCGGGAGAGCCCGAACAGCGCTCCCGCCGCGAGCAGCATGCCGATGACCATCGGTATGCGCGCGCCGAACCTGGTGATGGCGAACCCGGACAGCGGCGAGCCGACGATCAGCATGCCGGTCAGCGGCAGCAGCCTGACACCGGTGTCGATCGCGTCGAGGCCGTGCACGTTCTCCAGGTAGAAGGTCATGAAGAACATCGCGCCGAACATCGCGAACATCAGGCACAGCACCAGCACGGTCCCGGCCGAGAGCGAGACCGAGCGGAACAGGCGCAGCGGGAGCAGCGGCTCGCGGGCCGTCGACTCGCGGACGATGAAAAGCACCAGGGCGGCGACCGCACCGGCGAAGAACCCGATCGACTTCCCGTCGCCCCAGCCGTAGTCCGGAGCCTTGATCAGGCCCCAGACGAGCAGGAACAGAAAACCGCTGAGCAGCGCGATGCCGGGTACGTCGAAGGAGCGAGCGTGCGACGGCGGGGTCTCGCGCAGCGCGGCCAGGCCCATCAGGAGCGCGACGACGCCGACCGGGACGTTGATGTAGAAGCAGGCTTCCCAGTTGATGTGCTGCACGAGCAGTCCGCCGACGATCGGGCCGGCCGCGGTCGACGCGCCGATCACCGCGCCCCAGATGCCGATGGCGCCGTTGAGCTTCTCGGCCGGGAAGGTGTTGCGCAGCAGGGCGAGCGCGGTCGGCTGGAGCATCGCGCCGAACAGGCCCTGGAGGATGCGGAAGGCGATGATCAGCGAGATGCTCTTGCCGATCGAGCCGGACAGGCCGACGCCGGCCGAGGTCGCCGCGAAGCCGACGATGCCGGTCAGGAACACCTTGCGGTGGCCGAAGCGGTCGCCGATCTTGCCGATCGTGATCAGCGTGACGGCCAGGGCCAGCAGATAGCCGTTGGTGATCCACTGGATGTCGGCGAGCGAGGCGCCGAGCTTGGCCTGGATGTCCGGGTTGGCCACGGCCACGATCGTGCCGTCCAGGCCGACCATCATCACGCCGAGGGCGGCGGCCAGCAGCGTCCACTTCGGGCTGCCGCGCAGGCCGCGCGGCGGCGCGCCCGCCTGCCGGCCCGCGATCTCGGCGGCTTCCACCTCTTGGCTCACGATGCTTCCCCTCGGGACGTCCGGCTGACGGCTGACGGCTGACCTCCGCCAAATTATGGCACTCGATGACACTTGTCAATGAAGGACAATTGACACCAGGCGACGTCAAGGTAACCTGTGGCCATGCGCGAGCCGTCGTCCGAATCCCCGCCCCGGGCCGCGGGCCCCGACCGGCGCGAGCGCAAGAAGCAGCAGACCCGCGAGGCGCTCATCCGCGCCGCGCTGGAGCTGTTCGACGCCAAGGGCTACGAGCAGACGACGGTCCGCGAGATCGCCGACGCCGTGGACGTCGCCGCCCGCACCTTCTTCCGCTACTTCGCGAGCAAGGAGGAGCTGGTCGTCCGGCTCGGCGAGGAGTTCTCGGAGAGCTTCCTCGACGAGGTGCGCGCCCGGCCCGCCGGGGAGCCGCCCTTCGCGGCGCTGCACAACGCGTTCACCGCCGTGCTCAGCACGTACCGCGAGGACCAGGCCGCCTCGGACGCCGCGTCGATCTACCTGCGCGTCGTCAAGCTCATCGAGAACACCCCGCCGCTGCTCGCCGCGTACCTGCGGAACATCCGCGAGCAGCAGGACGTGCTCGCGCGCACGCTCGCCGAGCGCGAGGGGGTCGATCCGGCGACGGACCTGCGCCCGCAGCTCGCTGCGTCGGTCCACCTGACCCTGGTCGGCAACGCGGTCAAGCGCGCGCTGGCGGACGAAGAGGCCGGGATCGACGCGATCCTGCGCGAATTCGGCGCCGCGCGGAGCCAGCTGGAATCCGCGCTGTCCGGACGCTGGGCTACGCAGCAGTAGTAACCCGCGGTACTCGAATCCGAGGGTAGAGTGACCACACCCAACCAATGCGTACAGCTGTGGGTGAAGGGAGCTCGGTGCGGTGGACGAAGGCGCGGGCGCGGATGTGCGGATGCCGTTGTCGGCACTCGGACCCGTCCAGCGTGCGCTGATGACCGTGCACACGGCGATCGGACTGCAGGCCACTCTGTACGCGATCGCCGAAGGAGTGACCTCGTCGACCCCTTATCAGGAGGTCGCGGTCACGGTAGCGCGGCAGGCGTACGCAGCCGAACTGGACACCATCGCCGTCGTCGGCTCGGACGAGGTCGTCTCAGGGCTACTCAACACAAGCTGCGGACGCAAGGCGCTCGAAGAGCATCTCAAGGGCGGCGAGGCGTGGGGCAGCCTCCGTTTTCGATCCGGGCCGGAGACGACCGCCGGCATCACGACCGTCTGGCCCGAGTTCGTGCCGCTCGACGTCCCGGACGCCTGGCTGCCGCACTACGAGCTCAACGCGCCGCTCTACGCACCGGACGGCGAGCTCGTGGGCATGCTGTCGATGGACCAGCCGCTCGGCGGCCGAATCCCGGCGCCCTGGGTCAACGAGATCGTCGAGGTCTTCGCCGAGCAGGCGGTGATCGCGATCCTCAACGCCCGGCGGCACGAAGAGTCGTTGCAGGCCATGGAAACGCTGGAGCGGGAGAAGGCCGCGCTGCACGCCGCGTTCACCGAGCAGTGCGCGCGGGAGACGCACCTGCGCTCGGAGACCCGCCGAGATCCGCTGACGGGCCTGGCCAACCGGGTGCAACTGCGGGAGCGGCTGGAGGAGCTGCTCGCCGCGCACACGCCCGTCGCCGTCGTGTTCTGCGACCTGGACCACTTCAAGCAGATCAACGACACCTACGGCCACAGTGTCGGGGACGAGGTGCTGCGGGTGACGGCGCGTCGGCTGGCCGAGAACCTGGCGGACCTGGCGTGCGTGGCGAGGAACAGCGGCGACGAGTTCGTCATGATCGCCGCCGGTGTCGGGGAGCCGGACGCGCCGAAACTGATGCAGCGCATCGACGAGGCCTTCTCGGCCGAACCGGTGGAGACGATGGGCCTGCGGCTCGAGGTGTCGGCCTCGCTCGGCCTCGTGTGCGATTCGGGCGATCCGGAGGGCGCGGCTTCGCCGGCCGGCCGGGCCGAGGAACTGCTCGACCAGGCCGACCGGGAGATGTACGCGCACAAGCGCTCGCGGGCCAGCGTCGACCACCTGCTGACACTCGCGGACATCCCGTAGACGTCCTGGAGCGTCCTGGGGACGTCCGGGGATGTCCGGTAGAAGTCGTAACGACGTGCGTAACGGCGTCCGTGACGACCGTAACGGCGTCCGTGACGACGCGCATCAATGTCCGTCGACGTCCCGTAGTTGCCGTCGGCCCCGTCAACCGCCGCGACGGCCGACCGATCCGCCGCTCGGTCAGCCGATCGTCGAGGCGTCGATCACGAAGCGGTAGCGCACGTCCGAGGCCAGGACCCGCTCGAAGGCCTCGTTGATCCGCTCCGCCGGGATGACCTCGATGTCGGCGCCGATCCCGTGCTCGGCGCAGAAGTCGAGCATCTCCTGCGTCTCCGGGATGCCGCCGATCATCGAGCCGGCGAACGAGCGGCGGCGCGGGATCAGCGAGAACGCGGCGACGGGCAGCGGCTGCGGCGGGGCGCCGACGTTGACCAGGGTGCCGTTCACGTCGAGCAGGCCCAGGTAGGCGTTCACGTCGACCGACGCGCTGACCGTGTTGATGATCAGGTCGAAGCTCTCGGCGAGCTGCTCGAACGTGGCCGGGTCGCCGGTCGCGTAGTAGTGGTCGGCGCCGAGCCTGCGGCCGTCGCTCTCCTTCTTGAGCGACTGCGAGAGCACGGTCACCTCGGCGCCGAGCGCGTGCGCGAGCTTGACGCCCATGTGGCCGAGGCCGCCGAGACCGACGATGGCGACGCGCCTGCCGGGGCCCGCGTTCCAGTGCCGCAGCGGCGAGTAGAGCGTGATCCCGGCGCACAGCAGCGGCGCGGCGGCGTCCAGGGAGATGCCGTCCGGGATGCGCAGGACGAAGTCCTCGGTGACGACGACCTGTGTCGAGTAGCCGCCCTGGGTGATCGTGCCGTCGCGGTCGACGCTGCCGTAGGTCTGGATGCCGCGCGAGCAGTACTGCTCGAGGCCGGCCTTGCAGTTGGCGCACTCCCGGCAGGAGTCGACGAGGCATCCGACGCCGACCCGGTCACCGACGGCGTGCTTCGTGACGGCCGCACCGACCGCGCTGACGACGCCGGCGATCTCGTGGCCCGGCGCCAGCGGCCAGGGACGATCGCCCCACTCGCCGCGGACGGTGTGGATGTCGGAGTGACAAATGCCACAGAACTGGATGTCGATCTTGACGTCGTGCGGGCCGAGGTCGCGGCGCTCGATGGTGACGGGTCCGAGCGGTCCGGTCGCCGAGGTCGCGGCGTACGCGTTGACGGTAGGCATGCTGCTCCTAGGCAGTGGGCTGAACGGGTGTGGCGCCCTCCATTCTTCCAGCGGCCCCGCGGCGGGCAGCGCGTTCAGCCAGGTAAAACTGTTACCCCCTTATCGAGGAATGCTCCGACGTACCGTGGGAGGCATGGACGCACGCACCGAGTTCCACGACTTCCTCAGCTCCCGGCGGGCCCGGCTCAACCCGGAGCAGGCCGGACTGCCGCTGTACGGCGGGAACCGGCGCGTGCCCGGGCTGCGCCGCGAGGAGGTCGCGCTGCTGGCGGGGATGTCAGTCGACTACTACGTGCGGCTGGAGCGCGGGAACGCGAAGGGCGTCTCCGACAGCGTCCTGGAGGCGCTGGCCAGGGCCCTGCAGCTCGACGAGGCCGAGCGCGCGCACCTGTTCGACCTGGCGAACGCCGTCAACGCGGGCTCCGGCGGCCACGCCCGGGCGGCGACCCGCGGCGGCGGCTCCCGCAACGCGGTCCGGCCCAGGGTCCGCCCGAGCGTCCAGCGCGTCATCGACGCCATGGCGACCGTCCCGGCCTACGCCCGCAACCGCCGTCTCGACATCCTCGGCTGCAACCGCCTGGGCCGCGCGCTGATGTCCCCCGTCTTCGCGGACCCCTCCTCCGGCCGCCCCCCGAACCTGGCCAGGTTCCTCTTCCTCGAC
>NZ_JAGSOH010000061.1 GCF_018139625.1 Actinospica acidithermotolerans | reverse complement strand
AACAACAGCGCCGGGACGCACTGGCCGGATGGCTCCACACCTACAATCACCATCGCGCACACACCGCACTCGGAGGCAAACCACCCGCCAGCCGCGTCCCCAACCTCACGGGGCAGTACAGCTAGTCGGCGATCCGCGCTGTCTGCCTTGCTCGGTGTGCCCGCACTCGGCAAGCGCCGGAGCAGAATCGGGGATACCTGCCAGAGCCCGCGTATTCAAGGAGGTTTCCGCAGTTGGGAGCTTCGCAGGCTGGTCCGCGCTTGCTCTCCTCTATCGCTAACATGGCGTCAAGCAGCGTGCTTGATGCATTCAATATTGCGTCGGCGTCGGTAACTCCATGACGCGTCACCAGCTGTGCTCGCGCCTCACATATGTACGCCTCAAGGTTGGGTTTCAACATGACCCCTGTAATGAATGTAACGTAATAAGGCCATAAGTAAGCCGCCCAGCGCCAGCCGGACGGCTCACAGCGGCCTACGCAAGCGCAGCGTCACGCTCTACGTGGATGAGCAGCATTCCCATACGCTCAGTCTGTAGCTTGACATCGTTCAGATAGTTTGAATTGAACGCGCGAACGAGTCGCCCTCGATGGGAATCCTCATTCTTCCAAGATTGGATCTTGGCGAGCAGTTCATCAGCGGCCATGGTGTCTCTCCTCACCAGTTGGGGCCTACACCCTCTATCTAGCGAGCCGAACGCCGGGTAAGTGGTGCCTGATGGGGCGTCAGAGTCAACCTAACTGCATGTGAACAGGCCGGATGCCCTCGCCGGCCTCGCTCCCGCGCTGGTCAGCACTTGGTCCTTACGCGTGGGCATGAGAAATCCCCGTCCGCGCCGTGTGCGAACGGGGATTTCTCGCGCGTGAAGCCTACTCGTCGGCTGGCTCGGCCCACTCGATCGTGACGCGCTCATGCCCGTTGAACCGCTTGCCGCGCTGTCCCTTGCTGACGCTCACGCGGTCGATAGCGAGCCGCAGATACTCGCGCTTGCGGTCGAGGTCTGCGCCCTCCCAAGCCGGTACCAGCGTCTCAGAGTCGAGCAGCGGTCCCACGTTCACAGCAGGGGTCGGAAGTGCGCTGAGATCGGCCTCTAGTCCTGCCGTGCGGCGCATGATTCGGCTCACTGCCTTGTCATACCGCTCGCGTCCCCGCTGTCCTTGGAATTCGGGCCTCTCCCGATCCTCGATCAACCGATCCATTGCCGATTCCTGGGCGTCCAGTTCGGCCCTAATGGCGTCGCGCTTCGCGAACAGTTCGGGATCGGCCTTGCGGACCCACCTGTCAGCAACAGCGATAAGCAGCGGGTCGTCAGGCTCGCTCGCTGGCAGTCGAGTAAGGAACGCATCGGACACGTACGCGTCTATTGCGTCGGCCATGACGTTCGCCCCCGGGCACCGGTTACCGGCGCGTGTGGCCATACAGCGGTACGACCCGCCGACCCGATGCATTCGCCGCTCGCACACCCCGCAGTGAATCAGCGTGGTAAGCAGCGCACTCCCGTCATGCGTAGGCCGCTTGCGACCAAGGCTGTCCTCTCGGGTGCGCGACGCGATCAGCGTAAGGATCACCTCTCGCTCACCGTCGCTGATGATTCCCTCGCCGATCTCTACCGGCTCGTGCGTCGTGGGGTCGCTGTAGACGCGCACGCGATGCGAGTACTTGCGCGTTCCGTCCGGCGCTTCGCTGTAGTCGGTTTCTGGCATGAGGCCAGCGAACGCGGGTGCGCGGAGTAGCTGTGACAGCGTTCCGGCGTTCCACTCACCCCCGCGCGGAGCCTCGATTTCCTCGGCGTTCAGGAACCGAGCTATGCCGGTCAGCGATTCGCCCGACAGCGCCATATCGGCGATGAGCCGCGCGAACACGGCGGTATCGGGGTCCGGGGTGAGCCGCTTGGTTTCCGGGTCAACCATGAGCCCGTAGGGCGGTTGGCCGCCTATCCACTGGCCTCGGGTGCGCAGGTAGCGCTTTGCGTTCCCAACGCGGGTGCCAATGTTCTTGGACTCCTGACGCGCAAGCTCGGCGAGCAGGGCGATGGCGATTCGATCGCTCTCGTCCGACGTGTCCTTGCGGTCCATAACGCTGACGATGCGGGCGCCGACTCGGGAGAGGTCATCGAGGACCCTGCCGATCTCGCCGATTCCCTTGCGGCTGAGCCGGTCGAGCTTCCACACAATCAGGGTGCCGACCACACCCGCCGTCACAGCGGCAAGTGCGTCGTCAAATCCCTTGCGCGTCACGTACTTGTATCCGCTGCGGCCTCGGTCGATGTGGACCTTACGCACGGTCAGGCCGAGTCGGGCCGCTTCCGCTCGGCAGTCAGCCTCTTGACGCTCGATGCCCGTCTTACCCTCACGATCGAGAGAAAGCCGCAGGTAGAGGTCACATTCGTTGTGGTGATGCATCGCGCTGGATCGCCCTTCCGGAAGTTCGCTGCATGGTGCTATTCTTCCAGAAGTCGAGCAGGACGATCTTGCCGCTCAGATCAGGTGCGGCGTTCCCCGCGGTGTTGATCCAACCGCCCCGGCCGACGAGCTCGGGTGCGCGTACACGTGCATGAGGTGCCATGGATACATCTAACCTCACCCGGCCCGATGGTCATTCCCCGCGACGCCGAGGTCGAGCCGCCGGCGCCGGGTATCGGCTACAGGCGGCGGTCCCGCAGCACCGGGAAACGCTCCCGGGTCGTCGGCACGAACGCCGGGTCGATCTCCGCGTACAGCGTGGTCGCCTCGGCGCCCGCCTCCGCGATGACCTCGCCCCAGGGGTCGATCACCAGCGAGTGGCCGGTCATCTCGAGCCCGGCCTGCGTTCCGGCGCAGGCGCACGCGAGCATGTACACCTGGTTCTCGATCGCCCGCGCGCGGCACAGCGTGAGCCAGTGGCTCAGCCGCCGGGTCGGCCACGCGGCGACCTGCACGACGGTCTGCGCGCCGGCGTCGACGAGCTTGCGGTAGAGCTCGGGGAAGCGCACGTCGTAGCACGTGGCGAGGCCGATCTCGGTCAGTACGCTGTCATCGATGTCGCGCAGCGGGAAGGTCGTGATGTGCTCGCCGGGCGTCATCACGGCGGCCTCGCCCTGGTCGAAGCCGAAGGTGTGGATCTTGCGGTACCCCGCGAGCAGCTCGCCCTCGGCGTCGAAGACCAGCGAGGTGTTGTAGAGCTTGCCGTCCGGCGTCCGTTCGACGATGGATCCGCCGTGCAGCACGATGCCGCAGTCGATCGCGGCCTCGCGCAGGGCCTGCGCGGTCTCGCCGTGCAGGGGCTCCGCCGTCGCCGGCCACGGCACCGGGTCGAACGCGCCGTGCGCCCACAGTTCGGGCAGCACGACGAGCTCCGCTCCGTCCTCCGCGGCCTCGTGCACCTTGGCCACGGCGAGCTCCCGCGCCTTCGCCACGGGAAGGGTCAGATCCACGTCAAGCTGCACCAGTGCGACCTTCATGGGTCCATCCTAGTGAGATGACTAATCCCGTGACCCGAGACGTGCTGCGGACCTTCGAGGACGTGCGCTCGCGGCTGTTCGCGCGTCTCAACGGCCTCACCGACGCCGAATACCTCTGGGAACCCGTGCCGAACTGCCTGACGGTCCGTGCGGAGGGCGACGGCGTCTACCGCGCGGACCTGGGTCCGGAGCCCGATGTCCGGCCCGCGCCGTTCACCACGATCGCTTGGCGCATGTGGCACATCGGCGCTGACTGCCAGCGCGGATACGAGCGTTTCTTCACCGGCGAGGACCCGTCCGGCGACCGCCGCATCTGGCCGGGCAGCGCGAACGAGGGCATCGATCTGCTCGCCGCCGACTGGTCCCGGTTCCGGGCGCATGTCGAGTCGCTCGGCGACGAGCGCATGATGCAGCCGATGACCGAGTACGGCGGCTTCTACGCCAAGGAGACCTACCTGCTGCTGGCTCTGCACGCGCTCGACGAAGTCGCTCACCACGGCGGTGAGATCGGCACGCTGCGCGACCTCTACCAGCACGGATACCCGCCCCCGACGACGGCGTGAATGCACTCTGCCGGACCGACGACGTGCGTCGGCCCGGCAGAGTCGCGAATCGAGCGGTCAGAGCAGGACTGCCGCCGGGTCCTCAAGGGCACGGCCGACCTCGCGCAGGAACCGCGAGCCGAGTTCGCCGTCCACGAGGCGGTGGTCGAAGGACAGCGCGAGGGTGGTCACCCAGCGCGGCTTGACCTTGCCCTTGTGCACCCACGGCTGCTGCTTGATCGCGCCGAATGCGAGGATGGCGGCCTCGCCCGGGTTGAGGATCGGGGTGCCGGTGTCCACGCCGAACACGCCGACGTTGGTGATCGTGATAGTGCCGCCGGTCAGGTCCGCGAGGGGCGTCTTGCCCTCGCGCGCCGTCGCGGTCAGCTGGGCCAGGGCGTCGGCCAGCTGACGCAGGGTCAGCCGCTCGGCGCCCTTGATGTTCGGCACGACCAGCCCGCGCGGGGTGGCCGCGGCGATGCCGAGGTTCACCGAGCCGCGCAGCACGATCTCCTGCGCCGCCTCGTCCCAGGAGGCGTTGATCTCCGGGAACTTCCGGGTCGCGCTGATCAGGGCCTTGGCCGTGATCAGCAGCGGGGAGACCTTCACGTCCCGGTACTCGGGCTGCGCGCGCAGCCGCTCGACCAGCTTCACCGTGCGGCTCACGTCGAGCGTCAGGAACTCGGTGACGTGCGGCGCGGTGAAGGCCGAGGCCACCATCGCCGCCGCCGTGGCCTTGCGCACGCCCTTGATCGGCACGCGGCGGTCCTCGGCCAGCGCGGCGACCGCCGGAGCGGCGACCGGGCTCGCGGCGGGGGCCGCCGCGGCGCGCTCGACCTCCTCGCGGGTGATCACGCCGTCCTCGCGGGCCGGGGTGATCGTCGAGAGGTCCACGCCCAGGTCCTTGGCGAGCTTGCGCACCAGGGGCTTGGCCAGGACGTGCGTCGGGGCGACGGTCGGCGCCTGCGCCGCGGGGGCGGGCGCCGACGGGGCGACCGACGGAGCCGCGGCGACCGGAGCCGGGGGCGCCGATGCGGCCGAGGCGACCGCGGCCGGAGCCGGGGACGCGGCGGCCGGCGCGTTCTTCCGGGCGCGGCGGGTGGTGGCCGACTGGGCCACGCCGTATCCCACCAGCACCGGCTCCCGCTTCGGCGCCTCGGCCGCGGGCTTCGCGGCGGGTGCGGCGCCGGCCGCGGGCGCGGGCTTCGCGGCCGGCTTGGCGTCCGGCTCGGCCCCGGCGACCTCGATCTCGATGATCGGCGTGCCGACGTCGACGGTCTGGCCCGCCTCCACCAGCAGGGCGCCGACGGTGCCCGCGAAGGGCGAGGGGAGCTCGACGGCCGCCTTGGCCGTCTCGATCTCCACCAGGATCTGATTGACCTTCACCACGTCGCCGACCGCGACCGACCAGCCGAGGATCTCGGCCTCGGTCAGGCCCTCGCCGACGTCGGGGAGGCGGAACTGCTTCGTTGCCATGTCTCTTAACTCCCAGGTCGGCGGCTAGTAGGCGAACGCACGGTCCACGGCGTCGAGGACCCGGTCCAGGTCCGGCAGGTAGATCTCCTCCACCCGGGACGGCGGGTACGGGGCGTGGAAGCCGCCCACCCGCAGGACCGGCGCCTCGAGACGGTAGAAGCACCGCTCGGTCACCTTCGCCGCCAGCTCGGCACCCAGGCCGAAGAACACCGGGGCCTCGTGCACGACCACCAGACGCCCGGTCCGGTTCACCGACTCGGCAACCGTATCCACGTCAAGCGGAGAGATCGTGCGCAGGTCGATCACTTCGATGCTGCGGCCCTCGGACTCGGCCGCGGCGGCCGCGTCCAGGCAGGTGCGCACCATCGGGCCGTGCGCCGCGAGCGTCAGGTCGGTGCCCGGGCGCGCGATCGCCGCGCGGTCGAACGGACGCGGCGCCTCGGCGTCCACGTCCACCTCGGCCTTCTCCCAGTAGCGCCGCTTGGGCTCGAAGAAGATCACCGGGTCGTCGCTCTGGATCGCCTGCTGGATCATCCAGTAGCCGTCCACCGGGTTCGAGCAGGAGACCACGCGCAGGCCCGCGGTGTGCGCGAACAGCGCCTCCGGGGATTCGGAGTGGTGCTCGACCGCGCCGATGCCGCCGCCGGACGGGATGCGGATGACCATGGGCATCTTCACCGTGCCGAGCGAACGCGCGCGGAACTTCGCCACCTGCGTGGTGATCTGGTCGAAGGCCGGGAAGACGAAGCCGTCGAACTGGATCTCGCAGACCGGCCGGAAGCCGCGCAGCGCGAGGCCGAGCGCGGTGCCGATGATGCCGGATTCGGCCAGCGGGGTGTCGATGACGCGCGCCTCGCCGAAGTCCTTCTGCAGGCCGTCGGTCACCCGGAACACGCCGCCGAGCTTGCCGATGTCCTCGCCCATGAGCACGACCTTCGGGTCCTGCTCCATCGACCTTCGCAGGCCGGCGTTGATGGCCTTCGCCAGTGTGAGCTGAGTCATCAGTGCTCCTCCTCGGCGAAGCCGGCGAGATAGTCGGCCAGGAAGGCCCGCTCCTCCGCGACCTGCGCGTGCGGCGCGGCGTAGCTGTGCTCGAACATGCTCAGCGGGTCGGGGTCGGGCAGCGCCAGGCAGCCGGAGCGGATCTGCGCGGCGAGCTCGTCCGCCTCGTCGTCGACCGTCTTGTAGAAGGTCTCGTCGGCCAGGGCCTCGCGGTCCAGGTACGCCTTGAGCCGGACGATCGGGTCCTTGGCCCGCCAGGACTCGACCTCGTCGCTCGAGCGGTACCGCGTCGGGTCGTCCGAGGTGGTGTGCGCGCCCATCCGGTAGGTGAAGGCCTCGATCAGCATCGGGCCCTGCCCGGAGCGGGCGTGCTCCAGCGCCGCGCGGGTGACCGCGAGGCAGGCGAGCACGTCGTTGCCGTCCACCCGGACGCCGGGGAAGCCGAAGCCGGCCGCGCGCTGGTAGAGCGGCACCCGGAACTGACGGCTGGTCGGCTCCGAGATCGCCCACTGGTTGTTCTGGCAGAAGAACACCACCGGCGCGTTGTACGAGGCGCCGAAGACGAAGGACTCGAGCACGTCGCCCTGGGAGGAGGCGCCGTCGCCGAAGTAGGCGATCACCGCGCTGTCCCCGCCGTCGCGCTGCACGCCCATGGCGTAGCCGACGGCGTGCAGGGCCTGCGAGCCGATGACGATCGTGTAGAGGTTGAAGTTGTTCTCGTTCGGGTCCCAGCCGCCGTTGTTGACGCCGCGGAACATGCCGAGCAGGTTCACCGGCGGCACGCCCTTGCACCAGGCGACGCCGTGTTCGCGGTACGTCGGGAAGGCGAAGTCGTCCGGGCGCATGGCGCGGCCCGAGCCGATCTGGGCCGCCTCCTGGCCGAGCAGCGAGGCCCACAGGCCCAGCTCCCCCTGCCGCTGCAGCGCGGTACCCTCGGCGTCCACGCGGCGCACCAGGACCATGTCCCGGTACAGCGAGCGGGCCTCTTCGGGGCTCAGTTCGAGCGGGTAGTCCGGATGATCGATCCGCTCCCCGGTCGGCGTGAGCAGTTGGATGAACTCGGGCTCGTCCTTGAGCCCGGTGGTCCGGCGGGTACCGCGGCCCTGTGGGGCGCGCTTCGTACTCCCGGATGCGGGGTTGGGGGTGGTGGATTTTTCCACTGCCCTGCGCCCAGTCATGCGGTCTCCCTCATCGTTGGCGAGGACCACGGGGGTCATTCCGAGGTCACGTTACCCACCGGTCACCGCTCTATGAAGGGCGGGGACGGGCTCAGGAAGGCGCAAGGGGGCCTAGAAGCCGGATCTGAGCACGCCCAGCACCCGGTCATTGGCCTCTTGCTCGCCAATTGTCACACGGACACCGTCCGGCGGGTACGGTCGGACCGTGACACCGATCGCCTCGCAGGCTTGGGCGAACTCCACACTTCGCGCGCCCAGGCGCAGCCAGAAGAAGTTGGCCTGGCTGTCGTGCAACTCCACTCCGTAACGCCCCGCGAGGTCGATCTGACGCAGCGCGGCCATCACCCGTTCGCGCTCCGCGACCAGTTCGGAGACCCGTTCGGCGAGTGCGTCCTGCGAGCGCAGCGACTCGACGGCGGCGGCCTGGGCGACCAGGTTGATCCCGAAGGGCACCGCGCAGGCCCGCAGCGCCTGGGCGACCGGCTCCGCGGCGATCGCGTAGCCGATCCGCAGCCCGGCCAGGCCGTAGGCCTTGGAGAAGGTGCGCAGCACGCAGACGTTGCTCCGATCGAGCGAGATCGCCACGCCGTCGGGGTAGTCCTCAGCCCGGACGAACTCGACGTAGGCCTCGTCCAGCACGACCAGCACGTCCTTCGGGACGCGGTCGAGGAAGCGCTCGAGCTCGGCGCGGGGCACGATCGCGCCGGTCGGGTTGTTCGGGTTGCACACCAGGACCAGCCTGGTCCGCTCGGTGATCGCCTCGGCCATCGCGTCAAGGTCGTGCGTCTCGTCGCTGCGCAGCGAGACCGTGACGGCCGTCGCCCCGGCGATCTGCGTGATGATCGGGTAGGCCTCGAAGGAGCGCCAGGCGAACAGCACCTCGTCCCCCGGACCGGCCGTGGCCTGCACCAACTGCTGGAGCACGCCGACCGAGCCGGTGCCGACCGCGACCCGGTCGGCCGGCACGCCGGTGAACCGGGCGATCTCCTCGATCAGCGCGCCGGAGGCGAAGTCCGGGTACCGGTTGATCTCCTCGGCGGCGGCCACGGCGGCCTTGAGCACGCCGGGCAGCGGCGGGTACGGGTTCTCGTTCGAGGAGAGCTTGTAGGCCGTGCCCTCGAAGGGCACCGCGGGCGCCCCCGCCTTGTACGCCGGCAGCCCGGCGATCGCGGCGCGCAGCCTGACCCTCGGCTCCTCGGTCGATCCGGCGCTCAATTCGGCCACGTCCACTCCTTATGGTTCCGGCTGTACGAGCCACAGCGTACGTCGCGACACGCCCGAAGCAAACGCGGATCTCAGCGCGGCGGCAGCAGCGACTCGGCGGCGCCCGCGATGTGCGCCGTGGTCGCGGCGGACCAGCGCGGGTAGGCCGAGCGCAGCAGCTCGGGCAGCTGCTCCGGCCGCACCACGATCACCCCGTACACCACCCGCGGCGTGCCGGTGATGCCCTCCGCGTGCACGGCGAGCACGGAGGTCACGTCCACCACGCCGACCTCCTCGTTCCCGCCCGCGACCTGGGTCAGCGCCTCGCCGAGCTCGGTCGCGGCGGCCCGCATCGCGGCCATCGCCCCGTCCTGCTTCACGTGGTTGACGAACAGGTCGAGACCGAGCAGCCGCACGTCGAAGCCGTGCCACTCCTTCGAGTCGATCAGGAACACCCCGCGCGGGCTCACCACCAGGTGCTCGACCTCGAAGGAGGTGCCCGAGGTGGAGGCGTAGAAGCGGTCGTGCAGGTTGTGCGCGCCGCCGCGCAGCGCCAGCAGCCGCAGCTCCCTGGCCGTGCCCGCCTCGGCGTTCGCCCGGTCCCTGAGCCGGTCGAGCGACTGCGGGTGGCGGAATCCGACGTCGATCACGGCGGCCATCACCAGGGCGGTGATCAGCAGGCCGAACAGCGCGTACCTCGTGCCGATCCCGGCGAGCAGCCCGAACAGCACCGCGGCCGGGCCCCACCAGAGCGCTGAGAGCCACACGGAGCGGCGCTGCCTGGTCGCCCACTCCCGCCGGCCGTCCTCGTACTGCACCCGCAGGCTGGCGCCCGCCTGGTGCGGCTGCTCCGCCCCTCGCCTGGCCAACCGGGCCCGCCTCCGTCCATCCGTGTCCCGCGCCGCTCGGGGGCTCGGATTCACGGTATCGCGGTACCCGGATTCGGGGCGGGTATACCGTTGCACGGCCCCCTGCCGTTACCCTCGCATTCATGATTGACCAGTCGGCATACGCGGTGGGGGACGTCCACGGCTGTCTCGCCCCGCTGCGTGACGCGCTCGGGCGCGCGGGCTTCACCGACGGCGCGGGCCGCTGGATCGCCGGCGGGGCGAGACTGTGGTTCCTCGGGGACCTGACCGACCGCGGCCCGGACGGCGTGGGCGTGCTCGATCTCGTGATGGACCTGCAGCGGCAGGCCGCGGCGGCGGGCGGCGAGGTGGGCTGCCTGCTCGGCAACCACGAGCTGATGCTGCTGGCCGCGCACCTGCCGGAGGGCTCGACCCGGTACTCGCCGCAGGCCGAGGAGATGGCCCATCAGATGTTCAGGGAACGCTGGATGGGCAACGGCGGCAAGGAGGCCGACTCGGCGCGGCTGACCGCCGAGCACCTCGCCTGGGTCGCCGCGCTGCCCGCGATGGCGCTGCTCGGCGACCACCTGCTGATGCACGCGGACACGCTCGGCTACCGCAACTACGGCGGCAGCGTGCGGGAGATCAACGACACGATCCGCGGCATACTGTCCGATCCGGTCGACCTCGAGCAGCTCGACGAGCTCACCCACATGATGACCAAGCGCTTCGCCTTCGCCTCGGACGACGGCCAGGCAGCCTGCGCCTTCCTCGCCGAGTACGGGGCGCGGCAGATCGTGCACGGCCACTCCCCGGTCCCGCTGCTGCTCGGCAAGGACCCGCACGAGGTGACCGGGCCGCTGGTCTACGCGGGCGGGTACGCCGCCAACTTCGACACCGGCACCTTCCTCGGCGGTCCCTGCTTCGTCGCGCCGCTTCCGGAGACCCAGAAGGCGCTTCGCACTCAGCTCTAGCGTGCTACGGCACTGAGCCGACGGCGGGAACCGCCGGCGTCGGCTCGGTCTGAGTCGTGAAGCCCAGCCTCACGGGATCCCAGATCAGCTCGCACAGCGACCGGTAGAGCCGCTGCCGCTCGGTGATCGAGGTGATCCCGAAGGTGTGCGGGTACGGCCGGAACAGCTCGGTGAGCCCGTAGCGCAGCATGAACCTGCGGAAGGACGGGTTGCGCTCGTAGCAGAGCGGGTGCAGCGACTTGGCCAGCAGGTTCTGCGCCCGGTAGTGCTCCGCCTTGAGCGAGAACGGGTCGTCCCGGAAGGCCGCGTTGATCTCCTTGGGCAGCAGCAGCAGCGCGCCGAAGCGGTTGCGCACCGAGCGGAAGCGCTCCGGCGTGCCGACCTCCTCGGCGTAGGGGCCGAAGTGGTCGGCCCAGATGTGCTCGATCTCGTACGGCCGGCCGCTCGGTCCGAAGCCGAGGTAGTCGGCGATCAGGTCGGGCTGGCCGCAGCCGGTCTCCAGGAAGCCGGTCATCCGGGAGAGCAGGTAGCGCACCTGCTTGCGGTTGTCCGAGCGCAGCCCGAAGTTCTCCAGGCCGGCGAAGCCGTGCTCGATCTTGCCGATCTCCACGGACAGCAGGGTGCGCACGTCGTCCACCGTGGCCGCCTCGCGCAGCGGCATGATCAGCCCGTTGATGTAGAGGGCGAGGTCGTTCGCGGTGAGCGAAGCGTAGTTCGCCATCCGCCGGGCGAGCAGCAGGTCGCAGAACGCGGCGACCAGCCGGGACTTCTCCCGGAACGCGGCGTCCGTGTCGTTCGGGCCGATCGCCGCCATGATCAGCGTGAGCTGCTTGTCGAAGCCGTTGGCCGCGTTGTAGAACACCGGCTCGAAGCCGCGCACCGGCGCCGCACTGGCCTCCACCAGCGTCCGGTAGCGGTCGGCGAGCGGCCGGATGGTGTCCCGGATGAACACCCGGTAGTCGCGCGGCCTGGCCAGGCCCATCGCGTCCGGGTTCTGCCGCACCCACTCGTGGAAGGCCTTGTCGACCCGCTCCGCGGTGTCCTGGTCGGCGGGCGCGTAGCGGGCCCGCAGCACGGTCTTGACGAAGTCGCCGGGCGCCTGGTCGTCGGTGACCGCCAGGGCCGACATCGTCCGCCGCCATACGGCGTTGAGCGCGCTGTGGTCCTTGTCCGCGCGGGAGAGCACGAAGGACTTGAGCAGGTCCAGCGGCGTCAGCCGGGCCCCGCGGTCGTTCATCGACTCGAAGATCTCCCAGCCGTGGTCCCGGTCCCTGGCCGAGATCTCCACCAGGAAGACCCGCTCGAGCAGCCAGTCCACGAAGTACGGCAGCGCCGCGCCGCGCAGCCCGCTCGGCAGGTCCTCGACCAGGTCGCGGTAGCGCTGGCAGATGTTGCGCACGGCCAGCGGCGTCTGCTCGGTCACCGGGTACTCGCGGCCCGCGCGCAGCTGGCGCAGCGCCGGCTCGCGCTCGTCCACGTGCACGGTGAACGTCGGCACGCCGTACTGCACGGTGCAGATCATGTTGTCCAGCACCGCGGCGCCCGCGTGCTCGTCGGCCTCGGTCAGCAGGTGCCGCAGCCGGATCAGCAGCAGGAGCAGCGTGGTGAACCGCTGCTGGCCGTCCACCAGGAAGGACATTCCCGGCACCGGATAGGTCACGAAGGGACCGAGGAAATACGGTCGGTAGTCGGCGACGTCGGAGCGTTCGTGGTCTTCGTTCCACTGCTCCAGGAAGCGCCCGGCCAGGTCGTTCAGGAGGTCGGTGACGTGCGTGCGGGTCCAGTCGTATTCGCGCTGGTAGTGCTCGAGGCCGTAACGCCGGCCGGTGAACAGTTCGCGCACCGAGTGTCCGCGCCCGTCGATCCGCTCCTGAGTCTGCTTTGCCACCTCGAATCGCACCCCGAAAGGACGAATTGGAATTTCCGCGCGCACATTCGCGTCCGCGCGAGATCTTCACTCGCTCACAATGTCGCAGTGCGCCCCTTGTCCGCCCTGTCCAACCGGGAGATGCCCTGCTCATCTGACACGAAAACCCAACATCAAGCCACGATTTCGTGTCAACTGCGGATTAATTCGGCGACGAGCGCGGTCCATCCGGTCTGGTGGGCGGCGCCGAGCCCGCGCCCGGTGTCGCCGTGGAAGTACTCGTAGAACCACGGCCGCTCGCTCCAGCGCGGGTCGCCCTGGAACAGCGGCACCTCGCCGAGCACCGGCCGGATTCCCCTGTCGTCGGCCCGGAACAGCCCGATGAGCCCCTCGCGCAATTGCGTCGCGAGTTCGCGCCGGTCCACCTTCGTCGGCATGCCCTCCAGCGCGCCCAGGATCTTCTCGATGGTATGGACCATCAGAAAGTTCATCGGCATCCAGACCGGTCCGCGCCAGTTCGAGTTGCCGCCGAAGAGCCCGGAACGGGATTCTCCGGGTTCGTAGTCGACGGCGGCGTGCACGCCGTTATCGAGGTCTGCTTCGAAGGGCTTGTCGAGGTGCGCGCGGGAGAGCGAGCGCAGCCCGTACGGCGAGCGGAACTCGGCCGGATCGGCGATCCGCGTCATCACCCGCTCCGCCTGCTCCGGATTCACCAGCGAGAAGAGGATCCCGCCGCCGCTGTGCGGCCGGCAGATGGCGCGCACGTACTCGGGCCGGCGCGTGGTGAACTCCTCGAGGTGGCGCTTGAAGCGCGGCAGCCTCTCCAGGGTGGCCCGGTCGACCGGCAGCGAGGCGAGCAGCGGGATCACCCCGACCATCGAGCGCACCCGCAGCACGAGCGCCGAGCCGTCGCCGCGCCGCAGCCGGTCGTAGAAGAAGCCGTCCTGCTCGTCCCAGAGGCCGTGGTCGTTGATCGCCGCCGCGATGTACGCATAGTGCTCGGCGAACTTGCCGCACATCTCCTCGTAGATCGGGTCGTGCAGCGCGAGCTCGATCGAGATCTCCAGCATGGCCAGGCAGTAGAAGCCCATCCAGCCGGTCCCGTCGGACTGCTCGAGCACGCCGTCCACCGGCAGCTTGGAGCGGTCGAACGGCCCGATGTTGTCCAGGCCGAGGAATCCGCCCTCGAAGATGTTGTTCTCCTCAGCGTCCTTCCGGTTGACCCAGAAGGTGAAGTCGAGCAGCAGCTTGTGGAAGCAGGCCCGCAGGAACTCCAGGTCGTGCCCGTTCGCCCGGTAGACCAGCAGCGAAGCCCAGGCCAGCACCGGCGGGTTGACGTCGTCGAAGTCCCACTCGTACGCCGGGAACTTCCCGTTCGGGTGCTGATAGCGCTGGGAGAGGAACGTGAACAGCTGGTCCTTCGCGAAGCCCGGGTCGACGCCGGCCATCGCGACGCAGTGGAAGGCGAGGTCCCACGCGGCGAACCAGGGGTACTCCCAGGGGTCGGGCATGAGCAGGATGTCGCGCGCCCACAGATGCGACCACGAGTGGTTGCGGTCGTGCGCGCGGTGGGCGGGCGCAACCGGCTGCGCGGGGTCGCCCTCGGCCCACCGGTGCACGTCGTAGTGGTAGAACTGCTTGGCCCAGATCAGCCCCGAGTACGCCTGCCGCATGATCCGCGCGTCCTGCGCACTCGCGTCGGCCGGCGCCACCTCCGCGTAGAATGCGTCGGCCTCCTTCTTGCGCTCGACCAGCACCGCCTCGACCGCGTCCGCGTCCCCGTACGGCCCGTCCGCCTCCTCCGCCATGAGCGTCAGATGCAGCGTGCGCTCCTCGCCGGGCGCGAGCTCGAGCACGTAGTGCAGCGCGCCCTTGGTCCCCTCCATCGCCGGATTCACGCTCGCGGCCCCGTGCACGACGTGATCCCCGATGCCGTCCTTCGGGTAGTCCGACGCGTTCTCGCCGCCGAACAGCAGCGCGGCGTTCGTCTCGTTGTCGCAGAGCAGCGCCTCGGGGTTCAGGCCCGAGGCGTCGGCGAGGGTGACAGGCGAGAAGTGCGGATGCCGGGCGCTCAGCCGCCCCGGCGCCCCGCTGATGCCGACCAGCCCCGCGTCCACCGCGTCCTCGATGTCCGCGGCACGCCCCCAGGCCCACATGTTGCGCAGCCACAGGTGCGGCAGCACGTGCAACGTCGCCGCCTCCGGCCCCTGGTTGGCGACGGTCAGCCTGATGGCGTACGCCTGCGGCGAGGCCTTCGCGTAGTCGGCGGTGATGACGAAGTAGCGGTCCTCGTCGAACACCCCCGTGTCGACGAGCTCGAACTCCCCGAGCTCCTTGGAGCGCCCCGCGTTCTCGGCGCGCAGCCGCGCGTAGGGAAACTCCGCCTGCGGATAGTGGTAGCGCCAGGACAGCCAGGACCCGGTGGGAGTGGCGTCCTCGTACCACCAGTAGTCCTTGGCGTCCTCGCCGTGGTTGCCCTCGGCGTTCCCGAGCCCGAAGGCCCGCTCCTTCAGGATCGGATCGCGCCCGTTCCAGAACGCGAGCGCGAAGCACCAGTCCTGGTTCAGGTTCGAGAGCCCGGCGAGCCCGTCCTCGCTCCAGCGGTAGACGCGGGAGCGCGCGTGGTCGAACGGGAAGTACGACCACGCGTCGCCGTCCGCGCTGTAATCCTCGCGCACGGAGCCCCAGGCCCGCTCGGACAGGTAGGGCCCCCAGCCGCGCCAGGAACCCGCGCCCGCATCCGCTTGCGCCAACCGCCGCCGTTCAGGAGTCTGCTCAGCCACGGCTCCAGTCTGCCGTGTGCCGGGCGATTCCGCTCAGTCGGGGAACCCGATCAGACGTCGCCGACGCAGGTGTAGCACGCGATGCTGGCGTTGGACTCCGCCACAGCGGCCGTGACCGTGTGACCGGTCGACGAAGACGCGGTGAAGGTGAGAGTGGCACCAAGGGCGGCAATGAGGCCAACTGCTGCCAGACTGCCTACAACGGCTCGGAACTTGGACATTTCAACCTCGAATCAGCGCTATACGAAGGCTGCAGGCTAGTTGCGAGGACCAGCAACGTGTACCGTCCACCACGAGGTACACCCGCTAGTTTCCTGACAGCAGAATTCAGTGTGACGGACATCCGCGTACTCAGGCAGCCCTAACCCATGGCAGCTACTTGCCAGGGATAATAGTGCCAAGCCGCACAGAGCATCGAAGCGAGCCGACAAGCACAGCGGACAGAAGCGGGCGATCTCGATCATAAGGAGCCAAAGAGGCAGATGAGCGACGCATCGAGCACGATCGCCGAGCAGGTCCTGGGCGCGCTCGGCTTGGACAGCATCTGCGTGCAGGTCTACCTCATGATGCACTCGGCCCCGGAGGCGGACGCCGCCCAGATCGCCGAGGCGCTCGGCATCGACACGTCCGAGGCCGTCGACGCGGTCGACGAGCTCTCAGACCTCACCCTGCTGCGCCCCGGCCTGCAGCCGACGCAGAAGTTGCGTCCGGTCTCGATGGAACGGGCGATCCACACGCTCATCCGCCAGCAGTCCGAACTTCTCAAGATACAAAGCACCTCGCTTTCGATGCTTCAATCCGCGATGAACGAACTTCTCGAATCGCGACCGGCGCCTCAGGATGGCTTCGGTCACGCCGACGTGGAGACGCTGACGGGCCCGGAGCCGATCCAGTCGTGGATCGAGAGGCTCGTCTTCCGGGCGACGGAGAGCGTCTGGTCCACGATTCCGGGCAAGCCGATGCGGCCCGAGGTCCTGGATGCCGCACGGCCCTTCGACGAAGAGGTGGCGCAGCGCGGAGTGCCCGGCCGCAGCCTCTATCAGAACTCGGTCCTCGCCGACCGCCGCAACCTGGACTACGCCCGCTGGCTCAGCGGGCTGGGTGGAGAGATCCGCTCCGCGCCGGTCGTGCCGGTTCGGATGACCATCGTCGACCGTTCCGTGGCCGCGATCATCCATCGGCAGCCCCAGCTGCCCGTGGAGATGTTCGTCGTCCGCGAGCCCGCGTTGCTGATACCGCTGGTCGACCTGTTCGAGACCAGCTGGGCGGCGGCGACGCCGATAGACGAGCCGGCTCCGCATCCGGACGACGAACGGGAGCCCACGCAGCAGGAACTTGCGCTGCTCCGTTTTCTCGCGGCCGGCAACACGGACGACGTGGCGGCGCGGAAGTTGGGAGTATCCGTACGCACGGTGCGCCGCATCATGGCCGAGTTGATGGAGCATCTCGAGGCCTCGAGCCGCTTCGAGGCGGGACACAAGGCGACGCAGCGCGGGTGGCTCTGACGAGGATGGCCCGGTGGAGCACGGTGATTCGAGGGTGGATGCCGTGGTCTCCGTGGCTGCGGGTGGCTTCGGCGGCTCCGGGGAGAGTGGGAGCCTGCCGCCCTGGGCGGGGCCAGTGTGGGCCCGTGGCCCCGCCACAGGGGTTCAGGCAGCGGCTTCGCGAGGCCGCGGCCGAGGCCGGGAATCTGGTGGGGGATCCGGCTCGTGGAACTGAGTCTGCCGTATCCGGCATAGCTGACTGAAGGGTTCAGAAGTGGCACGAGCCTGCATGGCATGAAGCTGTCAGCCGAACGCCAACCCCTTCATGCACGTTGCAGGAAACGGGATCGGGGCCCCCGCGCTGACCAGCGCGAAGACCCCGATACTTCAAAAGTCGTTAACAAGCTTTACGAACTTGTTTCCGGAACTCAGGAGACCGCGGCCGAGCCGGCGGCCGCGGTGCCGTGCAGCGAGCGGATCTCGTGGGTGATCTTCATCGAGCAGAAGTGCGGGCCGCACATGGAGCAGAAGTGCGCCTGCTTGGCGGGGGCGGCGGGGAGCGTCTCGTCGTGGAAGGCGCGGGCGGTGGCGGGGTCCAGGGCGAGGTTGAACTGGTCCTCCCACCTGAACTCGAACCGTGCGTCGGACAGGGCGTCGTCCCACGCCTGCGCGCCCGGGTGGCCCTTGGCGAGGTCGGCGGCGTGGGCGGCGATCTTGTAGGCGATCATGCCCTGCTTGACGTCCTCGAGGTCGGGCAGGCCCAGGTGCTCCTTCGGAGTCACGTAGCAGAGCATCGCGGTGCCGTACCAGCCGATCATCGCGGCGCCGATGGCCGAGGTGATGTGGTCGTAGCCGGGCGCGATGTCCGTGGTGAGCGGGCCGAGCGTGTAGAAGGGGGCGTCGTCGCAGAGCCGCTTCTGCAGGTCCACGTTCTCCTTGATCTTGTTCATCGGGACGTGGCCGGGGCCTTCGATCATCACCTGGACGTCCATCTCGCGAGCCACCCGGCCGAGCTCGCCGAGCGTCTCGAGCTCGGCCAGCTGCGCCGCGTCGTTGGCGTCGTAGATGGATCCGGGGCGCAGGCCGTCGCCGAGCGAGTAGGTGACGTCGTACTCGCGCAGGATCTCGGTCAGCTCGGCGAAGCGCTCGTAGAGGAAGTTCTCCCGCTTGTGCGCGAGGCACCAGGCGGCCAGGATCGAGCCGCCGCGGGAGACGATGCCGGTCTTCCGGTTCGCGGTGAGCGGGACGTAGCCTGCGCGGACGCCGGCGTGCACGGTCATGTAGTCCACGCCCTGCTCGCACTGCTCGATCACAGTGTCCCGATACACCTCCCAGGACAGCTCCTCGGCCTTGCCGCCGACCTTCTCCAGCGCCTGGTAGATCGGCACGGTGCCGACCGGGACGGGGCTGTTGCGCAGGATCCACTCGCGGGTCTGGTGGATGTCCTTGCCGGTGGACAGGTCCATGATCGTGTCGGCGCCCCACCGGGTGGCCCACACCATCTTCTCCACCTCGTGCTCGATCGAGGAGGCGACGGCCGAGTTGCCGATGTTCGCGTTGACCTTCACCAGGAAGGCCTCGCCGATGACCATCGGCTCGATCTCCGGGTGCCGGACGTTCGCCGGGATCACGGCGCGGCCGGCGGCCACCTCGGCGCGCACCTTCTCCGGCTCCACACCCTCGCGCAGGGCGATGAACTCCATCTCGGCGGTGATCTCGCCGCGCCGCGCGTAGCCGAGCTGGGTCCTGGCGGCGGCGCGGGCTCCGTCGCCGGTCAGGGCCGCGGCGCGGGCCTCGATCCAGGGAGCCCGCAGCTTGGGAAGCCCGGCACGCACGTCCGTGCGCAGGTTCTCGTCCGTGTACGGGCCGGAGGTGTCGTACAGCAGAACGCTGTCACCGGTGGAGAGAATGACTTCGCGCATCGGCACCCGGAAGGTGCCGAGCGCATCGGTCAGATAGGTCTTGCGGAGCACATTGTCGTTTGACGGAGACAAAGCAGACATGGCTGCGTCACACTCCCTACGCCGGCATTATCCGGACAGGTTCATGCGGTCGGCGTGTTCGCCCTCTCAGCCCGGATCCGCCCCGAGCTCCCGCGGTTTATTGGTTTGTCTCCGCCACCCTAGCGCGCCTGTCGAGCCCCGTCAGCGGCCAGGGTGGATCCGATCAGTAATCGCGCTTCTTCTGCAGCTGCCGGCGACGGTAGGCCGGGATCGACATCATGAAGCGGTGGTAGCCGTAGTACAGCAGGCCGACCGCGGCCGCGCCGACGGCGATGAACAGCAACGAGTGCAGCGCCCAGCTGACGATCGATACCACGATCGCCCCGGCGACGAAGACTCCGGCGACCACGAGGAGCGCCTTCAACGCGAACGGCATTTCGCTTTCCCTACCCCTTCAGAGTCTGCTGACGGTTCCTACCGGGTCAACGAACGGGGCGAGCGCCGCGTTCCGGCCCACAACCACGATATATCGCGACTACCTCCCGCGCTACCAGGACGGACCCCGAATTCCCCCTAGGGGTCCCACCTGGGATGATGCCGGCTGCGTGCGCGAGGGGCCGAACGCCGCTTAGCCCGCCAGCTCGTCTGAACGACGATCCGGCGGGCTGGGCAGAGCGGTGTCGCTCGGGCCTACTTCTTCTTGGCCCGGGCGGCGGTCTTCTTGGTCGCGGCCTTCTTGGCCGGACGGGTGGCCGCCACCTTCTTCGCAGGGGCCTTACGCGCCGGGCGGGCGGCCGGAGCGGCCTCCGCCTCGGTGAAGGACCCCTTGCCGTCCGCGAACGCGGCGCGGCACTTCTCCAGCAGCTTACGCAGCTGGGCCTGGTCGGTCTTGGTCAGCTGCCCGGCGAGCAGCCCCTCGACCTCCTCGACCTTCTTGTCCGCGCGAGCCAGCAGGGTCTTGCCGGACCGGGTGATGGTCGTCTCCATCGCCCGCCCCTGGCCGGGCACCGTGCGGCGCTCGATCAGACCCTTCACGGTGAGGTTGCCGAGCACCGTGGTCATCGTCTGGGGGGTCACCAGGCACTGGCGGGCGAGTTCCGCCCCGCTGATGCCCGGAGTCTCAGCGATCACCAGCAGCGCCGAGTACTGCGGAACTGTCAGGCCCATCGGCCGCAGCACCGCGTCCTTAGCTCCGGAGAGCTCTTGCTCGAGGCTCTTGACCACGTGGCCGAGCCGGTCATCCATTGCTGTCATAGCGTCGATCATATCCTGTGTCGCACAAAATGCCCGTTTTTGCGTCGGGCCCTGACGCGTACGGGTGATACACAGCGCCCTGCGAGCGCCACCCGGGTTGTGTGCAACAGCTTGCCACAGGTTCTCGACCACAGGGTGCGGATTGCGGCAACATTCGCCCATGAAGAAATTCGCCATCAAGATCGCGGTCAACGCGGTGGCGCTGTGGGTGGCCTCCCTGGTCCTCAAATCAG
The DNA here is from genome assembly GCF_018139625.1 of Actinospica acidithermotolerans. Taxonomy (GTDB): domain Bacteria; phylum Actinomycetota; class Actinomycetes; order Streptomycetales; family Catenulisporaceae; genus Actinospica; species Actinospica acidithermotolerans. The sequence goes on along the minus strand of NZ_JAGSOH010000061.1, from coordinate 23,060 downwards.
GGATCACCTTCGAGCACTCCGGCGCCTCCACCGGCCAGCTGGTCGGAACCATCCTGATCGTCGCGCTCATCTTCGGGCTCGTCAACACGTTCATCCGACCCGTCGTCAAGCTCTTCAGCTTCGGCCTGATCATCCTGACGCTCGGCCTCATCACCTTTGTCATCAATGCTCTGATGCTGTGGCTGACCTCTGCGATCTGCGCCCACTTCGCCGTGCAGTTCCACGTCGAGAACTTCGTCTCCGCGCTGCTCGGATCGCTCGTCATCACGGTCGTCTCGCTGATTCTCAACGCGCTCCTGCCCGACGACGACAAGTGACCAAGCCCACAGGCGTCCGTGCACCGCGCGGGCGCTTCCGGCGCGTCCGCCCGCCCGTGAAGGGCGGTTTCCGTACTACCGTTGCCTGGCAGAATTCGTAGTGCGTGCCCGGCGTCGGCACCTGGCGACGCGACGGCCTGAAGCGAGGGAACAACGGTGAGATCCGCGGATGCGCAGCGGGTGTGTGCGCGTACGAACACTCCGGCCGCGGGCCGGAACCCTGGTCGCCGAGGATGATCGGGGACCAGGTCGGCGAGCTGCTCGGCGCGAAAGTCGCGGGGGTCACGGCGCTCGGCACCGGCTCCGGGGGGACCGGGGCCTACCGGGTCGCGCTGCTGTCCGGCGGGAACGTCTTCGCGAAGGCCTATCCGGGGCAGGCCCCGGGCTTCCTGGCCGCCGAGGCGCGCGGCCTGCGCTGGCTGCGCGAGGCGGACGGGGTGGCGGTGCCCGAGGTGCTCGGGGAGACCGCGGATCTGCTCGTCACCACGTGGATCACGCCGGGGCGCGCCACCCCGGCCGGCGCCGAGGAGTTCGGCCGCCAGCTCGCCACCGTGCACGCGCGCGGGGCGCAGAGCTTCGGCGCGCCCGAGGACGGGTATATCGGGGCCCTGCCGATGAGCAACGCCGAGTCCGACGACTGGCCCTCCTTCTACGCCGAACACCGGGTCCTGCCATACCTGCGCGCCGCGGTGGACAGAAAAGCCCTGGATTTGAGCCAGGCGGCTGACATCGAGCTGGTGTGCGCCCGGATCGGGGAGCTCGCCGGTCCGCCGGAGCTGCCCGCGCGGCTGCACGGGGACCTGTGGGCGGGCAACGTGCAGTGGGACGTGCGGGGACGCGCCTGGCTGATCGACCCGGCCGCGCACGGCGGCCACCGGGAGACCGACCTGGCCATGCTCGCGCTGTTCGCCCCGCCGCAGCTGGAGGCCATCCTCAGCGCGTACGACGAGGTGCACCCGCTGGCGGACGGCTGGCGCGAGCGGGTGGGCCTGCACCAGCTGCACCCGCTGCTGGTGCACGCGGCTCTGTTCGGGGGCTCCTACGGGGCGCAGGCGGTCGCCGCGGCGCGCGAATATCTCTGATTCCGCTCTGAGTCAGCACGCTGCGGAACCGCTTCTACGCGCGGGCAAACGGCAGGACACGATTCGGACGCGACCGGGCAAAAGCTGTGTCATACCCGGTACAGACGAATCTCATCCAGCTATTAGAGTGGCGGTTCGGTGGGGCTCATGAACCGGCCGCCTCGGCCGGGTGGATACAAGGAGCTTGGCCCTATGGAGTACTGCGGTAACTGCGGCGAGCCCGTCGAGGGCCGCTTCTGCCGGATGTGCGGCAGCCCCGTAGGCGGCGTGACTTCATTGGACACGCAGGCGATGGCGGCTGTCTCCGCAGGTCAGGGCGCGGAGTGGACCGAGGCGATGCCGGGCTTTCCGGCAGCGGCGTACGGTGCGCGGCCGACGCAGCTGTTCAACCTCTCCCACGAGGCGCTCACCCAGCCGCCGAGCGAGTTCGACAGCCTCTTCCGCACCCCGGACGGCGCTCCGGGCCTGCACGGCCAGACGCAGGTGCTTCCCCCCGTGGTCGAGACCGACTACCGGATGCAGCCGCCGGGCGGCAACCAGTCGCCGCCGAGCCCCTACGATGACGAGGACGAGCGCAGCGGCAGGCCGGTGGTGCTCGCCACGGTCGGCGCGGTCGTGGTCGCCGCGGCCGTGATCCTCGGACTGCTCTACCTGGGCAACCAGAGCGGCGGCAGCGGCTCGAACACCGCTAGCGGCAGCACGACGGCGCAGTCGGCCTCGGCGGCCGCGACCTCCATGCAGGCCGGCGGCGTGATCACCGTGCCGATGCAGAGCGCGCAGTCGACCTCGGCGGCCGCCTCGACCCCGGCGGCCCCGAGCACGAGTTCGGCCGCCGTCTCGTTCAGCGGCGACAGCCTTCCGCTCGGCCCCGGATCGCAGGGCAGCCTGGTGCGCTGGGTGCAGGAGCGGCTCTCGTCGCTCGGCTACTACCAGGGCGCCGTCACCGGGTCCTTCGACCAGGCGACGGCGCTGGCGGTGCAGCAGTTCCAGGCCGCCTCCGGCGTCACCGGCGACGCGGCGAGCACCGTCGGCGACCACACCAGGCTGGCGCTGGCCGCCGCGGGGCCCACCCCCTCGCTGCGGTACGGCGACCGGGACTCCGACGTGAGCCGGCTGAACCAGTCGCTCGACTACGCGGAGGGCGCGGGCCTGTCCGGCAACCGCTATACGATGACGACGGCCGAGGCCGTGGCGTTCTACCAGCAAGCGGTCGGCCTGCAGGTGACCGGTTCGATGAACTCGGACACCTGGAGCAAGCTGCAGACCGGGACGCTCGCCGGATCCGCCTTCAGCGGAGGCGGATCGCAGGGCAACTGAGCAGCGACGTCAGACGTCGAGCCCGGCGGCGGCGACCAGACGGTCCCGCTCACCCTGGTCGATCGCCGTCCAGCGGGTCGCCCGGATCGCCCCCTCCAGGGCGAGCAGCGTGTGCACGCACTCCTCGGGCGGTGTCTGGTCGGCGATCAGCTGCCAGACCTCGAGTGCACCCTGCCGCTTGAGCTCCTCCAGCGTTTCGACGCCGACCGAGCGAAGCCGGGCCGAGAGGACCGGGCCGATGTTGACGGCGCGGTCTATCGCCAGTCCGTGAATGATGGTTCCCACCGAGATCTCACCCTCCGCCTCAGCCGCGCACGATGCGCGCCCGAAGATCGAATCCGCTGACTGTGCCGGTGCCGGTGGTTCCACCTTCGCCCGGGTCCGCGCGCACGGCCACCCGAATCGCCCTTGCGGGTCACAGTCGGTGCAACTCCCGGCACGCCGGGCTTCTACTTTCATATCGATCGCATGTCGGTACCCCCGGGCGGACCTCCCGTCCATCCCGGGCCGGATACCGTGAACAGTGCAAACCCAGAATGGAGGGGTCATGGACGTCGCCAACATCGGCGTGACGACCGCGACGGCGCCCGCAACACTCGAGGACTCGGTCGCGGCCGTCGAGGCCGAACTGACCCAGGCCCAGATAGACCTGGAGCACAGCCGTGCCCAGCTCGACCACCTCACCCGGCAGCAGCACAGCCAGCTCGGGCCGCTGTACGACAAGCTGGACCAGCTGGACCTGGACATCGCCGGGCTGCGCGCGACGATCACCGGAGATCCGGAGGACCTGCGCCGGCTGCAGCAGCTCTACGGCACGGGCGAGCACGCGGCGGATCCGCTGACCGACCCGCTGCCGCAGCCCGCGCCGCCCGCGATCGACCCCGAGTACGCCAGCTCGCTGCGCTTCACCGAGCCGGAGGGCGCGCCCGAGCAGGAGCAGCCGAGCCCGGCCAAGGTCGCCCAGCGGCTCTACCGCGACCTCGCCCGGCGCGCGCACCCGGACCTGGTGCAGGACCCGGTGGAGAAGGAGCGGCGCAGCGCCTTCATCGCCCGGGTCAACGACGCCTACCGCCGCCAGGACCTCTACGAGCTGCAGCGGCTGGCCGAGGAGTGGGCGGTGCTCAACAACGCCGGCCCGGAGGATCCGACGGTGCGGCAGCTGTGGCTGCGGCAGCGGCTGATCTGGCTCAAGGCGCGGATCGCCGAGGCCCGGGTGGAGCGCGAGACGCTGCTCTCCAGCCCGATCGGGCAGCTGCTGCTCGAGGTCGGCGCGGCCCTGGTGCTCGACGTCCTGAGCTCGCGGCTCTACGAGCAGATCAACGTGAAGGAGCAGGAGCTCAGCCTGCTCAGGCAGCAGCTGCTGATGCCGCGCTAGGAAGCGGCGGACGGCCCGCGGCGGGGAGCGAAGGCGCGGGCAGTCGGCACGGGGAGCAGTCGGCGCGGGGCCGGCTCAGCGGTACTCGGTGGCCAGTCCGGTGGCCACCGCGAGCCCGGTGGATCGATCGAGCAGATAGCCGTTCAGGCTCTCGGTCACCGCATGCGGCTCGATCACCAGGTCGTCGATCCCGGGCCCGAAGCGGGCGGTCAGCCGGGACTCGGACAGCGCCGTGAGATCGGTGTGCGCGACGATGTTGGACCAGTGGCGCACGGACGCCGGCCATTCCCCCTGGTTGCTGCGCGGGGCCGGGTCGAGCAGGTCGAAGACCACCGAGGGGCCGCACAGCGCCGGCCCGAGGGTCACCAGGCTGACGGCCGCCTGGTCGCTCACCGCGCACAGCGCCTCGTACGCGATCAGCCCGCCGAGCGCGTGGCCGATCACGACCTGCGTCTCCGGGCCGATGCACGCCTGGGCGCGGTCGCGCAGCTCGTGCCGGAACTTCCGATCCGTCAGGTAGCGCCGCAGCTCGCGGGCGGTGTCCTCGGGCGGCCGGGGCTGGTGCGCGAAGTGCGCGGTCTCGCCGAGCGCGCGCGGCAGGTCGGCCGGCTCGCCGCGGCCCTGGCCGGTGCGCACGGCCGCTCCCCACCACCCCTCCAGCAGCTGCCGCTCGATCCGCTCGGACTCGGTCGCCGGGGCCGGCGGCTCCGGGAGCGAGCGCAGGTCGGCGAACTCGACCACCTTGATCCGGTCGGCGCCGGGCACCTGGCCGCGTACGGCGCGCAGCGAGGAGAGCAGGGCGGCCGCGATGCGCTGCGGACCCGTCTCGGTATCCGGGTTCGGCACCACGACTATGACCGCCATACGTGGCCCCCCTCGGGGTGTGCTGCTTCGCTGCCCGGGCGCGCCGCCACCGCCCGTCGACGGCGTGGCGGCATACCCTGTTGACTGCGCGTCAGATCATCTTATAGCGCCAGCGTAACCGAAGCACGACCCCTGGTGAGCGCCGGGGAGGCCCCGCGCGGCGAAACGTGCGAGTTGTTACCTAGCGGTTACCGTCGCGGACGGCCGCGAGCCAGTTCCTGGCCGCGGCGAACTCCTCGTCGGTGTTGCCGGGGCGGATCGTCGGGGCCTGCCGGTCGGCACGCGGGTAGGAGCCGAGGAAGCGCAGGTGGGCGCTGTTGCGGCGCAGGCCGAGCAGCGCCTCGCCGACCCGCTCGTCGGCGATGTGGCCCTCGCAGTCGATGCAGAAGTAGTACTTGCCCATCGCCTCGCCGGTGGGCCGGGACTCGATCCGGCACAGGTTGACGCCGCGGCGTGCGAACTCCTCGAGGATCTCCATCAGCTCGCCGGGGTGGTTGTCGCGCAGTCCGACGGTGATCGAGGTCTTATCCAGCCCGCTCGGCTCGGTCGGGGTGCCCGGCCGGGTCACGACGACGAAGCGGGTCTGCGCGCCGACGTTGTCGTGGACGTCGTCGGCGAGCACCTCGAGCCCGTAGCGCGCGGCGGTGAAGGCGCCGGCGAGCGCCGCGTCGAAGACGCCGTCGCGGACCTGCCGCGCGGCCTCCGCGTTGGACGCGGCCGTCTCCCAGCGCACGTCCGGCAGTTCCTGGCCGAGCCAGCGGCGGCACTGCGGCATCGCGACCGGGTGGCTGGCGACGGTCTTCACCGAGTCCAGGTCGGTGCCCGGGCGCACCAGCAGGGCGAAGGAGATCGGCAGCAGCAGTTCGCGCACGATCATCAGCGGCTCGCCGGAGGCCAGTTCGTCGATCGTCGCGGTGACCGCGCCCTCGACAGAGCTCTCGATGGCGGCGACGGCCGCCTCGCACTCGCCGCCGCGCACCGCGTCGAAGGCCGCGGGCACCGAGGGGTAGGCGACACCCTCGATCTGCTCGGCTTCGGGCAGGCTCAGCAACGCGGCCTCGGTGAAGGTGCCAGACGGCCCGAGGTACGCGTAACGGCGGCGTGACGCATGCGACATGATGACTAACCTACCGCGCCCGCCGACGCCGGATGGACCGGTCTCAGGCAAGCGCTCACTCGCGCCACCTCGGCGCTACTCGATCGCGGCGCCGGACAGCACCCGCTCCAGGTCCGCGCGCAACTGCGGAACGGTGATCTGCTCGACCAGCCACTCGATGTGCGCCTTGCCGTCCGAGGTGTATCCGAGCACCTGCAGCCCGTGCGTCACCTGGTAGTCGCCCTCGAAGCTGGTCGGCTTCTCCACGTCGACGCCGACGGTCGAGCCGGAGTCGTGGATGACGTTCCACGACGCGGTCAGACCCTGCGAGCTCGGCAGGTCGTAGCGGTCGAGCCAGGTCTTCATCACGCTCGTCGTGTCCCGCCACGGGTCGGTCGTGATCAGGTCGAAGGTGATCCGCTTCTGATCCGCCGCGGGCAGGCCGCGCCAGGCCGCGCTGACGTCGGCGACCGTGGTCGGGCAGTCGTCGGTGCAGTGCGTGAAGCCGTAGAAGACCAGCGTCAGATCGCCCTTCGCGGGCGCGGTGACGCTCGCGGTCCCGCCGGCGGTGGAGCTGAAAGTCCCGGACGGCAGGCTGTACGCCTTGGTGAGCACAAAGCCGTTGTACGCCGACGTCGGGCCGATCCGGCTCGCCTGCGCCCCAGCCGAGCCGGCGGTGGACGCACTGGAGCCGCAGCCGGCCAGCGCGCCCGCGCCGAGGATGCCGGCGGCGCCGATCAGGAGGGCCTTGCGCAGCTTTTTCACGGCTTCGATGGTGCCACGGGTTCCCCGGCGAGCTCGCACTGGGGCCATTCGAGCGAATTTCTCGCACCGGTTGGGCAGTTTCCGGTCGCATTGATGGCGTAGTGATCCTAGAAGTCGGTAATACCTATCCACGTGTCCTTAAGACGCGGGAGGTAGAGCTCGTGGTGGACGTGAACTGGACCCTGCTGCTGCCGCGCGAGGCGCAGAGCGTGGGCAAGGCGCGGCGCATGCTGAGGGACACCGCCGACCTGGTCGGCATGGATCCCGATATCACCTTCGACCTCGGCGTGGCCCTGACCGAGGCGTGCGCCAACGTGATCGAGCATTCCGGACCCGACGACGGCGTCGGCCCGCGCGCGCCGGAGGGCTACTGGGTGGCCGCCGGCATCAGCGCGGACCGCTGCTGGGTGGACGTGATCGACAACGGCGTCGGCTTCGCCCCGCGCCGGCTCGTCGAGGTCCGCGGTCAGCGGATGAGGCCCGCGGCGGTGCAGAACACCGCGGACATGGCCGAGAGCGGGCGCGGCCTGATGCTGATCGAGGCCCTGTGCGACCGCGTCGACATCCGCAACCACCCGGCCCGCGGCGCGATGATCCACTTCGAGCGGGACCTCAAGCCGCGCGAGTCGCTGGCCGCTTGAGAACGCTCGGCCCCCGGCGCGGTGATCCGCCCCGAACGGGATGAGTGATCTCACGCCGCGCGAGTCGCCGAGTGCCCGAGGGCTGTAAGAATCGGGGTATGGCGGAACGTGGCGTGGGGCCGGGCGGGTTCGATGCGATCGTGCTCGCCGGAGGTCTGGCGCGGCGCCTCGAGGGCGCGGACAAGCCCGCGCTGGAGATCGGCGGGGTGAGCCTGCTGGACCGAGTCGTCGCGGCGTGCGCCGATGCCGGTGAGGTCGTCTGCGTCGGCCCGCGGCGGCCGACCCGCCGCCCCGTGCGCTGGACCCGCGAGGATCCCCCGGGCTCCGGCCCGGTGGCCGCGCTCGCGGCCGCGCTCGATTCCACGGACCGTGCTCCCGCCGCGCACGTCGTCGTGCTCGCCGCCGATCTCCCCTTCCTGACCGCGGACGTCGTGCACAGCCTGTGGACGGCCGCCGCCGGCCGCGACGGCGCCGTGCTGGCGGACCGGGCGGGCAAGGACCAGTGGCTGGCCGCCTGCTACCGCCGCAGCTCCCTGACAGCCGCGCTGGACCGGCTCGCGGGCGAGCGCGGCGGCGGCGCCGGGGCCTCGCTCAAGCGGCTGCTGGCAGGCTTCGATCTCGCCCGCGTGCCCGACGTGGCGGGCGGGGCGTTCGACTGCGACACCTGGGAGGATGTGGCCCATGTTCGAAGACTGGTTGACGGAGGTGGCGGCGACCACCGGCCGCCCCGAGCTGAATCTGAGCACTGACCAGCAGAAGCTGGTGCTGGACCTGGCCCGCGAGGCGGCGCACGGCGTGGCCCGCCCGGCCGCGCCGCTCACGACGTTCCTGGCCGGCTACGCGCTCGGCGCCGAGGGCGGTCTCGACCGCCTCGCCGCCCTCGTGGAGGACCTCGGCGCGGCGGCCCGGGCGCGGGCGCCGAAGGACGAGCAGTAGGCCGGCCCCGCCGCCGGGGGCGCCGGGCCCCGGCCGCCCCGGCACGGCGGCGGGGCTTAGGCTGGAGCGATGAAGGCGATCGAAATCAGTGAGCCGGGCGGCCCCGACGTGCTCACCTGGTCCGAGGTACCGGATCCGCAGGTCAGGGACGGCGAGGTGCTGATCGAGGTGGCCGCTGCGGCGGTCAACCGGGCCGACCTGATGCAGCGGCAGGGCTTCTACGCCCCGCCGGCCGGCGCCAGCGAGATCCCCGGCCTGGAGTGCTCGGGCCGGATCGCGGCGCTCGGCGCCGGCGTCTCCGGCTGGGCCGTGGGCGACGAGGTGTGCGCGCTGCTGACCGGCGGCGGATACGCGCAGAAGGTCGCGGCGCCGGCCGGGCAGCTGCTGCCGGTGCCCAAGGGCGTGGACCTGGTCGAGGCGGCAGGGCTGCCGGAGACCGTGTGCACCGTCTGGTCGAACGTGTTCCTGACCGCGAACCTGCAGCCCGGCGAGACGCTGCTGGTGCACGGCGGCGCGAGCGGCATCGGCACCACGGCGATCCAGCTGGCCAAGTCCGTCGGCGCGAAGGTGCTGGTCACCGTCGGGTCGAAGAAGAAGGCGGAGCGCTGCGTCGAGCTCGGCGCGGACGCGGCGATCGACTACAAGGACGAGGACTTCGTCGAGCGGGTCCGCGAGCTGACCGACGGCCGCGGCGCGGACGTGATCCTGGACAACATCGGCGCGAAGTACCTGGCGCGCAACGTCGACGCGCTCGCCGACAGCGGCCGCCTGGTCATCATCGGCCTGCAGGGCGGCGCCCGCGCCGAGCTGGACCTCGCCCAGCTGATGTACAAGCGCGGAGCGGTGATCGGGACCGCGCTGCGCAGCCGGCCGCTCGCGCAGAAGGCGGCGATCGTGGCCTCGGTGCGCGAGCACGTGTGGCCGCTGGTCGCCTCGGGAGCGTTCCGGGTCGTCGTGGACCGGAGGGTGCCGATGCCGCAGGCAGCCGACGCGCATCGCGCGGTCGAGGCCTCGGAGCACGTCGGCAAGGTCATTCTGGTCGCGCAGTGACCCTCAAGTGGGAAAGGATGGTGCCATGCCCGAACTGAATGCGAACACGCAACCCCCGTCGCCTTATCGGGGCGAGAACGTCATCGTCGTCGGTCCGGACGGGCGGCCGGACGACCAGGAGCTCGAGCACGAGCCGCAGATCGAGGGCGAGGACCCGACCAGCGTCGCCGAGATGGTCGAGCAGCCCGCGAAGGTGATGCGGATCGGCTCGATGATCAAGCAGCTGCTCGAGGAGGTGCGCGCGGCGCCGCTGGACGAGGCGAGCCGGGCCCGGCTCGCCGAGATCCACCGCTCGTCGATCGCCGAGCTGGAGAAGGGCCTCGCGCCCGAGCTGATCAGCGAGCTGGAGCGGCTCTCGCTGCCCTTCGCCGAGGACGAGGTGCCGAGCGAGGCCGAGCTGCGGATCGCGCAGGCGCAGCTGGTGGGCTGGCTCGAGGGCCTGTTCCACGGCATCCAGACCGCGCTGTTCGCGCAGCAGATGGCCGCGCGGGCGCAGCTGGAGCAGATCCGCCGCGCGCTGCCGCCGGGCGTCGGCGACCAGGGGCTCGAGCAGCATTACCCGGGCCAGCCGCCCTCGGCCGGGCAGTACCTGTAGCCGCGGGGAGAAATCGTGCGGGGACGCGACCGTCGTGCACGGTCGCGTCCCCGCTGGGTTTTCACCGAGGTGGGGCGGCTCACGCTCAGGTGAGCACGTGGAGGACCTTGTCGTAGTGGTGGGTCCACCAGACGATCAGCGCCGACTGGTCGGCGAACTGGACGCTGGGCCGCCGGTCGAGCAGCTCGTAGCGCCAGGTGAGCATCCAGAAATCGGTCAGCCGCTCCCACCACAGCCGGTGCAGCGCGGCGGGCAGTTCGGCGACGAGCCAGGGCCGCTCGTCCAGGTACCCGTGCACGTATTCGCGCACCAGTTCCAGGTCGAGGCGGCCGAACTCGACGAATATGATCAGCGCAGAACGGATCAGCTCCTCCAGGCAGGGCGCGAGCTCGAGGCGGTCCCAGTCGACCACCGAGCACAACCCGCGCTCGTCGTACATGATGTTCAGGTCGTGGAAGTCGCCGTGCACCGGGCCGACGGTGAGCGTCACCTCGGGTCCGGGGCGGCGCTCGGCGAGATCGCGCAGCAGTCCCAGCCGTTCGTGGAGTCGGAACTCGGCGAGTTCGTCCACGCCCTCGCGCTCCGACTCGTCGAGTTGCCCGATGGCGTCCAGCAGGCGGTGCGCCGTGCCGGCCGCCTTCGCGACGGAGTCGCAGGGCAGGAACAGCGGTTGCGGGATTGCTCTGTAGAGCCGGTCCAGCGCGGTGTGCAGCCTGCCCAGGGTTGCGCCGAGTTCGCGGCAGTCCTCGGGATCGAGCTGCGATCCGCGCCTGTGGTGGCCTTCCACCCAGGGGTAGAGGGCGAGCAGGTGCTCGCCTTGCTGATGGAGGGTCAGGCCCTCCCCGTCGGCGAGCGGCGCGGAGACCGGCAATCCGGCCGCGTGCAGCTCGCGGGTGACGGTGTGCTGGGTCCGGATCAGGTCCGGCGTCTGGTTGAGGTAGTCCTTCAGGAAGAACTTCCCGGTCGGGGTTTCGATGACATAGGCCCGGTTGAGCAGGCCTTCCGTGAGAGGCCGCATAGCGTTTACTTCAGTGATCGAATACCGCTGAAGCAGCGCGGCCATAGCAGAGGGGCGCGCCATGGGGCTGAGGGTACGCGCCCGCGTACGCCACCGACCCCACTCGCGCGCCCCTGGACCGGACCTGGAACGGACTTTTCGCGGACTTCCTCTTGACCTGATCCATGCGCTGGTCAGAGCCGCTAGGGTCCTTCCCGGGCGGTACTACCTCGCGACCGGCTCCAACACGTCCTTGCCGAGGAACGGCCGGAGTGCTTCCGGCACCCGGACCGAGCCGTCGGCCTGCTGGTGGTTCTCCAGCACGGCCACGATGTTCCTGGTCATCGCGCAGAGCGTGCCGTTGAGCGTGGCCAGGGGGCGCACGCCGTCCGCGTCGCGCAGCCGGACCGAGAGCCGCCGGGCCTGGAACTCGGTGCAGTTGGAGGTCGAGGTCAGCTCGCGGTACTTGCCCTGGGTCGGGATCCAGGCCTCGCAGTCGAACTTGCGCGCCGCCGAGGAGCCGAGGTCGCCGGAGGCCACGTCGATCACCCGGAACGGCAGCTCGAGCGCGGTCAGGAACTCCTTCTCCCAGGCCAGCAGGCGCTGGTGCTCGGCGGCCGCGTCCTCCGGGGCGCAGAAGGAGAACATCTCGACCTTCTCGAACTGGTGCACCCGGATGATGCCGCGGGTGTCCTTGCCGTACGAGCCGGCCTCGCGCCGGTAGCAGGAGGAGTAGCCCGCGTACCGCAGCGGAAGCTTCTCGGCCGGCAGAATCTCGTCCATGTGGTACGCGGCGAGCGGCACCTCGGAGGTGCCCACCAGGTAGAGGTCGTCGTCGGCGAGGTGGTAGACGTTCTCGGCGGCCTGGGCCAGGAAGCCGGTGCCCTGCATGGCCTCGGGCTTCACCAGGGACGGCGTGATCATCGGCGTGAAGCCGTAGCGCACGGCCTGGGCCATCGCCATGTTCGCCAGCGCCAGCTCCAGCAGCGCTCCGACGCCGGTGAGGTAGTACTGCCGGGCGCCGCCGACCTTCGCGCCGCGCTCCAGGTCGATCGCGCCGAGGATCTTGCCGATCTCCACGTGGTCGCGCGGCTCGAAGCCCTCGGCCGCGAAGTCGCGCGGGGTCCCGTGCGTCTCCAGCAGCACGAAGTCGTCCTCGCCGCCCTCGGGAACGCCCGGTTCGAGCAGGTTGGACAGCTGCAGCAGCAGCGCCCTGGCCCGTTCCGCGGCCTCGCTCTGCGCCGCGTCGGCCGCCTTCACCTCGTCGGCCAGCTCCTTGGTCCGCGCGAGCAGCTGCTGCTTCTCCTCGCCGCTCGCCTTGGCCACGAGCTTGCCGAGGCCCTTCTGCTCGGAGCGCAGCTCGTCGAAGCGGGTCGCGGACGATCGACGCAGCTCGTCCGCGGCCAGCACCTGGTCAACCAGGCCGGGGTCTTCGCCGCGGGCGCGCTGGGAGGCGCGGGCACGGTCCGGGTCTTCGCGCAGTACACGGAGGTCGATCACAGGGCAAAACTTACCCGGTAGGGTGGGTAGATCGGTAATGCATTCGAAGGAGCGCCCGAATGTTCAATCGCGGTCCGGCCATTCCGACGGTCGAGGTGGAGCAGCTTCCGGCCGACGGCTACCTGCTCGACGTGCGCGAGGCTGACGAGTGGGAGTGCGGGCACGCGCCGGAGGCGGTGCACCTGCCGATGAGCGAGCTGATGGCCCGGCTCGACGAGGTTCCGGCGGATCGCGAGGTCTACGTGATCTGCAAGGTGGGCGGTCGTTCCGCGCAGGTCGTCGGCTACCTGAACGCGCAGGGCCGGGAGACGGTGAACGTGGCCGGCGGCATGCTCGCCTGGGCCGCCGCGGGCCGGCCGATGATCAACCCGAGCGGCACGGACGCCTTCGTGGCGTGAGTCTCTGACGGGATTCCCGCGCCGGCTACCTGCCGCGCCAGGTCTGCGGCCGCAGGTTCGCCGGAACGCTGCGCAGCCCGAGCGCCAGCGCCACGTCGCGGTACTGCCTGCCCCGGTGCACCTGCGCCGCGAAGTCGGTGCCGGTGACCCGGTGCTGGAAGTCGGCCTCGACCTCGCGCACCCGGACGCCGTTGCGCAGCACGTCGATGGTCAGCCCGGTCTCCGCGCCGAAGCCGTGCGCCAGCGGGAGCGCCGCGTCGAACACCTCCCGGCTCAGGCAGCGCTGCCCGGAAAGCGGTTGGGTGGCCTCGAATCCGACGGCCCGCCGGATGCCGTCCTTCGCCAGCCTCACCACGAAGCCGTGCCCGCCCCCGGCCGAGCGCTGCGGCGGCAGGATCGCGATCGTCATCCCGGCCTCGCCGGACCGAACCGGCTCGATCAGCGGCGCCGCGTTCGCCGCCGTCCGCTCGAGGTCCGCGTCGAGGAAAAGCAGCATTCTGGGACGCTCGGCGCGCTCCCTGGCCTCGATCGCCGCGACCGCCGCGGCGCCGGTCTCCATCGCCGCGCCCTTGCCGCGGTTGCGCCCGTGGCCGACCACGATCGCCCCGTGCTCCCTGGCGATCCGGGCCGTGCGCCCCTCGTCCGCCGAGCCGTCGTCGACCACGACGACGAGGTCCACCCCGGGCAGCGAGCGGGCGCCGTCGACCGTCGCGCCGATCCGCTCCGCCTCGCGGTACGCCGGGATGATTACTGCCGTCTCTGCTGCGTTAGTCATGGTGCGGCAAGTCTAAGGTCATAGTCTTGTCGCGATTCGGTGAACGACGCGCCCAAACGAATGAACCGGGTATCGCTTCACCGTTCGATAGGACTAGCATGCTCCCGACATCGAGTAGCGAACCGCCCATCCCAGGGTGTTGATCCACTCGGCGTCCTCAGACTCACCCCACGGCCGCCGGGAGGGCCACCCTGATGCAGGGCACGAACGACAACCGCACCTCGACCACCTCCCTGCGCCCCGGCCACGTGCGTACCGTCGCGCTCGCCGCGACGATCGTGGGCGTCGTCGTCCTTCCGATCGCGGCCGCCCAGGCGACCCCGTCGCATACCTCGAAGTCGCCGAGCGTCACCGGCACCCCGGCCACCGGCTCGCCGGCGACCGCGACCGCCCTGCTGCCCGAGTACTGCGGCAGCACGCAGACCGGCTTCAGCGGCCAGGTCACCGCCCAGGTCTGCGTCGACGACAACGCCGGCAGCGTCACCGGCACGGTCTTCGTGGACAACTCGAGCGCCAAGCCGCTGACCGTCGCGGTCAACCTCACCCGCGCCGACGGCACGCCGACGGACATGACCTGCACCGTGGTCGCGCACGACGCGAGCGGCTCCTGCACCACCGACGCGCTGACGCTGTCCGCGGGCAAGGGCTCGTTCGACGCGATCGCCGAGGTCGTCCCGGTGAACGCGCCGGTCGCCGACGGCGTGCTGCGCGCGGACTCCGGCTCGGTCACCCCGACCGCTGGCTCCGCCGGAACCTCCTCCGGCAGCTCCGCGACGCCGAGCCCGTCGGCCGGCGACAGCGGCGCGAGTACGACCGGTGCGACCGGGGTCAACTCCAGCGGTACACCGTCCAGCTGAGGCGCACCGATACTTCACCCCAAGGTAGTTACCAAGCAGTAGCTTCTTGCGTACATTGGTCCGGTGAGCACTGTAGGCGACCGGCAGATCCTGAACGCGGCACGCGCCTGCGTGCTCGCGGCGGGCGTGCACGAGACCACCTTCAACGACATCGCCAGGCGCGCCGGCGTGAGCCGGATGACCCTCTACCGGCGCTACAGCGACGTCGGCTCCCTGATCAGCGAGCTGCTCGGGCGTGAGTTCGCCCGCATCCTGCGCGAGCACACGCAGGTCCCCCCGGGCGCTGCGCCGGACCCGCGCCCGGCGCGGCAGCGGCTCGTCGAGACGGTGGTCGCCTGCGTCGAGGCGTTCCAGGAGGACCCGCTGATGACGCAGGTCCTCGACGCCGAGCCGGAGATCCTCACGCCGTACCTGTTCAACAAGTTCGGCTCGACCCAGCAGATCGCCATCGACCTGCTCGCGCACCGGCTCAACGCCGGGCACCAGGACGGCTCGATCCGGCGCGGCTCGGTCGCCGTGCAGGCGCACGCGATCGTGCTGACGGTCCAGTCCTTCATCGTCTCCGCCTCCGCAAGCGGCCCGGTTCCCCGGGACCGCCTGCGGTCGGAGCTCGTGCTGATCCTCGACGGCTACCTGCGTCCCACCTGCGGCGACGAGGACACGCCGGCTAGCGCAGGGTCAACTGGCGGTTGGTGAGTCCGGAGCGGGAGCGGCGCTCCGCGGAGGAGAGCGGCGCGGCCGCGGCCAGCGCGTTGCCGAGCCGGTCGGCGAGCAGCGCGGCGGGCTGCTCCCAGTGCTCGCCCGGCAGGTCCACCGCGAGGTCCCACACCACGATCAGCCGGCCGCAGGCGCGCAGCGAGCCCGCGTACTTGCTGCCCTCGCCGAGCCGCAGCGCGTCGGCCGCGTGCAGCCGGGCCAGCGCGTCGAGCAGCGGGTCCTCGTCCTGCGGCATCACCCAGCGCAGGTGGCAGCGGTCCGTGGAACGGCGCACCCAGTAAGCGGACTCGACCGAGCCGAGCCTGATCGTCGGCTCGATCGCCGCGTTGGCCCGCTCCAGCGAGATCGCCTGGTCCGCCGCGCCCTGGCCGTCAGGCCCGAACCAGTATTCGAAGGTGTCGTGCAGGGTGAGGTCGAGTGCCGCCTTGGGATCGACGAGCTCGGAAAGCGGCGTCGTGTCGGCCGTCGGCTCGTCGTACGCCAGGGTCTCGCCGGGCTCGGCCCGCAGCGCGCGCTCCAGCGAGTGCGCGAGATCGCGGCTCGGGTCGCCCGAACTGTTGAGGGTCTGCGCCGCGACGATCACCTCGCCACTCGTCCGGCGCAGCGCCGGCGCAGCGAGCGGAAGCACGGTGGCGAGCGTCGCCGACGCGCTCTGGTCGCCCAG
Organism: Actinospica acidithermotolerans; assembly: GCF_018139625.1. Classification (GTDB taxonomy): domain Bacteria; phylum Actinomycetota; class Actinomycetes; order Streptomycetales; family Catenulisporaceae; genus Actinospica; species Actinospica acidithermotolerans. Next base: position 7,114 of record NZ_JAGSOH010000061.1, on the reverse strand, counting down.
GAGCGTGAGCGGCGCGGTGGCCGAGGGCACGAACGTGTGCAGCGCGATCAGATCGAGTTCGGCGGTGAAATCCGCGAACGGGCGCGGGTTGAGCGGCACCACGTCGGCCTGGTCACGGCCGTGGCACGCCTTGTAGCGGCGGCCCGAGCCGCAGGGGCACGGTTCGCGGCCGCCGACCACGGGGATGGACTCGCCGTCCGCGAGTTGCCGCGGACGCGTTGCCGAACGCTGCTTCCTGCCCATGTGTCCACCTGGTCCCGAGTCGCCGTGCTGATTGACTCGGCCAAGGATAGTGGGCTTCGCGCGCGGCTCAGGCGTGGTTGGGGAAGCTGGGCAGAAACGGAATGACCTGGGCCGAAGGCCCGCGCGAGCTGTTCGGCCCGGAACCCGGCCGCTCGCCGCCCGACTGCTGCGACTGCGGATGCGCGGGCAGCGCCGTGACGGTGGCGCCGCCGGACTGGCCGGTCCGCGCGCTGTTCCTGGTACGGCCGCGACGGCCGGCGTGCCGGGCGCGGACCGCGAGCTCGGCCCACACCGTGTACTCGTCGCCGCTCTCCTCGCGCTGCGAACCCCAGCGGTCGGCCAGCCGGTCGACGATCTCAAGTCCGCGCCCGGCCTGCGCCGAGACGGACATCGCGTAGGGCTTGGTCACCGGGCGCGTGGTGCCGCCGCCGTCGGTGACCTCGATGCGCAGCACGCCTTCCCCCGAGAGGCTCCAGGACACCCTGATCGTGTCGCTGTTGAGTGCACGCGCGTGGCGTAGCGAGTTGGTGACGAATTCGGACAGTATCAAGACGGCGTCGTCGACCACCGTGCCCAGCACGTCGCGCTCGCTCAGATCCTGAGCGAGCCTCGCCCGCGCCTGGCGGACGCTGACGGACGAGTGCGGCAGGTTGGCCTCGTATGTGGTGGGCGCGACTCTGACCGCGGGCATGATCACCCCCATCGACCCCTCTTCCGTATTCGGATGCTGATGATTTCGCCGGCGGTTCGCAAGACCGCCGAGGCGTTCACAAGGGAATCGATGCCCCCGTCCCCGGAGCCGGAAACGGCGGCGCGGCCCGCGCGGGCGGGGCACGCGGGGCGCACGCTTGACCGCTCGCGCCCCTTTCGCCGGAAATCTTCGTCTGCTAAGCGGGATCGGCGCAGGTGATATGACGAATCATCGGGGTCAGCCTCCGAATGTCCGATCGTCGGCCGAGCGGACACCTCGTCCCGAATAACGGAATCTCGTTATTCGGCTGATACACGGTCGTGACACAGGCCCTACTCGGAGGGTGACTCGGCGAACGCGGACAGTGCCGAACGCATCGCCCGCGGACGGTTGGTGATCACCGCGTCCACCCCGAGCGAGAGGCAGAGCTCGAAATCGTCCGGTTCGTCCACGGTCCACACGTGCACCTCGCAGCCGGCCTTGTGCCAGCGCGCGACCGAGTCCGGCCGGGTCCGCAGGATCTCGATGGACGGCCCGGCGATCCGCACCCCGGCCGGCAGCCCGCCGCCGCGCGCCCGGTAGACGAACGGCTCCATCAGGAACACGGTCCGCACCCCCGGCGCCAGCCGGTTGGCGCGGCGCACCGCGGAGCTGGAGAAGCTCATGATCCGCACCGGCGACTCCTCCCCGGCCTTCCGCGACGCCCACCCGTACTCGTCCAGCACCGACACCAGGCTGCGTTCCACCTGCCCCGCGTACCGGCTCGGATGCTTCACCTCGATCGCCAGCTCGACCCGCCGGTTCTGCGCCGCCACCAGATCCAGCAGGCGGCGCAAGGTCAGCACCCGGCTGGCGTCCCGATCCGGGGCTTCAGTGTCGGTGTCGGCTGCGGCGGGGGCCGGGACCGGGGCTGCGGCCGAGGCCGGGGCTGCGGCCGACACCGAGGCCCCACCGTCGAGAGCACCTTCGACCGCCGGGTTCGCGCCGCTGTCCGTCTCGGTCCCCCTATCCCTCTCCGTCGCCGTGTGCCATGAGCCGAAGTCCAGCTCCTCGAGCCGCGCCAGCTCCAGCGAGGAGACGCGCCCCGACCCGTTCGAGACCCGGTCCACCGAGCGATCGTGCACACAGACCAGATGCCCGTCGGCCGTCAGCCGCACGTCGCACTCGAGCCCGTCCGCATCCGCCGCCAGGGCCGCCACGTACGCGGCGTAGGTGTGCTCCGGAGCCTCGGTCGAGGCGCCGCGGTGCGCGATGATGCGGGGCAGGTGATCCACACCTCCATGCTCTCAAGTCACCCGCCGATAACCGTGCGCGGGAGCGGACCCGGGTGGAAAATGCTTGCGAACTTCAGTCGACAATCTCGAGAGCGGGGATGTTTCATGACCCACGATGCCTCCGGCTGGACCGGCCCCCAGTTCCTGGTCGTCACGACGAACGACGTGCCGGGATACCGGATCGACCAGGTGTTCGGCGAGGTCTTCGGCCTCACGGTGCGCTCGCGCAACGCCTTCAGCCAGATGGGAGCCGGCCTGAAGTCGATGTTCGGCGGCGAGCTCAAGGGCATGACCAAGGCCCTGGTGGACAGCCGCAACGAGGTGATGGGCCGGATGATCGGCGAGGCCCAGTCGCGGGGCGCCAACGCCGTCGTCGCGATGCGCTTCGACACCTCCGAGATGGGCGACGTCTGGACCGAGATCTGCGCCTACGGCACGGCGGTCCGGATCAGCCCGCTGCAGTAACGCTCTCCACGGAGGACGAGCGGCCGGGCGGAAGCGAATCCGCCCGGCCCGTCCGTCGCCTCGTCGCCTCGTCGCCCCCGCACTCGCACCGCACCCGCACCCGCACCCGCGACAACGGCTGCGGCTGCGGCTGCGGCTGCGGCTGCGGCAGTAGCACTAGCAGGAGCACTAGCACTAGCAAGGTAATCCGCACTATTGCCGCGTAACCGGCCCGCCGCATGCGCAATCACCGCCCCATGCCCGATGATTGTCCGGTGGACGACGCGTCACGCAGGGCACTGAGAGACCTGGCACGCCGAGCCGAGTGGCGCGGCAGGGCCGGTGCGGCCGGAGCGGCGCAGGACGCCGACACGCTCCGTCAGTTGGGCGGCGACCTCCGGGCCGCACTCGCCCGCGACGACGAGCAGGACGCCGCAAGCTGGGGCTTCCAGTCGGTCGTCAGCCTCGCCGCGTACTGCCTCAAGGCCCGCGCCGACTGGACCCCGGAGCAGATCGCCGAACTAGCCCGCCTGCGCGAGGACGCGGTGATCGCGCTAGCCCCCGGCCCCGGCGAATCCGACGCACTACCGCAGCGCGACGCCCGCGCATCCCTGGCGAGCCTAGGCTCCAGGCAAGCCCGCCTAGTGGCCTTCGCCATCGGCGGCTGCGCCGTACTCATCGCCCTCGTAGTCCTAGTCCCTCACGTCTTCAGCAACAGCGGCGGCGCCCAACCGGTAGCCGCCGCCTCCACCACCGCAGCCCCCGCCGACACGGCGACAACCCCCGCCTCGTCACCCACCACTTCGTCATCCAACTCAGCAACCCCCACGACAACAGCCGACCCGGCCACCGCCACGTCGTCCCCAAGCGCCACCGCCACAACGGCGCCAAGCACCGCCCGCGTAACCGCGATCCAGCTCACGAACACCGACTACCAAGCCGGCAGCCCGCCCGAGGTCTACCTCACCTACTCCGTCACCGCGACGAGCACCGAAGACGTCTACATCGAAATCACCGTCGACGGCACCGTGCCAACGGAACTGGCGTCCCAAGAGCCGATCGACGAATCCGGCCTGACCACGTACCCGGACCTGACCCAGCGCATCGACCTCAGCGCGTGGTGCGGCAAGACGGTGAAGATCGCCATCTCCTCCGGCTCCGCAGTCCAGACCGCCTCAGTAGCCGTCACGGGTTGCTAGCCCACCGCCGCCTGCGGCTCGGCGGCCTGCGCCTTCATATGATCAAAGCGGAGGGCGGGGGATTCGAAACCAAGGGGCCTGGGCGATGGTCGCCGAGACCGCCGACTCTAAGTCGGCCGGATCTCAGGATGACGCCAACTAAGCATAAGCGAACGTACATGGCTTGATGCGCCGAAATTCTGGGTCGCGCATGGGTCGCGATCAACGGGCAACCATGCGCCAGCATGTCTACACATGAGACAACCACGGCCGGTCCCGGACTCACCGGAACCAGCCGTGGCCTGGTCTTTTTCAAGCTGGGAGCGGAGGGCGTGGGATTCGAACCCACGAACAGGGGTTACCTGTTAGCGGTTTTCAAGACCGCCGCCATCGGCCACTAGGCGAGCCCTCCTGGCTGCGGCAAGTCTCTCACGAGATGCAGGCCGCCGGGCAAACCACTTCCGTTCCGTGACCTCTGCGTCGGCTAACGGGTATCTGCTCACGGCCCCCACCTGACGACCAACGGGTATCTGCGCACAGCCCGAACTGGTGACCCGCTTCGCGCGCTACTTCACCGCGCCTGCGCACAGGACTAGGCCGTTGGTGCTGGGCTGGTCGAGGACGAAGGACTTCTCGGTGCCGGCGACGGTGTCGCACTGGTTCGAGTCGCTGCCCTGGAACTTGGCGAGCACCTGGTAGACGCCGGCGGCTGAGGAGCACTTGACCGGGGCGATCTGGTTGGCGGAGCTGACCGCGACGCAGTCGCCGACGGCGAGGTTGGTCTGCTTGCCGTCGTTTACCCAGTACAGGTAGCCGGCGACGAGCAGCGCCCCGGCCACGATCCCCCACAACACCTTGCGTGACATGGGGGCCAGCGTAACCGGGGCGCGATGCTCGATACCAGCGGGTGCGGGCTTACTCGGAACCTGCCCGGGTGCGGGCTCAGGTACCACCCGCGGCCGGGCTCAGGAACCACCCGCGGGCGGGCTTGGGAACCTGCCCGGGGCGACTAGCGCTCGACCTCGCCCTTGATGAAGCTCTCGACGGCGTCGCGGGCCTCGTCGTCGAAGTACTGGACCGGCGGGGACTTCATGAAGTAGGAGGACGCCGACAGGATCGGGCCGCCGATGCCGCGGTCGAGCGCGATCTTGGCGCAGCGGACGGCGTCGATGATGACGCCTGCGGAGTTCGGGGAGTCCCACACCTCGAGCTTGTACTCCAGGTTCAGCGGGACGTCGCCGAACGCGCGGCCCTCGAGGCGCACGTAGGCCCACTTGCGGTCGTCCAGCCAGGACACGTAGTCCGACGGGCCGATGTGCACGTTGCCCTTGCCGAGGTCGTGCTGCAGCTGCGAGGTCACGGCCTGCGTCTTGGAGATCTTCTTGGACTCCAGGCGCTCGCGCTCGAGCATGTTCATGAAGTCCATGTTGCCGCCGACGTTCAGCTGCATCGTGCGGTCCAGGACGACGCCGCGGTCCTCGAACAGCTTGGCCAGCACGCGGTGCGTGATGGTCGCGCCGACCTGGCTCTTGATGTCGTCGCCGACGATCGGGACGCCCGCCTCGGTGAACTTGTCGGCCCACTCCTTGGTGCCGGCGATGAAGACCGGGAGCGCGTTGACGAACGCGACCTTGGCGTCGATGGCGCACTGGGCGTAGAACTTGGCGGCCTGCTCGGAACCGACCGGGAGGTAGCACACCAGCACGTCGGCCTTGGTGTCCTTCAGCGTCTGCACGACGTCGACGGCGACCTCGGTCGACTCCTCGATGGTCTGCTGGTAGTACTTGCCGAGGCCGTCGAGGGTGTGGCCGCGCTGCACGGTCACGCCGGTCGGGGCGACGTCGGCGATCTTGATGGTGTTGTTCTCGGACGCGTTGATGGCGTGCGCGAGATCCTGGCCGACCTTCTTGGCGTCGACGTCGAACGCGGCGACGAACTCGAGGTCGCGGACGTGGTACTCGCCGAACTGGACGTGCATCAGACCCGGGACCCGGGTGGACGGGTCGGCATCCTTGTAGTACTCGACGCCCTGCACGAGAGACGAGGCGCAGTTACCCACGCCCACGATGGCTACGCGAACCGAACCCATGCGGTGAATGCTCCTTCAAATCAGTCGATCTTCGCGCAGGCGGTCTGCTTCGCGCCCGCGGATCGTCAGGGGACAGGGAATGGATGGATCGGACTACTGGCGCGGTCCAATCGACCGGTCAGGACGCAGGCGGACCCACCTGCTGCTGGTCGTGCTCGGTCTGGATGAGCTCGTTGAGCCATCGCACCTCGCGTTCGACCGATTCCAGACCATGGCGCTGAAGCTCCAGCGTGTATCCGTCGATCCGCTCCCTGGTCTTGGTGACCTGCTGGCGGATCAAATCCAGCCTCTCTTCCAGGCGCGAGCGGCGGCCCTCCAGAATGCGGAGCCGGATGGCCGCGTCGGTGCGCCCGAAGAAGGCGAAGTGCACCCCGAAGTTCTCGTCCTCCCAGGCCGAGGGTCCCGCGTCGGCGAGCAGGCTGCGAAAGCGCGCCTCGCCGGCGGGGGTCAGCTTGTAGACGATCTTCGAGCGGCGATTGGTCTCCGTCCCGCGCGGCTCGACCACCGGCCGGTCCTCGACGATCCAGCCGCAGGCGACCAGACCCTTCAGACAGGGGTAGAGCGTGCCGTACGAGAAGGCACGGAACGATCCCAGCACCAGGTTGAGCCGCTTGCGCAGCTCGTAGCCGTGCATGGGAGCCTCGTGCAGAAGACCGAGTACGGCGAACTCGAGCACCCCGGAGCGCTTCGCCACCGTACCCTCCTTCCGGAAACCTCATCGACGATGTATCGCTTCGATACATCCTCACGATAGATCGGACTGGAGCACGCTGACAAGTCCCCCGTTCCGGCCGGTGCGGATTCTCCGCCATTTCCGGACACTTCCGGGCGTATCTGCGCCAAGAAACGCCAATCCGGGCAGAAGCCGACCCTGAATCCCCTACGCAACGGAAGCCGCGTACCCTGCTGGCAACCGCGAGCCTGCGGATAGCCGTCTTCTGGTGACGGCAAAGGAGTGTCCGAGCGCCGAGGGAGCAGACACGACGATGGGCGGATACCAGTACGGGCGAGGCGACTCATCCGGCGACGATCCACGCTCCTCGGGGCAGGGCGGCGGCGGACGGGGCTACGGCGCGGCCGGCGCAGGCGGCGGCTCGCGCGGCTACGGCCAGCAGCCCCAACAGCCCCAGCAACCCCCGAGCGGCTACGGATCGCCCGGGGGTTATGGCGCGCCCCCGAACCCGCAGCCCGCGCC